>NZ_JZKF01000088.1 GCF_000962825.1 Actinoplanes rectilineatus
CTCACTGTTCGAACCCACCGGTGGTGGTCTCCTCGCTCGCCCTCAACTCAACGTTTCAAGAGTAGATCTTGCCTCTCATGATCTTGGCACAGAGGGCAACCCCCTGACCACTCCGGCCGTAGGGGAGAGGTCAGCCGGCGCCTGAACGCTCGACAGAACGCTCCGGGCGCGGGGGAGTGCTACACGGGAGCAGACGTAGGAGATCGATCACTCGGCACGACGCTGTTGAGCTGCGTAGACGTGCTCTTCGGCGCTGTTGAGCGCTGTTCGGATGGAGCGCTCCTGTGTGAACGTAGCCCGATCAAGCCGCTGACCAGCATGAATACAGATCGGTCCTGCTCAGTCGCTGTCGTCCAACGTTGCTGAATGCCGTGCGGCGCTGTTAGACGCTGCTGGTTTCAACCCCGCCTGCTCCCCGCCCGGTCACCGGTTTTGGGAGCAGTGGTGCACCGCCCACCCCGGACAGCCCGATTTCATCGTGGCGGTGCTCCCCACCCTCATTGAAGGCGGCTTCTGAACAGGGAAAACATCATGTCCCGCGAGGAGGAGGTTGCTTCTCGCCCAAGCGGGCGTCAGCTCATGCGGCATCTTCCGACGGGCCGGCGTCCGAAGGCGCCTTGTTTCCGTTCTCTCCATCTGGCCCGTCCGAGGACCCGGCATCACGTTGGCGGATGTCATCGGTGTATTCGTGGAAGAGGCGGAACCTGCCAGGCTGGATGCTGTTCTGCTCCGTGACGAACTTTCCGAGTCGGGTGACGTTGTCGGCTGAGGCTTCGGCGTCGGTCATGAGTGTGGCAGTTCTTCCGGTTCGTTGATTGCGGCCCTGTGGGCCGGAGGACGCCTGCCGCGATGTGGCACGCGCGCCCCGACAGCCTCGCGGTGTGCACCTCCCACCGTCGCGCACCGAATCGTCCGGCGCCGCTGAAACTGAGTCTCTGTGGGATTGCCAGGAGAAGAGGCTGTGCCTCGACCTGGAGACCGGCGTCCCAGCCCTCCCCGTGGTGCGATGTCACCAACGTACGATTTTCGCCTGGCCGCTGTCGCGCAACGCGGAGCTCTTGCCGAAGGCCCGTGAGCTGGCGGCGATGGTCATTGCCGATGCGAGTCGGCCGATCTGCCAACGCGCGGGCAGTGACGTGATCCACGCACGCCCAGCCGAACTAGCCAGATCCTGGCCAGCGTCTCTATGGTGCTTGGCTTATCACGTGGGGGGCGTATGTCTGAGCAGGTGACGGCGGTCAGCCGATCACGCAAAGCGATCTTGACCGGAGTTGCCGCGGTGCTGGCGGTTCTGGTCGTCGCGGGGATGGCTGTCTGGAAGGTCACTGGCAACGACGCGGGGTCTTCGACGCGTGAGCAGTTCCGGCAGGCGGTTGCCGCGGTCGCTGCGGCGCCGGCGGTGCGGGTGCAGTCTCCGCAGTTGGCTGGGTCGGTCAGCGACATGACGGTGCTGCGTGGTGGGGCCCTGACTGGCACTCTGACCGTCGCCGGCCTGGACGTCGGCGTGATGCGTGTCGACGGGCGCACGTACATCAAGATGCCGGAGCAGCTGTCTGGTGGGCCTGCCACCGCGCTCGGCGGGGGCCTGGATGGCGTGGCCGGGCAGTGGGTCACCGGTGGTACGTCGGCCGGATTGACGTCGGCCGGTGCTCGGTCACTGGTGACGCCGCAAGAACTCGGTGCTGCTCTGAGTGCCCAGGTTGAGTCGACCGCCGTCTTTCCCGATGTCGAGGAGACGACGATGGTCGGGACGGAGCAGGTGTGGAAGGCGACGGCTCCTTCCGGGGATCTGTTCGTCAGCACGGAGGCACCGCATCGGGTGGTGAAATACGCGCCGGCCGGTGTCGGGCCGTCTGTTCCGCCGATCCCGGCGCTGCCGACGTTCCCGACGATGCCGTCCGGACGGCCGTTGACGAGCCTTCCCGCGTTGCCGACGCTGCCGGATCTCGGCGGGATCTACGGGCAGGCGCTTCGGGCACCGACCGTGCCGGTGAAGGCCCCGGTCGCCGGGGCGTCGTTGCAGGAGATGGACTTTCCGAAACTCTCGGACGCGCAGGTCGAGAGGACGTACCGAGATCTGGTGGCGCAGGTCGGGAAGCTCACCGATGCGGTCGATACCAGCTACCAGTTCGACGTCAAGGGCACTGCGGCGTTCACCGGGTGCGGACCGGCGTCGTGCACGGTCACGCAGGCGCTGACGACGAGTTTCTCCAGCACGAACATGGAGGCCCCGAAGCAGGTCAGCGTCGACGTGACCGCGACGATGACCGGTGACGGTGCCCCTGTCGGCGGGTGCACATCGTCAGGGACGGTTCCGGTCAACGGGGCTGGCACGCTGCGGTGTACGAACGTGTCAGCGGCCTGGTCGGCTTTCTGGGTCCGGGCGAGCACAATGCGGGGCGCGCACGTGTATACCGCGCAGGTCCGGGCGGTCGCGAAAGCTGTCACAACGGCGAAGATCAAGCAGATCCAAGGCGACCTGCTCGACGAGCTCGCCGAGATCCTCGCTGACCAGAAAGCAACCGGGCAGCCGTCAGTGGCTGTGTCGGCGAAAACCTCCGGCAGGCCGTCGGCAGCACCTACGGTAGTGCCGTCGCAGAGCGGTGGCAGCAAGTGCGACAGCGTCAACCGGCAGGCCGAACTCGCCAAGGCCGAGGAGTCGGCGGAGAAGGTGATGGACGGGTACTCCCGGCAGGAGTTCAGGACGATCAACCAGACGGTCGCAGTACTGGCCGTCTGCAATGTGAAAACCGGGAGAGTGTTCTCCTACGTCGGCGGTCGTATCGATCTGGAGGACGAACAGCGGGCCGTGGCTATTGGCGCGGGTCTGCTGCCAGTCGACAACCCGAATGACGCAGTCCATGCGGAGCCGCTGGTCATCACTGAGGCGAAGACCGACGCCGCTGCGGTTCCGGTCAGTCCGATCGTGATCTACGCGTCCAACCCGTTCTGTGGTGAGGACAAGGAGAACTGCAAGGAACTCGTCGCCAGCGAACCGGGAGCTCAGATCGTGGCGCCGGTGAAACCGAAACGCAAGTCGCGGGCGGCGATTTTCACCCCGGGTATCGTCTGGCCGTGACGAACCTCGACCTGGAACTCTGGCGTTCGGCCCGGGACCGCGCGGATCAGTTGAGCCCGGATGCGCAACGGATCATGTCGGTGGCGTGTGTGCAACGCATGGAACGACTACTGATCAGGTCGGTGTCGCAGAACGAGCTTCGCCGGCCGGTTCCGGTGGTCACGAGCGAGGGTCTCTCCGTCGCGTGGGCGATCTGTGCCGGCGATGCCGTGGACCCGGGCGATGTCGTTGCCCGGCTACGGGCTTTCGGCCCGGTGGACGCCGATGACGAGATCCTGACCGGTGACTCGTCGATCCTGGCGTTCGTGCAGGACCTGCCTGATCTCATCGAACGGCCGGCGTTGTTCGTCAGCTCGGTGTTCAACGTCGTGACGAAGTACCGCCGCTGGACCCGGCGCGGTGCCGTCAACGGGTCCGCGGCCTTGTTCGAGACGGCGGCGCTGTTCCGCGATGTTGAGCGGCTCGAGGATGAGGCGATCACTCCGGAGCTCGTCGACCGAATCCGCGACGATGCCATCCGGGTGGGAGAGCATCTGGTCACCGTCATCGACGACTGGCACCGGCCTCGTCTCCAGGGCTAGGGCCGTTTCGAGATGACCTCTGAGGTTCCGCCCCAGCGATGCCCCACTCGGACAGCGCTCCGGCGTCGACTGCACAAGTGGCCTGGCACTCCCACCGATGCGCCACGCTCGATGGATGCCAGCGTCGGGTGAGCTCCTTGGCGACCTGGTAGTGGTCAAGCAGGGAGCAGAACAAATCTGACCTAGGAGTGGTCAACCCCGCCTGCTCCCAGAACCGTGACAAAAGGTCCACCGCATTGGATCATTGCGGTGGACCTTTTCGCAGCTCAACGTACTTGTGGGCGATACTGGGATCGAACCAGTGACCTCTCCGGTGTGAACGGAGCGCTCTCCCGCTGAGCTAATCGCCCTCAACGAGATGGAACTCTACTAGATGTCCCGCAGCCTAGGCGAACCAGGGGTCACTGGCGCGTCTCCAGGAAGTCCAGGGCGACCTGGACCAGGTCGACGCCGAAGCTGACCCGGACGCTCGCCCACACGACGGCGCTGATGAAGACCATGCCGAGCAGTCCGACGAGACCGCGGACCGGCAGGGACTGGCGGGCTATCCACTGGGTCCAGCTGGTCACGTGCCGGCGGGTGAAGGCGAGGACTCCCCGTGCCCAGTGAAACTCCACGGCGAGGATGGCCAGGCCGAGGATCACGATGGCCCACCCGGGCCCGGGCAGTGGGATCAGGACGATCCCGACCAGGGTGACCAGGCCGCCGAGGGCACCGACGCCGATCTTCAGGGCCAGGCGTCCGGTCGGGGTGGTCCGGATACGGTCGAGCACACGCACGTCAGATGCCTTGTCGTCCGGCTTTAAGAACCATTTCATCCCCCAGTGTTCCGCGGTCCCGTCACTACCCGGGAGGACTGGACGTTACCGGAGTAAGTCAACTGCTGGGCCACCCGACGCCGGGCGGAATCGAGTACATGGGCAGAACAGGACAAGATATCGCTTTACGTCCTGTGCGGAGGCGTTTTCGAAACCGTCTTCCCACTACTGGGTGAGATCAGCGTATGGCGGAGCGTAACGACAGGGATCACCTGAGTATGGGAAACGCGGGGTTCACCAGCCTCGCAGCGGTGCCGGGGGGAGTTCGTCCATGAGTACCATTCGTCCAACGACCGTCGAGGTCGAAACCTCGCTGCGGCTCGTAGCGCCAGACGCGACGGCTCTGCCTGTGCGGGCCAGTCTGCGCTACGACCCAGCCGACCCGTATGCGGTCCATGTGTTGTTCCACGCAGAATCAGCCGGTGGGGAAGCCGTGAGCTGGTCCTTTGCGCGGGAACTTCTTGTGACCGGGCTTGATGAGCCGGCAGGTATCGGCGATGTCCGGGTGTGGCCGTGGGCCACGCCGCGGGGCGATTTCGTCGCGCTGGCTCTGTCGTCACCCGACGGCAACGCGCTGTTCGAGGTGCCGCGCAGTGTCCTGGTCCGGTTCCTTCGGCGCACCTATGTGGTGGTGCCGCGGGGCCGGGAGTCCGATCACCTGGACGTGGATGCTGCGGTCAATCGTCTGCTCGCGGGGCGATAAACCGGGGGCGACCACCCCGGTGACAGCGACAGCGATCAAAGGGCGACTCGCGCGGACACTGCCGGTCCGTACGGGTCGCCCTTTATCCGGAAAAGTAATCGATCTCCGAAAAGAAATCGGAATCGGACGTATAGCGAATACCGAGCAGGAAAACGGACAATTAACGCATTGAGTTCAGGCAGGCATGCGTTGACGGTCGTCGACGGTTACCGTCAGCGTCGATGCCAGCACTCACTCATTCCGTTGACCCGGCGTTCGCGTGTCTCCCGCCAGACTGGGCGGGCATCGGCACGTGCGACCTGCCGGTGACCGCCGGTGCGCCCACCGGCCTTCTGGGCTGCCACGCGCTCGTGTCCACCACTGCCGGGACGCTGGTCGCCGAGGTCGACTTCGCCCGACATCAGTGCGGCCCGGGCACCTTGATATGGGTCCGTCCCGGTCAGGCGGTCCGCTTCGAGAGCGGACCCGAGGGAGTCGTGTCGATCGTCTTCCGGTCCGATCTGTTCCGGCCGGAGGAGCTCGACGGTCTCGTGCCCGACGATCCGGACGGTCCGGCCCGCGCGCCGGTGAGCCTGCCCGACCCGGCCGGCTTCGGCGCCATGGTCGACAACCTGGTCCGGGACGCCGGCGGCACGCCGAGCAGTGCCGCTGCCGCGCTGATGCGCCACCAGCTGGCCGCGCTGCTGCTGCGGGTCCGGCTGCTGGACTCGGGCAGTGTGCCGCCCGGGCACGTCGAGGCCCGCACCTTCGAGCGCTTCCGTCGTCGGCTGGAGGAGGGCTATCCGGACTCCCGCCGGGTGGAGGACTATGCCGCCGAGCTCGGCTGTTCGGTGCGGACCCTGACCCGGGCGAGCCTCGCGCTGACCGGTCGCACCGCCAAGCAGGTCGTCGACGACCGTGTCGCGCTGCAGGCGCGGCGGCTGCTCGCCGCGACCCCGCTGTCGGTGGCGGAGGTGGGCCGCAGCCTCGGATTCGGGGAGCCGACCAACTTCGGACGTTTCTTCCACCGGGAGACGGGTCTGAGTCCGGGACAATTCCGTTCGCACTTCGTGACCAGCGGAATTCCCGCTCAGCGATCTCCCTCTGACTGACCGTAATTCCCACAACTCCCTGGGGTATGTGCATCCGGGATGTGGGCGGGGGGCATGATAGTCAGGTGCAGATCTCCGCGCGTGGCGACTACGCGGTCCGGGCGGCGCTGAGTTTGGCGCAGGCCTACCCCGCACTGATGTCGGCCCAGGCCATTGCCCAAGACCAAGACATGCCTCGGAAATTCCTCGAGGCGGTGCTCGCCGACCTGCGCCGTGCCGGAGTGGTCCGGGCGCAGCGTGGCGCCGAGGGTGGCTACACGCTGTCCCACCCACCACGGGACGTGACGATCGGCCAGATCCTGCGGGCCGTCGACGGCCCGCTGGCCGGCGTGCGCGGGCTCCGTCCGGAGGAGACGCAATACACCGGTGCCGCCGAGAACCTGCCGAACCTGTGGGTCGCGGTCCGTGCGGCGGTCCGTGAGGTGGTCGACGAGGTGAGCCTCGCCGAGCTGATCAGCGGGCGGATGCCGGCGCACGTCCGCAAGCTGACCACGCGTCCCGACGCGTGGCAGCCGCGCTGACGTTTGTAAATCCGCGTCATCGGGAATCGTTCTGCCACCAGCACAGTGGAGGGGAGACGTTCCGATGCCCATCGTTTACCGCAGCCGCAAGAAGATCGGGCCGCTTGTTCTGAACTTCACCGAGAACGGCTACTCGTCCTTCAGTTTGAAGATCGGCAAGTGGTCGTGGAACTCTCGGACCCGCGCGCACCGTTACGACCTGCCCGGCCCGCTGTCCTGGAAGCAGGACAAGTCCCGGTCATGACGTGCTGATCGAGACGTCTCCGCCGAGCCGGCCGTGTTCCGGCCGGCGGGTGACCGTCCCGGCGTCCACCAGGGCGCGCAGCACCGTGGTGGCGTCCGCCGCCCGATAGACCGTGTCGGTCAGGGCGAACGTCCGCAGTTCGGTCACCGTCGCCGCGCCCGCCTCGTCCAGACGCGCCAGCAACGCCCGGCGCAACGGGTCGTGGTCGGGCTCCGGCGAGACGTCGATCAGCAGGTCCTCCGGGTCGCCGGGGTCGCCCAGACGCGCCCCGGCGGACTCGGCGGCCGCCCAGAGTTCCTCCTTGAAATCCTCCAGGTTGCGTCCCGAGGCCGTACCGAACACCAGCAGCTCGCCGGTCGCCACCCGGACCGCAGTGACCAGCGGCAGTCCCACGGTGCGATAGGGCTCGAGCGGGGTCCCCGGCGGCAGCGCCAGCAGCACGTCGGCCGGCTTTCCGGCGGACGCCACCGCCGCGACGGTGGTCACACTCGGCGGTTCACCCGCGCTGGTCGCATCCAGAAAAGCAAGCAGGGGTACGCGTGAAGCGCCCGCGGCCCGCAACGCCACCGCCAGTCGTTCCTCCGTCCCGCCGCCGACCGGGAGCACCGCCAGCCCGGCCGCCGCACCGGAGTCCCGCTGGGCCGCGCCGAGGCGCCCGACCAGCCCACCCGCCTCCGCGCCGACCGCCACCATGGACAGTTCCCGGTTGCGGGCCAGGTCGGGCAGGGCCGCCAGGACCCGCACCGCCGCTTCGGCGGCCGCGCCGTCGTCGGCGTCGGCGTATCCGTGTGCGTAGACCGCGCGGCGTCCGCGGTGCAGCGCACCGGGAGCCCATGTCTGCAGGTAACGGACCAGGAGTTCACGGGTGACCGTGGTGATCGGGGACATGTCCGTGTTTCTACCCTGTCCACTTCGCTACCGGAAACTTGTACCCACGGTATCCGGCCGAGCACTATGGGAAACATGGCCCCTCAGCTCGCGGAACGAACGGCTCAGGCGCAGTCCCTGTCCACGGCCGGCGATCTCACCGGTGCCCGCGCGGTCCTGGACGACGTCCTGCGGGGCGCCGACGCCGACCCCCGCCGCGCCACCGCGGACATGGCCGTCGCGGCCGCCCTGCACGCCCGGGTCCTGATCGCCCTCGGCGACCCGGAGTCCGCCCGGCTCTGGGCGTCCTTCGCGCACTCCGCCGAGGAGCGCCTGCACGGCGCCCGCGACGAGCGGACCATCGCCGCCGCGGCCACCCACGCCGCGGTGCTGCAGCGGATCGGCCAGCACGGCCGGGCCGCGATCGTCTATCACGACCTGGTCGGCGAACTGGCCGCGGCGGACGGCCCGGACTCGCCGCGGGTGCTCGCCGCCGAGGCCGACCTGGCCGTCGCCGAGCACGCCGCCGGGCACTGCGGCGCGGCCCGGGCGCGGCTCGCCCGCGCCTGGCGGCACCATCGTGACGTGTACGGGGACGCCGCCCCCGCCGGGATCAAGATGCTCGCCCGGCTCGGCTCGATGGAACGCGAGTGCGGCCGGGACCGGCAGTCCGCCGAACACCTGGCGCTGGCCCAAGAGTTGAGCGCCCGGTACCTGCCCGCCGACCATCCGCTGGCCCGGCAGGCCGCCGCGCTCGCCACCGGGCGCGCGTCCGGCCGGCACTCGTGTGCGACCGCCGAGCGGGGCGGCCGGACCTCCACCGACCCGAGCCGCCGGTTCCCGCGCCGGCCGACCGTCGCCGACCCGGGCCCGGCGAGCCCGGCGCCGTACCCGGTGGACGCACCCGGCCAGCCACCACCGGACGACCGGCCGACCGATCCGAACGGCCGGGTCTATCCCAC
This sequence comes from Actinoplanes rectilineatus, assembly GCF_000962825.1. Classification (GTDB taxonomy): domain Bacteria; phylum Actinomycetota; class Actinomycetes; order Mycobacteriales; family Micromonosporaceae; genus Actinoplanes; species Actinoplanes rectilineatus. Next base: position 8,867 of record NZ_JZKF01000088.1, read on the forward strand.
CGAGGACGACGATCTCGACGAGGAGTCCGACGACCGGGAGACCGACCCGAACGGTTCGGTGTACCAGCAGCCGCTGTACCTCAGTGACCTGCACCGGCTACCCGGCGACCCGATCGGCCGGCACGCCCGGGCGGACACCCCGCCGCCGCTGCCCGGCCGGCGGGCACCCGACTACGACGAGGACGGCCGGGCGGTGCCGAAGGGCACGGCCAGCAGCGGGACCCGGACCGACCCGCCGAACACCCGGTGCGTCCCGGTACGCACCGACACCCCCGCCCGCCGCCGGGCCACCCATCCGCTGCTGCTCGCCGCGGTGCTGGCCTGCGGGGTGGCCGCGGCCGCCGCGGTGGTGATCCTGACCCTGCCGGACGCTGACGGGGCGACCGCACCGACGGCGGCGCCCACCGGCGCGCCCGCGACGACACCGGCGGCGAGCATGGCGGCCAGTGTCGCCCCCGCGGCGGCGGGGGCTCCGCAGAACGTCCGGCTGCGCGACAGCGGGGACAGCGTGACGCTGCTCTGGACGTACCCCCGAGGCGCCGAAGGCGTGGTGTTGATCTCCGGAGGCCGGGCCGGGGAGAAACCGCAGAAGTTCCAGGAGCTGTCCGCGCGGTCGGCGGACTGGACGGTGAGCCCGCTCAACGAGAAGGTCGACTACTGCTTCTCGGTCGCCGTGAAGTACTCCGTGAAGCGGGTGGTGAGCTCCGCACCGGTCTGCACCGACCGCTGACGCCCGAATCCCCGTCAGGCCGGAAGCCGCTCCTGGCCGGCAGCCGCTCCTGGCCGGCCGGGACGGACGGGTGGCGACCGTGTGCCGTGTCCCGGCCGGGACAGGGTGACCGGTGTCGCCGGGTTCGAAGGGCAGTGCAACCGGGCGGCAACCGAAGGGGACCCGTCCTGCCACCCGGGCGCCGGACCGTGGACCGTCACGGCCACGACAGGAAGTAGAGGGACAGTGACGACCGAGACGGCGACCTGTATCCCCACCGAGCGGCATCTCGAGCTGGGCGCCCTCGAGGCGGCCGTGGCCGAACTCGAGTCCCGCCCGATGTCGCAATTCCGCACGGTGCGTTCCCCGGCCGCCGATCTGAGACGCCGGGCCGACGAGCTCGGCGCGGAGGAACTGTCCCAGCGGACCGTGCTGCTGCTCGCCGGCGTGCTGCTGCGCGAGGGCCGTACCGGCGAGGGTGGTCAGCTCGCCCACCAGGTGCGGGCCTGGGCGGAGAGCAACAACGCGTCGTTCCTGCTGGCCCGGGCGCACCGGACGCTCTCCCTCTTCTTCCACCAGGTCGGCGACTTCTCCGACGCGCTCACCCACGCGCTGCAGTCGGTGGCGCTGCTCGACGAGGACGTGCCGCCCGGGATCCGGGCCCGGCACCTGCTCACCCTGTCGGTGGCCCTGGAGGACAGCGGCTCGCCGATGGACGGGGAGCGCCGGGCCCGCGAGGCGCTCATGCTGGCCGCCGACGCCCGGGACCACGAGACGATGATCCTGGTGCTGAACAATCTGGCGTACAGCGCGTACCAGCTGCGCGACGCGTCGTCGGCCCGGGCGCTGGTCGAGCAGATGCGCGAGATCCAGGCGCGGACCGGTCAGCGGTTCAGTGCCAACGAGTGCGACACCCTGGCCCGGGTGGAGATGCTCGGCGGGCGGTACGCCGAGGTCGAGGAGCTGCTCATCCCGGTGCTCGACGAGCGGGTGGTGGCCAACGAGGGTGACGCGGTGGCCGAGTGCCTGCTCACGCTCGCCGAGGCCCGCCGCCGGGACGGCCGGTACGGCGCGGCCCAGGAGGCGCTGGACGCGGCCGGCCGGCTCTGTTCGGACCGGGAGCTCGCCGCGATCGGCGCCCGGGTCCGGGAGGAGCAGGCCGCCCTGTTCGCGGCGACCGGGCGGTTCGCGGAGGCGTACGAGGAACACCGCGCCTTCTCCGCCGCGTCCGCCGCTCTGTACTCGGTGCAGCGGGAGGCTCGGGCCCGCGCGTTGCAGGCCGTCTTCGAGGCGAACGAGGCGCGGCGTGCCAGCGAGCACTTCCGGGAGATGGCCCACCGGGACGCGCTCACCGGCCTGCACAACCGCCGGTACGCCAACGAACGCGTCCCGGATCTGCTGGCCGAGGCGACCTCGTGCCGCCGGGCGCTGTCCCTGGCGATCATCGACCTGGACCACTTCAAGCGGATCAACGACACGCTCTCGCACGCGACCGGTGACACGGTGCTGCAGAACGTGGCCGAGCTGCTGGTCGAGGCGGCCGGCCCGGGGATCGCGGCCCGGATGGGCGGTGAGGAGTTCCTGCTGGTGTTCCCGGGGGTGGACGCGGAGGAGGCGTCGTTGCGCTGCGAGCGTCTGCGCCTGCGGATCCGGGCACACGGCTGGGAGCCGATCACCGGCCCGCTGCACGTCACCACCAGCATCGGGGTGACCACCACGACCGACGGGCGGATCACGTTCTCCGCGCTGCTCTCGCAGGCCGACCAGAACCTGTACGCCGCGAAGCGCAGCGGCCGGGACCGGGTGGTCGCCGGCTAGCCGTCGACCGTCCTCGCCACCGGTCGGCCGGCCGACCGTCAACCGTCCTCGCCCACCGGTCCGCCGGCCAGTTCGGCCACCACGTCGAGGTGGCCGACGTGCCGGGCGTACTCCTGGACCAGGTGGAACAGGATCCGTTCCAGGGTGGCGGGTTCGTTGCCGTCCCAGCGCGGGCCGGGTGCGCCGGTCGCCGCCAGGTCGCCGGTGGCGATGACCGCCGAGGTGTACGCGCCCTGTTCGCGGAGTCGTCCGGCGAGGACGTCGAGGGTCTCGCCGGGTTCGACGTGCCAGCGGTCGTCGCGGCGGTCGCCCCACGGTTCGTGGTCGCGGCGGCCCTCGAAGCCCCAGGCGATCCAGCGGAGTTCCACGTACCGCAGGTGCTTGACCAGCTCCAGCGGTGTCCAGCCGGAGGGCAGGCGGCTGGTGTGCAACTCGGCCTCCGGCAGCGCGGACACCTTGGCCAGCAGCACCGCGCGGAAGTAGTCGAGATAGCGGGCGAAGACCTCGCCCCGTCCGTCGGCCGGCGTGGTGGCCGCCGGGAAATCGATCGTCATGCCGTGCAGTATCCGATCCGTGCCCGGTTCTTGATCCGGTGATGCGGAATTCTCAAGATCAGGATTTGCGGTATTCGTCATGCTTGCAGCTTTTCGGAACTGTTAATAGTACGTATCCGAAAAGTTGCTTTTCCTCGGTCGAGTCTGTCGCCATTCATGATCGACAAGGCTGTGCTGATCTTCATTTGCCGAGGATATGCGCGGATTGTAGGGATCCGGGGGCTCCGCGGCGAGCAACCGCGAAATGCGCCGGGCGTGAAGTGCGGGGCCATGGTGTGGCGTGTGTCACAAGGGGAATCGGTCTTCGGGAGTGAAAACCGTCGTTCTCACATGCTGGTGACTCGGCCCCGATTCGCTGAACGGGTCGGCGGTCGGCCAGGTGCTGACCCTGGCCGACCGCTGCTGTGATCCGTCAGCCGATGCCGATGTTGTTGTGTGCGCTCACCGGGGCGAACCGGCGGTTGCCCTCGAAGATCGCGTCGTACCCGTTGACCAGCAGGTTCAGGGTCGAGACCGGCGGCGGGATCGGGCCGTTGCGGCAGGCCGCGTAGCCGTTGAAGTCCGTCGTGGCCTCGCAGAGCAGCCAGCGCTCACCGGTGGTGGCGAACTGCACCGGAAGGCCGGCGACCGGACGTCCGTCGTAGGTGAAGAACCGCGCCCTGAGGTCCAGGGTCTCGCGGGCGATGATGTCCATCGTTCCGTAGTACGCCGTGGCGTTGAGCCGGATCGGACGCACCTCGGGTGCCGCTTGTGCGGGCGTGGGAGCGGCGGTGACAACGGCGGCCGTCGCCAATGCGGCGGCGAGCCCCCGCTTGGTGGTGTGCTTCATGGGGCATGAAGCTAGGCGATGTGGTGGTTTTTCCGCATATCAACACACCCAGGAGTGGCATAATGCCCCTATTTGGGGGACATTGCACGGAGTGTCGTTGTTCCGTTAGAGGTAGCGGGGGCACGACAGGTCCAACGCGCGACCAGCCCCCGGGGAGCGTGCCCGAACGTGCCGTCCTCATGAACGTGATCAATTCTCGGAAAGGGGAGAATGGGACTACTGTCCGAGCATTGCGAAACGATGGGTGACTTCTGGAATGGACACCCCCGGGTGATCTCCACTGGTACGATCGCCGCGCCGACGACGAGTGGTTACAGATTTGCCCGGCAAAGCTGCCGTAGAGTCCCTGAAAACGTCCAGGCGTACGTTAGCCTCTGGTCGGAAAGCCATCTGCTGAGCTTTCGCGGCCTCTTTCCGGTCGCGCCGTCCAGGCTCGCAACCATGAGGAACAGCATTGGATATTGCGATTGTCGGTCTGTCGTGCCGTTTTCCGGGCGCGCGCGACGTGGTCGAGTTCTGGGAGAACTCGCTGACCGCCGAACATAAATTCAAGCCCGTACCTTCCAGCAGGTGGAATCACGCTTCCTTCCACTCCGCAGATTTTCGGGACACCTATTCGACATACACCGACAAGGTCGCGTTCATCGATGGGGCCGAGGAATTCGCGGCCCTGCACTACCGCATTCCGCCCCGGCGGGCCAAAGCCATGGACCCGCAGCACCGGCTGCTCATCGACCTGGCCCGGGAGGCCGTGCAGGACGCCGGCTGGGAGCGGGTCGAGTTCGACCGGGCCCGCACCGGCGTCTTCGTCGGCATCGGCGGCTCCGACTACCGGGAGCTCGCGGGCACCCGGCTGCTCGCGACGATGCTCGCCGACGGGTCGATCGGCAACCACGCCCGGAACCCCGAGTTCCTGGAGGCCCTCGCCGACGCGGCCGCCGAAGCCCTCGACCCGCCGCAGTCCTTCTCGATGGCCGGCATGCTCAACAACATGGCGCCCTGCGCCGTCGCCGAGACGCTCGACCTGGGCGGACCCGCCTTCGCGGTCGACGCGGCCTGCTCGTCGTCGCTGATCGCCCTGCACGAGGCGGTCAACCACCTGCGGTCCGGCTCGGTCAGCGCCGCCCTGGTCGGCGGGGTCTTCGTCAACATGACCCCGAACGCCATGGTCGGCTTCTCCCGGGTCGGGGCACTGTCGCCGACCGGCGTCTGCCGGCCCTTCGACACCCGCGCGGACGGCTTCGTGCTCGGCGAGGGCGGCTCCATCGCCGTGCTCCGGCCGCTGACCGACGCCGTCGCCGCCGGTGACCGGATCTACGCGGTGCTCAACGGGATCGGCACCGCGAACGACGGCAAGGGCGGCGGCCCGATGACCCCGCGCCCCGAGGGCCAGGAGGCGGCCATGCTCGCCGCCTACCGGGACGCCGGCGTGTCACCCGGCGCGATCGACTTCCTCGAGGCGCACGGCACCGGAACCACGGTCGGCGACCGGGTCGAACTCGAGGCACTGCGCCGGCTGCGCGCCACCGCCGGGGAGTCGCGTCCCTGCTACCTCTCCTCCGGCAAGGCGACCATCGGGCACACGCTGCCGGCCGCCGGCGCCGCGGGCGTCCTGCGCGCCACGCTGGCCCTGCACCACCGGCTGGTCCCGCCGCAGCCCGCGCTGGACCGCAACACCGAACTCCCGATCGAGGAGGCCGGCCTGCGGATCACCACCGAACCCCGGGAGTGGCCGGACGTCGCCGACGACCGCCGCCGCGCGGCCGTCAGCTCGTTCGGATTCGGTGGCACCAACGTGCACGCGGTGTTCAGCGAGGCCCCGGAGCCGCGACCGGCCCGCGGCGGCGCCGGCAACAACCGCGACCGGCCCTGGCTCGTCCTCATCTCCGCGGGCAACCCGGAGCAGCTCGGCGCGTACGCCGAAAGGCTCTCCGCCCTGGTCGCGGCCGACCCGGCGATGGACCCGGCCGCCGTGGCCCGGACCACCGCCAGCCGCAGCCTGCTCCCGTCCCGCCTGGCGGTGATGTGCCGCACCCGCGACGAACTCGCCGAACGTCTCGCCGCGGCGGCCCGCTCGCTGGCCGCCGGTGAACTGGGCCGGCTGGCCCCCGGTGTGTACGCCGGTGCCGGCCCGCTGGCACCCGACGAGCGCAAGCTCGGCTTCCTCTATCCGGGTCAGGGCTCGCTGCGCCCCGGCGTGCTGCGCGACCTGGTGGCCCGGTTCCCGTCGATGGCCCGGCACGTCCGGCCGCTCGGCGACCTGGTCGACCAGCGCACCGGCACGGCCGTCACCGAACTGCTCTGCTCCGAACCCGGGCCGGGCGACGAGTCGGCGGTCAGCGCCACCCGGATCTGCCAGCCCGGCCTGGGCGTGGCGGGCATCGGCATGACCCAGCTGCTCGCCGACTGCGGCGTCCTGCCGGACGTCACGCTCGGCCACAGCGTCGGCGAACTCGTCGCGGCGGTCGCGGCCGGCGCGCTCAAGGCTCGCGACGGCATCGAGTTCCTGGTCGACCGGGGCGCCGCGGTCACCGCGGGGGAGGAGCCGCCACCCGGCACGATGGCGGCCGTCCGGATCGACCCGGCCGGCTTCGAGGAGTTGCGGACCGGCATCGACGGGGTGTGGGCCGCCTGCCACAACCACCCGTCGCAGACCGTCGCCAGCGGCCACCGGTCCGCGGTCGACATCCTGCTGGAACGCTGCAAGGACCGGGGCGTGTCGGCGGTCCCGCTGAGCGTCTCGCACGCCTTCCACTCGCCGCTGCTCGCCGAGGTGGACACCCGGGTCACCACGCACGCCGCGCACATGCCGGTCCGCACCCCGGAACGCACCTTCGTCTCCAGCGTCGACCCGGCCGCGACCACCGACCCGGACACGCTGCGCGACCTGTGGGGCCGGCAGGGCTCCTCGCCGGTGCTGTTCACCGACGCCGTGGACGCCGCCGTCGAAGCCGGCGCCCGCATCCTGGTGCAGGTCAGCGCCGGTGACGCGCTGCTCGGCATGGCCGCCCTGACACCCTCGTCGGCCGGACTCGACCGGATCGCGCTGATGCCGGCCGAGCCCGACGACGGGTACGCCCTGCTCGAAGGCCTGGGACGGCTCGCCGTCGCGGGCGTGCCGGTGGACCTGACACCACTGTTCGCGGGTCTGCGCGTACCCCTGCTGACCCTGCCGCCCTTCCCCCTGGCCACCCAGACCTACTCGATCCGCCGGACCACCCGCAAGGGCGCCCCGCGCCCGGCGTCCGCCCGGCCCGCGCGAGTCGCGCGGACCGAGTCCCGCCAGCCGGAGCGCGCCATGCGCCCGGCAGCCGATCGGAACGGAGATTCCACACCAGTGAACGACGTCATCCTTCTCATGCGGGAGCAACTCGCGGTGCTGCGGGGCCTCGGCGCCGAGCCGATGGAGCTGACCGCCGGTGCCGAGCCCGCGCGGGAGGTGCCGACCGTCGTGCCGGTGCGCCCCGAGCCGGAGACTCCGGCCGCCGCGCCGGTCGCCGGCCGCGGCACAGTGCCCACGCAGAAGACCTCACCGGTCGACGCCGAGCAGATCGTCACCGAGATCGGCGTCATGATCGGCAAGATCAGCGCGTTCCCGGCCGACATGGTGCGCGCCGAGAGCACCTTCGCCGGTGACCTCGGCTTCGACTCGATCATGACGGCCGAGCTGGCCGCCGCCCTCAAACGCCAGTGGCCGCACGTGCCGCTCGGCCCGGAAGAGGTCTTCGGCGTCACCACCGTCGGCGAACTGGCCCAGGTGCTGGCCGGCGCGCTGGGCGGCGGCACGCAGCGGGCGCTCCCGGCTCCGGCACCGGTGCCGGCACCGGTCCGCCTGGAGGCGCCGGCCCGTCCCCGGGTACGCCACGAAGAGGTCGCCGACGTCGCGAAGCTGCCCGAGGTGGTGGAGTTCGAGCGCCGCGGCACCATGCTCGAGCGGGTCGGCGTCGACAACCCGTACTTCCTGGTCCACGACGCGCTGATCGGTGCGCGTACCCAGGTCGAGGGGCGTCAGCTGATCTCCTTCTCCAGCTACAACTACCTCGGTCTGACCGGGCACCCGATGGTCGCGTACGCGGTGAAGGAAGCCGTGGAACGCTACGGCTCGTCCGTCTCCGCGGCCCGCATCCTCTCCGGCAACCGGGGCCTGCACGACGAACTGGACCGCGCACTGGCCGGCCTGGTCGGCGCCGAGGACGCGATCACCCTGGTCGGCGGCCACTCCACCAACGTCGGCGTGATCGGGCACATGGTCGGCCCGGAGGACGTGATCCTGCACGACGCCCTCGCCCACGACAGCATCCTGCAGGGCTGCCGCCTCTCCGGCGCCAGCCGCCAGCCGTTCCCGCACCAGGACCTCGAAGCCCTGGACACCCTGCTGAGCCAGATCCGCGACCGGTACCGCCGGGTGCTGATCGTGGTCGAGGGCGTCTACAGCATGGACGGCGACATCTGCGACCTGCCCGCCCTGATCGCGCTGAAGAAGAAGTACGGCGCGCTGCTGATGATCGACGAGGCGCACAGCATCGGCGTCCTCGGTGCGCACGGCGGCGGCGTCGGCGAGCACTTCGGCATCGACCGCAACGACGTCGACATCTGGATGGGCACCCTGTCCAAGTCGCTCGCCAGCTGCGGCGGTTACATCGCCGGCCGCCACGAGCTCATCGAATACCTGCGGTACACGCTCCCGGGATTCATCTTCAGCGCCGGTATGAGCCCGGCGAACGCGGCAGCCGCCCTGGCCGCGATCCACATCATCCGGGAGGAGCCGCAGCGCCTCGCCGCACTGCACGCCAACTCGGCGATGTTCCTGCGCCTGGCGCGCGAGGCGGGGGTGGACGTCGGCACCAGTTCCGGGACTCCGGTCGTCCCATGCATCACCGGTGACTCCATCAAGGCGTTGAGGCTTTCGGACACGCTGCTCAAGAACGGGGTCAGCGTGAACCCGATCCTCTACCCGGCGGTCAAGGAGTCGCTGGCCCGACTGCGGTTCTTCATCACCGCCGAACACACCGCCCAGGACATCGAGACCACCGTGGACCTGCTGGCCCGCCACCTCGACCCGGCGGGTTCGGTACCCGTACCCCAACCGGTCTGAGCAGATTGCGCCCGTCATGACCTCTGTGAAAGAACCCCCGGCCCGGGCCGGTGACCGCGCGGTCACCGGCCCGGGACCGGGGGCGGTAGTCCGGTTCGTCGCCCGCCGGCCCAAGTTCGTGCTCCTCGTCGCCCTGCTGCTGGCCGTCCTCGCGGGCATCAGCGGGGCCGGCGTGGTGGGCGCGCTCAAGACCGGCGGATTCGACGACCCGAGCTCCGAATCGGTACACGCCCGCGAGCTCCTCGGTGAGCACTTCCGCACCGCCGACCCGAATCTCGTCGTCATGATCGAGAAGCCGGGCGGCAGTGTGGACGACGCGGACACGCGTGCCGTGGCACAGGAGGTCACCGGGCGCCTGAGCACCACGACGGGGGTGACGGTCGCCGGCTCGTACTGGGTGCAGGGCCTGCCGCAGCTCGCCAGCCGCGACAGACACGAGGGCATCATCCTCGTGCACGTCGACGGCGACGAGACCGAGAGCGCCAAGGTGGTCGCCGGACTGCACGACGACCTGGCCCGCGACGACGGCGCGGTCCAGGTCCGGTTCGGCGGCTTCACCCAGATCATCAATGACATCAACGAACAGGTGACCGAGGACCTGGCCCGGGCCGAGGGGATCGCGGTCCCGATCACCCTGCTCCTGTTGCTGCTGGTCTTCGGCACGGTGTGGGCGGCCGGCGCGCCCCTGCTGATCGGGATCTTCTCGATCCTGATGACGCTGGGCACGCTGCGGCTGCTCGGCGCGGTCACCGACGTGTCGGTGTTCGCCGTGAACATGGCCACCGCGCTGGGCCTCGGCCTGGCCGTCGACTACAGCCTGCTGTTCGTCTCCCGGTACCGCGAACAGCGCGGCCACGACGGCGACGTGGTGACGGCCCTCGCCGCGACCATGCGGACAGCCGGCCGCACCATCCTGTACAGCGCCGCCACCGTGGCCGTCGCACTGTGCAGCCTGCTCGTCTTCCCGCAGTACTTCCTGCGGTCGTTCGCGTACGCCGGAATCGCCGTCGTGGTCGCCACGGTGCTCGCCGCGATGCTGGTGCTGCCGGCCATGCTGGTGCTGCTCGGCGACCGCATCGAGAAGTGGCCGCTGTGGCGCCGCCGCCCCGCGGTCACCGGCAACGCGCCGTTCTGGGGCCGGATCGCCGCGTTCGTGCTGCGCCGCCCGGTGCTGACCGCGGTGCCCCTGATCGGCCTGCTGCTGGTGCTCGGACTGCCCTTCACCCACGTCCAGTTCGGCATCGCCGACGACCGGGTGCTACCCCGGGACGCGGAGAGCCGGGTCGTTGCGGACACCATGCGGGAACAGTTCGCCGACACCGGCAACGGCGCCACCGTGCTCGTCGCCCCGGCCTGGGGCACCGGCGAGGACGCGGTGGACCGGGCGGTCGCGTACGCCACCGACCTCTCCGAGGTCCCCCACGTGACCCGGGTCGACACGCTCGCCGGGTCCTTCGCCGAGGGCACCGCGCTGTCCCGGCCGGCGAACGTCCGGGCCGGCTTCATCTCCGGCGACACGGTCTGGTTCTCGGTGCTCAGCGACGTCGAACCGTTCTCGTCCGACGGCGCCGACCTGGCCCGCGCCATCCGCGCCACACCGGTGCCGGACGGCGTCCGGGTGCTGGTGACCGGTCAGGCCGCCCAGCTCGTCGACATCACCTCGTCGATCGGCGGCCGCCTGCCACTGGCCGCCGGCCTGATCGCCGGCACCACGTTCATCCTGCTGTTCCTGCTGACCGGAAGCGTCCTGCTGCCGATCAAGGCGCTGATCCTGAACATGCTGACCATGGTCGCGGTGTTCGGCGTCGCGGTCTGGGTCTTCCAGGACGGCCACCTGTCCGGCATCCTCGGGCACACCGGCGCCCCGTTGGCGGTGGCGATCCCGGTGCTGCTCTTCTGCGTGGCGTTCGGCCTGTCGATGGACTACGAGGTCTTCGTGCTCTCCCGGGTCCTGGAACGGCACGGCCAGGGCGCCGACCTGTCCACCTCGGTGATCGACGGCCTGTCGCACAGCGGCCGGGTGATCAGCGCCGCGGCCGGCATCCTGTCGGTGTCGTTCCTGGCGATGCTCTCGTCCGGAGTGTCGATCATCCAGTTCTTCGGACTGTGCGCCGCCCTCTCGATCATTCTGGACGCGCTGTTCGTCCGCCCCGTCCTGGTTCCGGCGTTCATGCGCCTCGCCGGACGGTGGAACTGGTGGGCACCCCGGCCCCTGCGGGCCGTGCACGCCAGGTTCGGCCTGCGTGAGTAGTGGCCGGCGGGTGCTACCGTTCGCGTCATGCTGTGGCTGGACACGATCTGGTACTTGGTCAGTGCGCTGACCGAGTCCGGTCCGTCCGGCCTCGCCACCGGCGCCATGGCCGGTGTGCTGCTGATCGCGGCCCTGGCCGCCCCGCTGCTGCTGCACGGCATCGCCGTCGACCAGACGTCGTTGAACGGCCGCGCCCTGCGCGGCCGTGCCGAACGCACCGGTGTGCCACGCCACCGTGACCCCGACGCCCCGGGCCGCACCCGCCCGAGAGGACCCACCCGGTTGCCGTCGGCAGCCGTCTGATCGATCCGACACGGCTGCCGGCGTCCCCCCGCCGCCAGTGATCTCCTCAGCCTCTCAAGGGGTTAGCCGTGTCCGTTTTCAGCGATCTCATGTCCCTGGTCTACACCGGGATCTCCGCCCTTCTGCTCTTCTGGCATGCCGTCTGGGACCGTGTCCTCGGCGGCGCGCACAGCCTGTCCACCGACTGGGCCTGGGTCCTCGGCATCGTCTTCCTGGTCCTCACCGTCCGGGTCGCGCTGCTGCCGATCTTCCTCCGGCAACTCCGCTCGCAGCGGGCCATGCAGCGCATCGCCCCCGAACTCAAAGCACTCCAGGCCAAGCACAAGGGCGACCGGGAGACCCTCGCGAAGGAGATGACCGCCCTCTACCAGCGGGAGAAGGTCAGCCCGTTCGGCAGCTTCGCCCCGATGCTCCTCCAGATCCCGATCTTCGTCGGTCTGCTGCACGTGCTGCGTCACCTCAACCCGCAGATCACCAGCGAGGCGTCGCGGACGCTCTACGGCTGGACGCTCACCCAGTTCCAGGAGGCGTCACACGCGGTCCTGCTCGGCGCGCCGATCGCCTCGACCTTCCACACCGGCACGGTGACCACAAAACTGGTCACCGGCGTACTGATCGCCGCGATGGTCGTCACCACCTTCCTGACGACCCGCATGTCGATGATGAAGAACGGTCCGGCGACCGACCCGCAACAGCGCACCATCCAGCGCGTGATGCTGTGGTTCATCCCGCTCTCACTGCTGACGTCGGGCGTGATCTTCCCGCTCGGCGTGGTCCTCTACTGGACCACACAGAACCTGTTCGCCCTGGGCCAGCAGGCGTGGCTGCACCGTCGCCCCGATCCGTCCGCGCCGGTCGCCGCCGTCGCCGAGCCGGTCGTGGCGCGTGCTGTCCCGTCCTCCAAGCCGAAGGTGGGCGCCAAGCCGCGCCGCTGATCAAAATCGGAAGATCGATGTCGTAGCGGGGTGGTGGGTACGGACCGTCGCTCCCGCCGAGGGCCCGGCGGTCTTCGCCGGCCGCTACGCGTCCGGAACGCTCAGGCCACCGGGCGACCTGCGTGAATGGTCGAGCCCGAACCCCAACCCCGAACACCCGCCCGCGCGGTCACGCCGAGGTGCGGGTGTCCCTACGGGCTCCGCCAAGCGGCGAGCCTCCCGCCGGTTAGAGCCGGTTAGCGCCGGTTAGCGCTGGTTAGCGCTGGTTAGCAGAGTTTAACGGCGGTTCGCGGCGGTTCGCGGCGGCAGGGGTCGCGGCGCGGAGCCCGTCGCCGCGAGCCTCAGTCGTCACGGTGCCGCCCCGCCGTCCCGCCGGTGCCGTGGCCGACGGCTCGGTCGACCGTGCGGGGCGACGGCCGGGGCCGCCCGGCCATGTATCCGGCACGGCTAGACATGTTTCGTGGTCAGGGTGCGAAGCCCGTCCGCGTGGTGATTACGGGCGCGCTGGACGCCCCAAATCAACACACCCTTGGTGGTGTGGTGATTACGGGCGCGCTGGACGCCCCAAATCAACACACCCCTGGCGGTGTGGTGAATTCGGGCGCGCTGGACGCCCGAAATCACCACGCTGTTGTGGGTGTGGTGAATTCGGGCGTGCTGAGCGCCCGAAATCACCACAGAGGCAGACCCTGACTGCGAAAGGTGTCTGGCCCGGCCGTCGTCCATGGCTGATATGGGCGCGTCAGAGGGGCACGGTGGTGGGCCGGCTTGGCGTTGCCCGGCCGTCGTTCACGGTTGACGGAGCATGTCGTGGTGCCGTGATCGGCCATCGGGTTGCCCAGTCGTTGCCCACGGTCGATCCGCGGGCCGAATGCGACCGTGGTTGACGGCTGGGGGATGTCGGGCCGTTGGTGGGGGTTGTGTTTCGGTCTGTTGGGCAGCCGTGGTTGACGGCTCGGGTGGTTCGGCCGTCGGTGGTGGTTGGTTGGCGGGTCGTTTGCGACCGTGGGCGACGGCTGGAGACGTCGGGCCGTTGGTGAGGGCTGTTTTCGTCTTGTTTACGACCGCCGGTGACGGCTGGGTCTTCGGCCGTCTCTCACGGTTCAGTTTTCGGGCCGGAGGCGGGTCTAGGAACACGGGCCGGAGGCTGGTCCAGGAGTGCGGGCCGGAGGCTGGTCCAGGAGTGCGGGCCGGAGGCTGGTCCACGAGTGCGGGCCGGAGGCTGGTCCAGGAGTGCGGGCCGGAGGTGTTCGCCCTCCACCGCGGCGGACCTGCGGGGATCAACGCGCGGCGGGGTGGTCCGGCTGCCGGCGTGCTCGGGCGGCGGCCGTGGCTTCGACTCCGGCCAGGAGCAGGTCGACGTTGAAGGTGAAGTAGCGCTCGACGTCCGGCTCGTCGCGGAACGTCGCCGCGTATTCGACCATCTTCGGGAAGCGGTCGGCCGGCAGGCATTCGAACATCAGGCGTTTCTGGCGGCGAAGCTCCGCGGCCTCCTCCGGTGACGTGCCCGGTCGCGGGCCGGGGTGCCCGGACACGAGGCCGATCACGCCGGTGAGCAGGTGCTGCGATACCCAGAAGGCTTCGCCCAGGGTGAAGCCCGCCTCGCTGAGCAGGGCGAGGCAGTCGTTCGTCGCGCGGGTGAAGTTCTCCGTGCGGGTCTTGTCGACCGCGTGCATCAGGTCGGGCAGGGCCGGGTGCCGGCGCATGACGTCGACCACGGTGTCGACGAGGGCGCGGAGCCGTTTCTGCCACGGGTCGCCGTCGGCGGCCTCGGAGCGTACGCCGCCGAGCAGGTGGTCGACCACGCCGAGGAGCAGCTCCTCCTTGTTCTTGAAGTGCCAGTAGAGGGCCATCGGGGTGACGCCGAGGTCTTTGGCGAGCCGCCGGATGGTGACCGCCTCCAGGCCTTCGTCGTCGGCGAGGCGGGCCGCGTGTTCGGCCACGGCGGCCTTACTGAGTCGATCACCGGTCACTTGACAACCATACAACGTACAGGTCTCATGTACGACGTACATGTACGGCGTACAGGGAGATGAGCGATGGAGAAGAACCGGCGGTGGTGGGCGCTCGTAGCGGTGGCGCTCGGCACCTTCATGACCTATCTCGACAACAACGTCGTCAACGTCGCGTTGCCGAGCATCCAGCGTGACCTGGGCCTGAGCATCTCCGGGCTGGAATGGATCACGAGCGCGTACATCCTGGTCTTCGCCGGTCTGCTGCTGGCCGGTGGACGCATCGCCGACGTGCTCGGCACCCGGATGACCTTTCTGGCCGGGCTGGCGGTCTTCACCGTCGCCTCGGTCGCGGCCGGCCTGGCGGGCACCCCGGAACTGCTGATCGGCGCCCGGGCGGTCCAGGGCATCGGCGCGGCCCTGCTCGCCCCGGCGTCGCTGGCGCTGCTGCGGGAACTGTTCCCGGACCCGAGGGAACGCGGCACCGCGATCGGTGTCTGGGGCGCGGTGGGTGCGCTCGCCCTGGCGGTCGGTCCGTTCGCCGGCGGGGTGCTCAGCGAGTACGTGTCCTGGGGCTGGATCTTCCTGATCAACCTGCCGATCGGGCTGGTGACGATCGTGCTCACGCTGGTCAGCGTGCCGTCGGACCAGCGTGCCGGGAGGGGCGGCCGACTGGACCCGGCCGGCCTCGCCGCCAGTTCGGTGACGCTGTTCGCTCTCACGTACGCGCTGATCGAGGGAGACGCGGAGGGCTGGACGTCGCCGCTCATCCTGGGGTCGTTCGGGGTCTCCGCGGCAGCGGCCGTGCTCTTCGTGCTGATCCAGAGGCGCAGCGCCGACCCGATGGTGGATCTGGCGTTCTTCCGTTCGCGGATGTTCACCGGTGGGTTGCTCGCGATGGGGCTGTGGGCCTTCGGCGTCTTCGGGATCTACTTCTACACCGCCATCTACCTGCAGAACGTGCTCGGTTTCACGCCGACCGGGGCGGGTGCGTCGTTCGTCCCGATGGCGCTGATCACCGCGGTCGGCGCGGTCCTGTCGCCCCGGCTGGCGGCGCGGTTCGGCGTGGCCCGGGTGACCGCTTTCGGTCTGGCGGTGATGGCGATCGCGATCGGCGGCATCGCGCAGTTCGGGGAGGGCACCACCTACGGCGACCTGTTGCCCTGGTTCGCGTTCTACGGTGTCGGCGGCGGTCTGCTCATCCCGCTCAGCAATGTCGTGATCGACGCGCTGCCCGCCGGCCGGGCCGGTATCGCGTCCGGCATCCTCAACGTCTCCCGCGAGGTGTTCGGCCTGCTCGGGGTGACCGTGCTCGGGGCGGTGCTGAGCAACCGGGCGGGTGCGGCGTCCGGCAGCGAGCTGCACCGCTACCTGGAGGGCTACCAGTTCGCGCTGGTGCTGGCCGCGATCCTGGTGGCGGTCGGTGTGCCGGTCAGCCTGTGGATGCTGCGGCGGTCACGGCCGTCGATCGAGGTTCCGGAGGCGAGTCCTAGTCTGGTGGGGTGACCACGAGGCTCTTCGACGGCGGCCGGGTGATCGCCGAGGATTTCCCGGCCGAGCAGGTCGCCGACCGTCTCCGGGAGCACCCGGGTGCGGTGGCCTGGCTCGACCTGTTCGACCCCGACGAGGCCGAGCTGTCGGCGGTGACCAGCGGGTTCGGTCTGCACCCGCTGGCCGTGGAGGACGCGGTCGACGACCACGAGCGTCCCAAGCTGGACGTCTACCCCGATCATCTGTTCCTCAACGTCTATGCGACCCGGTTCACCGACGGCCGGATCCGCAAGATCGAGATCAGCGCGTTCGTCCTGGACCGGGCGCTGATCACGGTGCACAAGTCGGCCGGCGACCTGGACGTGCTGACCGCCCGCTGGGACGCCGACACCGAGCTGGGCCGGGACGGCGGCGTCGCCTTCCTGGTCTACGGGCTGCTCGACACGGTGGTGGACAGCCAGCTCACGGTGGCCCGGTCGATCGACGCGGCGATCGACGGGATCGAGGAGGACATGCTGGCCGAGGGCGGTGCGCCACGGGCGGTGCGGCGGCATGCGTACGCGTTGCGCACCGCCCTCGCCGCCCTGCACCGCTCGGTCGCCCCGATGCCGGAGGTGCTGGCCGGCACGGAACGGACCGACCTGTTGGCGCCGTACTACCGGGACGTCGAGGACCACGCGCACCGCGCCCTGGAGGTGACCGGGCACGCCCGGAACCGGATCACCGAACTGCTCGACGCCGACCTCGCCGAGCAGGGCAATGTGCTCAACGACGTGACCCGCAAGCTCGCCGCCTGGGCCGCGATCATCACGGTGCCCACCGCGTTGACCGGCTACTTCGGTCAGAACGTGCCCTATCCGGGCTATGGGCAGTGGTGGGGATTCCTCCTCAGCGGCGCCCTGATCGTTCTCTCCGCAACCGTCCTGTACATCTATCTGAAACGACGCGGCTGGTTGTAACGTGCCCCCTTGATCGGGGGGAGATCGATTCATGTTCGCGCTCGTCGCCGGCGCGGTCCGAACCCGGACGGCGCAGGTCGCCACCATCCTCGTGCTGGCCGCCGTCGCCACGGCGGTGACCGCGGCCGCGCCGTGGTACGCGTATGCCGCCGCCGCCCGGGCCGCCGCCACCGACATCGCCGCCGCCCCGGACGGTCAGCGGACCCTGAGCGTCCGGCAGGGCGCGGAGATCGAGTCCGGGGATCCCGGCGCCGTGGTCGAGCCGTTCGCCGACCGGGTCCGCACCCGGCTCCCGCTGCCGACCGAGGACGTCGCGCTCGGCATGATCACCCCGCTGGCGGTGTCCCGTGGCGGGACGGACGTGGACGTGCGGCTGGCGTACCGGGACGACTTCTGCGAGCAGGTCCGCATCGACGGCGCCTGCCCGGCGGCCCGGGGCGAGGTGGCGATCAGCCGGGCGGCGGCGCAGCGGCTCACCATCGGGATCGGTTCCCGCCTCACCCTGCGGGACACGGTCAGCGACCGGACGGTGGTCACCACCGTCGTCGGCCTCTACTCGGTCGACGACCCGAGCGGCGCGTACTGGCAGTCGTCGCTGGTCCGCGCGGAGAACGGGCTGGACCCGGCGTTCACCGCGATCGACACGTTCAGCGCGGTGATGCTCAAGAGCGTCACCCTGACGTACGACTCGGTGATCCCCGAGGGCCTGATCAGCCGTCCCGGCACCGACCTGCGCGCCCTGCTCCGTGCGGCGGACAAGCAGCTCAGCCCGGACCTGCGCCTGGTCACCTCGGCCGACCAGCTGATCGGCACCATCGAGGCGGACCGGACGGTGATCGCCTCCGGGGTGGCCACCGCGGCGGTCCAGATCCTGGTGCTGGCCTGGTTCGCCATCGCGCTGGCCGGCCGGTACACCGGTCGCGACCGGCGCCCGGACGTGGCGCTGCTCAAACTGCGCGGTTCGACCCGGCTCGGCATCCTGCGCCTGCTCTGGGGCCAGCACCTGGTGCCGCTCGCCGCCGGGACCCTGCTCGGTGCCCCGGCCGGTCTCCTGCTGGCCCGGCTGCTCGCCGGCCCGGTGGACGACACCGCCGACCGGACGTCTGCCCTGCTGATCGGCCTCGGCGCGGCCCTCGCCGTGCTGCTCGGCGGCCTGCTGGTGCTGGCCGTGCTGGAGGCGCTGGTGGTCCGCCTGCCGCTGTCCGAGCTGCTGCGCCGCACCTCCGGCGGCCGGGGCGGCTGGCGGTCCGGGCTGGCCGACCTGATTCTCGTCGCGGTCGCGGTGACCGTCGTCTACCAGGCCGGGGTCGGTGGCCCGGACGGTGGTCTGGCCCCGGCCGGCGCCGGCATGCTCGCCCTCGCCGTGGCCCTGATCCTGGCCCGGCTGCTCAGCCACCTGGCCGGCCGGATGGGCGGGGCCGCGCTGCGGGCCGGACGCCTGCGGACCGGCCTAACCGCGCTGCGGGTCGCCCGGCAGCCCGGCGCGGACCGGGTGTTCGCCCTGGTCGTGGTCGCGACGACGCTGTTCGTCACGGCGGTCGGCGGTGGGGACGCCGAACAGCGGGCTCGCGCGGAACGCGGCGCCTGGGAACTCGGCGCGGACCGGGTCCTGACCGTGCAGACGGAGAACCGGACCACCCTGCTGGCGGCGGTCCGGCAGGCCGACCCGGACGGGCGGCAGGCGATGGCCGCCGTGGTCGACCGGGTGAGTGACCTGCCGGTGCTGGCGGTCGACAGCACCCGCTATGCCGCGGTCGCCGCCCCGGGTCTGCCCGGGGCGCCGCCGGGTGCCGGGGCGGGCGGTCGACTTCCGCTGATCACCGGGGAGGCGGTCGGCGTACGCGCGGAGCGCCACGGCAAGCAGCCGGCCCGGTTGTCGCTGCTGCTCCGCAACGAGACCACCGGTCTCGTCGTGCCGGTCGACCTCGGTGTGGCCGGCGCCGGCACGACGGTGCTCCGGGGCGCGGCTCCGGGCTGCGCGACCGGCTGCCGGATCGTCCACTGGAGCCTGACCGGACGGACCGGCGCCGGGGTCACCGTCCACTCCCTCGACCAGCTGGACCCGGCAGGGCCGGTGCTCGGGGCAGCCGAGCTGGGTGACGTCGCCCGTTGGCGTACCGGCAGCACCGGCGTCGCGCTCGACGTCTCGACCAGCGCGGCCGGCCTGCGCCTGGACGTCCCGGTGAACACCTCGGACGATGTCGAGTCCGGGTCGAGGGCCTGGCCGGTGGAGACCACGCTGCCGTTGCCCGCCGTGCTGGCCGGTCCGGAACCCGACGCGTGGCGGTTCGCCGATCCGATCCTGGGTGTCTTCGGCACGCCGGTCCCGGTCCGGGCGCGGGCCGTCGGTGCGGTGCCGGTGCTCGGCCACCACGGACTGTTCGTCGATCTGGAGGCCTTCCGCCGTCTCACCGACGAGGCCGAGCCGCCGGGGGAGTACCAGGTGTGGCTCGCCGCGGACGCCCGTCCCGGCCTGGTCGGTGACCTGACCGCGGCCGGCCTGACCGTGGTGGCCGACCGGACCGTCGCCGGGCGGGCCGACCAGCTCGGCGCGCAGGGGCCGGCGGTCGCCGCCCGGTTCGGTCTGCTGGCCGGGGCGGCGGCGCTGCTGCTCGCCGCCGCGACCGTGGCGGTGGCCGCGGCCGTCGACCGCGGCACCACCCGGGAGCAACTGCGGGCGCTGCGGGTGCAGGGCCTGCCGTCCCGGGTCGCGGTGGCCACCGGCCGGTACGGCGTCGGCGTGCCGGTGCTGGCCGGGCTGGTGGCCGGTCTGCTGGTGACGATCCCGGCCACCCGGGTCACCGGCGCCCGGGTGCTGCCGTTCACCGACGGCTGGGACGTGCTGCCCCCGCCGGGTGTGCTCGGCCCGGTCGCCTTCCTGCTCGGCGGTCTCGCCGCCCTGACAGTGCTCGGCCTGACCACGTGGCTGGCCGTCCGTCCGTTCCTGCGAGACCTGCGAGACGACCGATGATCTCCCTGGTTCTGGCCATGACCTGGGCCCGGCGCGGCCAGGCGATCACGCTGGCGCTGCTGACCCTGCTGGCGGTGGCGTCCGCGGTGGCCGCGCCGGCGTATCTGCTGGCCGTCGACCGGGCCGTCGCCGCCGGTCAGGTGGCGACCGCCGCGCCGAACGAGCTGGGCATGGTGATCAGCGCCCGGCAGAACGACCGGGACGAGGGCGACGGCGGATCCTCCACCGGTCTGCAGTTCGCCGAGGTCGGTCAGGCACTGGTCCAGCTCCCCGGGTTCCACTACGTCTACTCCGCGGAGTTCCCGGCGATCGGCGTCGAACCGGACCCGCAGCGCGCCTCCCGGCTGGTGTTCCGCCAGGAGACGTGTGAGCACGTCACCCTGCTGTCCGGGCGCTGCCTGATCGGGGCGGGGGACGTGCTGGTCGGTGAGCGGACCGCGGACCGGCTCGACCTGGCGCCCGGCGACCCGATCATGCTCGGTGCGGCACGGTTCAATCCGGATCCGACGAACCCGATCTACCTGCCGGACGGCGAGCCGGCCCGGTTGACGGTCGTCGGGGTCTACCGTGCCACCGACATCACGGAGGCGTACTGGGGCACCCACGGGTACTTCACCACGGTTCCGGGGCGCGGGCCGGGCGAGCCGATGTTCACCGGCGCCGCCACCCAGCAGGCGATGGACCACGGCGACACCGATGTGGCGATCGACGGCACCGCCGGCAGCGCGGTGCTCGACGTGGACCGGCTCGGTACGCTGCGCGGCGAGCTGGACCGGCTGAAGGAGACGTCGGAGAGTCTCGGCGCGCAGATGGCGATCAGCACCCGGATGCCGGACATGCTGGACCGGATCGACCGCGGACGGGAGGCGGCCCGCCTGCTGGTCCCGGTGATCGCGGTCCCCCTGGTTCTGCTCGCCTGCTTCAGCATCTTCCTCGCGGTCGGGTACAGCGCCCAGGGGCGGCAGAACGAACTGGCCGTGGTCGCGCTGCGCGGTCCGCAGTGGTGGGTCCGCTGGTGGATCACGACCGGGGAGAGCCTGGTCGCGGTGGTGGCCGGGGCGGTCGTCGGCTGCCTGGCCGGGCAACTGCTGGTCAACCTGGTCGCGGCGCTGCGTTTCCCGGGCGTCGGCGCGGACCCGGGCTGGTCGTCGCTGCGGTACGCCCCGCTCGCCACCCTGCTCGCGCTGGCCGCCGCGGTGGCAGCCCAGCGCCGGCAGCTGCTCGGCCCGGTCAGCTCCCTGCTGCGTCGCGGTCCGGCGTCCGGCAGCCGGATCCCGGTGACCGAGGCCGTGGCGACCACCCTGGCGGTGGCGGCCGGTGTGCAGCTGGCCCTCTCCGGCGGCGAGCTGACCGGCGTCGGCCTGCTCGCCCCGGCGCTGCTGGTGCTGGCGGTCTCCCTGCTGGTCGCCCGCGCGCTGGTGCCCGTGGTCACCCGGTACGCCGCCCGTGCCCTGCGCCGCGGACACCCCGGCGCGGCCCTCGCCGCGTACCAACTGTCCCGCCGTCCCGGCGCGGAACGCGTCTTCGCCCTGCTGGTGGCCACCGTCGCGGTGGCCGGGTACGCCGCCGCCGCGGTGGACACCGCCGAACGGGTCCGGCACGTGCAGGCGGCCGTCGGCACCGGCGCCGCCCGGGTGCTGACCGTGTCGCCGGTGCACCGGCAGACCCTGCTCGGCGCGGTCCGGGCGATCGACCCCGAGGGCCGGTACGCGATGGCCGTCGCCGGCCTGGCCAAGGGCGGCTTCCAGGAACCGGCCGGCCTGGCCGTGGACAGCACCCGCCTGGCCGCCGTGATGAACTGGCCGGACGGCGCCCCGGACGCCGCCGCGGTGGCCCGCCTGCTGCGACCGGACGCCCCGGCGGCACCGGTCTTCCCCGGTCAGGACGTGCAGGTGGTGCTGAGCAGCGGAAACCTCGCCGACGGCCGGGTCCTGCGGCTGAACCTGGCGGTCTCCTCGGTCACCGGTCTCGGCGACGAGGTGGTGCAGCTCGGCCAGCTCAGTACCGGACGCTCCAACTACGTGCAGCGGGTGGACGTCTGCCGGGAGGGCTGCCGGCTCAACGGGATCGGCGTCTCGGCGGTCGGCACCTCGACCGGGGCCACCGGCAGCCTGGTGCTGGAGGGTCTCGGCTCGGTGAACCCGGTCCGGCCGATCACCTCTGCGACCCTCACCGACCCGGCGGCGTGGCGGACCGAGAGCGGCGTGCGCCTCTCCGCCGACCCCGCGGGCCTGCGGATCGACCTGGAGTCGTCGGACACGCTCGCCGCCGGCGTGTGGGTGCAGCCGGCCGATGCGCCGGCGCCGATGCCGGTGGCGCACACCGGCACCCTGCCCGACGACGCGACGATCACCGGCCTGGACCGGCGGCGGCTGCTCACCGAGCCGGTCGCCGAACTGCCCACGGTGCCGAGGCTGGGACGCGACGCCACCCTGGTCGATCTGGAGTACGCCGACCGGGTCGCGGTCGACGGCGGTGCCGCCGCGGTGTCCCAGGTGTGGCTGAACGACAGCGCCCCGCCGGACGTGCTGGACCGGATCGCCGAGCAGGGCCTGACCGTCATCGACGACGTCGCCGAGGACCGTACGCTGCGACAGCTCGACCAGCAGGGCCCGGCGCTGTCGCTGTGGTTCTTCGTGCTGGCCGCGGTGCTCGTGGTGCTGCTCGGCGCGGGTGGTCTGGTGCTCACCGCCGCGGTCGACCGGCGCCGCCGGGTGGAGGACCTGTCCGCGCTCCGGGCGCAGGGGCTGAGCCGGACGGCGGCGGGACGCGCGACGCTCTGGACGTACCCACTGCTGGTCTTGATCGCGACGGTGGCCGGCCTGCTGGTGGCGGCGCTGGCCTGGGAGCTGACCGGCTGGACCCTGCCGCTGGCCGGGGTCGACCCGCCGGATCTGCCGCTGCCCGGCCGTCCTGGACCGTTCACGCTGCCGGCCACCGGTGCCGTGGTGCTGGCCGTGCTGACCCTGGTCGCGCTGGTGACCGGAAATGATCTCCGAAGGAGAGTGCGATGACAGAGCTCGCCCTGGACACGGTGGATCTCGGCTGGGCCGGTGGCGATCCGGTGTTGCGGGACGTCTCGGTGGCCGTGCGCCCCGGCGAGATCCTGGCCGTCACCGGCACCTCGGGCGCAGGCAAGAGCACCCTGCTCAGCGCGATGGCCGGGCTGCTGCGGCCGGTAGCCGGCGCGGTCACCGCGGACGGCGAGCCGCTGGGGGACCGGGACCGGGCGGTCGGCCGCAAGGTGGTGCTGATCCCGCAGGAGAACGGTCTGGCGGCGATCCTGACCGCCGCGGAGAACGTGTCGGTGGCGGTGATCTCGACCGGTGGCAGCCCGGCGGACGCCCGCCGCCGCACCGCGGACGCGCTGGCCTCGGTGGGGCTGGCCGGGCAGGCCGACCAACTGGTCGAGGAGCTGTCCGGCGGTCAGCAGCAGCGGGCGGCCATCGCGCGGGGCCTGGCCCTGCGCGGCGACGTGCTGCTCGCCGACGAGGTGACCAGCGAACTGGACGCGGCGAACCGGCAGAAGGTGCTGGAACTGCTGCGGGCCGAGGCGGACCGCGGGGTGGCCGTGGTGCTGGCCACCCACGACCCGGAGGCGGCGGCCACCTGCGACCGGGAGGTCCACCTGGCCGACGGCGGTGTCACTCTCCGCCGGGGACCAGCGTGACCTCCCCGTCCAGGTGCTGCACGGTGAACAGGGTGCCGGGCGGATAGGACCCGAGCACCTCCGGGGGCAGCTGCACGGTGCCGTCCCCGGCGACCACCGCGAAGTCCTGCCCGTCCCGGCCCTCCGCGCCGACCCGGCCGTCCCGGATGGTCACCGCCCGGCCCAACCGTGCGCCCACCTCGTTGTCGTGGGTGACCACCACGATCGTGGTCTGCCGTTCGGCGTTCACCGTTTCGAGCGCGTCCAGCACCTCGTCGCGGCCGGCCGTGTCCAGGCGGCTGGTCGGCTCGTCCACCAGCAGCAGGCCCGGCCCGGCGGCGATCCCGACCGCCAGCGCCGCCCGCTGCCGGGCGCCCGGGGTGAGCTCGCTGATCCGGCGGCGGCCCTGACCGTGCAGGCCGACCAGGTCGAGGATGCGGTCCGGTTCGTCGAGCTTGATGCCCCGGGTGTGCGCGGCCCGCCGCTGGGCGAGCCAGATGTTGCGGTGCAGCGACGCGTACGGCAGCAGATTGCGCGCCGCGCCCTGCAGCACCACGCCGATCTCGGTGCCGCGCAGCCGGGAGATCTCCGCGTCGGCGAGCTTGCCGAGGTCGTACGTCCCCACGTTGATCCGCCCGGCGGACGGCCGCATCAGACCGGACAGCAGCGCGATCAGGGTGGACTTCCCGGAACCGGACGGACCGACCAGGGCGAGGGTCTCGCCGGGGGCGATGGACAGGTCGACACCGGCGAGAGCGACGACGTCACCCGCCTCGGCCCGGTAGATGTGCACCACACGCCGGCAAGCGACGGCCAGTCCATTCATGGCGAGCACGCTATCTAAGGGATGACCATGCTGACGAGCCCCGGTGGACGGCACTTAGGGTGTCGTCGTGCGCGACATCGCCGTTTTCACCGGATCCGCCCATCCCGAGTTGGCCGCCGAGATCTGCGAGCACCTCGCCGTGCCGCTGCTCCCGACCAAGACCTCCCGATTCGCCAACGACTGCATCGAGGTGCAGTTGCAGGGCAACTGCCGGGAACGCGACGTGTTCCTGATCCAGCCGCTGGTCCCGCCCACCCAGGAGAACCTCGCCGAACTGCTCTTCATGCTGAACGCCGCCAAGGGGGCCTCGGCCGGGCGGATCACCGTGGTGCTGCCGCACTACGCGTACGCGCGGAGCGACAAGAAGGACGCCCCGCGCATCTCGATAGGCGGTCGTCTGGTCGCCGACCTGCTGACCACGGCCGGTGCCGACCGGGTGCTGGCGATGACGCTGCACTCGCCGCAGGTGCACGGCTTCTTCAACATCCCGGTGGACCACCTGCACGCGCTGCGGGAGCTGGCCGACCACTTCCGCGGGTACGACCTGAGCAACACCGTCGTGGTCTCCCCGGACCTCGGCAACGCCAAGGAGGCGGCGGCGTTCGCCCGGATGCTCGGTGTCGAGGTGGCGGCCGGCGCGAAGCAGCGTTACGCCGACGACAAGGTGGTGATCAGCTCGGTGATCGGTGAGGTGGCCGACCGCGACGTGATCGTGCTGGACGACGAGATCGCCAAGGGCAGCACGGTCTTCGAGCTGCTCGCCCGGCTGCGTGAGCGTAACGTGCGCAGCGTACGGGTCGCCTGCACGCACGGGCTGTTCTCCGCCGACGCGGTCCAGCGGCTCTCCGCGGAGAAGGAGATCGAGGAGATCGTCTGCACCAACACCGTTCCGATCCCGCGGCACAACCGCACCGACAAGCTCACCGTCCTGTCCGTCGCCCCGGCCCTCGCCGAGGCCATGCGGCGGATCCACAACGGCGAGTCGGTGAGCGCGCTCTTCGCATAGATTTTTCGGCAAACCGGCCTCACGAGCCTCACCCAGCGCGAATCATTGCCCGCATGGGAGTCATGGCTTACCCCCTCCGGTACGCGCTCGCCGACCTGGCCCTCGCGCTGAGTCGCGCGGCGAACCCCGCAGAGGTACGGACCATCGCCGCCCGTGCCGCCGCCGACATGATCGGTGACGGCGCGGGTGTGCAGCTGATCCGCGACGACGGGCGGTACGACGAGATCTCCTACCAGCACGTCGACGACGAGAAGTCGGCGGTGCTGGGCCGGGCGCTGGACCGGTCCGGCCAGTTGCCGGACAACCAGTACTCGACCACGCTGGCCACCTCGCGCCGTCCGATCGTGCTGGCCGGCGACACGGCGGAGGGACTGACCGCGTCGGACCAGGGGATCACCGCGGCGGTGCTGAGCCCGGTGATCGTCGACAACACGTACGCCGGATATCTGATCCTGACCCGGCACACCCCGGACGCGTTCTATTCGACGCCCGAGGTGGAGCTGGCCCGGGACATCGCCGGTGAGCTGTCGCTGGCGGTCTCCTCGGCCCGGGCGCAGGAGCGTCTGCGGGTCTCCGAGGAGCGGTACCGCCGGGTCCTGGAGACGATCCCGGAAGGTGTCCTCCAGCTGGACCCGGACGGGGTGGCGACGTACGCGAACGAGCCGATCGGCGTGGTCCTGGGCATGCCGCGGGCCGAGCTGATCGGGGTGTCGCTGCGCGGCTTCCTCGACAACATGGGGCAGAAGGAGCTGGACCGGCGGATCGCCGAGTGCCGCACCGGGCGTTCCACGGTCGGCGCCACCCGCCTGATGCGGGCCGACGGTTCGCGGCGCAGCGTACGCGTCAGCATGATGCCGGTGCACGACGAGAACGGCGACTTCGGCGGCGTGCTCTGCATGATCACCGACACCACCGACCACATCGACGCGCGGGGTCTGAAGCGGCAGCTCGACCACCTGCGCCGGCTGGACAGCCTGGGCCAGCTGATCGGCGGCCTGTCACACGACTTCAACAACCTGATGACGGTGGTCGCCGGGTCGGCCGACATGATCGTGGGGGCCACCGAGGAGGGCAGCCAGCCCAACCAGTACGCCAAGGACATCCTGGACGCGGTCGGTACCGGCCGGACGCTCACCCACCAGCTCCTGGCGTTCGGCCGCAGCGAGGGCAACCGTCCCGAGGTGATCCCGATCCCGGATCTGCTCACCGACGTGCAGGCGCTGTTCAGCCGGACGCTCGGCGAGCACATCGGGCTGGACCTGGCGTTCGGTCCGGACGTGTGGCCGGTCAAGGCCGAGCGGGGTCCGCTGGAGCAGGCGCTGGTCAACCTGGCGGCGAACGCCCGGGATGCGATGCTGCACGGCGGTATGGTCCGGGTGACCGCCACCAACGAGGTGATCGCACCGGGGCAGCTGGCCGAGAACGCGCCGACCGGCAAGCTGGTGCACCTGGTGGTGACCGACACCGGGGTGGGCATGGAGGACGAGGTGCGGCGCCGGGCGCTGGAGCCGTTCTTCACGACCCGTCCCACCGCTGCCGGTCTCGGCCTGGCGACGACGGCCGGCATCGTGCAGAACCTGGGCGGCCACATCGAGCTGGAGTCGGAGCCGCGGATCGGCACGACCGTGCACATCTACCTGCCCGCCGCGGAGGAGCGCCGTAAGGCGGAACGGGCCGGCGGCGACAAGAACGCGGTGATCGGCCGGGTGCTGATCGTCGAGGACCAGCCGGATGTGGCGCAGCTGGTGCAGCGGCTGATCGAGCCGGCCGGTTACGAGATCGCGGTGGCGACCGACGCGCTGATGGCGGTCACCCAGGTGGCCTCCGGTACCCGCCCGGACCTGCTGATCACCGACGTGGTGATGCCGACGATGACCGGGCCGGAGCTGGCCGGGGCGTTGCGCACGCATCAGCCGGATCTGCCGGTGCTCTACATGTCGGGGTACACCGCGGCGTCGCTCGGCCCGCAGCTGCACCTGGACGAGAACAGCATGCTCCTGGAGAAGCCGTTCACCCGTTCGACCCTGCTGGGGGCGATCCGGTCGCTGTGCGGTCCGCAGCCCGGTCCTTCTAACGAGGGGACTTCCGCCAAGTGACGGCGGTTCCCGGAAACCTCCCGCAGGGTGCGATTCTCGCCGCGTAGACTTGCCAGCCATCCGGACAAAATGCATTATTCCGGGTCATGGATCAGGAACGGTGCGTCGGTAACTCGTACAGGCTGATCCGGCCGATCGGTCAGGGCGCCACCGGCACCGTCTGGCAGGGTGAGGACCGCTCCACCGGCGAACCCGTGGCGATCAAACTCCTGCACGACAGCCTGCTCCGGCAACCCCGGCTGGTCACCCGGTTCGTCCAGGAACGGACCATCCTGCTGATGCTGCGGCACCAGAACGTGGTCCGGGTCCGCGACCTGTTCAGCGCCGGAGACTCCCTCGGCCTGGTGATGGACCTGGTCGCCGGCGGCAGCCTGCGCGACCACCTCAACCGGCGGCGCGCCCTGCCACCCGCCGAAGCGGCCCGGCTCGCCGGCCAGGTCGCGTCCGCCCTCGCCGAAGCCCACGAGATGGGCATCATCCACCGCGACCTCAAACCGGACAACATCCTGCTCAGCAGGGAGGAGAACGGCCTCGAGGCGCGGCTCACCGACTTCGGCATCGCCCGCATCCTCACCCTGCCGAGCATCACCACCCCGGCCGCGGTCGTCGGCACCCCGCACTACATGGCCCCCGAGGCGTTCCACGGCGCCACCCCGAGCGCGGCCACCGACGTGTACTCGCTCGGCGTCCTGCTCTACGAACTGGTCTGCGGGTGCCCGCCGTACCGCAGCGACTCCCTGCCGGAACTCATGCGCCTGCACTCCGAGGGCGCCGCCGAACGCCGCCCCGGCATCCCCGACAACCTCTGGCAGATCATCACCGCCTGCCTGTCGTCGAAGCCCCGCCGCCGGCCCGGCGCCGCCGAACTGGCCGCCGAACTGACCGAGCTGACCGCGGAACTGTCCTCGGCCGGTCCGTCCCACCGCGCGGACATCACCGCCGCCGCGGCCCGCCCGCCGGTCCCGCGCAGCCGCCGCAACGACGCCCCGCGCGGCCGATGGACCCGTCCCGGAGCAGCCGCGGCCCTGGTGGCGGGCATCCTGGTGGCCGTCGGCGCCGCCTGGCAGGTGGGCCGCTCGGAGAGCCGTCTCGAGAGTTCACCCCCGGTGATCATCACGGCGTCCGTGGCGCCGGTCACCGCCGTCGTCCCACGGCCTGCCGCGCCGCGGCCGCCGACGTCGAAACCCGCGGTCAAGCGCAAGGCCGCGACGGCTCGTTCCTCCCCCTCTGCGGTACGCGCTACCCGCTCTGCCGCGACCAGGATCGACGTTCGGAGTCCCGTGAACCGGGACGAGGCACGCAACTCCTGGCAGTGCACCCCCGACATGATCTTCGACCTGCCGACACGCTCACCACTGGGCCTGCGCCCGTGCCACTTCCTGGGCCGAGACGTCCGGGTGCAGGCGACCCTGACCACCCCGGCGAAGGGTCATGGCCGCATCGAGGTCCGCCTGCTGGACACCGCCTCCGGCCGTACCGTGGCCGGCCCGGCCACCTGCGACGACCTGCGCTTCTCCCGGCGTGAACTGTCGCACGGCTGCGGTCCGCTGACCGCCCAGCCGCGGCGGGGCCGCACCTATGCCGTGCAGATGTCCTACCGTTTCAGCCGCGACGGCCACGAGTCGGCCAACACCGTCCGGGGCCGCCCGTTCCGCTGGTGACGCGTTCACGCTGCTCGGCGCGCCCGGCCTGCCCCCGGTCGATGTGACCGTCGGCGCCGATCAGCGGTTCCGGACGCTCTCCGCGAGGAACCGCACGAAGTCGGCGTCGTCCTCCGGCCCGATCGGTCCCCGCCGGGCCCGAGCCCGTTCCCGCTGCGCCAGAGCCCGCCGAGCCTGCGCCCGTCGCCCCGGTTCCCGGTCCGGCTGTGGCCCGGCCTCGGTCCCGGCCCGGCACCAGGCGATCGGCCCGGCCACCGGACACAGCACGATCAGCGCCAGCCACGCCCGCCGGGGAAACGCGGCGATCCGGTCCGGCCGGCTGCTCAGACAGTCGATCAGAGCCACCACGTGCAGGGCCACCAGTGCCAGGACGATCAGCAGAGTCACACGAGCCATGCCGCCGATCCTGTCCGCGCCGGGATTCAGCCCCTGGTCCGCCCCGGTTGCCGTCCCGTTGCCCACTTCCCGCCGTCATCACGACGCCGGGGTGCTGTTTCGCGGCTAGACCCCTTCCGCAGTCAGGGTCTGCCTCTGTGGTGATTTCGGGCGCTCAGCACGCCCGTATTCACCACGCCGTCAGGGGTGTGTTGATTTGGGGCGTCCAGCGCGCCTGTATTCACCACGCCGTCAGGGGTGTGTTGATTTGGGGCGTCCTGCGCGCCTGTATTCACCACGCCGTCAGGGGTGTGTTGATTTGGGGCGT
>NZ_JZKF01000089.1 GCF_000962825.1 Actinoplanes rectilineatus
CGGCGCCACCCCCGGCTCCGGCGGCAGCGGTCTCCAGGCGCCGATGATGCCGGGCATGCCCGGTGCCGGTTCGCCCGGCGCGGGTGCGGGCAGTGGCGGTTCCGGTGTGCCGGACGCCCCGGACTCCAAGGGTCTGGTCGACGGGGACGCCTCCGACTGGCAGCAGTCCGACCTCGACGTGGGCATCCCCAGCGTTCCCGGTGGCGCGGTGCCCGGCGGCAGCGGATTCGAAGGCGTCACCGCACCGCAGATTCCGGACCTGCCCTCGTCGGGGGGTACGGGCGTGGACACCACACCCGGCGGCGGTGGGGCCGGGTCCGCGGTGATCCCGGACTTCCCCTCGGTGGAGACCCCGCCCGGGGTGGAGACCACTCCCGGCTCGTCCACGACCCCGGGCACCGGCACGCCGATGATGCCCGGATCGCCGGGTTCGCCCGGAGCGGGTGCCGGAACCGGATCGGGCGTCCCGGACTCGCCGGAGGCCTCGGGGCTGATCGGTGCGGACGCCGGCGACTGGAACCCGTCCGGGACGGCGAACACGGGTACGCCCAGCGCCCCGGCCGGAGCCGGCGTGGGCGGGGCGGGCCTGGAGACTCCGGGATGGTCCACTCCGGACATCGGTGCCGGCGGGTCGGAAGCCTCTTTCGAGGTGCCGAGCGCGGACGGCGTACCCCAATGGGAGAATTCCTCAGCGGGAACCGAAGTGACCACCCCGGCCACGTCGGGGGTTGGCGGTATGCCCCCGATGCCGGGAATGCCGGGAAGCAATGCGGCGGGCGATGTCACGCCACCCGGTGCGACGGACGCGTCGGCGCTGGTGGAGCAGGAGCAGACCGGTTGGTCGCCGTCGGCGCCGGTGGAGGGGACGCCGGGATCGGCGAACGGTGCCTCGGCGGGTGGCGCGGGGCTGGAGAACCCGGTCGTTCCCGCTCCGCAGATGCCGGACCTGAGTGTCCCGGACATCAGCATTCCGGCGGATTACGCCCCGGATCTCGGGGTCCCGGACATCGAGGCGCCCGACGTTCCTGCGCCCGACGTTCCCGCGCCTGACGTTCCTGCGCCTGGTGTTCCCGCGCCGGACGTCCCGGTTGTGGAGATCCCCGAAGCGGTGACGACACCTGACGTGACCGTGCCTGAGGCGACGGTTCCTGAGGTGACCGTGCCTGAGGTGACCGTGCCTGAGGCGACCGTGCCTGAGGCGACGGTTCCTGAGGTGACAGTTCCCGAAGTGACCGTGCCTGAGGCGACGGTTCCTGAGGCGACGGCTCCGGGGGCGCTTCCTCCGCCACCAGCGGTGATCATTCCGCCGGTTGCGGTCGATCTGCCCACGGCGGTGGACCTGCCCGGCGCGCCCGGTGTCGATCTGCCCAACGCCCCGGCTGTCGACCTGCCCAGCGTGCCGGGTGCTGAGCTGCCCGCATCGCCGGTGGTGGAAGCGCCGGTTCCGGCGGTCGAGGGTGCGACGGGCGGGACCGCTCCGGTCGCCCCGGTGCTCGTCGGCCCTCCCGGTCAGCCCGGACAGAACGCCCCGGCACCGCAGGCGGCCCAACCCGGTTCGCCGAGCCAGCCGAGCCCACCTAGCCAGCCGAATCACCCGAGCCAGCCCGGTCAGCCCTCCGGTGCGAACTCCGCATCGGCTGCCGACGCGACGCCGAAGAAGGCGCCCGCGGCGGCCAAGGAGGAGGTCGTCGTGGTACCCGGTGTGGGCGTCGCGGCGGGCGTCGGCGGGGTCGCAGGCGTGGGCATCGCGGCGGGCGCCGGGAGAGCGGGTGCCACTCCCGCAGACGACGGCCGGAACGGTACAGTCCCTCGGCGATCCGATCATGACGACGACCGGGATGACGACGTTCGCCCCGACTCCGCCGAGATGCTGCGGGAGGACGACGCCACCTGGGGTGGCGACGGCACTCCGCGCCCCCGGCCGGCGGCCGACGATCACGTGCCGCTCGTCCGGCCGGACGACGACCCCGACGACATGTCGGGGTGGGACGACGCCAGTGACTCGGATTGGCTGACCGGTGACAAGCCGTCCGATGACGGTACGGAAGGGTGAGCATGTCCGAGACCCCGCAACGTCCCCGTGCCGTGTGGCGGCGGGTCGCACCGCCGAAACCGGTCGCGCCGGCCGGCGGTGTGCCCGAGTTCTTCAGTGCCGACCGGGAGAAGATGCGCACCTGCGGCGGGGACGGCGCCAGTGACGCCGAGTTCATGAAGTCGCTCGCCAAGCAGGAGGAGGAGTCCGAGGCGCGGGCGCGGGCGTACTGGGCCGAGCAGGAGAAGAAGCGCAAGGACGAGGAAGAGGCCAAGAAGAAGGAGAAGAAGCGGCAGGCCGAGGAGGACGACGACGTCAAGGCGGCCGAGCGCTACCGCAACGACCGTTACTCGGTGAAGCTGCTCCGCCAGGAGAAGACGACCTGGGGCGGTAACGACGCCGACTCGGGGATGCTCGGATGAGCACCGTCACCGTCAAGCGCCCGCCTCGCGCGGCCGGCCCGGAGGCGCCGGAGGGCTCCGTCGAGCTGCAGGAGCCGCCGCTGATGGCGGAGGAGGCCCCGCTCGACTTCCGCTCGTTCGCGATGGTCGTGCCGATGGGCCTCGGCATGGGCGCGATGCTCGCCATGTTCGGCCTCTACAACCGCACCCCGATGATGTACGTCATGGGCGGCGCGATGGCCGGCGGCATGCTGCTCATGGGTGTCATGCAGATCGGCCGTGCCGCCTCCGAGCGCAAGCGCAAGATGCGTGGCGAGCGACGGGACTTCCTGCGCTACATCGGTCAGCTGCGCAAGCAGGCCCGGGAGGCCGCCGACCAGCAGCGCCGGTTCGTGCTGTGGAACAACCCGCAGCCCAGCTGGCTCTGGTCGGTCGCGATGAGCCCTCGGCTCTGGGAACGGCGGGCCAGTCACGAGGACTTCGGCCGGGTGCGGATCGGCCTGGGCCGGCAGAAGGCGATGTTGAAGTTCAACCCGCCGTCCACGAAGCCGATCGAGGACCTGGAGCCGCTCTCCTCGATCTCGCTGCGGCGGTTCTCCGAGGCGTACCAGACGGTTTCCGGCATTCCGACCTCGGTCGGTCTGACCAGCTTCACCAGCATCGAGTTCGAGGGCGCGATCGATCCGGCCATCGAACTGGCCCGGGCCATGGTGGCGCAGCTGGCCACCTTCCACGCCCCGGAGGATCTGCGGATCGCGGTGCTCGCCGCCGAGGTGCACCGCGGCCCCTGGGAGTGGATCAAGTGGTTGCCGCACAACGCGCACCCGACCGCGTTCGACGCGGCCGGGCCGACGCGGATGTTCGCCGGCACCCACGACGCCCTGATGGACATGCTGGGCACCGAGATCACCGACCGCGGCGACCACGACAAGAACGTCCGGCCCACCTCCAGCGAGCCGCTCGTCGTGATCATCGCCCACCTGGTCGACCTGCCGGACAGCTCCCGGCTGCTCGGCGCCGGCATCCGCAACGTGGTGCTGCTCGACCTCACCGGCGCGATGCCCGGCGGTCCCAAGGTGCTGCGGCTGACGGTCAAGGACGACGTGGTCGAGTTCCCGGCCGGCGTCACCACCGGCACGGCCCAGCGGGACGGTCTGGACGACATCCAGTGCGAGACCCTGGCCCGGATCATCGCGCCGAAACGGACCAGCGGCACCCTCGAGGTCTCCGACGAGCCGATGGAGACCAGCTTCGAGCTGACCACGCTGCTCGGCATCCGCGACGCGATGACCTTCGACGTGCAGGCGCTCTGGCGGACCAGGACCGCGCAGCGCAACCGCCTCATGGTGCCGATCGGCGTCACCGAGGAGGGCGAGGTCATCGAACTCGACCTCAAGGAGTCGGCGCAGGGCGGCATGGGCCCGCACGGCCTGCTCATCGGTGCCACCGGCTCCGGCAAGTCGGAGCTGCTGCGTACGCTCGTCTGCGGTCTCGCCGCGACGCACAGCTCGGAGATCCTCAACCTGGTGCTCGTCGACTTCAAGGGCGGCGCGACCTTCATCGGCATGGAGAAGCTGCCGCACACCTCGGCGGTCATCACCAACCTGGCCGACGAACTCCCGCTCGTCGACCGCATGCAGGACGCGCTCAACGGCGAGATGACCCGGCGCCAGGAGATGCTGCGGGCAAGCGGGTACTCGTCGCTGTTCGACTACGAGAAGGCGCGCGGCAACGGCGCCCAGCTGGTGCCGTTCCCGGTACTGCTGATCATCGTCGACGAGTTCAGCGAGTTGCTCTCCAGCAAGGCCGAGTTCATGGACCTGTTCGTCTCGATCGGCCGTCTGGGCCGGTCGCTCGGCGTACACCTGCTGCTCGCCTCGCAGCGACTGGACGAGGGCCGGATCAACCGGGTCGAGGGTCACCTCTCGTACCGGCTGGCGCTGCGGACGTTCTCGTCGATGGAGTCGCGGTCGGTCATCGGGGTGGGCGCGGCGTACGAGCTGCCGCCCGAGCCCGGTAACGGCTACCTGAAGGTGGACACCACCAACCTGGTCCGGTTCAAGGCGGCGTACGTCTCCGGCAACTACACCGGTTCGGGCCGCCCGGCGATCACCACGGAGGCCGCCGAGGAGCTGGCCGCCGATGTGGTGCCGTTCACCACCCGGCAGGTCGCGGTCCGCCACGACCCCGGTCCGGACCGCGCCGACGAGCCGGTCGTGGAGGAGGCGCCCACCGACGCCAACGGCCCCAGCCTGGTCGAGGTGCTGCTGGACCGGCTCTCCGGTTCCGGCCCGCCGGCCCGTCAGGTCTGGCTGCCGCCGCTGTCCGCCGCGCCCAGCCTGGACTCGCTGCTCCCGAGCGTGGTGCCGGACCCGGTCCGGGGCATGACCATCGAGGACCCGTACCTGCGGGGCGGCATGCGCGTCCCGGTCGGCATCGTCGACCGGCCCGCCGAGCAGCTGCGCGAGCTGCTGTTCGTCGACCTGAACGGCGCGGACGGTCACGTCGGTATCGCCGGTGCCCCGCAGAGCGGCAAGTCGACCCTGCTGCGCAGCCTGATCCTGGCGCTGTCGCTGGCGAACACCCCGAAGGAGGTCCAGTTCTACGGGCTCGACTTCGGTGGTGGCGGTCTGGCCTCGATCTCCGGTCTTCCGCACGTCGGCTCGATCGCGACCCGGATGGAACGCGACCGCGTGGTGCGTACCGTCGAAGAGGTCCTGCAGGTCATGGAGAAGCGCGAGGCGGAGTTCACCAGCCACGGCCTCGACTCGATGACCAGCTACCTGGCCAAGGTGGCCGAGGGCGTGATCGAGGACAACTTCGGTCACGTCTTCCTGGTCATCGACGGCTGGTACACGATGAAGCAGGACTTCCAGGACCTGGAGCAGAAGTTCCAGGAGCTGGCCTCGCGTGGTCTGTCGTTCGGCGTGCACGTGATCGTCACCTCGACCCGCTGGTCGGAGATGCGCACCTGGATGCGGGATCTGCTCGGCACCAAGCTGGAGCTGCGGCTCGGTGACTCGATGGAGTCCGAGCACGGCAACCGCAAGGCGCAGACCGTGCCGAACCAGGTGGGCCGTGGTCTGACCGACGGAGCGCTGCACTTCCTGTCGGCGCTGCCCCGGATGGACGGCATCTCGGACGCCGGTGATCTGGCCGAGGCGACGAAGGCCGTGGTCGAGGAGATCGGCACGTTCTGGCCCGGCCCGTCCGCGCCGCCGGTCCGGATGCTGCCGGCCCACCTGATGGCCGATTCGCTTCCCGAACCGGAGCCGGAGTTCAAGGTCGTTCTCGGGTACGACGAGCAGCGTCTCGCCCCGGTCTGGCACGACTTCATGGCCACGCCGCACCTGCTCGCCTTCGGTGACACCGAGACCGGCAAGACCAACATGCTGCGCCTGGTGCTGCGGGCGATCCAGCAGCGGTACACCCCGGACCAGGCGAAGGTCGTGCTCGGTGACCAGCGCCGTGATCTGGACACCGCGATCGACGCCGCCTACCAGGTCGGATTCGCCTTCACCGGCGACAAGATGTTCGAGCTGGCCGGCCAGGCGTCGGTGTCGATGAACAAGCGGATGCCCGGCGCGGACATCTCCTCGGAGCGGATGCGCCGGCGCGACTGGTGGGAGGGCCCGGAACTCTTCGTCATCGTCGACGACTACGACCTGATGTCGAAGGGCACCGGGCTGGGTTCGACACTCGACCCGGTGCTCCCGCTGCTGGCCCAGGGCATGTACATCGGTCTGCACGTGATCGTCGCCCGGAGCACTTCGGGCGCCATGCGGGCGATGATGGACCCGGTCATCCGGCGGATGTGGGAGCTCGGCACGCCCGCGACGCTCTTCTCCTATCCCAAGGAGGAGGGCAAGTTCCTCGGCGAGGCACGGCCCCGGCAGCTGCCGCCGGGC
Organism: Actinoplanes rectilineatus; assembly: GCF_000962825.1. Classification (GTDB taxonomy): domain Bacteria; phylum Actinomycetota; class Actinomycetes; order Mycobacteriales; family Micromonosporaceae; genus Actinoplanes; species Actinoplanes rectilineatus. The sequence goes on from NZ_JZKF01000089.1 coordinate 6,342, forward strand.
CGGGCACAGCTCGTCACCCGGCGCGGTGTGCGCCTGATGCAGACCGGCTACGTATCGGACTCGGCGAAGTGACCATCAGAAAGGCTCGCTGGTGAGTACAGCGTTGAACGAGCAGCTTTGCCGCATCACCGTCATCGGGCCGGAACGCAGGGTCGACCTGGCCGTGCCGACCCGCACGCCGGTCGCCAGCCTGATGCCCCTGTTGGTCCGGCACACCACCAACCTGGCCCGGGTTCCGGACGGTGACGTGCCGGAGGAGTCCTGGGTGTTGCAGCGTCTGGGCCAGACGCCGTTCGAGCTCTCCGGCACCCCGGAGAGCCTGGACTGGCTGGAGGGCGAGGAGATGTACCTGCGCCCGGCCCAGGACCCGCTGCCGGAGTTGGACTTCGACGACCTCGCCGAGGGCGTCGCGACGATGGTCAACCGCCGGGCGGACCGGTGGCAGCCGGAGTACCGCCGGGTGCTGTTCCTGGTGCTCTCGATGGTGGCGATGGGCACGCTGGCGGCGGTGCTCGTCGACCGCGGTCCGGTGCTGCCGCAGGTGATCGTCGGCGGGGTGCTCGCGGCGGGCCTCTTCATCGCCGCGCTGGTCAGCGCCCGCCGGCAGAACGACGGCGCGTTTCCGCTGCTGTTCGGCGGTGGTGCGGCGTTCTTCGCGGCGGTCGCCACGTCCAGCGCCGTCGACGGCAACCCGGACGGTGTCTCGCTGACCGGGCCGGCCCTGCTGGCCGCCGCGGTCGGCGTGATGGTGGTGGCCGTGCTGCTGTTGATCGCGCAGCGCACGGTCACCCCGGTGATGCCGTTCCCGCCGATGCTGATCATCGGGGTGACGGCCGCGATGGTGGTGCTGGTCCTGCTCACCCAGAGCATCGCCCAGCTGACCGCCCCGGCGGTCTCCGGCACCGCGGCGTCGCTGATCCTGATGCTGATCGTGCTGGCGCCCCGGATGGCGGTGAAGTTCTCCCGGCTGCGCGGCCCGCAGCTGCCCAAGACCGGCGCGGACATGTCGTACGACATCGAGCCCGAGGACTCCGACGTCGTCAAGTCGCGGGCCAACGACGCGGACACCTACCTGACCGTCTGCATGACCGCTTCCGCCCTGGTGCTGCCGGTTCTGATGCACTTCACGATGGAAGCGCCGGGTTGGTCGGGCTGGACCCTGGTGCTGGTGATCTCGAGTGCAATCCTGCTGCGCTCGCGTACCTTCTTCGGCCTCTGGCAGCGGATCGCCCTCGTGGCGGCCGGTACCGTCGGCTACCTCATGGTGGTCCTGAAGTTCTCCGACATGTTCGGCGAGTCCGGCCGGTACGTCCTGCTGGGCGGACTCGTCGCGCTGCTGATCCCGCTGGTGATGGCCGCGCTGCGGCCGTGGCCGCGGCGCATGCTGCCGTTCTGGGAGTACACGGCCACCGGTCTGGACGTCGCCACCGGCCTGGTCGTGCTGCCGGTGCTCGCGCAGGTGCTCGGGCTCTACGCCTGGGCCCGCGGACTGTTCGGGTAGGCGAGCATGCAGACGCAGCGCGACCACGTCCACGCCCATCAGTTCATGATGGGCCGGTTGAGTTCGGCCCTGGTGCAGGGTGACCCGTCGACCGCGGAGATCCCCGGTCGGCGCGCGCTCACCGGTATGGCGTTCGGCGTTCTGATCAGTGTGCTGGTGGTGGCCGGTTTCGCCGTCTACGGCTGGATCGTGCCGGGCGGCAGCAAGGCGTACACCCAGGCCGGCGTGATCCTGGTGGAGAAGGAGAGCGGCACCCGGTACGTGTTCCTCAACGGGATGCTGCGGCCGACGCCGAACCTCACCTCGGCCATGCTGATCCAGGGCGGCTCCGCCACGGTGAAGCTGATCTCCAAGGAATCGATCAAGGACATCCCGCGCGGACCGTCGATCGGTATCGACGGCGCGCCACAGTCGATCGCGACCGACTCGATGGTCGCCGGACCGTGGCTGACCTGCCTGCCCGGTTCGGTCGTCGACGACCCGGCGGAGAGCCTGGGCCTGAACCTGGACCCGCGGGCCACCGGGACCGCCGTCCCCGCCGACCGGTTCGTGGTCGTCCGCGGCCCCAAGTCGGTCACGTACCTGGTGACCGCCGCGCAGAAGTTCAAGGTCACCGACCCGGCCGTGCTCGTCGCCCTCGGAGCCAGCACGGTCCGCCGGGTGCAGGCGCCGCAGGTCTGGCTCGGTTTCCTGCCGGACGGACCGGACCTCGGTCCGGCGAAGATTCCCGGCGCCGGCGAGAACGGCAAGGTCGGCGGCAAGAAGTACCCGGTCGGCACGCTGTTCCGTCAGCAGCCGGACACCGGCTCCGAGCAGCTGTTCGTGCTCCGCCGCGACGGCCTGGCCGCGATGAGTCGCACCGAGTTCCTCTTCGCCTCGGCGACCAGCGACGCGAAGCCGGTCGAACTGGACGCGGCCGACCTGGTCTCGTCGGAGGCGTCGAGCGACCGTTCGCTGCTCACCCGGCTCCCGGACCTGACCGGCCTGACGCCGCAGGAGACGACCGGCGTGGAGGCGCTCTGCCTGAGCCAGACGGTGGTCGGCGAGCAGTCGTTCGCCAGCACGGCGGTCTTCGTCCCGCTGGCGCAGTCCGGAGTGAACACCGGCGGGCGTACCGGCGTGATCACCGCGCCGGGATCCGGAATGGCGGTGCTCCCGGCACCGTTCCAGGAGGGGTACAGCGATCCCCTCGCCACGTACATCGCGGACGACGGGAAGGCGTACCAGATCGGTGACACGGATTCGGCAGCGGCGCTGAAACTGAACAAGGTCGCCGCGGTTCCTTTCCCGAAGAGCTTGCTCGCGTTGTTGCCGCAGGGGCCGACGTTGAGCGTGAGGGCCATAGCGGCCGCAGAAGTGGGGTGAGTCGATCAAATGGCATCCCGGTTTCGCGACCTGCTCGGTGGTGGCAAGGACCGACCCGAGGGCATCGTCCAGCACACGGTCGGTAACGCCCTGGTGGTCCACACCGAGGACAAGATCAGCCCAGAGGCGCAGTCGCTCGCGCTGTCGATGATCGAGGACACCGAGAACGACGTCGTCGTGCTCGACCTCGGTGACGGCATGCCGATCACGGCTTGGGAGTCGATGGCGGTCGTGCTGCCCCGGCGCCGCCGCGGCATCCGGCTGGTGGCGTGCGGCCGGCACCGCAACTCCGCGGCGATGGCCGGTCAGTGGCTCTCCGAGCGGCTGAACCGTACCGTCATCGCGCCGGACGGCGAGCTGGTCCGCGGTTCGGCCGGTGCGCTCTTCGTGCACTCCGCGCCGGGCAGCGGCTGGGTGAAGTTCCGCCCCGGGCGCCCGCCGACCTGGGACGCCAAGCGGTACCCGACCCCGCTCTGGGACCGGGCCGCGATCAACACCCAGCCGTCGAGCGCGACGGGTGAGATCGAGCCGATCCCGGCCGGTGTGTGGATCCACAGCACCCGCAACCCCGAGGTGGTCGAGCAGCACCGGCAGCGGCTCACCTCGTACGTGCCGTGCCACCCGGACACCATGACCGTGCTGCTCGGCTGCCCCGGCACACCGGCGCTGTCCCTCGACGACGTGGTGCGCTTCTGGCGGGGCCTGGACGAGGAGAACCGTCAGCGGGTTCGGTTCGCGCAGTTCGGCGACGTCCGGATGCCCGAGGGTGAGGCCTTCGGGCAGGCACTCGCCGACCTGCTGAACACCAGCGTCGTCTGTTACACCGGCATGCCGATCGGCAGCCCGCAGAAGAACGAGATCCGCACGGTCCTGCCGGACGGCACGCTCGGCTGGGCGCCGTTCGCGCTCGAGCTCGTCTACGTCCCCCGGGCGCACCCGAACTCCCGCGCCAAGCGCCCGACCGTGCTGAGCCACCGGCCGCCGCTGAACGCGGCCGAGGAGATCGCTCCGCGGGTCTACTGGTTCGCTCCCGGCGCGGTGGTCGAGGTCGTGCAGACCGGCCTCTGGGTCCGTTCCGCCGAGGAGCCGAAGAACGCCGAGCAGGTCCGTTCGGCGATGCTCGACGCCGAGGGCGGCACCCTCGTCTTCGACGACACGATCCACTCCGCGACCGACCGGATGCGGGAGCTGGCGGTCGACCTGGCCGCGCGGGTCAGCGGCCTGGAGGGCACCGGCGGCGCGCTGATGCCCGCCTCGGTGCTGGTGCCGGGCGCGAAACCGGCCAGCCGGGCGCAGGCGGTCATCGACCTGGAGGAGGAGACCCGCAAGTTCGGCGCGGAGGCACCGATCCCGGCCTATGTGGACATCGCTCCGCCGGCCCCGGTCGCCCCGTCGGCAGCGGAGAACGTGGTCATCGCCGCGGTCTCGGTGCCGGCCGCGCGTTTCGAGATCAACGCGCAGGCCGAGGCGGAGCGCATCCCGCTGTCGGCTGCTCAGGAGCAGGTGGTTGCTCAGGAGCAGCAGGTGGTGGCTCAGGAGCAGGTATTGGCTCAGGAGCAGGTGGTGGCGCCGGCCCCGGAGCAGATCCAGGCGGTGCCGGCGGGTCCGGCGCCGATCGAGGACAACCCCCCGCAGGGGTACGCGGAACCGGTCGACTACGCACTTCCCGCGCCACCGTCGGTGCTGGTCGGGTTCGGCGCCCAGCCGATCTTCGTGTCCGGCCCGACGGTCCCGGGCGCTCCGGAGCCGGTCGCGCAGGCCGAGCCGGAGCCGCCGACCGAGCCGATCGTCCGTGCCGAGCCCTCCCCGGAACCGCCGACCGTGCCGATGAGCTTCGGCGCACCGGTCGCACCCGTCGCACCTGTCGCTCCCGAGCAGCCGGTGTTCGCGACTCCCGTGATCGCGACGCCGGTCGTCGAGACGCCGGCTGTCGAGACGCCGGCTGTCGAGATCCCGGCCGTTCCGGCGCCGGTGGCCGAGGTCGTGCCGGAGCCGCCGACCATGCCCGCCGGGTTCGGCGAGCCGGTCCGGGCCGGGACACCCGCGTCGCCGTTCCCGCCGGCCCCCACTCCGCCCGCGCCCACTCCGCCCGCTCCCGAGCCGGTGACCCCCGACGCGGTGGTCCCGGTGTCCCAGCCCGAACCGGTGATCCCGGAGCCGGTCGTCCCCGACCTGGCGTCCGCACCGGCCCAGAACCCGGTCGAGGCGGCCCCCGTACCGGAGAAGGCGCCGGAGCAGCCGCAGGAGGAACCGGAGCCGGCCGTCAGCCTGGTCGAGGCCCGCTGGCAGCCGGTGCCGTCGGCCGGGGCGAGCGCCCTGCTGCGGGAGAAGAAGGGCCTCGCCGACGAGCGGGGCTGGCTGCGCCGCACGCTCAGCCGCGAGTTCGACGTGATGGCCAGCTCGGTGTCCCGGATCATGTCCGAGCACCCGGGCATGCAGGGTTCCGGGCAGTCCACCGAGGACGTCCTGGCCGACGCGGTGGCGCTGCGGCTCTACCTCACCGGCCGCGGTCCCGGCGTCGACGCCGGTCTGCGGTCCGGGCGCAAGGGCCCGCACGTCCCGTTCGCCCGCTGTGTGGTCTCCGGCCTGTCCCGGATGTCGTCGTTCCGCGGGACGACGATCTACCGGATCTCGCCGACCGACCTCGAGTGGGAGCTCTACGAGGACCGCCGGCTGGTCACCGACTGGGGGTTCGTCAACGCGCTCACCCAGCCGTGCTCCACCGAGGACGGCGACACCGACGTGCTGATCTGGTCGATGACGGCGCGGCGGACCACCGTGCTGGAGCCGGACGGCGACGAGTCCGTCGAGGACCGTGTGCTGTACCTGCCGGGCACCAACTTCAAGGTTCTGGAACTGCGTAAACCCTCCGAGGGCGAGCGCGGCGCGGTCCTCATGCGGGAGATCGGCGCCAACGAGATCGACGACAACGGCAAGGTCGACTCCAACCGGGTCTCGCTCGACGAGCTGGCGGTCACGTCACTGCGTCGCAGCGTCGACCGCTGGGCCGCGGCCGAACCTCGCAAGCGGATCGGCGCCGGGGCCCGCGGGCGGCTTCGTACGCTGCCCGGGCTGGAACGCATCGCGCAGCCCGGACTCGACGGGAAGGGGTGACGCCATGAGTCGGCAGGTACTCGTGGTGGGTGACCGGAAGCAGGGCTCCTATCCGACGATCGGCTCGGCGCTGTCCCGTGCCGAACCGGGCGCCACGATCAACGTCCACCCCGGCAAGTACGTCGAGAAACTGGTCGTCGGCAACCGGGTGACGATCAGCGCGGCCCAGGCCGGCACCGTCGAGGTGCACGTCGAGGAGGGCAGCGTCCTCGTCGTGCACGGTGAGGGCGCCCAGCTGCGCGGGATCACGCTGACCAGTGACGATCCGAAACTCGCCGCGGTCGACGTCTATGCGGGCGAGGTGGCCCTGGACGACTGCCGGGTCAGCGGCGCCTCCTGGGTGACCCTGCTGGCCCGGATGCAGGGCTCGGTGGCCCTGCGCGGCTGCGACGTGACCAGCTCGGTCGGCGCGGGCGTGGTGGTGATGTCGGTCGGCGCGAGCACGATCGAGGACACCGTCATCCACGACGTGGCGACGACCGGTGTGGTGGTCGGCGAGAAGAGCGCCCTGACGCTGCGCCGCTGCCGGGTCAAGGCGGCCGGTGCGAACAGCATCTGCGCCGGTGGCGACTCCCGGCTCATCGTCGAGCAGTGCGAGATCACCGGTTCCGGCAAGCCCGCCCTGGTGATCGAGCAGAAGGCGTTCGCCCGGGTCCGGGCCCTGTCGGTGACCGAGAGCGGCAACGTCGACGTCTTCGTGCGCGGCGAGGCCGACGTGCAGATCAGCGACTCGACCTTCACCGGGGCCGCGGTCCAGTCGGTGCACCTCACCGAGGGCGGTTCGCCGTCCTTCAAGAACTGTGTCTTCACCGGTGCCAAGCACGCCGCCGTGCAGGTGCTCGCCGGCGCGAACCCGGTCTTCACCGACTGCACGATCAGCGACGTCCCGGTCGGGATCCTGGCCGGCAGCAACGGCACCCCGCGTTTCACCGGCCTGACCGTGCGGGGGACCGGCGACAACGTCGCGACGATCAGCGGCGACGCGACCGTCACCCTGCAGCGGCTGCGCGCCGAGATCACCAAGGGCGCGGGCATCCAGGTCCAGGAGAACGCCTCGATCGACGGCGCCGACCTGGTGGTCGAGGCGGGCGGCGCGGTGGGCCTCACCCTGAGCGGCCCGGCGCGCGGCATCGTCCGGGAAGCCCGTTTCCACGGTACGGGCGCCGTCGTCGTCCAGGTGGGCTCCGGTGCGGAGCTGACCCTGCAGTCCGCCACACTCCGCGGTTCCGGGCTGATGTCCGAGGGCACCGTGCATCTGCGCGACAGCGAGGTGGTCGACGCCTCCCGTGACGGTCTGCGGATCAAGGGGGCGGTCACCGCCACGCAGACCCGGATCCGCAACGCCAAGGCGGACGGGATCAGCCTCGAGGCGGGGGCCGGGGGTTCCTTCACCGAGTGCGAGGTGCTCAACAGTGCCGCGGTCGGCATCAACGTGGACACCGAGGAGCCGGTCGCGCTGACCCGGTGCGTGGTGCAGGACAGCGGCAACGAGGACGTGCGCCGCGTACCCGGCGCCAAGGTCACCGCCGACGCGCTGACCGTCGGCCGCCGTCAGCAGTCGGCCGGCCCGAGCACGGTTCCGTCGCCGCGGTCCGATCCGGCACCGGCGCCGGATCCGGACCAGGACGGCCAGGCCACCGAGGAGAGCGGCAACGACGAGCTCAGCGAGCCGCTGCGTGAGCTGAACGGCCTGATCGGTCTCAAGGGCGTGAAGCATGAGGTCACCGCCCTGATCAACCTGATCAGGATGTCTCAGGTACGCCTGCAGATGGGCCTGCCGATGCCGCCGATGAGCCGGCACCTGGTCTTCGCGGGCCCGCCCGGTACCGGTAAGACCACGGTCGCCCGGCTCTACGGCTCGGTGCTCAAGGAACTGGGCATCCTCTCCGGCGGCCACATGATCGAGGCGGCCCGCGCCGACCTGGTCGGCCAGTACATCGGCTCGACGGCCATCAAGACCACCGAACTGGTCACCAAGGCCATCGGCGGTGTGCTCTTCATCGACGAGGCGTACACGCTGTCGGCGGGTTCCGGCGGCTCCGGACCGGACTTCGGTCAGGAGGCCATCGACGCGCTGATGAAGATGATGGAGGACCACCGCGACGAGCTTGTGGTGATCGTCGCCGGGTACTCGGAGCTGATGGAACAGTTCCTCGCCTCCAACCCCGGTATGGCCTCCCGGTTCACGCGTACGGTCGAGTTCCCGAACTACTCGGTCGAGGAACTCGTCACGATCACCTCCAACCTGGTGCGCAAGCACTACTACGAGCTGACCGACGACGCGACCGACGCCCTGACCGAGTACTTCACCCGGGTGCCGAAGAACTCGACGTTCGGTAACGGTCGTGTCGCCCGCAAGCTGTTCGAGGCGATGATCAACAACCAGGCGTCCCGTCTGGCGAGCATGCCGGCGGTCAAGGACAACGAGCTGAACCGGCTCACCGGCGCCGACGTCGAACCCGAGCTGTCGCAGCTGGAGGACCTGCCGGTCGAACAGGGCGCGCAACCGGACGCGGCGACCGACCCGGCCGGCGCGATCAACGCCGCGCGCAGCTGGAAGCGGATCTGTGACCTGGTCGGCGGGCGAACCGTCAAGGAGGCGGCCGGGCAGACCCTGCTGCAACTCTGCGAGGGACGCAACCGCCGCCGCGGACCGGGCAAGACCGGCAACGTGCTGATCAGCGGCCGTCCCGGGAACGGGCGCAGCGAGTACGCCCGGCTCTACGCGGCCGGCCTCGCCGAACTCGACCTGGTCCCGGTCGGCCAGCTGGTCCGGGTGAGCACCGGGCTGGAACTCGCCCCGCAGTGGGACGGTCAGGCCCGCAACCTGGTCGCCGCGGCGCTCGAGGACGCGGCCGGCGGCGTTCTGCAGATCGACTGGACGGACGACGGCAGCGGCGCGGTCCAGGAGATCGGCGAGGCGCTCGCCACTCAGATGCGTTCCCGGCTGGGCGACCCGGTGGTCGTGCTGGTCGGTGAGGAGGCCGCGCTGGCGAGCCTGCGGTCCACCGTCCCGGCGGTCAACGAACTGTTCGGGCAGCAGTGGCCGGTGCCGGACCTCGGCGCCGACGAACTCGCCACGGTGGTGGTGCGACACCTGGTGCGGCGCGGGCACGAGGTGCCCGAGGACGTGCAGGCCGCCCTCGCCGAACTCGCCAAGCAACTGCCGGACCGCACCGTCCGGGCCGCGCACCAGTTCTCGACCACGCTGGCCCGGCGCACCGGGTCCCGTACGATCGCGCTGGCCGACCTGTCCCTGATGGCCTCCGCCCTGGGCGGCCAGTCGGTCGGTCTCGCCTCGGTCGGCTGACCGGCCCCGCCAGAAAGGTCCTGATCATGCAGCCGCACTCCAAGCCGGTCCCGCCGACGTTCGAGGAGTTCATGTCGAACGCCCAGCAGATGCAGGACCAGATGATGAACGCGCAGGCCGAGCTGGCGAAGGCGGTCGTCACCGGCCGCTCGCAGGACGGGACGGTCGTCGTGATGGCGACCGGCCTCGGCAAGCTGCACGGTGTCCGGGTCGATCCGAAAGTGTACGAACAGCGTGATGTTTCGTCACTACAGAACGCAATCGCCGAGGCGATCCGGGCGGCCGGTGCGAACGCCGGAAACCTCGCGTCCCAGAAGCTAGGCGACGTCGAAATCAACCTGCACTGAGCGTGTGAAGGTTCATGAAGGCCGTCTTGACCTGCGGTTATCTCTGAACCTTCATACCTCGTTCGTCGCGATGAAGGCTGCTGTGAAGATTTTTTGAAGAACCTTTCAAGAGACTTCCACAGCCTACATCGAGTGACGGAGGTGGCTGTGGAGCAGGTTGATGTCGCGGTGCACGCGCCGGACCCGCTGACCTATGCGGGACTGGTGAGTCATCTGCGGGCACGATCGGACATCAGCGTGTTGCGCAGTGACGACCGGTCCCAGGCGCAGGTCCTCATCGTCGCGGCGGAACGCCTGACCACCGACGTGGTCGCCATGCTGCGGCTCGCGGCGACCGAGGTCGGCGCACCCGTCGTGCTGGTCACCACCGAGATCAGCGAGCAGGAACTGCTGACCGCGGTGGAGTGCCGGGTGGTGGCGATCCTGCCCCGCGCGGTGGTCACCGCCGAGCGTCTCGCGCACAGCGTCCTCGCCGCGGCCTCCGGTGGCGGGGTCATGCCGCCGAACCTGGTCGGTGAGCTGCTCAAGCACGTCGAGCGGCTGCAGCGTGACGTGCTCACCCCGAACGGGCTGAACGCGTCCGGCCTCACCTCGCGGGAGATCGACGTGCTCCGGCTGATGGCCGACGGCCTCGACACCAACGAGATCGCCGACGAGCTGTGCTACTCCGAGCGGACCGTGAAGAACGTCATCTACGGCCTCAACCACCGGCTGAAGCTGCGCAACCGCTCGCACGCGGTGGCCTACGCCGTACGCTCCGGCGTGATCTGAGGCGTCCATGCCGGAAGCGGCAGTGATCACGAGGCACACCGTGGGCAACGCCCTGGTGCTGCACGCCCGTGAGCAGATCAGCGCCGAGGCCCGTTCGGTGGCGCTGTCGGTCGACGACGATCCCGAGAACGACATCGTGATCCTCGACCTGCAGAACGAACTCCCCTTCGACATCTGGGACTCGGTCGCGGCCGCCCTGCAGCGCCGTGGCCGGGGCATCCGCCTGGTGGTCCTGGGCGCCCACCCGGAGACCGGCGCGCTCGCCGGACAGTGGCTCTCCGACCGGCTGGGCCGGCCGGTGATCGCGCCGTTCGGCCGGATGATCCCGGGCGCGGCCGGCCTGCTCTTCGTGCACGCCGAGGACCTCGGTGGCTGGGTCTGCTACCGGCAGGGCAAACCGCCGGTCTGGCAGTCGAAGCGGTACCCCGTCCCGGCCTGGGACGGCGCGGCCGTCGAATATCTGCCGGTCAGCTCGACCGCCGCGGTGGAGCCGCTGCCCGGTGGCGTCTGGCTGCGGGAGAGCCGCGACGAGGCCGCCATCGCCGCGCACTGGCACCGGCTGATGTCGACGATGCCGTGCCTGCCGGACGCGATGTCGGTCGTCCTGGGCTGCCCCGGCACCGCCCCGCTCAGCCTCGACGACGTCGCCCGGTTCTGGCGCGGCCTGGCGCCGCAGGGCCGCGACAAGGCCCGTTTCGTCCACTACGGACCGGTGGCGTTGCGGGAGGGCGAGACCCTCGGTCAGGCTCTGGCCGACCTGCTGGAGACCCCGGTGGTGGTCTTCGCCGGCGTGCCGGCCGGCCGGCCCGGCGACCCGGAACTGTTCACCGTCGGCTCGGACGGCCGCCCGGGCTGGCAGGTCTTCGCCCGGGAACTCGGCTATCAGCCGCGGGAGAGCCCCGGCTCGGCGGCGCGGATCCCGCACATCCTCGGCCACCGCGCCCCGGAGTTGCTCGGTGAGCCGCTCGGCGCGTTCGCCTACCAATACACCACCGACGCGGTCGTCGAGGTGATCCAGTCCGGTCTCTGGCTGCGGGGACAGGAGCCGCCGCGGTACGCCGAGCGGATCCGCGCCATCCCGGCCGACCCGGACAGCGTGCGCCTGATCGTGGACGACGAGGTCCCGGCGATGGTCGACCGGTACTGGGAGCTGGCCGGTGACCTGGCGGGCCGCCTCGACAAGGCGACCCGGGACCGGGCCACGACGCCGCTGTCCTCGGTCGCGGTCCGCACCGGCCTGCGGGCGCCCGGCCGTGCCGGTGGTGTGGAGACCGCGCCGCACGGGCCGGCCCACCACGCCGAACCGGTCGTCCCGCGGCATGTCCCGGTCGCGCCGCTGCCGGAGCCGCCCACCGTGCCGGTGTCCTTCACCGTCGCCGGTCCGGAGGCTCCGGAAGAGGACCCGGCTCCCGAGATGGCTGCTCCGGCTGCTCCGGCAGCCCCGGCAGCCCCGGCAGCCCCGGCAGCTCCGGCGGTCCCGGCGGTCCCGGCGGCCGCGCAGGTCGCCGAGGCGGCGGCCGGTCCGGAGACCCCCGACATCCGGGTCGTCACCGAGTTGTCCACACCTTTATCCACAGGCCCGTCGACCGATCGGCCGTCCTGGGCGTCCGGTCCGACGATGGCGCTCCTGCCACTGCAGCAGCCGATCCGGCCCGCCCCGCAGCCCGGCGGGACACCGTCCTGGGCGCCCACCCCGGCCTGGACCGGGAACACGGTCGAGAACCCGGCGGTCACCAAGCCGGTCTCTCCCCCGGCGCCGCCCCCGAAAGACCGGACCGCGCCGCCCCCGAAAGACCGGACCGCGCCGGCCCACACCGGACCGCCCGGCCTGTTCCAGCAGCGTCCCGGCGACGACGTCCGCGGCATGCGGTCCGACCTCGACCTGCGCGAGGAGCGGGCCTGGCTGCGCCGCGCGTTCAGCCGCGAGTTCGAGGCGGCCTCCGGCGGCATCGCCCGGATCCTCGCCGAACACGCGATCCTGCAGAGCGGCGCGGACGCCCTCGAGTATGCGGTCGCCGTCCGCCTCTACCTGTCGGTCTGGGGCGACAGCGTCGACAAGATGCTGCGCCTGGCCGAACCGGGGGTGCACGTCTCGTTCGCCCGGTGTGTGGCCGCGGGCCTGAGCCGGCTGCCGTCGCACCGCGGTGTCACGTACGCCGCCGCCGATCTCACCCCGGACGAGCTGCGCCGGGTCACCGAACGGCGGACGCTGACCGACTGGGCGTTCACCAACGCGCTCACCGAGCAGCCGGCCGGGCTGCCCGGCAACGTCGAGGTGATGCTCTGGTCGACGACGGCGCGGCGTACCCGGCTGCTGGAACCGGAGGGCGGCACCGGGCTGCCGGGCCGGGTCCTGTTCCTGCCCGGGACCTCGTTCAAGGTGCTCGAGGTGGAGGAGCCGGTGGGCGATGCCCGGGGGCGGCTGCTGCTGCGCGAGCTGATCAGGGGCGAGGCGGTCACCGATCAGCGGGCGCCCCTCGACGACCTGGCGCTCACGGCACTGCGCCGGTGCGTCGAGCGCAACGCCATGGCGGGACCGCGCCCGCTGGTGCCACCGACGTCGGCGAGCCGGTTCATGAACGTCCCCGGCCTGATCTGATCCGGTCAACCAGCTCGATCAGTGATCGCCGAAAAGCTGATCGAGTTCGGTCAGGGACGCGGTCAGAGCCGCCCGCTGAGCCGGGGTGCACCGGGGATCCGCCACCGCTCGGCGCAACAGCTCACCGGCCAGCTCGGGGGTCTCCCGGACGGCCTCGGCACGGTGCCCGACGAGCCAATCGAGCAGCCACGAGTCGACTTCCGGCGTACCCCGGACAAGATGTTCGACGATCAGGCCCGCCGCCGCGCCGTGCCCGGCCAGCACCTCGGCCGCGTGCCGGTGCAGGGTGGGCCGCAGCGCGGCGGGCACACTCTCGACCAGAGCCTGGCGCAACACCGGCTGCCGGAAGGCCAGCCCGTCGCGGGTCCGCACCACCACGGTCGCCGCGACCGCCTCGTCCAGGTCGGTCGTCACGCCGAACGGGGTCCGGCCGGTGAACGCCGCGACGTCCGCGACGGCGAACCCGACACCGAGCAGGGCCGCGTACCGCAGCGTCTCCCGGCTGCCGGGGGAGAGGTCGTCCAGGGTCGCCTGCACGGTGTCGAGCAGTGACTGCGGCATCGTGGTCATCCCGGCCGCGACCTCGGCGATCCCGCCGTCGACGACGATCGCCTCCTGCCGGAGCAGACCGGCGATCAGCTCCCGGGCGTAGAGCGGATTGCCGGCTGTCAACTCGGCAAGCGACCGTAGCGAAGGACCGGGGTCGGCGCCCACCGCGGTCCCGAGGATCCGCTCGATGTCGTCGCGGTGCAGCGGACCCAGGTCCAGCACGTGCCCGTCCCGGTCGATCACACCCTGCCGCAGCCGGGCCAGCTCCCGGCCGTTCGGCTCGGGACGGGTCGCCGCGACCAGCAGCAGTGGCATCGTGCGGGTCAGCTCGGACAGCCGTTCCCAGACCCGCAGGCCGGCCTCGTCGACCCACTGCATGTCGTCGACCAGCAGCACTCGCGGACCCGAGGCGCAGGCCTCCCGGACGAACGCGACGACCCGGTCGACCCCGTCCGGATCGCCCGGCAGCACGGCGGCGAGCGCGGCCCGCTCCGGGTCGTCCGAGCTGGTCTCCAGCCCCAGGGCCTTCATCATCACCTGCAGCGGGATGCGGCTGCTCAGCTCGTCGGCGACACCCCGGGCGACCCGGACGCCGATCCGCTCGGCCTCGTTCAGCACCGCGGTCAACAGCTCGGACTTGCCGATGCCCGGCTCACCCTCGATCCACACGGTGGCGCCCCGGCCCGCGCCGGCCGCCGCGGTCAGCGTCCGCAGCAGCGTCACCTCGGCGTCCCGGCCGACGTGGGCCGGTGGCGCCGGAGCCTCGGCCGCGGCCGGACTCCAGTGCGGCGACGGCGCGGGTGCCGCAGCCGCCGACGGCTCGGCGGACTCGGCCAGGATCCGGCTCTGCAACGCGCGGATCGACGGTCCCGGCTCCACCCCGAGTTCGTCGACCAGCACCCGGCGGGCGGCGTGGAACGCGTCGAGCGCCTCGGTGCTGCGCCCGGCCTGGTGCAGCGCACGCATCAGCAGCTCGTGGAACGGCTCGTGCAGCGGGGAGAGCCGGACCAGGGTGGTCAGGTCGGCGACCAGGCCGTCGTCCCCGCCACCGGCCAGGATCAGGCGGGCCCGCTGCTCCGCGGCAGCGATCCGCAACTCGCCCAGGCGGTACCGGTCCAGCTCCACGAAACGGCCGGTCAGGTTCGCGTACGCGTCACCGTGCCAGAGCCCGAGCGCCTCGTCGAGGCCGGCCACCGCGTCGTCGGTGCGTCCCGCCGCGGCCAGTCCCATGGCCGCGCCGTACAGGCTCTGGAAACGGTCCGCGTCGAGGGCGTCCGGGGCGAGCCGCAGGGTGTACCCGGCCGGACCGGAGAGCAGCGACCCGCCCGCCGACCCGGGGGCGCGGTGCGGCTCCAGGCTCCGGCGCAGACCGGAGATGTACGTGTACACGTTGCCCGCCGCCGTGGTCGGCGCGGAGTCACCCCACAGCGCGAGGATCAGCTCGTTGCGGCTGACCACCCGGTTGGCGTTGGCGGCGAGCACCGCGAAGAGGGCCCGCCGCCGGGCGGTACCCAGATCGACCTCGTGGTCGCCGTTCCACGCGCGTACCGGTCCCAGCACGCTGACGCACAGCCCGCTCATCGCTCCTCCACGTCGCCGGTTCCCCGGTGGAGACGGGCGGTGCCATCAGCGGATAACAGAGAATTCACCGGAGGCTTCGGTTTCGAAGAACAACCCGGCCCGGAACAACCCCTGTGCCAGGTGGGTGGTGAGCAGTGCCCGGGCCGGTTCGGAGAGGGCCGGTGAGGAGACGGCGTGCCGGAGGACGGCGATCGCCGACGCGGGCGCGGTGCTGGTCAGCTGCTCCGCGTGGGTGGTCAGCCACCGTTCCACCCAGGCGTCGATCGGGACCGGCCCGGCCAGCAGCTGGCCGGCGACCCGGCTGGGAGCGCCGTCCGACTCGGCGATCCGCTGGGCGAGCTGGCGGTGCATGGTGACCCGCAGCGCGGTCGGGATGGCGCCGTGCAGCACCTGGCGGACCACCGGGTGCCGGAACCGCAGGCGCCGGCCGTCCTCGACCAGTACCCCGGCCGCCAGGGCCTCCTCGACCGCGGTGACCAGTGCCGGAACCGGTCGGCCGGTGACCGCGGACAGGTCGGTGACCAGGTGGTTGTTGCCCAGGAAGGCGATGGCGCGCAGCAGTTGCCGGGTGTCGTCGGAGAGCGGGCGCAGATGCCGGGAGACCGCCTCGACGAGTTCGGTCGCGGGCGTGTCCGCGGTCAGCCCCTGCCGTTCGGTCCGGACCAGGTGCAGCAGGTAGAACGGGTTGCCCGCGGCGGCCGCGACCAGCGAACGCACCGTCGGCGGTTCGATGTCCGGGCGGCGTGTCCAGGCCCGGACCAGCGCGGTGGCGGTCGGGTCGTCGAGCGGGCCCAGGTCGATCAGGGTCGTGCCGTTGCGGGGCAGCGCCCGGCGCAGCAGCCGCATCTCGTACCCGAAGGGCAGCGGGCGGGAGGCCGAGACGAGCAGCAGGGGCAGCCGCCCGGTGAGCTGGTGCAGCGCGTGCCAGACCAGCAGCGACATGTCGTCGGCCCACTGCATGTCGTCCATCACGAGCAGGACCGGGCCCTCGGCGCACTGGGTGATCACGAACGCCTGGATGATGTCGATCACGGCCATCGTCGGCGGGGTGGCGCCGGTCGCGCGTACCGCGTCGAGCAGGTCGTTCGCCGGGCCGTGCGAGAGGTACTCCGGCAGCAGGTTCAGCGGTTTGCCGCGGTCGGACTCCTCGCCGACACCCCAGCCGACCTGGACACCGAGCACGGCGGCGTCCCGCAGGCCCTCGGCCAGCAGTGCCGACTTGCCGATGCCGGCCTCACCGCTGATCCAGATGCTGCCACCGTGGCCCTCGGCGAGACCGGCGACCGCCTGCCGCAACCGGGTGACGGTGGCGGTCCGGCCGCGGAAACCCGCGTGCCGCCGCGGCAGCGTCGACGTGATCGTCGCCGGGCGGATGGCGTCGCCGACCAGCTGGGCGTGGATCTGGCGGACGGCGGCGTCGGGTTCGGTCCCGGACTCCTCGACCAGACGTTCGCGCAACGCGGTGTACAGGGCGATCGCCTCGTCGACGCGGTCCTGGGCGGCCAGCGCCAGCATGGTCACCGCGTACAGGCTCTCCCGCATCGGGTGGCGCCCGGCCAGCACGAGCAGGTCACCGGTGACCTCGGCGGCCCGGCCGAACCCGAGCATCAGCTCGGCGCGGCGCTCGACCGAGGTCAGATGCAGTTCGCCGAGCCGGACACGCTGGTTCTCGGCGTGCGGCCCGGGGATCCCGGCCAGAGGCTCGCCGTCGCCCCACTCGGCGAGGGCGGCGTCCAGCGCGGCCAGCTCACCGACGGCGTCCCCGGCCGCGCGGGCGGCCCGGGACTGCTCGCGCATCCGCTCGAAACGGGACACGTCGACGTCTTCCGGCGACAGGTGCAGACGGTAGCTGCCGCCCCGGGAGGTGAGCACGTCGCCGGAGGTCCAGCGGTCCCGGTCCGGTTCGAGGACGCGACGCAGCGCGGACACGTACGTGTAGAGGTTTCCCATCGCGCTGGCCGGCGGCTCGTCGCCCCAGACCGCGGCGATGAGCTCCTCACGCAGCACGGCGCGTCCCGGCTCCAGCGCCAGGGCGGCGAAGACCGCCTGGCGGCGGGCGGATCCCAGGGCCAGTTCCCGTCCCCCGCGCGTGACCCGGAGCGTGCCCAGCAAGGAGACCTCGAAGCTGGTGCGCACTGCCGTCATACGCGTTCCTCGCGATATCCGTGCTCGCCGCTCATTTCAACCTTTCGGCCGAAATCGTAGCCGAACGATGTAACAGGTCAACTCTTCGTGCCGGGGAGGTTGGTGTTCTTGGCTTTTCGAAGTACGGCCGGGTTGCACAGCAAACAGCAAGGAGGGGCACCTTGGCTAGCAGAGCCGGGCACTGTCCCGCTCGTCACACTGCCTCAACATCGGTCGAGGTGATGGACTCTGAGGCGGTTCCCGGCGCCCCGCCGGGTGATCGGGATCGGGGGCCGGATGGGCGACGAATTCGCGGGCGAGACCTTTCTCGCCCTGGCGAACGAGGGCCGGCTGGTGGTCGCCCCGGAACAGGCCGACGCCCTGATCGCCGGCCTGGAACAGACGATCGCCGTCCTGAACGAGCGGCTGCGCCTGCTCGACCTCTGGCAGCGGTCGCCGTCGCTCGCCGAGATGCCCCCGGCGATGGCGGACACCGTGGTGGACGTGGTCTTCGACGACCAGCTGTGCCCCGGCCGGATCGAACGGGCCGCCCGGGAACTGCCGAAATACGTCGCGGCGCTGCGGACCGCCCGGCGGGACGTGGCCGCCGACTGATCAGGCCGTCCGGCGCCGCTTGAGCAGTTGCGGCACGAGGAACGCCAGCAGCAGCACGACCAGGCCGATCGCGACCCCGATCAGCACCGTGCCCAGCGTGCCCAGCCGGCTCTGCGGCACCGGCGCGGCGGCGGCGTCGACCCCGATCCCGGCCGGCAGCGGAGCGGTGACCGCCCCGGCCGGGCTGACCAGGCCTTCCGCGGCGGTGTCCCGCACCTGACGGGTGACCTCGGCGGCCCGCAGCTCCGGGTGGGCCGACCGGACCAGGGCGACCGTGCCGGCCACGAACGCGGCGGCGAACTCCGGACCGTCGCCGGCCACGCCGATGCTCGCCACCCCGGCGCCGGGCGCCAGCAGATCCACCGCGTCCGTACCGGCGGCGTCGGCCCGCTGCCCGTCCTCACCCGTCGCACCGACCCGGAGCAGGCCGTCCGCGGCGGTCGCCGACACGGTCGCGGGCACCACGACCACCACGTCACGGGCGATCGCGTCGGTGATGGCGGCACTCACCACCGGGTTCGCCGCGTCCACCTGCGCGCCGATCAGCACCACCTGCGCGCCGGCCGACGTCGCGACATCGACGGCGGTCGCCGCGAGGCGCGGCGTCAGCTTGCCGGTCCCCGCTTTGACGGGTACGAGTCGCGCCCCCGGAGCCACCCCGAAGGACTCGCCACCCGACCCGTCGTCACCGGCGGTGATGCCGGCCAGTGCGGTGCCCGAGCCGGTGCAACTGTCGTCGCCACGCCCGGTGCCGGCGGCGACGTCCGTGCCGGTCAGCACCCGGCCGGACAGTTCGGGCGCGGAACCGTCCACACCGGACCCGATGATCGCCACCGTGACCCCGTAGCCGTTCGCCACGGTCCAGGCCCGGCTCGGGGTGAGCAGGGACTGCCCCCACGAGGCGGCCTCCGGCACGGCGTCGCCCCACTTGCACTGCGACGTGCGGGCGGCGCTGGACGGCAGCGGACCCTGCTCCAGCTCGGCGCCGACCGCGTCCCAGGGCAGGACCACGTGCCAGCCCTCGACCAGCCTGTTCGGGTTCGCCAGCCGGCCGCCGTCCGGTTGCACCCGGCCGGCGTTCAGCTCCAGGATCTCCCCGGCCCGGTTCGCGTCACCGAGAAAGCGCTCGGCGATCTCCCACAGGTTCTCCGGCGCGTTCTGGTACGAGGCGGTGACCGTGTAGTAGTACCGGTTCACCGCGGCGTCCACCGGCGGTTCCGCGCGGGCGGGCAGGACCGGCAGGGCGGTCGTCACGGCGGCCAGCGCGGCCGACAGCGCGACGGCGCGCAGCGTCATCGAGGTCAATCCCCTCACCACTCGGACTTCTCGATCAGCGCCCAGTCGTGGTCGTCGTTCGGGGCGCAGGGCACCAGGGCCAGCCGGGCGTCCGCGCCGGCCTCGCCCACGCCGGGAACGTCGAGGCACATCCAGGTGGTGGTGTTACGCAGCCAGTAGTACTCGAAGCCACCGGAGGTGGTCCGCTTCTCCAGCCGGAAGTACTGGTTGTCGTTGTCGAAGCAGTTCGTCTCGCTGACCGCGGTGCCGGAGTCCACGCCGTCGGCGCCGGGCACGTCGAGGCACAGGCCGTCGTCGGCGTTGCGGATCCAGTAGAGCTGGTAACCGTCCCCGTCCACGATCCGCGGGACGAAGTGCCACTCCTGGTTGTCCTCGGTCGTCTTCGCGCACGGGAACTGGGTGACCGGGCCGTCCGCGGCACCCGGGCCGTACCCGCCGATGTCGACGCACATGCCGGTGGCCAGGTTGTGGATGAAATACGGGCCGTAGTCGCTGCCGTTCGCGTCGGTCGCCATGATCGCCGGCTGGTTGGCCCGGCCCTGCGGCGCGGCCGGCTTCGGGGCGGCCGAGGACTTGGCCGGCTTGGCCGAACCGGAGACGGAGGGGGAGACCGACACCGACGGGGCCTTCGACGGCGCCTTGGCCGGCTGCAGGCGGGTGTCCTTGGCGTACTCGGTCTGCGCCTTGGTGACGGTGGCGGCCAGCTCGGTGACCGGCGCCGCCTTGTCACCGCGGGTGAAGGCGGCCAGGGCGGCCGGATAACCACCGGTCTGCTTGATCAGCTTGCACATGGTGCGGCCGAGCGCCGGGATGGCCACCGCAGGATCCCACGGCGACCGGGTCGCCGACGCCTTGACGTTGTCCACCCAGACCTGCGGCGGGAACTGCGCGATGCCCTGCTCGCCGGCCGGGCCCAGCTTGTCGGCGTCGAAACCGGAACTGGCCATGAGCTGCGCGGCGAGCCGGGCCGGCGGCATCTCGGGGCAGCTCTTGCCGCCGGTGACGACCGCCTTCAGGTACGCGTCCGGTACCGGCGGCACCGTGTCGGCGGAGACCGGCGTGACCGTCGGCGACGGGGAGGCCGGTCCACCGGCGAAGGCGGGCTGCAGCGCGTACCAGTTCGCGTACCGCTCGGCGGTGTCGACGTAGTTCTGCGCCTCGCCCGGGATACCGCCGGCCACCAGCACCTGGTCCATGCCGAGCCGGTGCGCGGCGAGCGCGACCCGCCACGGATCCTCGGCGATGGCCACCGCCCGGGACTGGCCGATCAGACCGCACATGTGGTGGGCGAGAGCGGTGACGGAGGCTTCCCGGTCGGTGATCTGTGCGCCCTCCCACGGCACGTTCTGCTGCCACTGGGCCGGGGTCAGCGCGGCGACACCGGCCGCCCCGCCGGTGCGCATCCCCTCGACCGGCTGGCTGCCGAAGTTCGAGGCGATCATCACCTGGCCGGCCAGCCGGGGCGGGGTCAGCGCGGTGCACGAGGAGGACGCGTCGACCAGGATCCGGACGTCGGAGGCGGAGAGCCGGTTGCCCTCGAGCGGTTCGGCCGCGCTGGCCGCCTGCCGGGCCGCGAAGCCGCCGGCGCCGGTCAGCGCGGCGAGCGCCAGGACGACGCCGAGCGCGATCGGGCGCCGCAGGTTGCGCCGGGGAGCCGGGGTGGTGGGCTGCGCCGCCGGGACGACCGCGGTGAGTGGTGCCACGACGATCTCGGTGGACGGCTCGGCGATGACCGTGGTGGCCGGTTCGGCGGCGAGCACCGTGGTGGGCTCGTCCTCGGCAGGTTCCTCCGGTTTCTCCGGTTCCTCCGCTCTCTCCGCTCTCTCCGCTCTCTCCGCTCTCTCCGCTCTCTCCGCTCTCTCCAGGACGGGCGGCTCAGGCTCCGGCTCCTCCCAGCGCAGCGTGCCGACGACCGCGTCGAACATCTGGACCGTGACCTCGGCCTCGTCGCCCCCGGCCACGGTGAAGGTGACCAGGCCGTACGCGCCGGCCACCGACGGGTGGGCGATGTAGTACCTCACCTGCTGGGACCGCTCGGCGCCGGCGGTGGTGGCGACCCGGATCGCCTGCGCGCCGGCGATCTCCAGGTAGGAGCCGTCGTCACCGGCCCCGGCCAGGACCGAGGCGAACAACTGCTCCGGGGCGGTGTTCTCCTCGACGTTCTCCACCACCGAGACGAACAGCGAACCGGGCAGCCGGGTGCCGTCGAAGCCCGGAACCGGCAGCAGCACCGTCCTCGCCTGGTTGCGGGCCGCCTCGTCCGCCGCGGCGGTGACCTCACGCCGCAACGCCTTCTGCCAGGTCGCGGCCTTGTCCTCGGGCAGGTCGGCGGGCAGTGCCGCCCGGACCAGGCCGTCTATCAGGCGGGGACGGTCACCGGCGGAGGCCGGCGTGACCGGGACCTCGGCCCAGCCGTCCGGAACGATCAACTCGAAGTCGATCACGATGATCCCCCTGGCGCCGGCGGATGGACAGAGCGGCGGTAACGATAGCGCAGTCGACCTTTCTGAACTATGTGGTCAAGGCGCCGGGCACCGGTCGGTCAGCAGGCGGTGACAGCAGGATCTGCAGAGCGTTCGCGCAGGTCCGGGCATGGGTGAGGAACCAGTCGATCCGGTCGTCGGTCAATGAACCGGTGCCTTTGCGGAGACAGGCCGCGGCTCCTCCCTCCGCGTGCGAGTCAGGCGGCGCGCCGGTTGAGGACGCGCTGCAGGGTGGCCAGGGCGCGGGCAGCGTCGTCGGCCTGTGCCTGCGGGCTGCCGTGGCGTTCCAGCCACTCGGCGACCGCCTCCCGGACGACGCCGGAGAATCCCTCGGGGTGGGCCTGCTGCTCGACGGCCGCGACCAGTCGCCGGGGCATACGGAGCGTCTTGACGTCCATCGGGACGTCCTCGGGGTCGTCGTAGACGTGTCCGACGGTGATCCGGTCCTCCCCGCCGAGGATCGTTCCGCCCGCCAGGTGGCCCAGGTCCGGGTCGTCCGGGCTGATCGGGGTCCTGCTCATGACTGCCCCTTCGTCATGGCGAAGGAGACGCCGGACCGCAAGGTGGCGATCCGTCCGGACGGGGTCCACATGATGCCGATGTCCACGCGGGGCAGTGTAATACCCCGTCATACGCACGGAAGGGTGAAAAGGGGCGTACAAAATCGAACAATGCGTCGCCTGATCACCCGTTGAATGCCTTTTCGTTACCTCAACGAGAATCGATCGTCATGGGGTTTCCCTACGCTCCGGCGGATCTACTTCGTTCGGAGGGTCATCCTCGATGCGTTCATACATACGCAGCGCGGGTGCCACCGGCCGACTCCTCCCTGTGCTGCGGGTCCCCTCCGGGTTCCGCACGATGGGTGCTGTCGCCGTGGTCACCGCACTCGGTCTCAGTCTCACCGGCCCCGCCGTAGCGGCCACGGAAACGCCATTCATCAGCGAGATTCACTACGACAACGCCGGCACCGACAGTGGTGAGGCCATCGAGGTCGAGGCCCCCGCGGGGTTCGACCTCAGTGGCTGGCAGATCGTGCTCTACAACGGAACCGGTGGCGCGTCCTACAACACGGCCACGCTCAGCGGTGTGACCCCGGCGTCCGGTGTGGTCGTGCAGACCTACCCGGCGAACGGCGTCCAGAACGGCTCTCCGGACGGCGTGGCCCTGGTCAAGCCGGACGGCACGGTCGCCGAGTTCCTCACCTACGAGGGCACGTTCACCGCGACCAACGGTCCGGCCGCCGGTCAGGCCGGTGTCGACATCGGTGTGTCCGAGCCGGACACCACCCCGGTCGGCCACTCGCTGCAGAAGATCGACGGCAGCTGGCAGGCGCCGGCCGTCAACAGCTTCGGCGCGATCAACGGCACCGCGCCGGAGGAGCCCGAGGAGCCGGAGGAGCCCTCCGAGGGCTGCGTCACCCCGGTCACCAACACCATCGCCGAGGTGCAGGGCACCGGCGCGGCGACCCCGCTGGCCGGGCAGACCGTGACCGTCGAGGGTGTCGTCACCGCGGACCACCGCACCGGCGGCTACAACGGTTTCTACCTGCAGACGGCGGGGACCGGCGGCGAGCGTACGGTCGCCGCGGGCACCGCCTCCGACGCGGTCTTCGTCTATCTGACGTCGAACACCGCGCTGCACCCGTCGATCGCGATCGGCGACCAGGTGCGGGTGACCGGCACCGCGAGTGAGTACAACGACCAGACGCAGATCACCATCGGCGCCAAGGCCGACGTGGCCGTCTGCGCCACCGGCGCCACCGTGCCCACCCCGGTCGCGCTGGTCCTCCCGGCCGGCGACGACGTGCGCGAGTCGGTCGAGTCGATGCTGGTCGCGCCGGTCGGCACGTTCACCGTGTCGGACAACTACAACACCAACCGGTACGGCGAGATCGCCCTGACCGCCGGTTCCGACGTGGCCAAGGTCCCCACGGACGTGGCTCGTCCCGGCAGCACCGAGGCCGCCGCGGTGAAGGCCGCCAACAAGGCCGGCCGCATCCTGCTCGACGACGGCAAGACGACGAACCTGTCGTCGAACAACATCGCGCCGCCGTACTTCGGCAAGAACGACCCGATCCGGGTCGGCGACACCGTCGAGCAGTTCGGCCCGGCCGTCCTGGCGTACGGGTTCAGCGAGTGGCGTCTGCAGCCGGCCACGCCGGTCGACGCGGACACCGCCCCGGCGAACCGCACCACTTTCAAGGACAGCAACCCGCGGACGAACGCCCCGGTGAACGTGGGCGGCGACGTGCGGGTCGCGAGCTTCAACGTGCTGAACTACTTCGTCCACTTCGGTGGCGAGGCACGCGGCGCGGCCGACGAGGCGGCGTTCGCGAAGCAGGAGGCGAAGATCGTCTCCGCGATCACGGCACTCGACGCCGACGTGGTCGCCCTGATGGAGATCGAGAACTCGGTCCGCTTCGAGGCGAACGACCCGCAGCTGGCGCTCAAGACGCTGGTCGGCAAGCTCAACGCGGCGGACGGCGCGGGCACCTGGGACTACGTCCGGTCGCCCGCCGAACTGCCGTCGGCGGCCGAGCAGGACTACATCACCAGCGCGATCATCTTCAAGCCGGCCGCGGTCACGCCGAAGGGCGCGTCCAAGTCGGTGAACGACGAGACGGTGTGGTCGAACGCCCGCGAGCCGATCGCGCAGACCTTCACCGCGGGCTCGATCGATTTCACCGTGGTGGCGAACCACCTGAAGTCCAAGAGCGCCTCGGTCGCCCCGACCGGCGACAACGTCGACACGGGCGACGGGCAGGGCGCGTACAACGGTGACCGGAAGCGGCAGGCCGCGGCGCTGGCGACGTTCGTCGGCACGCTCGGCACCGACAACGTGATCCTGCTGGGTGACTTCAACGCGTACACCCAGGAAGACCCGATGCAGGTCCTCTACGACGCGGGTTACACCGACGCGCACTCCACGTTCGCGCCCGGCAAGTCGTCGTACGTGTACAGCGGCGAGTCCGGTTCCCTGGACCACGCGCTGGTGACCGGTGCGCTGAACAGCCGGATCACCGGCGTCGACATCTGGAACATCAACTCCGTCGAGTCGTACGCCTTCCAGTACGACGGTTACGCGCCGTTCTTCGACGCGGGCCCGTTCCGGGCCAGTGACCACGACCCGGTCGTCATCGGCCTGGACACCGGCGTCGCCGGACCGGTCGACCTGCAGCTGCTCAGCATCAACGACTTCCACGGCCGGCTCGAGTCGCCGACCACCGGCAACGGTGGCGCCGCCCAGCTGGTCGGCGCGGTCAACCAGCTGCGTGCGGAGAACCCGAACACCGCCTGGGTCTCGGTCGGTGACAACATCGGCGCCTCCACCTTCATCTCCGCGATCGACGACGACAACCCGACGATCGACGCGCTGAACGCCGGTGGCCTGAACGTCTCCGCGGTCGGCAACCACGAGTTCGACAAGGGCCTGTCCGACCTGCTGGGCCGGGTCTCCGACCGGGCCGACTTCCCCTACCTCGCGGCGAACGTCTACAAGGACGGCGAGCGGGTCCTGCCCGGCTACGTCGTGCAGTCCGTGGGCGGCGTCAAGGTGGGCTACATCGGTGTGGTCACCGAGCAGACCGGTTCGCTGGTCAGCCCGGACGGCATCAGGGGCGTGGAGTTCCGCGACCCGGTCGCCGAGGTCAACACGCTCGCGGGGCAGCTGTCCGACGGCGACGAGGCCAACGGCGAGGCCGACGTGCTGGTGATGCTCGCCCACGAGGGCGCGGCCACCGAGAACATCGGCTCCGCCGAGGCGCTGCAGGCCGACGAGGTGTTCGGCGACTTCACCCGGGTCAGCGCCGAGATCGACGCGATCTTCAGCGGGCACACCCACCAGCCGTACGCCTTCGAGGTCCCGGTCCCCGGTGTCACGGGCAAGACCCGACCGGTGATCCAGGCGGAGGACTACGGTCTGCGTCTGGGCCGGGCCGTGCTGAGCTGGGACCCCGCCACCAAGACGATCACCAACTCGTCGGCGGAGCTGCTCAACGTCACCGGTTACCCGTCCGACGCGACGGTCGCCGGCATCGTGGAGACCGCCAAGACCACCGCCACCGAGCTCGGCAAGCGTGAGCTCGGCAAGATCAGCGGTGACATCCTGCGGGCCTACAGCGCCACCGGCTCGGAGGACCGCGGCGCCGAGTCGCCGATGGGCAACTTCATCGCCGACGTCCAGCTCGACCAGACCAAGGACGCCGGTCGTGGTGGCGCGCAGATCGCCCTGATGAACCCGGGCGGCCTGCGGGCGGACCTCAAGTACGGCACCGACGGCACGGTCACCTACTCGGCCGCGTTCGCCGTCCAGCCGTTCGCCAACGACGTGGTCACCCAGACGCTCACCGGTGCGCAGATCAAGCAGGTGCTCGAGGAGCAGTGGCAGCCGGACGGGGCCTCCCGCCCGGTGCTGCACCTCGGTTCGTCGAAGGGCCTGACCTACTCGTACGACGTGAGCCGCCCCCGCGGCTCGAAGATCATCGCGTCGTCGTTGAAGCTGAACGGTGTCGTCATCGACCCGGCCGCCACCTTCCGGGTGACGTCCAACTCGTTCCTCGCCGCCGGTGGCGACAACTTCACCACCCTCGGCCTGGGCACCAACCGGGTGACGACCGGCGACAACGACCTCACCATGCTGGTCAACTACTTCGCCGCGTACACGCCGATCACCGCGGACACCACGCCGCGCAGCACCCCCGGCGTCGGCGACGAGACCGCCCCGACCGGCACGTACACGCTGAACACCGCCGCCCTCTGGCCCGGCCAGAAGGTCACGCTGACCCAGAAGGCGCTCGCCGACGACGTCAGCGCGGCCGACAAGATCACCCGCGTGGTGAACTGGGGCGACGGCAGCGCCGCCGAGACCCTGGCGGCGGACGCGACCACCGCGTCGCACACGTACGCCAAGGCCGGCAGCTACACCGTGACGGTCACCCTCACCGACGAGGCCGGCAACGGCGGCCCGGCGACCTTCGAGGGCGCGTCCACGGTCAAGGTCGCCGCGCAGACCGGCAAGTACAAGCTGGAGAAGACGGCGATCTGGGCCACCCAGGGAACCTCCGTGCAGGTCAGTGGCGTCACCGGCGCCACGAAGCTCGCGGTGGCCTGGGGCGACGGCAGCACGACCGTCTCCGCCGCGACCAACGCGACGGTGCCGCACACGTACGCGAAGGCGGGCCGTTTCACCGTCACGGTGACGCCGTCGAACGCGGCGGGCGCGGGCACGGCCGTCACGGTCGGCGCGGTGACCGTCGCCAAGGACACCTTCAAGCCGACCGTGGTGCTCAGCCCGCCGGCCCAGAGCGACCGCGCGTCGTCCTGGAAGAGCGTGACCGGCTGGAGCTTCGACATCGGCACCGGCATCGCCGCGGTCACCGTCAAGGCGTACGCCAAGAACGGCAGCAGCTGGTTCTACTACAACGGCACGAAGTGGGTGAAGGCCTCCTCGGAGAAGGACGCCGCGGCCAAGGCCGTCGCGATCACCGTCACCCCGAGCGCCAACGGCACCTGGAAGGCCGGTCTGACCGGCGTGGCCAAGGGCATGACCCTGAAGCTCAGCTACGGAGCGAAGGACAAGGCCGGTAACACGTCGTCAACCAAGACCTACACGGCACGTATCACCAAGTAACAAGATGATTTAGCCGAAAGGCCCCTGCCGGGAGGCGGGGGCCTTTCCGCATAAGATCCGCGGGTGCCAGCAGAGAAAGCCCGTACCGATCCGACGCCCTGGCTGCACAGCGGCCTGACGCTGGCCGCCGTCATCGGTCTCGCGATCAACCTGCGCACGTTCTGGACCGCGTTCGCGTTGCCCGATCCGGGGCTGGCCCTCGCCCTGACCGGCTGCTACCTGGCCATGCTGGTCGCCGCGGTCCTCGCCCTCTGCCTGCGCAGCAGCCGGGCACTGGCCCGGGTCGACGTGCTGGTGCTGGTCACCGCCATCGTGATCAAGGGGATCGCCCTCTGGCCGGCGATCACCGGCGAGCATGACATCGATGTCGACGAGGGCATCCTGATGGACCGGGCCAGCCGGGCGATAACCTACGGTTTCGACCCCTATCAGCTGTCCTGGCCGTACATCAATCCGGACACGGCGACCCGCCTGATGGACGGCGGCGGCGCCTTCACCTTCGGCTACCCGCCGTTCGGTATCCAACTCGGTGCCCTGTTCCAGTGGCTCGGCGGCGGGGCCGTCGTCGGCATCGTCGTGGCCGCCACGCTCGCCCTCTTCGCCACCGCGATCATCGCCTTCTGCGTGGCGCCCGCCCCCTTGCGGCCGTTGGCGACTCTCGGCATCCTCGGGACGGGCATTCTCACCGCGTACGCGGAGAACGCCTACCCCTCGATGATCGCCCTGCCGTTCCTCTGCCTCGCGGTGTGGAAGTGGACCTCGATCGGTCGCGGCGGACGCCTCGGCTTCGGCGGCGTCCTGCGGGCCGTCGCGATCGGGCTGGCCGTCTGCACCCACCAGCTGGGCTGGTTCCTCAGCATCTTCCTGCTGGTCGGCATCATCCTGCTGCGCCGCGGCGAACTGTCCTGGGCCCGCACCCTGCTGCTGGCCGCCCGCTACGTCGGCATCGCCGTGCTGGTGGCGGTGGCGGTCAACGCGCCGTTCGCCCTCCGCGACCCGGTCACCTGGATCCACGGCATCACCGAACCCCTCACCCAGCACGCCGTGCCGCACGGGCAGGGCATCATGGCGGTCACCTACCACCTGATCCGGGGCAGCGGCGCTCTGGACTTCTACGGGCACGCGACGATCGCGATGCTGGTGGCGCTGATCGCGGCGTACGCGGTGAACATCCGCAGTTGGGGTCCGGCCGCGGTGATCCTGCCGTGGATCGTGTTCTGGGTGGCGTTGCGATCCCAGGACGGGTACTGGGTGTTGACGATGCCGCTCTGGGTGGTGGGTCTCTGCACCACATCCCGGGCCGATTTCGCCACCGCCTACCAGCTCCTCCACCGACGCCGCCGGCCGGTCCCGCCCACGTCTGTCGTCTCCGAGCCCGCACCCGTCGTTCCCGAGCCGGTGCCTGCTGAGTCCGTGCCTGCTGAGCCCGCTTCCGTTGAGGCGGCTGCTGCGGTTGAGCCGCCTGCTTCCGTCAATGCGCCTGCTTCCGTCAAGGCGCCTGCGAAGTCATCGGTCCTCGCGTCGTCCGGCGCTGCCCCCGACTCCTCCTCCGAGCCGGTCGATCTCGAGCTGGACGAGCCGGAAAAGCCGGAAAAGCCGGAAGGGCCGGAGTCGGAGCGGGAGACGGAGCGGCAGCCGGAGCCGATCATCGCGCCACGGAAGTCCCGGATCGGAACCGTCCTCCGGGCCGCCGTGACCGTGATCTTGTTCCTCCCGGTGGCCACCTGCCTGACCGTCGCGATGACCTCGCCGGCCCCGCTGACCTTCCAGGTGATGTCACCCCTGGTCTTCGGTGAGAAGGTGGAACGCCTGGTGGTGGCGGTGACCAACGATTCCGATCACCCGTTGTCGCCCAGTTTCACCGTGACGACCGGCGTCTACATGGGCCAGTTCTGGAAGGTCAACCACGGTCCGGCGACCTTGGAACCGGGCGGGTCGGCCGTCTACTTCCTGATCCCGCCGAAGGTCTGGCGCCCGAAGCTGACCGAGATCCCGCTGCTCAGGGCGGTGTCCGACGGCCCGCAGACACTGAGCTCGATGCTTCTGGCGCCGGTCTACTACGGCACGCCGTTTCCGCTCCCGCGCGACAAGCCGACCCGGAAGCGCTGACGTCAGTGCCGTAAGCGGAAGGCGGCGGCGAGCAGGGTGACCAGCGACCAGGCCGCCGTGATCGCCGCGGCGATCCACCAGCCGACCAGGGCCAGGCCCGCCGCGGCCAGGGTGATCATCGCGGCGACGGCGAAGAGGGGGAGTGCGGGGCGTGTCGGTGCGGTGATGCTGAAGTTGCCGCCGCCCATGCGGGTGCAGAAGTCGGGGTCGTCGCGCTGGAGTTGCCGTTCCATCTGCGCCAGCCGTCGGCTGTCCTCTTTGCTGAGCATGTAGTTACCTTCCGGTCCGCCGCGCCGGTGGGGCCTTGATCCGTAAAGCATCGATCGACATCGAGAGATCCCGATCACAGTCATTGTTACCTCTGCATTGCCTTTGTGATACGCCCGCGTGTGCCGAATTTTCTCGGCTCGATTCCGAGGGGATGCCGGACGTTCACCGGATACAACGGGCCGACAGTCCCGTGATGACGGCGATCTAAGCGGATATGCGAAGAAGGCGGCACCTGACAACAGGTGCCGCCTCGGTCGACCGGAAGATTCACCCCCGGGCGCGGAACACCCACACCCGCAGCATGAGGAAGCGGACCGCGGTGGCCACCAGATTGGCCACGACGAGTGCGGCGACCTCGATCGGCCAGGTCGGCACGGCCACCGCCGCGTGCAGGAGAGCAAGGGTTCCGCTGGTCAGCGCGAGACCGATGCCGAACACCACGAGACCCTGCGCCTGGTGACGGACGGCGCCGTCGCCGCCGCGTACGCCGAAGGTCAGCCGACGGTTGGCGGCGGTGTTCGCCACCGCCGTGACCAGCAACGCGATCAGGTTCGCCGGCTGGGCGCCGATACCGGTGCGCAGCAGCGCGTAGAGGACGACATAGGCGAGAGTGCTGGCCACGCCGACGCCGGCGAAGCGGATCAGCTGGCCGGTCAGGCCCGCCGGGACACCGTCGACGGGCAGCGGGTTGCGGCCCAGCTGCTCACGGAGAGTGCCCAACGGGAGGCGGCCGGTGGACAGCGCACGGGTCACCCGGACGATGCCCTTGAGATCCTCCATCGCGGTCGACACGATGTCGACCCGGCTGTCCGGGTCGTCGACCCAGTCCACCGGAACCTCGTGAATCCGCAGGCCGGCGCGTTCCGCCAGGACCAGCATCTCGGTGTCGAAGAACCAGCCGGTGTCCTCGACCATCGGCAGCAGCCGGGTCGCCACGTCGGAGCGGATCGCCTTGAAGCCGCACTGCGCGTCGGAGAACCGGGCGGCCAGGGTGCCCCGCAGTATCAGGTTGTAACTGCGCGAGATGAATTCGCGCTTGGCGCCCCGGACCACCCGTGAGCCGCGGGCCAGCCGGGAACCGATCGCCAGGTCGGAGTGCCCGGAGATGAGCGGCGCCACCAGCGGCAGCAGCGCGCCCAGGTCGGTCGACAGGTCGACGTCCATGTAGGCGAGCACGGCCGCGTCCGAATGTGTCCAGACGTATTTGAGGGCGCGACCCCGGCCCTTCTCCGGCAGGTGAACCGCCGCCACCTCCGGGTAGTGGTGCGCCAGCCGCCGCGCCACCGTCAGCGTGCTGTCGACGCTCGCATTGTCGGCGATCGTGATCCGGAACCGATAGGGGAAATTGGCCGCCAGATAGGCGTGCAGACGCCGCACACACGGTTCGAGATCGGTCTCCTCGTTGTACACCGGGATGACCACATCGAGAACCGGCGCCGTGACGCGGCTCGGGTAGGCGTCGTGGGAGGGCAGCGTCGAAAGGCTCATGCGGCAACGGTGCGCCGCGCGGCTTTGCCCGTTCCGTGGTCTTCCTGTGAGGACCGTGTGACTGCTTTCCACCCCCTTTCCGGGTACGGGCCACACCTCCCTCGACCGCAGATGATCCGTCCCGGGCCGCCACCCACGGAAACGCAGCCGCGGCCCCTTCGACGGAGAGGTCGAGGGGGCCGCGGCTGCCGGAGACGTCAGGACGTGGTCTTCGGAGTGGTCAGGTCGTAAACGGTCGTGCCGCCCACCGTCTGCGCGGTGTAGTTCTCGGACACCCACGAACTGATCTGCGAGCTGTAGTCGGAGCCGCCGTTCTGGGCGCCGCCGATGCTGCCACCGATGAAGTAGTGGATCTTCCCGTCGGTGACGTACTGCTGGAACTGTTCGAGGGTGGGTGACGGGTCGGTGCCGTTGAAGCCGCCGACCGCCATGACCGGCTTCTCGGTGGCGAGTTGATAGCCGGACGCGTTCTGCGAGCCGACGGCCGCGGCCACCCAGGTGTACTCGTCGGCGTCCGCCTCGAGCAGGGTCTTCATCTCGGCGCTGACCTCGGAGGCGTTGAGCAGGCTGTTCCGGCCGCCGCCTTGTTGTCCGCCGCGCCCTTCACCGGTGCCGCCGCGTTGCCGCCCGCCGTCGCTCCGCCCGCCGCTGTTCTGCC
>NZ_JZKF01000009.1 GCF_000962825.1 Actinoplanes rectilineatus
GGGGTGTGCCTTGTCGCGTCCTGCCTTGTCTCGTCCGGCCTTGTCTCGTCCGGCCTCGTCTCGGTTCGGCGATCTTGGTGCGTTGATCGTTGCCGGCGATGGGTAGTGCACCAAGATCTGCTCGCGTTCCGCCTTCGTCTCGCCCCGTGTGGTTCGGTTCGCCGATCTTGGTGCGTTGGCCACCGCCCGCGATGGGTAGCGCACCAAGATCTACGGGGCGGGGCGGGGCGGGGCGTGGCGTGGTGGGTTAGTGGGGAGGGGAGTGGGAGAGGGCGGCCTTCAGTTGGCTGATCACGTCTTCGGGGTGGTGGCGGATTGCCCAGGCGGGGAAACGCAGCACCCGGTCGCCGGGGAGCCACAGCGCGTTCTGGCGTCGCATGTCGGCCCACCACTGCTGAACGTCCATGTGGTGGCTGCCGTCCACCTCGATGTGGAGACGGTGTTCCGGGAAGTAGGCGTCGAGGTAGCGCCGCCGGCCGGTGGCATCCCGGCGGGTCTGCTGGAGCACCGGCGTCGGCAGGCCCGCCCTGCGGCACAGTCGGAGGAAGTCGGCTTCGGGGAGCGACTGTGCGCCGCCGGCTGCGCAGTCGAGCGCTTCCGTCATTGCGGCGTGATGGCGGGCGCGGGGGAGCGCGGACAGCACTGATCTGATCGCGTCGATGTGGGTCAGGCGTTGCTGCAGGCCGGCGCTGACGATCGCCCACGCGCGACGCGAGGAAGGCTGCCACTGTGCGGCGTCGACCAGTGAACGGGCGGGTGCCGTCGACGGTGGGCGCCCGTCGGGTTGCGGGTCGAAGCCGGCCGGGACGATCGTGCGGTGGGCCACGACCCCCGTCGGCACTCGGCGGGGTGCGAAACCCCGGTCGGGCAGCAGTACGTGGATCTGCGTGTCGTCGAAGCCGCGGAACCCGGACAGTTCGAGTGAGGTGAGGCCACCGAGCCAGGCTTGACGGCCGGCGAGGGTGCCCAGGACGGCGATCCACAGGTGGGCGCGGCGTAGGACGGGGCCGGCGTGGGTCACGTAGACGGCACGGTGCGGTGACTGCCAGCGGCCGACGGCGAGGCGACGTTCGATCATCGGAGCGGTGAAGTGGCGTAGGGCCTGGTCACGGCTCAGCACATGGTCCTGGCGGTGCAGCAGGTCGTGGAGTTCGCGGGACATGACCGCTGCCAGTTCGGGGGACATGACCGGTGATGCTGCCGACTGGGCGGGAGCGCCGGGTGGGGCTGTGGATAACTTGTGGAGAAGGCGGAGATGCGTGTAGCCGCCCATCCCCGGAGGGAGGAGCGGCTACACGTACAAACAGTGAGCTCGAGGCTCAGGTCAGGCGCGCACGACCTTGCCGGCCTTGATGCACGAGGTGCAGACCTTGAGCTTCTTGGTCGTGCCGCCACCGGCCGGGGTGCGAACCGACTGGATGTTCGGGTTCCAGCGGCGGTTGGTCCGCCGGTGCGAGTGGGACACGTTGTGGCCGAAGCCCGGCCCCTTGCCACAGACGTCGCAAACGCTAGCCACGGGATACTCCTGGGTTTGAAACGAAAACTGACCTGATCCAAAAAATCGGGGCGCCCAGCAAAACACATCGTCCAGGCAACCCGGCAAGGCTACCCGATGCCACCGGAGAACAGCCAATCGCCCCCGGTCAGGGTGCGTGCCCGGCGATTGTCGGGGGTGGTTAGTACGCTTTTCGCGTGCTGGACACCCTCGATGCCGCCGCGGTACGCCGCTGGTGCGACGGTGGGCTGGCCTCCCTCCGCGCGCATCAGCACGAGATCGACGAGCTGAATGTGTACCCCGTGCCGGACGGTGACACCGGCACCAACCTGGTCCTGACCATGGTCGCCGCCCACGATGCGCTGGCCGCGGCCCCGGATGTGCAGGTGATCACTTCCCGGTCGGACGGATCCGGATCGGGTGACCGGGACGCTTCCGGGATGTGGCAGGAGCCACCGG
This sequence comes from Actinoplanes rectilineatus, assembly GCF_000962825.1. Classification (GTDB taxonomy): domain Bacteria; phylum Actinomycetota; class Actinomycetes; order Mycobacteriales; family Micromonosporaceae; genus Actinoplanes; species Actinoplanes rectilineatus. The sequence goes on from NZ_JZKF01000009.1 coordinate 1,955, forward strand.
AGGAGCCGAGGGCGGGACCCGCCGGCCGTCTGATGCGGCTGATGGCCCGGGGCGCCCTGCTCGGTGCGCGCGGCAACTCCGGCGTGATCGTGTCGCAGATACTGCGCGGGATGGCCGACTCGTTCGCGGCGTCGGTCGCGGTCCGCGGCGTCGAGCTGGCCGGGGCGCTGCGCACGGCGACGGAGGCCGCCTACGCGGCGGTGGCCCGGCCGGTCGAGGGCACGGTCCTCTCGGTGGTGGCGGCCGCGGCCGAGGGCGCCGGCCGGATCAAGTCGGACGACCTGGTGGCGGTGGCCCGGGCGGCGGCGGCCGCGGCGTCGGAGGCGCTGGCCCGCACCCCGCAGCAACTGCCGGTGCTGGCCCGCGCCGGAGTCGTGGACGCCGGCGGCCGTGGCCTCTGCCTGCTGCTGGACGCCTTGGTGGCGGTGGTCACCGAGGAGACCACCGACATGAGGACCGCCGCCGAAAGACCGTCTGGCCGGCCGCCGGGAGCAGCCGTGCCACACCACCACGCGGCGGCCGGCGAGGTGGCGTACGAGGTTCAATACCTACTGGACGCCACCGAGGAGAGCGTCGCCCGGCTGCGGACCGTCCTCGACGGCCTCGGGGACTCGCTCGTCGTCGTCGGGACCGGCGACGGCGATCCGCCCACGTGGCATGTGCACGTCCACGTCACGGACATCGGTCCCGCCGTCGAGGCGGGGATCGAGGCCGGTCGCCCGTACCAGTTGAAGATCTCCGCTCTGGAGGAGAGACGCCCGGACCGTGACGCCCGTGGCGCGGTCGTCGTCGCCACCGGTGACGGGCTCACCGCGCTGTTCGAGGCGGAGGGCGCCACCGTCGTCGAACGCAATCCGTCCACCGCCGAGATCCTCGCCGCGATCCGGGCCACCGGCGCCGGGACCGTCGTGCTGCTGCCCAACGACGCGAACACGCATGCGGTGGCCGTCTCCGCAGCCCGGGAGGCCGACGGCGAGGGCATCCGGGTCAGCGTCGTGCCCACCCGCTCGCCGGTGCAGGCGCTGGCCGCGCTCGCCGTCCGGGACGACCAGCGGCCGTTCGCCGACGACGTGATCGCCATGGCCGAGGCGGCCGGGGCGTGCCGGTACGGCGAGGTGTGCACCGCCCAGCGTGACTCGTTCACCGTCGCCGGTCCGTGCCGTGCCGGTGACCTGCTCGGTCTGGTCGACGGTGAGGTGCACGTCATCGGCACCGATCCGACCGAGGTGAGCCACCGGCTGCTGGACCGGATGCTCGGCGGCGGCGGTGAGCTGGTCACCCTGGTGCTCGGCGCGGACGCCCCACCGGAGCTGGGCGAGAGCCTGCGCGGTCACGTCCACCGGACGTGGCCGTTCATCGAGTTGCAGTGTTATGCGGGCGGTCAGCCCCGTTACCACCTGTTGGCAGGAGTCGAATGACCACGACCGACACCCCGTTGACCGAGGTGCTGAGCGCGAAGCAGGCCAAGGACTTCGCCACCCACCTGGACCTGCACACCGCGGGCGACCTGATCTATCACTTCCCGAGGAGGTACGACGAGCGCGGCGAGCACACCGACCTGCGCCGTCTGGAGATCGACGAGCAGGTCACCGTGCTGGCGCAGGTGCAGGGGATCGCCGTCAAGCCGATGCGGGCGCGCAAGGGCAACATGCTCGAGGTGACCATCGGTGATGGTTCCGGGGCCACGTTGACCTGCACGTTCTTCAATCAGGCGTGGCGTGAGCGGGAGTTGCGCAAGGGCGTCTGGGGACTGTTCGCCGGCAAGGTCACCGATTTCCGGGGGAAGCGTCAGCTGAACGGCCCGGCCTATCAGCTGCTTGCCGCGGACGCCACGCAGGACGATGCGGCCGCCGAGATCGAGGAGTTCGCCGGGGCGATGATCCCGGTGTACCCGGCGGCGGCCGCGGTGCCGACGTGGACGATCGCGAAGGCGGTGGCGAAGCTGCTGGAGACGTTCGAACCGCCGGACGATCCGATGCCGGCCGCGGTCCGGGCGAAACGGAACCTGGGCGGCATCGGGACGGCGTTGCGGGAGATCCACCGGCCGAGCTCCGACGAGGCGCTGTACAAGGCGAAACACCGGCTGAAATGGGACGAGGCCTTTGCCGTACAGCTGACTCTCGTGCAGCGGAAAGCGCGGGCCGCGGCAGCGCCCGGCACCGCACGGCCTCGCGGGGAGAACGCCGGGGAGGGGTTGCTGGCGAAGTTCGACGCCGGGCTGCCCTACGAGTTGACCGAGGGGCAGCGGGCGGTCGGCGAGGAGATCGCGGCGGATCTGTCCCGGCCGCATCCGATGCACCGGTTGTTGCAGGGTGAGGTGGGTTCCGGCAAGACGCTGGTGTCGGTGCGCGCGATGCTGCAGGTGGTGGACGCCGGCGGGCAGGCCGCGCTGCTGGCGCCGACCGAGGTGCTCGCGGTGCAGCATTTCCGGGGCATCAGTGCCCAGTTGGGTGCGCTGGGCCGGGCCGGTGAACTGGACGGCGATCCGGCGGGCACCCGGTTGACCCTGGTCACCGGTTCGCTGGGGGCGAAGGCCCGGCGTGCCGCGCTGGCCGAGCTCGCGGACGGGAGCGCCGGCATCGTCGTGGGCACGCATGCCCTGTTGTACGAGGGAGTCGACTTCCGCGATCTCGGCCTGGTGGTGGTCGACGAGCAGCACCGGTTCGGTGTGGAGCAGCGGGACGCCCTGCGCGCGAAGGCGTCGCGGCCGCCGCACGTGCTGGTGATGACGGCCACGCCGATTCCGCGGACGGTGGCGATGACCGTCTACGGCGACCTGGAGACGTCCGTGTTGTCGCAGTTGCCGCGGGGACGTTCGCCGATCGCGTCGCATGTGATCCCGGCGATGGACAAACCGGCCTATCTGGACCGGGCCTGGGTGCGGATCCGCGAGGAGGTGCGGGCCGGGCATCAGGCGTACGTGGTGTGCCCACGGATCGGTGACGGGCCGGAGGACGAGGACGCCCCGCCGCCGGACAACGAGCCCGCCCGCCGGCCGCCGCTGGCCGTCACCGAGGTGTTGCCGCTGCTCGAGGAGAAATACCTCAAGGGTCTGCGGATCGGCATGCTGCACGGCAAGATGCCGCCGGACGAGAAGGACGCGGTGATGCGGACGTTCGCGGCCGGCGACCTGGACGTCCTGGTGGCGACCACGGTGATCGAGGTCGGCGTGGACGTGCCGAACTCCACGGTCATGCTGATCATGGATGCCGACCGGTTCGGGGTGTCCCAGCTGCACCAGTTGCGCGGACGGGTCGGCCGGGGTTCCGCACCCGGCATCTGCCTGCTGCACACCGAGTCGGCCGAGGGGTCGGCCGCCCGGGAACGCCTGGACGCGGTGGCCTCCACCACGGACGGCTTCAAGCTCTCCGAGATCGACCTGGAGCAGCGCCGCGAGGGTGACGTGCTGGGCGCGTCGCAGTCCGGCAAGCATTCGCATCTGCGGCTGCTGTCGCTGATCCGGGACGAGAAACTCATCAAGGAGGCCCGGGCCGAGGCGTCCGAGCTGGTCGGCGACGACCCCGATCTGTCCCGGCATCCGGCGCTGGCGGCCTCGGTCGCCGCGCTGGTCGACCCGGATCGCGCCGAGTTCCTCGAAAAGGGATGACGAAAGGCGCGCCGGCCCCCGCGGACCGGCGCGCCTTCCTCCGTGCGTCTATCAGGCGGTTCCCCGCGTGTATCAGGCGGTGAAGTTCACCTTGCGGCGACGGGCCATGAAGAACAGGCCGACGCCGACGATGAGCAGCAGGGCCGCCCCACCGGCGATGCCACCGGCGGCGGCGCCGGTCAGCGGCAGGCTCTCGTCGTCACTGACCGGGGTGGTCGCGACCGGGGTGGTCGACGGCGACTCGCTGGGGGTCGTCTCCTCGCTCGGGGTCTCCTCGGCCGGGGTGCTCGGCGACGGGGAGGTCTCGGCGGCCGGGGTGACCGGCGGCAGGGTGGTCTCGCCGCAGTTCGCCGGCTTGGTCCAGACGACCTCGCCCTTCAGCGCGTCCAGGTCACCCTCGACCTTGACCTTGAGGCCCTCGGAGCCGACGAAGGCCACGTTCTCGGTCTTGCCCGGTGCCACGGTGACGGTCTGCGCGTCGCCCTTGTTCGGGGTGAAGGTGACGGTCAGGTCCTTGCCCTCGGCCGGGTTGGTGACGGTGAAGCCGAGACCCTCGCAGGCCTGGACCACGGAGGCCTCGGGGGTGGGCGCCTCGACGGTCTTGCAGTCCTCGGGCTTGGTCCACTCGCCGCGGTACAGCTCCTTGTCACCGGAGTTCACCACGATGCCCTTGGCGTTGGCGGCCGGGATGACGACGGTCTTCGGCTCCGCGCGGGCCGCGAGCTTCTCGGTGGTGGTGAAGCCGTCGGCGGCGGCGATGCTGAACGACGAGCTGAAGGTGCTGCGGTTGATCAGCTTCAGCGCGACGTTGCCGTCACAGTCGGACAGGGCCTCGACGGCCGGCTCGGCCTTGCAGGTGCCCGAGCCGCCGTTGTAGTACGCGTGCTGCGGGTTGCCCGGGACGGCGGTCGACTGGTTGCCGGGCTTGCTGCCCTCTTCGCCGACCTTGCGGTTGCCGTAGCGGTCGCTCGAGTCGGTGAGCGGGTTGATGACCGTGTCACCGAAGACGAAGTCGACCTGGGTGAAGCACTGCGGGACCTCGACCTGGAACTCCAGCTTGTTCGACTGGAGCTTGGCCGCGGTGGCGGGCTCGAACTTCTTCACCGAGGTGTCGAGCACGTGCTGCGGGGTGGCGAACCGTGCCGACGGGGCGGTGTAGGAGACCAGCGTGAACGACTGCTCGGCGCAGAGCGGGCCGTTGAGCAGTTCGATGCTCGCGGTGCCCGCCGGGCCGTTGAAGGTGTGCTGGTACTTGGCGTCCGCGGGCTGGACGCAGGTGGTGGTGGCGGACGCCGGGGAGGCGATGCCCACCAGGCCGGTCAGGCCGAGGAGGACACCGGCCGCAACGGCAGCAGCTCGGTGGATGCGGGGGATGGTGTTCATATTTTTGTGGGCACTCCAGAAGAGGGGAACGAGCAGGGCGCGCCGATTGGTGGTCGGCGCGCCCTGTGAGGTGCCGTGTTACTGAGGTGGTGCTACCTGCGAGATCAGGCGGTGAAGTTCACCTTGCGGCGGCGGGCCATGAAGAACAGGACGCCACCGACGGCGAGGAGACCGGCGGCACCGGCGGCGATGCCACCGGCGGCCGCACCGGTGACGGGCAGGCCGCCACCCGAGCCACCGTCGCACTCACCGTCGTACTCGTAGGGGATCGTGACGGTCTCGGAGAACGACTCGCCCTCGTAGGTCACCGCGATGGTGAGGTCGATCGAGAAGCCCTCGGTCGCGCTGAAGGTCTCGCTCTTCTTCTCGCCCGGGGCGATGGTGAGGTCGCGCTCCTCGCCCTTGCTGGTCTTGTAGTGCAGCTTGATCGCGATGCTGTCCTCGGGGTTGTCGAACCCGATGGTCATCGTGGTGCAGGTGACCTCGAAGATCGGCTCGGGCTCACCCGGGAGGCTGTCCGGCAGCGGGCTGTCCGGGGTCTCGCTGGCGCTCGGGGTGGGGGAGGCCGTGGTCGAGGTGGACTCGGACGGCTCCGGGCTGGTCGACTCGGAGACGCTCGGCTGCGGCGACGGCTCGTCCGACTCGCTCGGGCTCGGCGACGGGCTCTCCGGCGTCTTGCCGCAGGTGCCGTCGAAGTAGGCGGTGTCCGAGGCGGGCAGCACGGTGTGGCCGTTGTCGAACTCGGTGACCACGGTCAGGCGCGCGTACTTCTTGTCGGCCTTGACCCGCTGCTGGGCGGTGATGGGGGTGTTCGCCGGGTTGGCGAAGTCCTCCGTCACCTTGAAGCCGTCGAAGTCGACCGGCTTCTCGCCGCCCGGCTTGCCGTTGCCGACGGCGGCGTCGACCGACTTGAAGCGGAAGTTGTTCACACCCTCGGGCGCGTTGCCGGTGACGGTCCACTCGACGACCCAGTCGCCCTGGGCGGTGTCACACCAGGCGTTCTTGGCGATGCTGGCGTCGGTGGCGAACGCGGGGGTGGCAACGACGGCGACGCCGGCCAAACCGAGGACGGCGCCGGCGGCCAGCCCGGCCGCGCGACGGAGCGGGGATTGAGACAGGTTCACGCCTTCTCCTGTGACATGGGGGTCAAGAGGACGTGAGGAGACGGCCGGCTGTCGCTGGTGGACGGTAAGCGAGAACCCGCGACGACGCCTCCCCGCGTCGTCGGCGGACGGTCGACCCGGGGCCGTATCGTCCGCAACGGAGGTTGACCCTAGCCATTCCTCGAGATCAAAGAAATGTCCCAGCGCGCACTTAGATAGTTGTGACCAAGCTGAGATCTTTGCTCCACCGAACGGGACGGTACCGTTGCGCGTTGTGGCCATGACGAGGGAAATGTTCACTCGAGAGTGGCTCTGCCGGGGTGGTCAAGTAGCGTCCCCTGTGATGACCAGGATTATCGCGGGCACCCACGGCGGCCGTCGTCTCGCGGCCCCGCCCGGTGCCGGGACCCGGCCCACATCGGACCGCGTCCGTGAGGCCTTCTTCTCCTCTCTGGAGACATTGACGGAAATCTCCGGTGCGCGGTTCGCCGATCTCTACGCGGGATCCGGCGCGGTCGGCCTGGAGGCGCTCTCCCGGGGTGCGGCGCACACTCTTCTGGTGGAATCCGATGCCAAAGCCGCACGGGTGATCCGGGACAACATCGCCACCCTGCGGGTCGGTCCGTCCGCCCGGCTGGCGACCGGCAAGGTTTTGCAGGTGCTGGCCGGCCCGCCGGACGGCGGCCCGTACGACGTGGTCTTCGCCGACCCGCCGTACGCCCTGGGCAGCGACGAGATCCAGTCGCTCCAGGAACAGCTGGTGATCAATGGATGGCTGGCCGAGGACGCCGTCGTCATCTTCGAGCGATCCAAGCGAACCGGGCCGATGACCTGGGTGGACGGCCTCGAGGAGGAGCGCACCCGGCGTTACGGCGAGACCACTCTTTGGTACGGTCGCCGATCATGAGACGAGCGGTGTGTCCAGGCTCCTTCGACCCGGTCACCAACGGGCATCTCGACATCGTGGGACGAGCCAGCCGGCTCTTCGACGAGGTCATCATCGGAGTCCTGATCAATCAGTCGAAGACCGGTCTGTTCACCATCGAGGAACGGCTGGAGATGCTGCGCGAGGCGACCGCCGAGTACGGCAACGTCCGTGTCGCCGCGTTCCACGGCCTTCTGGTGGATTTCTGCCGTGACCAGGGCGCGGCCGTGGTGGTGAAAGGTCTGCGCGCGGTCAGTGACTTCGATTACGAGTTGCAGATGGCGCAGATGAACATCGGGCTCTCCGGAGTGGAGACCCTGTTCATGCCGACCAATCCGCTCTACTCCTTCCTCTCGTCCAGTCTGGTCAAGGACGTGGTCAAGTGGGGTGGGGACGCGTCCGCGTACCTGCCCGACCCGGTGCGGGAACGCCTGATCAACCGCCTGAAGCAGAACTAGGCACGCCCGGCGCGCCGGAAACAGCGGCGGCGGTCACGCAGTAACGTGATCGGACCACGCCGTGTGAAGCAGCGGTGGGACGGGAGACGACAGGAGAGAGGCGCCGGTGGATCCGCTCGACCGTATCGACGAGATGATTGATTTCGTCCAGGAGGCGCGTTCCGTTCCGATGTCACGGACGAATTTCATGTTCGACCGTGCGGAAATGATCGATCGGCTCGAGATCCTCCGTTCCGAGCTCCCGTCCGAGCTGCGCAAGGCCGCGGCGGTCCTCGACGAGCGTGACCGGATCATCGAGGCCGGCCGCCGTGAGGCGGACCGGATCATCAACGAGGGTGAGGGCGAGCACGCCCGCCTGGTCTCGGTCAACGAGATCACCGTCTCCGCCGAGCACGAGGGTGCCCGGATCGTCGCCGAGGCGAGGACCGAGGCGCAGCGCCTGCGGGAGGAGGTCGACGACTACGTCGACACCGCCCTGGCCAACTTCGAGCAGTTCCTGACCCGGGCGCTGGCCTCGATCGAACGCGGCCGTGACAAGATGCACGCGCTGCGCGAGATCGGAACCTTCCAGGGTGAGGACGCGGAGCGCCCCCTTCCGTTCTGACAAGCAGCCCGATTCGACGACGTCCAGCAAGCTCAGGTAATGTTTTCGGTCGGCCTACCCATGGCTGAGGAATCACGATGCCCAAGTCACCGCAGAAGCACCTGGACCCCAGGCAGCCGCTGGTCGTCGACACGACGAAGCTCCCGCGACAGCCTGGTGCGACGCGTGCCCTGAATCGGGTGGCCCCGGCCCCGGCGGACCTCGGCCTTGAGTTGATCTCAGTCCTCGAGGGGTCCGACCTCACGCTCGATCTGAGCCTGACGTCGGTCTCCGAGGGCGTCTACGTCAGCGGCACCGTGCGTGGCTCGCTCTCCGGCGAGTGCGGTCGATGCCTCAACGAGATCGACAAGCAGTTCGAGGTCTCCATCGCGGAGTTGTTCGCCTACGAGGACAGCACCACCGAGGAGACCACCGACGAGGACGAGGTGGGCCGGATGCAGGGCGACCTGATCGACCTGGAACCGGTGGTCCGGGACGCGGTGGTGCTGACCCTGCCGACCAATCCGCTCTGCCGGACCGACTGCCCTGGGCTGTGCCCCGAGTGCGGGGTGCACTTCGACGACCTCCCGGCTGACCACAGCCATGAGGACGTGGATCCCCGCTGGGCCGCTTTGCGCAATCTCCCGGCTGAGTAGTCTGAGGCGGCTCCGCCGCAACACCCGCAAGATCGTCATTGAGGAGTAGGAACCGTGGCCGTCCCCAAGCGCAAGATGTCGCGCAGCAACACCCGCTCGCGCCGGGCGAACTGGAAGGCGACCGCGGTTTCGACCGTGGCCTGCCCCCAGTGCAAGTCGCCGAAGCTGCCGCACACCGCTTGCTCGGTCTGCGGCACCTACAACGGCCGTCAGGTCCTCGAGGTCTGACGTCGCGCGTGACTCGCCCGATCTTCGGGCGGGTCGTGCCCGAACGGTGGCGAACCACCGGTGCCACGGCTCCCGGACAGCGGACTGTCGGGGAGCCTGGCACCGCGCGGATCGCCGTCGACCTCCTCGGCGGGGACCAAGCTCCCGCCGTCGTGGTTGACGGCGCTCTACGCGCCTGTCAGGCCGATCCGTCCCTTCACCTGACCCTCGTCGGTCCGGCCAAGGCCGCCGACGCGGTTCTCTCTGCCCTCTCACCGGCCGACCGTCGCCGGATCACCACCGTCCCGACCGCGGCGGACACCGTCCGCTCGGCGGTCAAGGTGGTCGCCGAGGGCGGCGCCGACGCGCTCGTCTCCGCCGGGGACACCGCCGCGACGGTGATCTCCGCCGCTCGTGAACTGGGCCGCTGGCCCGGTGTCCGCCGGCCCCCGCTGGCCGCGGTGCTGCCCACCCGGTCCGGCCGTCTCGTGCTCCTCGACGTCGGCTCGACCGTCGACCCGGACGAGGAGACCCTCGTCATGCACGCCCGGCTGGGTGCCGCGTACGCCTCCGTCGTGAACCAGGTCACCGCCCCGCGTGTGGGTCTGCTCACCATCGGCAGTGAACCCGGCAAGGGCGACCGCCTGCGCCGCGCTCTCCCCCCGTTGCTCGCCACCCGCCCCCTGCCCGCCGGCGCCCGGTACGCCGGCCTGGTCGAGGGCGGTGACGTCGTGCTCGGTGCCGCGGCCGACGTCGTGGTGACCGACGGCTTCACCGGAAACGTCCTTCTGAAGGGCCTGGAAACCGGTTACGCCCTGGTCGGCTCGCCGAATCCGGACACCGAACTGCCGCCCCGGGCCGCGCTGCTGCTCGGTGTCGCCGGCACGGTCGTGGTCTGTCACGGCGCGGCCACCGGATCTGATCTGGCCGCGGGCATCGCCTTCGCGGCCGACCTGCATCGCCGCGCCTCGGTCGCGGCTATCGCCGATCTGCTGAGGTACAGCGAGGTATCACATGATGGATAAACGTCGTCGCCCGTCCACCGCGCCTCTCGAGGAGTCGTTCGGCGTGCCGTTCGGTGCCGAACTCCTGGAACGGGCGCTCACCCACCGGTCGTACGCGTACGAGAACGGCGGCCTGCCCACCAACGAGCGCCTGGAGTTCCTGGGCGACTCGGTGCTCGGCGTCGTGATCACGTCCGCGCTCTTCCACAACCACCCCGACCTGCCCGAGGGCCAGCTCGCCAAGCTACGGGCCAGCGTGGTGAACATGCATGCGCTGGCCGACGTGGCCCGCGGTCTGGGGCCCACCGGTCTCGGGCCGTACCTGCTGCTCGGCAAGGGCGAGGAGACCACCGGCGGCCGGGACAAGGCGAGCATCCTGGCGGACACGCTGGAGGCCCTGCTCGGCGCGATCTACCTGGAGCACGGTCTGGAGATCGCCGGCGAGGTGATCCACCGGCTGTTCGACCCGCTGATGGCCGAGTCGGCCGGCCGCGGCGCGGCGCTGGACTGGAAGACCAGCCTCCAGGAGCTGACCGCCGCACTCGGCCTGGGCGTGCCGGACTACGAGATCGAGGACTCCGGCCCGGACCACGCCAAGACGTTCACCGCCTGGGTGGTCGTCGCCGGCGACCGGTTCGGCGGTTCCGAGGGCCGCAGCAAGAAGCAGGCCGAGCAGCGGGCCGCCGCGGCCGCCTGGCGCACGCTGACCGAGCGGGCCGAGGAGGCGGAGAAGGCGGTGGCCTCGGAGAGCGTCGAGCCGGCATGACCGCCACGGCCGCCGAGGAGGAGACGACCGGGCGGGAGCCGACCCGCCTCTGGGACGCGGCCGGCGCCTGGCCGGGTGTACTCACCGCGGTCGGGCTGCTCGGGCTGACCCGGGTCGGCCAGCTGTTCATGATCTGGTGGCTGGGCGGCGCGTCGACCGGGGACGGCGGTCTCTGGCAGCGTCTGCTGGTGTGGGACGGCGGCTGGTTCCTGCGGGTGGCGATGGACGGCTACCCGACCGGCTACACGTACGCCGCCGACGGCACGCTGGAGGCCAACGAGCTGGCGTTCTTCCCGGTCTACCCGATGCTGATCCGGTTCGGCGCCGCGCTCGGCGTCGACCCGTCGGTGGCCGCGGTCGGTATCGCCTGGCTGGCCTCGATCGGCGCGGCGGTCGCCCTGCACCTGCTCGGGACCAGCCTGTACAGCAAGCGGGCGGGCTGGGCGCTGGTGGCGATCTGCTGCTCCGCGCCGGTCTCGGTGGTGCTCTCCATGGCGTACTCGGAAAGCATCTTCCTGGCCCTGGTGGCCGGGATGTTCGTGGCCGCGCACCGCCGGGTGTGGTGGGCGGCCGGGCTGCTCGGCCTGCTCACCGCGCTGAGCCGGCCGACCGGCGCGGCCGCGGCCCTGGGCCTGGCGGTGGCCGCCGTGATGGCGATCCGGGCGGACCGCCGGCAGATGTGGCAGCCGCTGACCGCCGCGGCCGTCGCGCTCTCCGGTGTGCCGCTCTTCCTCGGCTGGGTGGCGCTGCGGGTCGGCGACATGGACGCCTGGTTCCGGATCCAGACCGCGGGCTGGGGCACCTCGTTCGACTTCGGTCACAGCACGTTCGAGTTCCTGCGCACCTCGCTGAGCACAGGCGACGGCTGGATCCCGGTGAGCATGGCGTGGATGCTGCTGGTCGCGCTCGCCGCCGCGGTGATCGCCCTGCTCGGCAGGCCGTGGCCGCCGCTCGCGGTCTACGGCGTGGTCGCCATGATCCTGGTCTACGGGCAGGCCGGCTTCTACCATTCCAAGCCGCGGCTGCTGCTGCCCGTACTCTTGACCCTGCTCCCGGCCGTGCTGGCCGCCGCCAAGGCCCGGCCCCGGGTGGCTGTCCTGTCGATCGCCGCCTGGGCCGTCTTCGGCCTCTGGTTCGGCGCCTATCTCGTCACCGTCTGGCCCTACACCTTGTAAGAGAGGGACACCCCCGTGCCCGAGCTTCCCGAGGTCGAGACCGTCCGCATGGGCCTGGCCAAGTGGGTGGCCGGCCGCACCATCGCCGGCGTCGAGGTGCACCACCCCCGTGCGATCCGCCGGCACCTGCCCGGCGACGGGCACTTCGTCGCGGTGCTGACCGGCCGGACCATCCTGGACATCGCCCGGCGTGGCAAGTACCTGTGGTTCCCGCTGGACTCCGGCGACGCGATCGTCGGGCACCTCGGGATGAGCGGTCAACTGCTGATGCAGCCGGCCGAGGCGGCCGACGAGAAGCACCTGCGGATCCGGTTCAGCTTCACCGACGGCGGTCCCCAGCTGCGCTTCGTCGACCAGCGCACGTTCGGCGGCCTGGCGGTCTCCGAGGGCGGCGCCGAGCTGCCCGCCGAGATCTCGCACATCGCCCGGGATCCGATGGACCCGCTCTTCGACGACGCGGCGTTCTCGGCCCGGCTGCGCGGGCGGCACACCGAGATCAAGCGGGCCCTGCTCGACCAGACGCTGATCTCCGGGGTGGGCAACATCTACGCCGACGAGGTGTTGTGGCGCTCGAAGCTGCACGGCGTGCGGCCCACCGACCAGCTGACCGGGCCGGCCGTGACCCGGCTGCTCCAGCACGTGCGCGACGTGCTCGGCGAGGCGATCACGGCCGGCGGGACCAGCTTCGACGAGCTCTACGTCAACGTGAACGGGGAGAGCGGCTACTTCGACCGGTCGCTGAACGCGTACGGCCGGGAGAACGAGCCCTGCCCCCGGTGCGGCACGGCCATCCGGCGGGAGCAGTTCATGAACCGCTCCTCGTTCAGCTGTCCTCGGTGCCAGCCGCGTCCCCGGTCAGTCGGCGGCGTGCGCGCCGCGACCGGCTGACGACGCCGCCGCCGCGCTCAGGAACGGGCTGACGTCGGTCGCCAGCCCGAACCCGGCGCCCCGGCGGCCCATCAGCCGCCGTGCCGCGGTCAGCATCGCGGTGGGCACCCCGTGCACCAGGTGCCCGTCACCCGGCCGGGTTCCGTCGCCGTCCCAGCTCTGGTACGCCTCCCAGTCCCCGTCGAAGGTGCAGATCCGGACACCCAGGTCGCGGTAGAGCGGGTGGGTCGGCACGCCCGGGTTCAGCACCACCCGGTGCAGACCGCGCCGGGCCGCCAGCCGGACGGTCAGCGCCACCGGCCCGACCCCGCCGGATCCGGCCGGCGCCCGGTCCAGGAAGAGTCCCTCCACCCCGTCCGCGCGCCAGGTGTCCACGTCGGCGAGCACGTCGGCGAGTGACCGGCTGCCCCAGTCCAGGTCGATCAGCCCGAGGGCCTGGTGCAGGGTACGGCGGTCGCCGGGGCGGTCCCGGACGATCCAGGTGTCGGTGTCCAGCTCCAGTTCGGGGGCGGGGTGGGCGTACGAGGGGAACAGGGTCTTCACGGCGTCCTCCGGAGGTCGGCGGCTGTCAGGGCGACGATGAGCAGTCCGGCGAGATGGGTGGCCGCGAGCACGATGACCGCGGCGGGCAGGGGACCGGACGGCGAGGGGAAGAGGGCGAGCACCACCGCGGCGAACGGTGGCAGGGCGGACAGCGCGGCGGCGATCAGGGTGCGGGTCCGGGCGGCGAGCAGGAACGTGACGGCGAAGACCCCGCCGAGCAGGGTTCCGGCGGCCAGCACCAGCACCAGGCCGCGGGCGTCGGAGGGCAGCCGGTAGGCGGCGAACGCCAGACCGGCCGCACCGGCGAGCGGCGGCATCAGCCCGGCCAGCGTGATCGCGGTGATGTTGCGGATGTGCCGGTCCAGTTCGGCGGGGGTCTCCGCGGAGTCGAGGCCGGCGTCGATGCGGGCGGTGTGCCAGGTGATCAGGGTCTCCAGGACCGGCACGGCGAGCAGCAGCGGCAGCGCCACCAGCAGCGGCGTCGCGACCGGGCAGGCCTGCCAGAGCAGGGCCACGCAGATCGCCTGGGCGGCGCCGATCACCAGGTAGCAGGCGCCGCGCTTACGTTCCGCGGTGGTGATCCGGGTGCTCCGGTGGTCCGGGGACGGGATGAGCGCCGGGCGGAAGGCCCGGATCGCGACGGCCACGATCGCGGCCGGCAGGAGGGTCTCCACCGGCAGTTGCGCGGCCCAGCCGACCCCGCCGGAACCCACGAGCACCGCGGTCGCCAGCATCCAGCTCGGCACGAACCAGGCGGCCACCGAGCCTTCCGAGCGGGTCACCAGGGCGGCGGTCACCGAGCCCAGGGTGAGAAGGCCACCGATGCCGACCGTCGCGGCGAGCGCCCGGTCCGGCCCGAGCAGCGAACTCGGCGCGACCCACACCAGGGCGCACCAGAGGCCGGTCACCGCCGCGAATCCGCCGCTGACCACCCGCCCCGCCGCCGAGGGTCCGGCCCGTCGCGCGACGGTCACTCCCACGCTGGTCAGGGCCTGCGCCGAACTCCAGCCGAGCAGCAGCATGACGGCGGTGACCGGCCAGGCGACCTTGCTCAGCGCGCCGGTCGCGGCCACCGCGACGCTCAGCGGTCCGAGGTAGAGGAAACATCGGACCAGCGCGGCGTCCAGGATGCCGCGCCGGGCCGTTGCGCGCCCCGAGCTCTGCGGTCTTTCCCGGGGGTACGCGTCACCGGGGCGCTCGTTCGCGTCAGAGGTTTCCGCGGGCCCCTCGTATTCCGGGTACGGGTCCGCGGCCGACGCCGTCCAGTCCGACGCCGACCCGGTCCAGTCCGCGGCCGACGCCGTCCAGTCCGGAGCCGGCCCGGCCCAGTCCTGCCGCTGCTCGTGGTGGACAGCTTCGCCCAGTCCGGTCTCCCACGGGTTCCAGCGCTGGTCCAGCCCGTACCCGGTGACCGGCTCGTCCTCGGTGACGACCCGGCGCAGTCCGGTCTCCCACTCCCAGCCCGGTTCGGCCACCGGTTCGGGCAGCTGCCGGACGGGCTCCTCGTCGGCCCACACCGGCGTCCCCGGGCGTTCCGGCGGCGTCCACTGCCGGTCGCCGTCGGGGTCGATCCGGGGCTGGGTCCGGGTGGCCCACGGGTCCCAGCCGGGTTCGGCGAACGGCCCGCTGGTCCCGGGCACCACCTCGGCGTCCCCGATGGCCTCGCCCAGCCCGGTCTCCCACGGGTTCCACTGTGGTTCCGGTGCCCGGTAGGCCGGGTCGTGGTACCCGTGTCCGTCGACGGCCGGGGTGAGCCCGGTGGCCCACGGGTTCCAGGCCGGGATCTCGTGCACCCCGCTGTCCTCGGCCGCGTGCCGTCCCCGGCGGCGGGGGTGGGCGAGTTCGTCGCCGTACGGCGTCTGGTGGGTCTGGTCGGTGGCGTGCCGGCGGCGGTTGCGGTTGCGGGCCGACCGGGTGGTGCCGCCCCATCCGCCGCGGTCAGTGGTGGTCATGGGCAGGCCTCCCGGGTCAGCCAGCGCACCGTGGCCGGCATGGTGGTGCGCGGCGCCGGGACGGAGAGGGTCAGTTCGAAGGAGTGGACCGGTGGCGGGGCGGCCAGGTCGGTGTAGAGCGCGCCGTACGCGCCGACCACCCGGTCGACGGTGAAGTGCCGCAGCGCGCGGAGCCGGGCGGCCTCGCCGAGGGCGCGGCGGCGGGCGGTGTCGCGGAGCATCCCGACGACGGCGATGGCCAGTTCCTCCGGGTCGCCGGCGGGCACCACCACGCCGGTGTCACCGAGTGTCTCGGCGACCGGCCCGACGTTCACCCCGACCACGCCGCGTCCGGACAGCATCGCCTCGACCAGCCGGTACGGCGGGTCGGCGGGGCCGGGGACGTGCGCGACGACCTGTCCGGGGGTGTACCGGTCGCCGGCGCGGGCGGAGGCCTCGATGCGGACCGCGGCGCCGAGGCCGCGGCCGGTGATCCGGGTGAGGCAGTTCTCCCGGTGTGCCGGGGTGACGCCGGTCAGGTGCAGCACGGTGCCGGGTATCGCGGCGAGCACGTCGGTGAAGGCGTCCAGCAGCAGGTCCAGGCCGCTGTCCGGGCCGCCGCTGCCGGACCAGACCACGGTCGGCCCGGGTCCCGGCTCGCCGCTGCCCGGGTGGTGGCCCGGGTCGACGCCGGCCGGTACCGGGACCAGCCGGGAGGGCTGCGCTCCGTGGTCGAGGGCCCAGGCGTGGTGGTACGCGCTGAGCGGCGCGATCAGTTCCGCCTCGGCGTAGCCGGTCCGGGCGACGGCGGTGCGGAAACGGCGCAGGACGGTGCGCACCGAGGCGGAGAGCCGGTCTTCGGCGGGCCGTTGCCGGGGCACCGCGGCCCGGGCCTCGGTGAGCAGCAGGGGCGTGCCGGTGCGCCAGTGCCCGGCGAGTGCCGCGAGCAGGGGTGTGGTGCCGCCGACGCAGTGCACCAGGTCCACCTCGGGCACCGGTACGGCCAGCGCCCGCATGGCGTGCCGCAGCAGGGTCGCGGCGGTGCGCGCGTCACGCACGCTGAGTTTGGGCAGTCCGGGCCGGCCGGTGCGGGCCCGGTGCCCGCGCCAGGCGTCGGCGAGGGCGTCGGCGAGGGGGACGGCGCTCAGTCCGCCGGGGCGCCCGGTCAGGCGGGATATCCGGCGCAGGCCGTCGGCGAATCTCTCGCCCGCGACGACGCCGTCGCCGAGCAGGCCACGGCAGAGCAGGTCGGCGGCTTCGGCGGCGTCGTCGCTCGCGGGACCGCGCCGCCGCTGGCGGCCGGGGTCACGTTCGAGCGCGACGGCGCGCGCGGAGACGACATGGAACGGGAGCGGGTACGCGGGGGCGGACAGTAGTTCACGGTCCGTGACGGTCAGCAGCTCGAAACGGAAGGCCCGCAGCCCCTCGACGAGGCTCCGGCACCATCCACCGAGGGCATCCCGCCGGTACGGGTACCCGCCGCCGGTGAGGAGACAGATGCGCTCGCGCGACGGGGTGTGATTCACGCTGGGGGCAACGACACAACGAGGCGAAGTCACCGGAGCATGTCGGCTAGGCGACACAATTACGCACCTTTTAGCCCAATTTGTCGCCCATGTTTGCCCGTTTTTGTCCGAAGGGTGGCGTCTGTTGGGCGGAAAGTGATCGTGAAACGTCGTTTCCCTTGCGTGGAAACGAATCGTTGATCGTCTATTCACTCTGCGTCGATCCCGGGAATGATCACGCGAACGTCCGCATTTCGAGATCGACAGGTCGAGTGAAGATGTATAAGCCCAGCTGACGACCGGTGGTGGCGTGTTTCACTAGTATCAAGCGGGCAACCGGCACGGCCTCGGCTTGACGGAGGATCGGTATCGGCGGACTATGGAGTTGTCGCTAGTCGCGCCCACTCACGCCCCGGTTCATTCGTGGTGTGAGCATCTGCACCTAAGAAGCTCGTTGCTCACCTAGGCGGGTTTCTGTGCTCTCGCGTGCCCGTGAGCACAGGTGTTCGCGTATGCACTGGGCGCACGTTGGCCGGCATCTCCGGCAACGCATAAACAACGAGACGCAGCGCGTCACAAGGAGTCACGATGGCGAAGGCCCTCTTCGGCCACGTAGGTGCGGCGCCCGATCGGCGCCTCATCGACGAGGTCACTCGACTGCGGTCCCGGGTGCAGTCCCTCGAGTTCGAGGTCACCCGTCTGCGGGCAGAGAATGATCGTCTCGCGGCGGCGGCCGCTGAGGCAGACGACATTCTGCGGCTCTCCGAGCCCGCCCTGACCTGATCCGCCTCACCGATCGCCGGTGAGATCCGCGGGGTGACCTCCCGGCGTTCATCCCCTCGCTCCACAGAAGCACCGAAGAAAGAGCGCGCCTCCACATCCGTGGCGGCGCGCAGCTTTTTCTCCCGCTCCGCCGGTTGCACCGGCCGGTTCGGGCTCGGCGTGTCCATGCTCCGCCGTTTCCCTGCGGGTAGCCTGCCACCAGCAGAGTTCCGCCGACCCCCGGAGATCCGTGCATCTCAAGAGCCTGACGGTGAAGGGTTTCAAGTCCTTCGCGTCCGCCACCACGTTGCGGCTGGAGCCGGGCATCACCTGCGTGGTGGGCCCGAACGGCTCCGGCAAGTCCAACGTCGTCGACGCCATCGCCTGGGTGCTGGGCGAACAGGGCGCGAAGGCGTTGCGGGGCGGGAAGATGGAGGACGTCATCTTCGCCGGCACCGCCGGCCGCGCGCCGCTGGGCCGCGCCGAGGTGACCCTGACCATCGACAACAAGGACGGCGCCCTCCCGATCGAGTACACCGAGGTCTCGATCACCCGCCGGATGTTCCGCGACGGCGCCAGCGAATACGAGATCAACGGCAACACCTGCCGGCTGCTCGACATCCAGGAGCTGCTCAGCGACTCCGGCATCGGCCGTGAGATGCACATCATCGTCGGCCAGGGCCGGCTGGACGCGATGCTGCACGCCAAACCGGAGGACCGCCGCTCCTTCATCGAGGAGGCGGCCGGCGTCCTCAAGCACCGCAAACGCAAAGAGAAGGCGGTCCGCAAGCTCGACGCGATGCAGGTCAACCTGAACCGGCTCGGTGACCTCACCCACGAGCTGCGGCGTCAACTCAAACCGCTCGGCAAGCAGGCCGAGGTGGCCCGCCGCGCGGCCGGCATCCAGGCCGACCTGCGCGACGCCCGGCTCCGGCTGCTCGCCGACGACCTCTTCACGCTGCGCGGCACCCTGGACAAGGAGATCGCCGACGAGTCGGCGATGCGGGAGCGCCGCCAGCAGGTCGAGGAGGAGAACCGCGAGGTCCAGCGCTGGCTGGCCGACCTGGAGGCGGCCCACGCCGAGGACGCGCCACTGCTGCAGGCCGCCCAGGACACCTGGTACAAACTGTCCGCCCTGCAGGAGCGGTTCCGCTCCACCGAGCAGCTGGCCACCGAGCGCCTGCGGCATCTCGCGGCCACCCCCGACGACGAGCGGCCCGGCCGCGACCCGGAGATGCTCGAAGCCGAGGCCGAGCGGATCCGCGAGCAGGAGGAGGAGCTGCGCGAGGCCCTCACCGACGACCAGATGCGCCTGGCCGAAGCGGTGGAGTACCGCCAGGACCTGGAACGCCAGCTGGCCGCGGCCGAGGGCGCGCTGCGGACGGCCGCCAAGGCGATCGCCGACCGTCGTGAGGGCCTGGCCAAGCTGACCGGCAACGTGAACGCGGCCCGGGCCCGCACCACCAGCGCCGACGAGGAGATCGAACGGCTCGCCGCGGCGCACACCGACGCCCTGATGCGGGCCGAGGCGGCACAGGCCGAGGTCGACCTGGTGGCCGACGAGACGTCCGAGGCCGACCGGGACAACGCCGACCTGGACGCCCGGCACGACGAGGCGGTCGCCGCGCACGACCGGGCCGCCGCGGTGGTCCGGGAGCTCTCCGACGCGGAACGCGCCGCGGAGAAGGACGCCGCGAGCTGGAAGGCACGCGAGGAGGCGCTGGCGCTCGGCCTCAAACGCAAGGACGGCGCCGGGGCCCTGCTCGCCCGGGCGGGTCAGGTGCCCGGACTGCTCGGCAGCCTGGCCTCACTGCTGACGGTACGACCGGGGCACGAGGTCGCCCTGGCGGCGGCGCTCGGCGGTCTCGCGGACGGTGTGGCGCTCTCCGGCGTCGACGAGGCGATCGAAGCCGTGCGTACCCTCAAGATCTCTGATGCCGGCCGCGCCGAGCTGGTAATCGCCGCCCCGGCCGGACCGGGCATGCAGGGCCCGCTCGCGACGCTGCGCCCGGAGCTGCCCGAGGGCGCCGTCTGGGCGCCCGAGGTGGTCGACTGCCCCGAGCAGATCCGTCCGGCGCTGCTGCGCGCACTGCGCGACGTGGTGCTGGTCCCGGACCTGACCGCCGCCGCGGCGCTGATCGCCGCCAACGGCGAGCTGCGCGCGGTCACCCCGGAGGGCGACGTGCTGGGCACGTTCGCGGCGGCCGGCGGTTCGGCGAAGGCCACCAGCTACATCGAGGTGCAGGCAGCGGTCGACGAGGCCAAGGCCAAGCGGGCCGCCGCCGAACAGGCGATCGCCGAACTCAAGGAGCAACTCGGCGCGGCCCGGGCCGAGGTGGCCGAGCTCAAACAGGCCGTCACGGTCGCCGCGCAGGCCAAACGGGCCGCCGAGGGCGAACGCAACGCCGCCGCCCGCCGGCTCGCCGAGCTGGGTGCCGCCGCCCGGTCGGCCAAGGCGGAGAGCGAACGTCTCGGCGCCTCCCGGCAGAAGGCCGAGGCCGCCCGGGAAGCCGACCTGATCCGGGTCGCCGAGCTGGAGGAACGGCTGCGGCTGGCCGAGGACACCCCGATCGACGAGGAACCCTCCACCGAGGAACGCGACCAGCTCGCCGCCACCGTCCCGCAGTCCCGGCAGAACGAGATGGAGGTCCGGCTCGCGGTGCGTACCGCCGAGGAGCGGGTCTCCTCGATCGCCGGCCGCGCCGATTCGCTGCTGCGCCAGGCCACCGCGGAACGCCAGGCCCGGGAACGTGCCGCCGCCCGCCGGGCCGCCCGGGCCCGGGGCGCCGAGATCGCCCGCGCGGTCGCCCTCGGCGCGTCCGCCGCCCTGGAACACGTCGCCGTCTCGCTGGCCGCCGCGGTCGAGCACCGCGACGAACTGGCCCAGGCCCGCACCAGCCGTGAAGCCGAGCTGCAGGAGGTCCGGGCCACCGCCAAGCGCCTGGTCGCCGAGCTCGAACGGCTGACCAGCGAGGTGCACCGCGACGAGATGGCCCGCGCCGAGCAGCGGATGCGCATCGAGCAGCTGGAGGCCAAGGCCGCCGAGGACTTCTCCCTCGACGTCGAGACCCTGATCAACGAGTACGGCCCGGAGCAGCCGGTGCCGCCGACCCAGGCCGACGTCGCGGCGGCCGAGAAGGACGGCAAACCGGTTCCCGATCCGGTGCCGTTCCACCGGCCCACCCAGGAGAAGCGGGCCAACAAGGCGGAACGTGACCTGACCCTGCTCGGCAAGGTCAACCCGCTGGCGCTCGAGGAGTTCGCGGCGTTGGAGGAGCGCTACAAGTTCCTCAGCGACCAGCTGGAGGACCTCAAGGCCACCCGCAAGGACCTGCTCACCGTGGTCAAGGACGTCGACGACCGGATCCTCGAGGTCTTCGCGTCGGCGTTCGAGGACACCGCCCGCGAGTTCCAGCAGGTCTTCCAGGTGCTGTTCCCGGGTGGTGAGGGCCGGTTGATCCTGACCGACCCCGACGACATGCTCACCACCGGCGTCGAGGTCGAGGCCCGCCCGCCGGGCAAGAAGATCAAGCGGCTGTCGCTGCTCTCCGGCGGCGAGCGTTCGCTGACCGCGGTCGCCATGCTCTGCGCCATCTTCCGGGCCCGTCCCTCGCCCTTCTACATCATGGACGAGGTCGAGGCGGCCCTCGACGATGTCAACCTGGGCCGGTTGATTACCCTTTTCCAGCAGTTGAGGGAGAAGAGTCAGCTGCTCATCATCACGCACCAGAAGCGGACGATGGAGGTTGCGGACGCCCTCTACGGCGTCACGATGCGCGCCGGCGTCACCCAGGTGATCAGCCAGCGCCTCAACCGCGAAGAGGAGTAAGACAGCTTATGCGCGACCGCGCCCGGGCCTTGATGATCGACCTGGACGGTGTGCTGCGCCGCTGGGACCCGGCCCCGATGATCGCCGTCGAGATCGAGTACGGGCTCAAGCCCGCCTCGCTGCTCGAGACGTCGATGTCGTGGGACATCTACCGGCCGGCGATGGCCGGTGAGATCACCGACGCCGAGTGGATGAAACTGGTGGCCGACCGGCTGCCGCTGG
This sequence comes from Actinoplanes rectilineatus, assembly GCF_000962825.1. GTDB lineage: Bacteria > Actinomycetota > Actinomycetes > Mycobacteriales > Micromonosporaceae > Actinoplanes > Actinoplanes rectilineatus. The sequence continues at coordinate 23,502 of NZ_JZKF01000009.1, forward strand.
ACGAGGCGGCCTCGACCGCGGCCGTGGCGGCCTGGCAGGCGTACCGCGGCGAGGTGGACCCGGAGGCGCTGGCCTTCGTGCGCGAGGTGCGGGCCGCCGGGCGGCCGGTCGCCCTGGCCACCAACGCCACCGACCGGCTGCGCGGCGACCTCGACGACCTCGGCCTGACCGGCGAGGTCGACCTGGTGCTCAGCTCCTGGGAGCTCAAGGTGCACAAGCCGGCCCCGGAGTACTTCGAGAAGGCCTGCGAGCAGCTCGGCCAGCTGCCCAAGCACGTGCTGGTGGTGGACGACGACGACCGCGTGGTCGCCGGAGCCCGGTCGGCGAAGATGTCCGGTTATCGCTGGACCGGGCCGGAACACGTGCCGTACCTGCGTAAGGTCCTCGACCTGCCGGCCTGACTCAGTCCCCGGTCACGCCGTCGATGCGTTCGCGCAGCAGGTCGGCGTGACCGTTGTGCCGGGCGTACTCCTCGATCATGTGCAGGTAGACCCAGCGCACGCTCATCGTCTTGCCCCGGGGGTTGATGAACTCGGCCTCCAGCGGCAGGCCGGCCACCGCGGCGTCGGCCAGCGGCAGCTCCGCCAGGAAGGCGGCGTGATCCGCGGCGGCGTCGGCGGTCGCCACGTTCTCGAAGTCGGCGTCCGGCTGCTCCGGGGTGCCGTAGAGGTCCGGCAGGTCCGGGTTGTCGGCCGCGCGCTGGCGGAACCAGGCCCGCTCGACGTCGGTCATGTGCCGGAGCAGGCCGAGCAGGGTCAGGTTCGACGGCTCGACGGCGGCGGTCCGCAGCTGCTCGGCGGTGAGGCCGGCGCACTTGCCGACCAGGGTCTGCCGGTGCCAGTCCAGCCAGCCCTGGAGCATGGCGCGCTCGTCGCCGGTCAGCGGTTCATCGACACGGTGCGCCTCGGGCGCGGTCCAGGAAGTCACAACTCGACATCCTGGACCAGCGCCGCGGGTGCCCGCCACCGGTTTCAGGGGTGGTACGAGACGGCCGCCACGTCGAACAGGTCACCGTCGGTGCTGGTGCCCTCGATCCGGGCGGTGGCCTTGACGCCGTCCAGGGTCAGGGTGCCGACCGCGTTGCCGAAGTACGGGCCGGCCCGCCGCTTCCAGCGGATCGCCGGTTTGCGGACACCGGCCGCCTTGGACAGTCCGCGGACCATCCGGGCCACCGCCCGGGACCAGGCGACCCGCATCAGCGGGCGCATCGGGGCCGGGACCGCGTTGTGGATCGGCGAGCACGTCAACTGGTAGACCGGGGTGGCCATGGCGTGCCCGAAGTCGGCGCGGGCCACGTACGAGTGGTGCACGTCGCCGGAGAGCACGCTGATCGAGGCCGGGGCCGCGTACGCCCCACCGGCGCCGACCCGGTGTCCCGGTGCGTCCGGCCCGCCCTCGCCGAGCCGCCGGAACAGTTCGCCCAGCGCGTCGAAGGACTTGCCGAACGCCGCCCAGTGCTCCAGGTCGAAGGCCCGGCGTACCTGCTCGCCGAAGGCCGCGGTCCGGGTGTCGGGCGACTCGGCGATCCGCTCGTTCCACGCCTCCAGGTGGTGGATGGCGGGCGGCATCAGCCAGGGCAGCGACGAGCCGACCACCAGGTGGTCGTAGTCGCCGTGTGCCCGGTCCAGGAACCAGGACCACTCGCTGGCCGGCAGCATGGCCCGTGCGCCCGGTGTGAGTACCCGGTTGCAGCGGTTGTCCAGCACCACCAGCCGGGTGCGGCCGATGTCCAGGGCGAAGCTCCACTGGTACGGCTGGTCGAGGTTCTCCGCCGACTCGGGCTCGTCGACGGTCAGCCCGAAGTCGTGCATCAGGTCGGTGGCGTCGTCGACCGAGGTCACCTTCTGGAAGAGGGGGTCGGCGGCCAGCTCGTCCGGGCTGAGGTTGCCGATGTGCTGGTAGATCCAGTAGGAGGCGAGCCCGGCCGAGATCCGTTCCCGCCACCAGGGCTGCCGGGAGATGTCGGCGCGCCAGGAGGCCGAGGTGTTCCAGTCGTCGATGATCTCGTGATCGTCGAAGATCATCACGCTGGGGACGGTGGAGAGCAGCCAGCGGACCTCCGGGTCACGCCAGGACTCCAGATAGAGCTTCGTGTACTCCTCGAAGGAGACGACCTGGTCCTCGGGGCCGTGGTGCTCACCACCCCGGCGACGGCGCAGATATCTGCGGACCTGGGCCGAGGTCTCGTCCGCGTACACCTGGTCGCCGAGCAGGACGATCTGGTCGGGCCGGGCCTGCGGATCGGCCATCAGCCGCCGGGCGTACGCGTCCAGCGCGTCCGGCGGCAGCTTCTTGCGCGACGACTGCGGCGTCGCCTCGCGGCAGGAGCCGAAGAGCAGGCTCACCGGCTGATCGTGGTCGTCGGCCTGCCGGGTCCGGAGCACCGGTGCCGGGTACGGCGACTCCTCCTCGGGCCACACCACACGATCGTCCAGGAACACCCGATAGGGGTGCGCCGAGTCCGGGGTCAGGCCGGCCACGACGACGAGCGCGTAGTGGTGCCCGTACGCCGAGAAGGTGTCGGCGGAGCCGGCGCCGCCGCCCTCCACCTCGACCCGCACCCGTGCCGGCGCGCTGGTCTCCAGCCAGAGGGTGGCGCGCACGTCGACGACACGGCGCAGCACAGGGCCGATGAGTAGACGGGCGCTCACCGGAGCGGTCGGGGGGTGTGACGCATGGGAGAGCCTCCACGCTGGTTGTCGGGGGTGTCCCATCCTCTGTTACCCAGGGGCGGCACCGCCAGTGCGTGGCCTCCGCCACGGCCGCACGGCTCATCTGTCAGGATTCGGGAATGGAATACGTGGTCGCCGCAGTGATCCTGCTCGTGGTCCTGGTCGTCGGCGCGGTCGGGCTGGTGGTCCCGAAGATGCGCCGCAAGGAGATCCCGCCGCCCGCCGGGGGATCGACCACGACGTTGGAGCGCCCGCCCGCGGAGCCGCCCACGACCACGCCCGTGGTCCCGCCCACCGACGAGCTGCCGCCGCTGATCGAGCGCCCGGCCACGCCGCCGGTCGTCGTCGAGCCCGAGCCCACTCCGGTGGTCGTCGAGCCGGAGCCCGCACCCGAGACGGCTCCCGAGCTGGAGAAGCCGGCACCGACCGCGGGCCGCCTGGTCCGGCTGCGCGCCCGTCTGGCCCGCTCGAACGCGCTGGGCCGGGGCCTGCTCAGCGTCCTCTCCCGGGACCACCTGGAGGAGGACGACTGGGAGGAGATCGAGGACAGCCTGATCACCGCCGACGTCGGGGTCGAGGCCACCCAGGTGCTGGTCGAGCGGCTGCGTGAGCGGGTCCGGATCCTCGGCACCCGGACCGTCTCCGAGGTGCGGGCGCAGCTCGCCGAGGAGCTGGTCGCGGCACTCGAGCCGGACATGGACCGCAGCCTGAAGACCCAGCCGCACGAGGGCCGCCCGGCCGTCGTGATGGTGGTCGGTGTCAACGGCGCCGGCAAGACCACCACCTGCGGCAAGATCGGCCGGGTGCTGATCGCCGACGGGCGCAGCGTGCTGTTCGGTGCGGCCGACACGTTCCGGGCCGCGGCCGCGGAGCAGCTGAGCACCTGGGGCGAGCGGGTCGGTGCGGAGACGGTCCGCGGCCCGGAGGGCGGCGACCCGGCCAGTGTGGCCTTCGACGCGGTGAAGCGCGGTATCGAGACCTCGGTGGACACCGTCCTGATCGACACGGCCGGCCGCCTGCAGAACAAGGTCGGCCTGATGGACGAGCTCGGCAAGGTCAAGCGGGTGGTGGAGAAGCACGGTCCGGTCGACGAGACGCTCCTCGTGCTCGATGCCACGACCGGGCAGAACGGTCTGGAGCAGGCCCGGGTGTTCACCGAGGTGGTGGATGTCACGGGAGTGGTGCTGACGAAGCTCGACGGGACCGCGAAGGGCGGCATCGTCATCGCTGTGCAGCGCAAGCTGGGGATTCCGGTCAAGCTCGTCGGTCTCGGAGAGGGACCGGACGATCTCGCTCCGTTCGAACCGGCCGCGTTCGTCGAAGCCCTTCTCGACGGTGACGCGTAGGCTCGTTCACGTCGTGGTTACACAAGCCACGACGAAACACTCGTCGGATGCCGGGAGGGCGTGAGTGACGCAGGAGCCGGTGCGCGAGATCCCGCTGCACGGTGGCAACGTCAGCACGGTGTCCAAGATCGGTGACACGGTCCGGCGCAACGCCGGACCGTGGACACCCGCGGTCCACGCGCTGCTCAACCATCTGGAGCGGGTCGGATTCACCGGGTCGCCGCACGCGTACGGGATGGATGAGAAGGGCCGTGAGGTCCTCTCCTACCTGGACGGCGAGTGCGGCGAGTATCCGTTGGCGCCACACTGGGTGACCGAGGAGGCGCTGGTCACCGTCGGCACGATGCTGCGGATGTTCCACGACGCCCAGTACGGTTTCGTGCCCCCGCCGGGTGCGGTCTGGCGTTCGCTCGGGCCGCCGCCGCCGGACACCGAGGTGATCTGTCACCACGACGCCGCGCCGCACAACGTCGTCTGGCGGCCGGACGGCACCCTGTCCCTGATCGATTTCGACCTCGCTTCGCCGGGCTCACGGCTCTACGACGTGGCGTACGCGGCGTGGACCTGGGTGCCGCTCTTCAGTGACCGCGACTCCTACACCCTGGGGTGGAAGCGGCCGAACCGTCCGCGGCGGCTGCGGCTGTTCGCCGACGCCTACGGGTTGATCCCCCGGGACCGGCACCGCCTGGTGCGGACGATCCGTAAGAGGATCGTCGACCACGTGGAAGGCATCCGGCGGATGGCCGCGGCCGGCGACCCGGCGTTCGTCCGGATCGTGCACAAGGGCCATCTGCGCCGCCCGATGCGGGACCTTCGGTTGCTCGATTACGAGCGGCACACCCTTGAATACGCCCTTCGGTAGGTTTGGACCTGCCCGAACGGACTACTGTGAGGCTTTCTTCACACGTCGGAAACACGCCGTCACTTGCCGGTAATCGGCTCGCGACGGTGCGCGAAACAGGGGACCGGAAAGCTTCCGCAGCATCCGGCCAGGGGGCGCTGACGCCATGCTGAGCCGGGAAGGAGGGTTCCGACTCAAGGAGGCCAGCGTGCCTGAACCGACGATCGATACTGGCAACACCGCCTGGCTGCTCATCTCCAGCGCGATCGTTCTGCTGATGACCCCTGGACTGGCGCTGTTCTACGGCGGCCTCAACCGGTCCAAGGGTGTTTTGAACATGATCATGATGAGCTTCAGTGCGATGGGGCTCATCTCCGTACTTTGGTTCTTCTACGGCTTCTCCCTGGCCTTCGGCTCGGACGTCGGCCACGTCATCGGCAACATCGGTGATTATCTGGGCACCAAGACCTTCCTCGGCGCGGGCGACCTGTGGGGCGCCAGCGACGAGAACCCGAGCGGCACCGGCATCCCGCTGTACGTCTTCATGGCGTTCCAGATGATGTTCGCGATCATCACCGTCGCCCTGATCAGCGGCGCGATCAGCGACCGCGCCAAGTTCGGCGGCTGGCTGGTCTTCGCCGGAGCCTGGGCCACCCTGGTCTACTTCCCGGTCGCCCACTGGGTCTGGGGCGGTGGCTTCATCTTCGACCTCGGCGCGCTGGACTTCGCCGGTGGTACCGCGGTCCACATCAATGCCGGCGCCGCGGCACTGGCCCTGGCCATCGTGCTCGGCAAGCGGGCCGGCTGGCCGCGTGAGGCGATGAAGCCGCACAACGTGCCGTTCGTCGCCCTCGGTGCCGGTCTGCTCTGGTTCGGCTGGTTCGGCTTCAACGCCGGCTCCGAGCTCACCGCCGACGCCGTCACCGGTCTGGCCTTCATCAACACCCAGCTCGCCACCGCCGCCGCGGTCCTCGGCTGGCTGATCGTCGAGAAGATCCGCGACGGCAAGCCCACCCTGGTCGGCGCCTCCTCCGGTGCGATCGCCGGTCTGGTCGCCATCACCCCGGCCTGTGCCTTCGTCGCCCCCTGGGCGGCCACCCTGCTCGGCCTCGTCGCCGGTCTGGTCTGTGCCCTGGCGATCAGCCTGAAGTACAAGCTCGGCATCGACGACTCGCTCGACGTGGTCGGCGTGCACTTCGTCGGCGGCTGGATCGGCTGCCTCTGGATCGGCCTCTTCGGCACCAGCGACGTCAACGCCCTGGTCTCCAACGAGGGCCTGTTCTACGGCGGCGGCGTCACCCAGCTGGGCATCCAGGCTCTCAGCGCCCTGATCGTCACGGTCTACTCCTTCGTGGTCGCCTTCATCCTGGGCTTCGTGATCAACAAGACCATCGGCTTCCGCCTCTCCAAGGAGGAAGAGGTCGACGGCATCGACCTGGCCGAGCACGCCGAGAGCGCGTACGACCTGTCGCCCTCCGGTGGCAGCGGTTCCGGTGGAGCGTTCGCGATGGCCGGCATCAAGCCGGGCGTCACGCCGCCGGCCGAGGATGCTCCGGTGACGGAGAAGGTTTCCGGTTAAGTTCTGATGGCTGCTCCGATGGAAGGACTGAGCATGAAGCTGGTGACCGCAGTCATCAAGCCCTACCAGCTCGATGCGGTGAAGGAGGCTCTGCACGCCCTGGGCGTCGCCGGTCTCACCGTGAGCGAGGTGCAGGGTTACGGCCGGCAGAAGGGCCACACCGAGGTGTACCGGGGTGCCGAGTACACGGTCGAGTTCCTGCCGAAGATCAAGGTCGAGGTGCTGACCGACGAGATCGACGTCGAGAAGATCGTGGACGCGGTGGTCTCCGCCTCGCGGACCGGCAAGATCGGCGACGGCAAGGTCTGGGTGACGTCGGTCGACGACGTCGTCCGGGTCCGGACCGGCGAACGCGGCCTCGACGCGCTCTGACCGACATGACCAACCCGTTGAGTGAGCCGCCGGCGCCACCGGCCCGCCCGAGTGCCGGCGGCTCCCTCGACAAACTGCGTGCACACATCGGCGCCGCCGCCCGCGACCAGCGGGCGGCGGCGCTCGACGTATGGCTGGGCGAACTCTTCCCGTCCCACCTGCCCGGCGTCAGCCTGATCGCGGTCGGCGGCCTGGGACGCCGCGACTGCGCGCCGTACAGCGATCTCGACCTGGTCCTGCTGCACCGCGGCACGGCCGGGATCGACCGGATCGCGTCGGCCCTGTGGTACCCGATCTGGGACGCCCGCCTCGGGCTGGACCACTCGGTGCGTACCGTCCCCGAAGCGCTCTCCGTCGCGCACGACGACGTGAAGGTCGCCCTCGGCCTGCTCGACGCCCGGCACCTGGCCGGCGACCCGGCACTCTCCGCCGAACTGATCGCCGCGGCCGGCGACCAGTGGCGGCGCACCGCGATGCGGTTGATGCCGCCGCTGCGCGAGGTCACCGCCACCCGCTGGAGCAGCCACGGCGAGCTGGCCTTCCTGCTCGAGGGCGACCTCAAGGAGGCATCCGGCGGGCTGCGCGACGTCACCCTGCTGCGGGGCATCAGCCGGGCCGGCGTCGCCGACCTGCGGCCCGCCGTCCGGGCCGCCGGCCTGCGCCTGCTGGACACCCGTGACGCCCTGCACCTCGCCGTCGGCCGCCGGGTGGACCGGCTGGTCGCGCAGGAACGGGCCGCCGTCGCGGAACTGCTCGAGATCGAGGACCCGGACACGCTGCTGCGGCGGGTGTCGAGTGATGCCCGTACCGTCGCGCACGCCGTCGACGACGCCTGGCGTGCCATCGACCGCCTGCGCGGTGGACGCCGCCGGGGCGGACCGCCCGCGCAGCCGCACCGCCGGCCGGTCGCCCGGGACGTGGTGGAGCAGGACGGCGAGCTGGTGCTGGCCCGCACCGCGATCGGCCCGGTCCCGGACCCCAGCCTCTCGTTGCGGGTGGCCGCCGCGGCCGCCGCCGCCCAACTGCCCATCGCCCGGGCCACCTGCGAGTGGCTGGCCGCCTTCTGCCCGCCGCTGCCCACACCGTGGCCGGACACGGCCCGCGCGGCGCTGGTCACCCTGCTGGGCTCCGGTCCGGGTCTGCTGCCCGCCTGGGAGACCTGCGACCGGTACGGCCTGATCGACGCCTGGCTGCCCGAGTGGGCCCGGATGCGCAGCCTGCCGCAGCACCACCCGATCCACCGGTACACCCTGGACCGGCACCTGGTGCAGGCCGCCTACGAGGCCACCCGGTTCACCCGCGAGGTGGACCGCCCCGACCTGCTGCTGATCGGCGCGTTCCTGCACGACGTCGGCAAGGGCCTGCCGGGTGACCACAGTGTGGTCGGCGCGCCGATCGCCGCCGAGATCGCCGGACGGATCGGTCTGCCCGCGCCGGACGTGGCGACCATCGAGAAGATGGTCCGCCTGCACCTGCTGCTGCCGGACGTGGCCGCCCGCCGCGACCTGAGCGACCCCAAGACCATCTCCACGGTGGCCGCCGCGGTCGGCGAGCCGGCCACCCTCGACCTGCTGCACGCGCTGGCCCGGGCCGACTCGCACGCCACCGGGCCGGCCGCCTGGTCGGACTGGAAGAGCCGGCTGCTCGCCGAACTTGTCCGGCGGGTGCACACCGCGCTGGACACCGGAGCGCTGCCCGAACCGCCGGCACCGGACCCGGAACTGCTCGCCGGCGACCTGCCGGCCGTGCACCTGGACGGGGACCGGGTGGCGGTCGCCGCCGCCGACCGCCGCGGCCTGCTCGCCGCGGTGGCCGCCTGCCTCGCCATGCACCGGCTGGACGTGATCGGCGCGAACACCATCACCGTCGACAACCGGGCCATCGTCGAGTTCTACACCTCGCCGCGGTACGGCTCGCCGTACGAGCCGGTCTCACTCGCCGCGGACCTGCGCCGGGTGGCCGGCGGCGACGTGTCGGTGACGCAGCGGGTCCGGGCCCGGGCGATGAGCGCCCGCGGCGGCACCGCCTCGCCCCGGGTGGTCTGGCAGCGCGACGTGGCCACCGACGCGGTGGTGCTGGAACTGCGCGCCGCCGACTCACCCGGACTGCTCTACCGCGTGACCAACGCCATCGACGAAGCCGGCGGTGAGATCCGCGCCGCCCGCATCTCCACCCTCGGTGGTGACGTCGTCGACGCCTTCTACCTGGTCGGGGCCTGGTCCGACGAGACCACCCGGGAACGGATGGAGGCCGCGGTCCTGGCCGCCGTCTGAGCGTCACCCCGAGCCGCGCCCGGCGTTGAGCTGATCGACATTTCGGGTACGGACGGAGAGTCGATGGCCGAGGCGCAGCCTGTTGCGTTGCTGGACGATCACGTCACGCTGGCCGGCGCCGGGGCGGAACTCTCGCTGCCGAACGCCGCGATGCGCAACCGCTCGGTGGCCGCCCGCCAGGTGCTGGCCCGGGCGGGCGTGGGCGCCGGCGTGACACTGGACGAACTACTCACCGCGGCGCGGGACGGTGACGCCCGGCGCCTGCGCCGGTTGCGCCGCCGTGCCCGGCCGGACCTGCTGGCCGGGCTGGCGCAGACCATCGCCCTGCAGGAGGAGCTGCCCACCGACCGGGGGGACGCGCTCGCCCTGTACGAGCTGATCCGCACGGCACTCGGCGCCGCCGCTCTGCCGCCGGCCCATCAGGCGCTGCACGCCCAGCTGGCGTACGCCTGGCAGGGCCCGGACCGGGCGAGGGCGCTGCTCCGGGCGTACCGGCGGATGCCGCGGGCGGCCCGGGAGACGCTGGAGATCGATCTGGCGAACCCGTACGCCGGTGGATCCGCCCCGGAGGAGACCTGGCTGGCCCGGTTCGGCGCGCTCTTCCCGTCGCCCCGCCCGGCTCTGACCGCCGGGTCGGAGCTGCCGCCGTTCGACCGGTTGACCGCGATGGTGGACATCCCGGTCGAGCCGACCGGTCCGCGGGTGTCGGTGGTGGTGACCGCGTACCGTCCCGGTCCCGGTCTGCTCACCGCGGTCCGGTCGGTCCTGGCGCAGTCGTGGCGCAACCTCGAAGTGATCGTGGTGGACGACGCCTCACCGCCGGAGCACGACGAGGTGCTCGCCGAGGCGGAGTCGCTGGACGGCCGGGTCCGCCTGCTGCGCCTGCCCGCCAACGCCGGCACGTACGCGGCCCGCAACGCCGGTGTCGAGGCCGCCCGCGGCGAGTTCGTCACCTTCCAGGACTCCGACGACTGGTCGCATCCCCGGCGGATCGAGTTGCAGCTCGCCCCGCTGCTGGCCGACCAAGCGGTGGTCGCGAGCACCTCCGAGGGCATCAGCGTCACCGACCAGCTGGTGATGACCCGTCCCGGCATCCGCCGGCTGCGCGTCAACGTCTCGTCGCTGCTGTTCCGCCGGGAACCGGTGACCTTCCGGATCGGCTGGTTCGACCACGTCCGCAAGGCCGCCGACTCGGAGTTCGCCGAGCGGATCGAGAAGACCTTCGGGCCGGGGTCGGTGGCCCGGGTGGCCCGTCCGCTGGCCCTGATCCGGCTCTCCGAGGGCTCGCTGTCGCGGGCCGAGATCCGGGCGTACTGGATGCATCCGGCGCGGACCGCGTACATGTCGGCGTACCGCTGCTGGCACGCCTCCGGGGTGCCGCTGCGCCAGGAGCGCGGCGGCCCGGACCGGGCGTTCGTGGCGCCGGCCCACCTCACCGGCGGCGCCCCCGCGCGCCGCTACGACGTGGTGGTGGCCGCCGACTGGCGGTTCCTGGCCGGTGTCCAGCGGGCCGCGCTGGCCGAGGTCCGGGCGTTGCGCCGGGCCGGGTTGTCGGTGGCGATCCTGCACCTGGAGTCGATGCGGTCGGTGCACCGGCTGCGCCGCTCGCTCAGCGGCACCGTCCAGCAGATGATCAATACCGGTCGGCTGGACCAGGTCCTGGAGACCGACGAGGTCGAGGCCGCGGTGCTGCTGGTCCGCCAGCCGGAGGTGCTGCAGTTCGCGCCGGAGGACGGCTGCCGGGTACGCCCGCGCCGGCTGCTGATCGTCGCCGACCGGGCGCCGGCCCGGCAGGACGGCAGCGACCGGCGGTACACGGTGCCGGCGGCCACCGACGCCGCGAAGCGCCTGTTCGGCGCGGAACCCCTCTGGTGCCCGCAGGACGCCGGGGTCCGCGCCACGTTGGAGGGTGCGGACCTGACGGAGTACGACCTGCCGGCCGTCGCCGAACTCCAGGACGTCGCGCGGCCGCTGCCCGATCCGGCCGCCCCGCCGGTGGCCGGCACCGACCTGTGCGACGCCGGTGAGTGGCCGCTCGACGTGGCCGCCGCGCTCACCGTCCCGCGGCGCTGCAAGGACGCGGACGTACGCCTGCGGCTGCCGGAGACCTCGGTCCGCCCGGCCGGGCTGCCCCGGTCCTGGCTGGTCTACGAGGCGTCCGACCTGGACCCGCGGACCTTCGTCGCGCAGCTCGACTTCTATCTGCACTTCCCACCGGAGCAGACCGCGGAACTGCTGTCCCGGCCGGCCCTGGAGGCGGCCGCCACCGGGTGCGTGGTGCTGGTCCCGGAACGTCTCGGGCCGGCGTTCGGCCCCGCCGCGGTGGCCTGCCGGCCGTCGGACGTACCCGCAGTGATCCGGCGTTTCCAGTCCGAACCCCGCCGGTACGCCGACCAGAGCCGCCGCGCCCGGTCGGCGATCGCCCGGGAACACCATCCGCAGGCTTTCGCCGAGCGGATCGGCGCCCTGGTCCGGGCCACCTCCGGCGCTCCGGCGCAGCGGGTGCCCGCCGACGGGGCGTAACGGTGGCGCGATCAGCAGCGTTACCGAGGGTGAATGTAGCGATGAGGAGTTCCCGATGAGCAACCTGTCCCGAATCGGCCGTCGGGTGACCCGCCGGCTGCCGCGCCTTTCCGGACGGCAGGTAGTGGCCCTGTTCGTGGTCGGCGCCCTGTGCGCGGGGGCCGCGGCGACCGCGCTCACCGGGTACGGCCGGGTGTCCGCGGCGCTCTTCGCCGCCCTGACCGGCGTGATCCTGTCCGCGCTGCTGATGCTCTTCCGCCGGTTGTCCCGGGTGCAGCGGGCCGGGGTGGCCGCGCAGAAGGACCTGCGGACGACGGTGGAGGAGATGCAGCGGCGCCTGGTCGCCGCGGTGGAGCGGGAACGCCTCACCGCCGGCGACCGGCACCTGGAGTTGGCCGAGGCGATCGCCCGGGTCAAGCAGGTCACCGACCGCAAGGCCGGTGCCGCGCAGCTGCTCACCCTGCCGCGTGAGCTGGAGGCGACCGTCCAGCTGTTCCAGGGCTTCGTGCCGCGGGCGCCGATGCCGTCCTCCGGCGACTACGCGCTGAACCCGACGGACCTGCTCGAGGTGCTGCACCTGATCCGGACCCGGCAACCGCGGCGGGTGCTCGAACTGGGCAGCGGCACGTCCACGGTGTGGATCGCGTACGCCCTGGAGAAGGCCGGCGGCCGGCTGATCTCGCTTGACCACGACGCGGAGTACGCGCGGCGGACCCGGGACGCTCTGGAGGCGCACGGTCTCAGCGGTGTCGCCGAGGTCCGCGACGCGCCGCTCACCCCGGTCCCGGTGGAGGGCCGCGAGTACCCCTGGTACGACCCGGAGGTCCTGTCCGACCTGACCGACGTGGACTTCGTGCTGATCGACGGCCCGCCCGCGGCGATCGGCGCGGACGCCCGCTACCCGGCCCTGTACGTGATCGAGAAGCGCCTGGCGGACCGGGCGACGATCGTCTTCGACGACGCCGGGCGCAAGGACGAACAGGCCGCGATGGCCGCCTGGACCCAGCGGTTCGAGGGCCTGACCCGGGAGGGCGAACTGCTCGGCCGGCACGCGGTGCTCTCCTTCGTCCGGCCGGCCGCAATGGCCGCCGCGCACGGCTGACCCGTTTCGCCGGCTGATCGATGACCACGACGCTGACCCGCCGCGGCCCCCGCGCCCCGGCGGTCATCGCCGCGCACCGCCCGGCCCACCGCGACGACATCGAGGGCCTGCGGGCCGTCGCGGTGCTCCTGGTGGTGCTGGCCCACGTGGGCGTACCCGGCCTGGCCGGCGGCTATGTCGGCGTCGACGTCTTCTTCGTCGTCTCAGGGTTCCTGATCACCTCGCTGCTGCGGCGCGAGGTGGCCTCCACCGGTCGGCTCCGGCTGGCCCGCTTCTACGCCCGCCGGGCGGTCCGGCTGCTGCCGGTCGCCACCCTGGTGACGCTGGCGACCCTGGCCGGCAGCTGGTTCCTGGCACCGGCGCCCCGGTTCACCGAGCATGCGATGGACGCGCTGGCCGCGGCCACGTACACGATGAATCTGCGTCTTGCCGAGGTCGGCACCGACTATTTCGCCGGCAGCGCGCCCTCGCCGTTCCAGCACTTCTGGTCGCTCGCCGTCGAGGAGCAGTTCTACCTGGTCTGGCCGGTGCTGCTGGTGCTGCTGATGTGGGCCGGCCGGGGACGGCGCCGGGTGGTGGTGCCGGTGCTGCTGGTGCTGGTCTGCGTGTCGTTCTGGTACAGCACCCGGGAGCTGGACCGGGCCGCGTCGTGGGCGTACTTCGGTTCGCTCAGCCGGGCCTGGGAGCTCGGTGCGGGCGCCCTGCTGGCGTTCGGTGCCGGCTCGTCACGGCGTCGCCCGGCGCTGTGCTGGGTGGGTGGCAGCGCGATCCTGGCCGGTGCGGTCTTCTTCGACGGGGCCACCCCGTTCCCCGGTACGGCGGCGTTGCTGCCGGTGCTGGGCACCCTCGCGGTGATCGCGGCCCGGGGCAGCCGGCTGCTGGAGGCCGCGCCGATGCGCTGGCTCGGCCGGATGTCCTACGGCTGGTACCTGTGGCACTGGCCGTTGCTGTTCCTGGCACCGACCGGTCTGGTCGCGCGCTGCCTGCTGGCGCTGGGTGCGCTGCTGCTCGCCTTCCTGAGCCACCACCTGGTGGAGAACCCGGTCCGCTACCTGAAGCCGTTGACCGCGGTGCCGCGCCGGGGCCTGCTGCTCGGTTTCGGGTTGTCCGGCACCGCGGCCGCGGCGGCGGCGTTCGGCCTGCTCTTCCCACCGGTGGTGCCGACCGGCGCGGCGGTGGCCGACGCGCAGCGGATCATCTCGCAGGCCCCGAACCGGGAGCTGGAGCTGCGGCGGCTGGTGACGTCGTCGCTGTCGGCCGGCACGTTGCCGGGCAACCTGACCCCGGCGCTGTCGATGGTCGCCCGGCAGAGCCTGCCCCCGCAGGACGACGGCTGCCACGTCGGGCTGACCGGACCGTTCAAACCCAAGGGCGACTGCGTCTACAGCGATGCGAAGGCCGACCGTACGGTCGTGCTCTTCGGTGACTCGCACGCCCTGCAGTGGTTCCCGGCCCTGGCCGACTCGGCCCAGCGGCGCGGCTGGCGGCTCGAGGTCTACACCCGCAGCGCCTGCAGCCCGGCAGCGGTGGCACTGATCGAACGCCGCACCCAGCGCCGGTACGACGAGTGCGACACCTGGCGCGACCAGATGATCGACCGGATCGGCCGGCTGAAGCCCGACCTGGTCGTCGTCTCGTCCAGCGTGAATTACCGCGACCTGCTCGCCGACGCGCCGGGCGACCCGGACGCGGTGTGGCGCGACGGCTGGAAGAAGACCCTCGGCGAGCTGCGCGACCACGCCGGCGCGGTGGCGGTCATCGGCGACACGCCGTACTTCACCGCCGAGCCGGTCGACTGCCTGACCAGCCGGTCCACCGCGATCGGCAGCTGCGCCGGCGCGGCCCAGCAGGTGGTGATGGAACCCCGCTGGCGGCGGATCCAGCGGTCCACGGCGGTCGGGGCCGGTGCGCTGGTGGTGGACCCGCTGCCGTGGATGTGCAGCTCCGACAGCTGCCCGCTGGTGGTCGGCAACACCCTGGTCTACCGGGACAGCAACCATCTGACCGAGGCGTTCGTGCGCCTGGTCGCGCCGTTGCTGGACAGCCGCCTGCCCTGGGTCGGGCACCGGGACCGGAAGAAGTAGGCGCCCCTGCCGCGGGGACACCGCGGACCGGTGTCTGTGCACCGCACATCGGCGAACACCCGGCCGGGACCTGGTCCCGGCCGGGTGTGCTGTCGTCTCCGTCAGGTCGCCGCTGCGCCGCGTCGGCACGGCGACATCAGGTCGCCGGGGCGGCGCGTCGGCAGGGCGGCGTCAGGTCGCCGGCGCGGCGCGGCGACGCGGCGGCGTCAGGTCGCCGGCTGGAGCAGCGCGGCGATCGCCTCCGCGTACCGGTCGTGGTGGTGGTTGCGCCAGACGAAGTCGACGCCCCGGGCACTCTGCGCCCGCAACGCCCGCGGTTTGCGGTGCAGCCGCTCCACCACCGAGGGCACCTCGTCCGCCGCGCAGTACAGCGCGGACGTGCCGAAGGTGGTCGCGTACCGCATCGGCAGCACCGGAACACACCCGGCGGCCAGCGCGATCAGCAGCTCCGGGCAGGCGGTCACCGCCTCCTCGTCGGACGGCATGTGCAGGTAGAAGTCCAGCTGGTGGAGGAAGCCGCGGGTGTCGACGTCGTCCGGGCCGTACACCAGCCAGCCCCGGCGCGGGTCGGTCACGGTGCCGCTGCGGTCCAGCAGGCGCACGTCCAGGGCCCCGGCGGCCGGCAGGATCTCCCGCAGCCGGGCGAAGGCCGCCGCGTCGCCGGACCAGAGCAGGCCGAGCACCGGGCGGTCGCCGCGCGGACCGGGCCGGTGCAGACGCCACTGCCGCAGGTTCACCGTGCCGGGCAGGTCGGCCTCGGCGAGCCGGTCCCCGAACGGCCCGGTCTCCAGCGCGAACCGCTCGGCGGGACCGGCCGGCGCCCAGGACGGCTCCACCCCGAACAGGCGGCGGGCCTCGGACGCGCAGACACCGGCGGCCCGGGCCCACGCCGGGTCGGCCTCGACCACCACCCGGTCGGCGCGGACCGCCGACGAGTACCCGGGCGGGAAGGCCAGGAGCGCGGGGTCGTTCACCACGATCAGCCGGGCGTGCACCTCGTCGGTGAGCACGATCTGCTCGACCGTGCCGGTGTTCAGCATCTCCTGCAGGGTCCGGTTCAGGGCCGGCGGCTTCCCGGTGACCTTGCCGAGGGCGTCCAGGTGCAGCAGCGCCACCGAACGTCCGGGCTGGGCGTACGCGTGGACCCGCTCGGCGGCCGGCCAGTCGGTGTCGCTGTGCGCGGTCCAGTCGCCGGCCAGCACCGTGTCGTAGACGCGGCGGCGCTCCTTGGCGTCCCCGGCGAGCCGGCGTGGTGCCGCGAAGACCCGGGTGTCCGGGGTGATCGGGCGGAACGCGTCGGCCCGTCCGGCGGCCACGTGCCGGTGCCAGGCCTGGAACGCCGACAGGTACGCGTGCCGCGCCGGATGCATCCAGCCGGCCGCGATGTCGGCGCTGGACAGTGAACCCGGGCTGAGCCGGATCAGGGCGAGCGGCTCGCCACCCAGGTGCCGGACCGCGGGCCGGCCGAAGACGGCACGGGCGCGTTCCACGTACTCGGCGTCGGCGCCCTTGCGGACGGTGTCCAGGTAACCGAGCCGGGCCAGTGCGGCGTCCCGCCGGATCATCAGCGACGACAGGTTGTACGACCGGAACTCCGGGTGCCCCAGCCGGGACACCACCAGGTCCTCGGTGACCCGGACGCCCACCGAGGTGGTCGCGACCAGCGACTCCTCCGCGAGCAGCGGGGCGACCTGCCGTTCCAGGCGCAGCGGGTGCGACCAGTCGTCGGAGTCCTGGAACGTCACGAACTCGCCGGACGCGGCGTTCAGCGCCATGTTGCGGGCCTGGTAGGTGCCGCCGTTGGCGGGCATCCGCAGGATCCGTACCCGGGGGTCCAGTTTGGCCGCCCGGTCCAGCACGACGTCGTACCCCGGACCGGAGCCGTCGTCGACGACGAGGATCTCGTGGTTGGTCCAGCTCTGCGCCACCAGCGACCGGATCGTGGTGAGCAGCGCCGTCCCCGGCCGGTACGTGGTCACGATCGTGGTGATCCGGTGCGGGGAGCCGTTCCGGGCCGCGGTGTTCGAGCGGATCCGGTCGAACCGGCTCGCGTCACCCGTGGTCACGGTCAGTCCCGGCGCCGGCAGCAGCTCGCCGAACCGGGCCGGCCAGTCCTCCTCGGCGGCCAGGTCGACGCCGAGCGCCACCCGGATCGCCTCGGGCACCTCCGGGTAGTCGGCGAGCAGTTTCGCGGTGCGGACCGGCTCGCCCAGGGCGAACGCCAGCTGGGCGTGCACCCCCTGGTGTGCCGGGGCCACGCCGGCCGCGCCGAACGTGCGCAGCAGCGAGTCGAACAGTGCCAGGGCGTCGGTCCGGTCACCGGGGAACAGGTCCTGGCAGGCGATGACCCGGGCCAGCTCGCCGAGCGCCCAGGGGTCGGCGTCCGGGAACAGCCGTCCGTCGTGTGCTCCGCCGACCAGGTCGTCGACCCGGCGGCGGGCGGCCGCGTACCCGAGGACGGTCCGTGCCGCCGCCGACCGGGTGTGCAGGGCGGCCGTGGCCGGTCCCGCCGGCCCGCCCGCCGTCATGGCCCGCCACTGTTGATCCAACAGGTCCGCGCCGTACGCGTCCGGAGTGGTGTGTTGCCTGCGCATGGGGTCCCTGCCGCTAGGTGTCGTCGTCGAGGGGATCAACGTGTCACCGGTCACGTGCGTGACGCCGGGCGAAGGCCGTTCGTTGTTCCCGCGGGACATCGAGGCACCGAGAATCGGAGAACACATCATGACCGCGAACGTCCATGACGTGGCGATCCTCTCGGACTTCCGGTATCCGGGGGGCACCTCGGCCAGCGTGGCCGCCGAGGTGCGCGCGCAGGCCCGGGCCGGGCTGTCCACGGTTCTGGTGCATGTGCGGTCGCCGCACCTCAAGCACGACCGGCCGTTCAACCCGCTGATCACCGACCTGCTGCGCGAGGGCCTGGCGGTGCTGGCCGCGGCCGGTGAGCAGGTCGACGCCCGGCTGCTGCTGATCCGCCAGCCGCGGATCTTCACCGAGGACCTGGCCGTACCGCCCCGGATCCGGGCCGAGCGCACCGTGATGGTGCTCAACCAGGCGCCCGGTGACGCCGCCGACCCGGCCCGCTACTACGACTTCGCGGCGGTCCGGACCCGGTTGGAGGGCTATTTCGGCACCGCGATCGAGTGGGCGCCGATCAGCACCCAGGTCCGCGCCGAGGTGCTGCGGGCCGCGCCGGGCGCACCGCTGGAGGGCACCGACTGGCACGAGATCATCGACGTGGCGGACTGGTGGTCGGAGCGACCGGGGCCCTCCGGTGAGCTGCCGGTGATCGGGCGGCACGGCCGGCCCGACCCGGTGAAGTGGCCGCGGACCACCGAGGAGTTGCTGCAGGCCTATCCGGACGCGCCGGACGTCCGGGTCCGGGTGCTCGGCGGCGGCGAGATCGCGACCGAGCGTCTCGGGCGGACCCCGGTCAACTGGGAGATCGTCGAGTTCGGGACCGAGGCGCCGGGCGACTTCCTCAAGACGATCGACTTCTTCGTCTACTTCCACGACCCGGACCTGGTCGAGGCGTTCGGCCGGACCATCATGGAGGCGATGGCGGCAGGCGTACCGGTGCTGATCGGCGAGCATTTCCGGCCGGTCTTCGGCGACGCCGCGCTCTACACCACCCCGGCCGGGGTGGTGCCGCTGGTCCGGGAGCTGCACGCCGACCCGGAGCGCTACCGCGCGGTCGCGGTCAAGGCGAGGGACCTGGTCGAGCGGCGGTTCGGCTATCCGTCGCACCTGGCCCGGCTGGCGGTCCGTGAGGTACGCCCGCCCGGCGAGCTGGAACTGCTGCGTTCCACCGTGAACCCGACCGACGGCCGGCCCCGCGGGGTGCTGCTGGTCAGCGACAACGGCGTCGGTCTCGGGCACCTGTCCCGGCTGATGGCGATCGGTCGGCGGCTGCCGTCCGACGTGCCCGCGGTGATCGCCACCCAGTCCCACGGGGTGTCGGTGGCGCACCGGGAGGGTTTCCTGACCGAGTACATCCCGTCCCGGTCGGTCCTCGGCCTGCCCCGGCAGCGCTGGACCGCGATGCTGCGCAGCCGTCTGGAGCACCTGGTCGACCTGTACCGGCCGGCCGTCGTGGCGATCGACAGCGTGCCGCACGACGGCATCGTCGAGGCCATCGCCGCCCGCCGGGACGTGACCTGGGTGTGGGTGCGCCGGCCGATGTGGCGGCGCGACACCGGCGCGGAGTGGATCGCCAAGGGCGAGGTGTTCGACGGCATCCTCGAGCCGGGCGAGTTCGCCGAGGCGGCCGACGAGGGCCCGACCGTGCCGGACCGCGGACGGGCGCACGGGGTCGCCCCGATCACCTATCTGGACCGGCACGAGCTGGCCGAGCCGGAGGCGGCCCGGGCCGCGCTCGACCTCGACCCGGAACGCCCGGCCGCGCTGTTGCAGCTCGGCGCGGGCAACATCAACGACATCTCCTCGCCGGCTGCCCGGATCGCCCGGCAGCTGCGCGAGTCGGGATTCCAGGTGGTGCTCGCCGAGTCGGCGATCGCCACCGAGCCGATGCCGCCGGTGCCCGGCGCCCAGGTGGTCAAGGTGTACCCGATCAGCCGCTATCTGCGGGGGTTCGACCTGGTGGTGAGCGCTTCCGGGTACAACTCGTTCCACGAACTGCTGGCCTTCGGGGTGCCGACCGTCTTCGTGCCGAACCGGGAGACCTCGCTGGACGACCAGGTGAGCCGGGCCCGGTTCGCCGCGGCGGCGGGCACCGCGCTGATCGTCGAGGACCCGGACGGCGAGGATCTGGACCGGGTGCTGGCCGAGGCGGTCCGCGAGGACGTCCGTGCCGAGCTGCGGCGCCGGTGCGCCGAGGTGGGGCCGGGTAACGGCGCGTCGGCGGCCGCGGACTGGCTCGTCGAACTGGCCGACCGAACCGTACGAACCGGAGTGTGACCATGTCCGACACGCCCACCCCGCTGCCTCTGCTCGGCGAGGAGCTCGAACCGGCCCGCATGGAGGCCCTCGTGGTCCGGTTGCGGACCGTCGAGCAGGAACGCGACGCGTGGCGGCAGCGCCATGCGGGCGCGGCCGAGGAACGTGACGAGGAACGGGCCATGGTCCGTCAGTTGCGGGGCAGCGGCTCGTACCGTCTGGGCCGGGCGCTGGTGTCGTTCGTCCGTGACCCGTTGCGGTCCTCGCCCCGGCTGTTGCGCCGGCTGGCGAGCCGGGTGCGCCGCCGTAAGGCCAAGTCGCCGCGCAAGACCCGCAAGGCCACCCCGAAGACCCTGCCCACGCATCTGTACGTGGCCCTCGGCCTGGACCTTCCGGCGCTGCGCTCGTTCGTGCTGGCCGTCCAGCAGCGCCTGCTGGTGGAGGCCGACCACCGGGCCGTGGTGCTCACCGACGAGCCGTCGTTCTCGCTGCTCCGCAAGGTGGGGCTGATCATCGAGTACCTGCCGGACCGGCAGTCCTGGCAGCGGCACCGGCCGGCCCGGCCGTGGGACGGGGTGCTCGCCGAGCGGCTGGCCCACCTGTGCCGGGACCACACCGTCGCCCAGGTGATCTTCGTCGATCCTGATCATCCACCGGTATTGGCGGAGCTCCTTCGCAAAACCGACACAACCCCACCGGTGCAGCGGTCGTTGCAGCAGATGTGACCGCTGGAACCGCTACAATCCCTCACCAACCGGACGTGGGCCGGGGGCCGGGAACGCTGGAGAACTCCCCGCGTCCCGGCCGCCGCCTCTGGGCGCACGTCGTCCGCCGCTGCCTGCTGGTGCCGTTCCTGGTGCTGGCGCCGCTGGCCGCCGTGGCGCCCCGCGGAGACCAGCGGTTCAACCTCTACTGGCACGGCGGCCTGTTCCGCGACGACCCGCTGCGGATCATCACGCACACCATCGCGACCACCGAGACCTACCTGCGGCTGGGCAACTTCCGGCCCCTCGGACGGATGACCGAGAAGACGCTCGACCTGCTCGTCTACATCGGCATGCAGCAGCTGCACCTGCCGGCCACCGTCCTGCTGCGCCTGGTGACGCTCGGCGCGGCGATCGCGGTCACGTTCGCCGTGGTGCTGCTCGCCGAGAGCGTGCTGACCCGCGGGCGGATGTTCACCACCGCACCGTCCGTCGTCGCGCTGCTGCTGCCGTACGCGGTCGGCGCCGGTTTCGTCGCAGCCGGCCGCAACAGCACCACCACCCTCTTCGGCGGCCTCTACCTGAGCACCACCGCGCTGGTACTGCTGGTCGCGGTGGCCGCCTGCCGGCTCGCACGGATGCGGTGGTGGCACGCGGTGTTCGCGGTCACCGCCGGCGGCGCGCTGGCGGTCTACAACGAGCCCGCCTACTTCGCCGTGCCGCTGGCCACCGCGGCGGTGCTGCTGCGCAACCGGTTCGTCCTCGGACAAGGGGCGCGGGAACTGCTGCGCTCGCCGGGCGTACGGTTCGCCGCCCTGCTCTGGGCCGGGTTCCTGCCGGTCTTCGGGACCGTCCGGTGGGTGATCCGCGGGTACTGCGCCGACGGAGGTTGCTATCACGGTTCGGACATGGTGGTGGACCCGGACAGCCTGCTGGTGCTGCCGGTCCGGATGCTCGCCTGGACCCCGCCGATGTCCTGGCCGGCAGCGACCGAGCGGGCCGGTGCGAGCTGGCCGTGGGGCATCCTGCCGGTGGTGGCGCTCCTGGTGCTGGCGGTGCTCGCGTTGCGTACCCTCAAGATCTCGCCGGAGGCGGACCGCCCGGCCGGACGTGCCCTGGCAGGTCTCGCCCTCACCGCCCTGGTTCTGTTGACCTTCGGGGCGCTGCCCGCGGCACTCAGCGTCGAGATCCACACCTACTACCCCGGACCGGCCCTCTGGCAGCAGGGCTGGCGCGACTCGGCGGTCACCGCCCCCGCCGGCATGCTGCTCGTCGCGACCCTGCTGGCGTTCGCCGCCCGCACCGGACGACGCTCCGCCGGCCTCGTCCTGGCCGTCCTCGTGCTCGCCGCCACCGGAACCGTCGCCGCCAACCGGGCCTACGCCGACGCCGCGGCCGGCTGGGAGGCGTCCCAGCTGGACAACCGGATCGCCCTGGCGCTGGGCGCCTTCGAACGCGGCCGGGCCGGCGACGCACGGCGCTGCGCACTGCTCGACGAGGCCCTGCGCAGCCAGCAGGACCAGCCCTCCAAACAGCAGAGATACACCGATTCGCTGAACACCGCCGCCGAGGACCTCGCCGGTGTCCCGTTCTGCCGGGGGAACACGCCATGACCGACCCGCTGATCTCCGTCGTCGCACCGATCTACGACGAGGGGCCGGGCGTCGAACAGTTCGTCGCCCGGATCGCCGAAGTCCTCGAACCGGCCGGCCTGCGCTACGAGGTGGTCCTGATCGACGACGGCTCCACCGACGACTCCTGGTCCCGGATCGTCGGACAGGCGCAGGCCGACCCGCGGGTCCGCGGGCTCCGGCTGTCGCGCAACTTCGGCAAGGAGTCCGCCCTGCTGGCCGGGCTCGAGGCCGCCTCCGGCGATGCCGTCGTGGTGATCGACTCCGACCTGCAGCACCCGCCGTCCGCCATCCCGGCCATGGTCCGCCGGTGGCAGGACGGCGCCCACGTCGTCGAAGCGGTCAAACGCAACCGGACCGGCCAGTCGATCGGCAACCGGCTCAGCTCCCGCCTGTTCAACAAGGCGTTCACCGGCCTCACCCGGGTCGACCTGGTCGACGCCACCGACTTCCGGCTCCTCAGCCGGGCCGCCCTGGACGCGCTGCACCGGATGCCGGAACACTCGTCGTTCTTCCGCGGCACCAGCAGCTGGATCGGCTTCACCCGGGCGACCGTCGAGGTGGACATCGACCACCGGGCGGGCGGGGCGTCCCGGTGGACGCTGCGGGCGCTGTTCCGGCTGGCCGTCAACGGGCTGACGTCGTTCACCTCCGCGCCGCTGCACCTGGTCACCCTCGCCGGACTGGCGTTCGCGGTGTTCTCGGTGCTGCTCGGGGCGCAGACCGTGGTCCGGTGGGTCAGCGGGCACTCGGTCGCCGGCTTCACCACGGTCATCCTGCTGCTGCTGGTCACCGGCACGTTCGTGCTGATCGGACTGGGCGTGATCGGCGAATACCTGGCGCGCATCCACGAGGAGGTGCGCGGCCGTCCCCGCTATCTGATCGAGGAACGGACCGTCCGGGACGCGATCCCCGAACAGTGGGTGGTCGAGCAGCGTGCCGAGCGTTGAGCGCCTTCTGCGGTACGGGGTGAGCGGCGGACTCAGCGCCGTGACCCATCTCGGCGTGGGCTGGGGCGGCCATCACCTCGGGCTGCCCCCGGTCCCGGCGTCGACGATCGGATTCCTGGCCAGCATCGTGGTGTCCTACACGCTGCAGCGCACCTGGGTGTTCCGCTCGGGCGCCGGCCACCTGTCGGCCGGCCCCCGGTTCCTGGCCGTGACGGCGGCGGCGTTCAGCCTCAACACGGTCGTGCTGTGGGTGGGCGCCGACCTGCTGCACGGTCCCTATCCGCTGGTTCAGGCGGTCGCGCTGGTCCTCATCCCGGCGCTGAACTACGTCCTCAACTCCCGCTGGACTTTCGCCTGACCCCTCAGGCGTGTTGAGTTCGGGCGCCGTGGACGCCCAAAGTCACCACGCCTTTCGGGGTGTGTTGAGTTGGGGTGCTGTGGGCGCCGAAAGTCAGCACGCCTTTCGGGGTGTGTTGAGTTGGGGTGCTGTGGGCGCCGAAAGTCAGCACGCCTTTCGGGGTGTGTTGAGTTCGGGCGCCGTGGACGCCGAAAGTCACCACACTCCGAGAGGTGTGGTGACTTTCGGGAGGCGGCGTTCAGAGGCGGTGGGCCTCCGGGGCGGCCGTCACACCGCGGGTGTCGAAGAAGCGCTTCGCCAGCTTCGCGAGGTTCTCCGCGTCGTACTCGCGGTGGTTCTGTACCAGGATGACCAGGTCGGCCGAGGTGACCGCGCCCTCCAGATCCTCGGTACGCGACACCGGCACCCCACCCACGTTCCAGGTCGTCACGTGCGGGTCGTGATAGGCGACCGTCGCGCCCAGCCCGGCCAGCTGACGGGCCAGCGGGGTGGCCGGCGACTCACGCTGGTCGGCGATGTTCGGCTTGTACGTGACACCCAGCAGCAGGATCGTCGCGCCCCGGACGGCCTGCCCGTCCGCGTTCAGCAGGTTCTGGGCGCGGCGGGCCACATAGGCCGGCATCGTCGCGTTGATCTCCTGGGCCAGCTCGACGAACCGGAACGGGTAACCCAGCTTGCTGCGGACATTATGCGAAAGGTAGTTCGGGTCGATCGGGATGCAGTGGCCGCCGACGCCCGGTCCCGGGTAGAACGCCTGGAACCCGAACGGCTTCGTGGACGCCGCGTGGATCACATCCCAGAGGTCGATGTCCAGCTCGTGGCAGAACCGGGCCATCTCGTTGACCAGGGCGATGTTGACGTGCCGGTACGTGTTCTCCAGCAGTTTCGCGGTCTCCGCCTCCCGGGTGCCCCGGGTCCGGACCACCGTCTCGACGAATCGGCCGTAGAAGTCCGCGGCCGCGTCGGTGCACGACGTGGTGTAGCCGCCGACCACTTTCGGGGTGTTGTGCGCGCCGAACGTCTCGTTGCCCGGGTCGATCCGTTCCGGGGAGAACGCCAGGTGGAAGTCGATGCCCGCGGTCAGGCCGGAGAACTTCTCCAGCAGCGGGCGTACCTCCTCGTCGGTGGTGCCCGGGTAGGTGGTCGATTCCAGCACCACCAGCATGCCGGGGCGCAGGTTGCGCCCGACCGCCGCCGAGGCGCCGAGGACGGCCCGCAGGTCCGGTCCGTCGCCCTCGGACAGCGGCGTCGGCACGCAGATCACCGCGGCGGCGGCCTCCGCGATCAGGGTCTCGTCGCTGGTCGGCCGGAAACCGCCGTCGAGCATCGCCCGGATGTCCGCGTCGTCCAGGTCGTCCACGTGCGAGCGTCCCTCGGCCAGCCCGCGCACCACGGTCTCGTTCACGTCGAAGCCGAGCACCGACATGCCGGACCGGATCGCCTGCTGCGCGAGCGGCAACCCGACGTATCCGAGTCCGAGGATGACAACGTCGTAGCTCACGAGCTCTCCTTCATAGGCATGGGGCGTTTCGGAGGTAGGGACTGTCGTGGGGCGGTGGCCGTCCGGGTCGCCGCCGCCAGTGAGGTGGTGCCGGGACGCGGATGGCTCAGTTCGAACGGCGACACGAACGGCAGGTACGCCGGCAGGAACTCGGCGACCAGGGCCTCCTGGTCGGCGACCGCGGCGCCGGCCACGTCCACGTCGTTGAGGCAGAAGGCGTCCACGTTGCGCCCGCGCAGCAGCCGGGCCAGCCGGAACGGGGTCTGCGGCTCGGCCAGGTCGGTGTAGAGGTACCGGATCCGGCCCGGCGCGGCCCGGCCGGTCAGGTACGCGTAGTACTGCTGCAGCGACGAGAGCAGCGAGATGTCGTCCGGGTGCCGGAACTGGTGCTCCGCCGTCTCGGCGACCTGCGCGGTGAATCGCTTCTCGATCTCGTCGATGACACTGCGCCGCGACGGGTGCGGGGTGTGCATCATCTTGCGGGTCAGCACCCGCCCGAACGCCTCCTCGATGAGGCGCCGGTTGTTCTTGGCGGCCGAGTCGGCGGGCCGGTCGCCGGGACCGCGCGGGGCGGTGTCCACCTGCTGCGTGGACGGGAAGAACTTGGTCAGCCCGCCCGGGGTGAAGAACAGGTCCGGGGTGACCGGGCGGCCCAGGATCACGTCGTCGTTGAGGTACAGGAAGTGCTCGGCCAGGCCCGGGATCCGGTGCAGGCGGGACTCGATCGCCTGCGAGTTGAAGGTGGGCAGCACCCCGGTGTCCCCGAAGACCTCCCGGTGGCCGACCAGGGTGAGCTTCGGATGCGACAGGTCGAGCCAGCCCGGCACCTGGTCGTCGGTGACCAGGAAGATCCGGCGTACCCACGGGGCGAAGCAGTGCAGGGCGCGCATCGAGTACCGCAGTTCGTCGCGGCTGGCGTACCGGGAGTCGTTGGCGGCCTGCCCGTTGATCTCGCCGACCCAGCTGTTCTCGGCCAGCGCCCGGCTCTTGCGCCGTTGCCAGGCCTCGTCGCCGCCGTCGACCCAGGTGTAGACCACGTCGATCGGGAAGTCGATGCGGTCCGGGTCGACACCGGTGAAGGCCGGCCGGGTGCGGTAGCCGGTGCTGTCGCCGGGCGAGCTGAACGGCCCGAAAACCGTCTCCGGGGCGATCACGGGCGGTTCATCGGCGGGCACCGAGTCGGCGAGCGGGTTGCGGCGTGGCGCGTGCAGGCGGCCGTCGGCGCCGCCGGTCCAGAACTCGACCTCGCAGGCGTGTTCGGCGCCGAGCACCAGGTTGCCGCCGGGATCGGTGACCGGCCAGCAGACGGCTGCGGTCTTCGGGCCGGGGGTGAACCGGCCGGAGTCTTCGGCGGCCAGTTCCCGGAGCAGCCGCAGGACCCGGTCGCGGTCGCTTGCGGGCACCGCGACGGCGGTGCGCAGCGGGTCGGGTGCGGGCACCCGGAACCAGTCGACGTCGGCCAGGTCGAGGGCACGGACGACCCGGTCCAGGTTGTGCCGGCGGGCGCCGGCCGGGCAGGCGTCGGCCGCGACCCGGGCGATCACCCACCCGTCGCCGGTCCGGACCCGGAGGGTGCCGGGCCGGGTGCGCCGCCTGCGCCCGGGGACCGGTGCCGGTCCGAGCGGCATGAGGGTACGCGCAAAGCCGAGTCGCCGCTCCGGGGCGATCCGGGGGAGGAGCCGTGTCTCGGCAGCCTCGAAGATCCGTCGCCGGACCGACCAGGGAGTCAGCCGCAGGATCTGTCGCAGGGTCACACCCGTCGTCCTTTCGCCGCACGTCCGGACCCCTTAACGGCCGGACTGAGACGGAAGTTGCGCTCTATATCAGGAGTTGCACCTGTTACCTGCGGTATACGCCTTTCGTGAGCATCCGGGGCCTTGTTCGGAAGTGCTCACCCTTAGGGGAACGCTTCAGGGGTACGGCCGATGCGGGTGCTTGCTCCGGGGCGGCATGGTGGAGGAGAGCGTGCAGCGACGACGGCGGGAGGCCGTGATGGGCAAGGCACTGGCGTTTCTGGCAGCGGTGGTCGCCGGAGTGATCGTGGTCGGCTGGGTGGTCAGCTCGCTGCTCGGCGGCTTCCTCTACTACCTGATCGTGGGCGCCCTCGTGGTCGGCGGCGGCCTCTGGCTCTACGGCCGGATCAAGGGTGAGCTGGCGCCCGGCACCCGCACTCAGCGGCGGATCGAGGCGGCCGCCAAGACGTACCGCATGCGGATCCGGTGAGCTTCGTCAGCTACGGCTAGGCTTGCGGAGACGGGATTTACGACCAAGGGGAAGCCGCACCGTGTTTGACACCTTGAGTGACCGCCTCTCCGGGATCTTCACCAAGCTCCGCGGCAAGGGCAAACTGACCGACGCCGACATCGACGCCACCGCGCGCGAGATCCGTCTCGCCCTGCTCGAGGCCGACGTGGCGCTGCCGGTGGTCAAGGCGTTCATCGCCAGCCTCAAGGAGCGGGCGCGCGGCGCCGAGGTCTCCCAGGCGCTCAACCCGGCCCAGCAGATCATCAAGATCGTCCATGAGGAGCTCATCACCATCCTCGG
The DNA here is from genome assembly GCF_000962825.1 of Actinoplanes rectilineatus. Lineage (GTDB taxonomy): Bacteria > Actinomycetota > Actinomycetes > Mycobacteriales > Micromonosporaceae > Actinoplanes > Actinoplanes rectilineatus. Next base: position 50,875 of record NZ_JZKF01000009.1, read on the forward strand.
TGGTGAGAGCCGGCGCCTGCAGTTCGCCAAGCAGCCGCCCACTGTGATCATGCTGGCCGGCCTCCAGGGCGCCGGCAAGACGACACTGGCCGGCAAGCTCTCCCGCTGGCTCAAGAACCAGGGCCACCAGCCGCTGCTGGTCGCCGCCGACCTCCAGCGGCCGAACGCGGTCAACCAGCTGCAGGTGGTGGGCGCCCGGGCCGGCGTCGAGGTCTACGCCCCCGAGCCGGGCAGCGGCGTCGGCGACCCGGTCAAGGTCGCGAAAGACTCGATCGAGGTCGCGCGGCGCACCGCCAAGGACATCGTCATCGTCGACACCGCCGGCCGCCTCGGCATCGACGCCGAGATGATGCAGCAGGCCGCCGACATCCGCGCCGCCGTCAACCCCGACGAGGTCGTCTTCGTCATCGACGCGATGGTCGGCCAGGACGCGGTGCAGACCGCCGAGGCGTTCCGCGACGGCGTCGGCATCACCGGTGTGGTCCTCTCCAAGCTCGACGGTGACGCCCGCGGTGGCGCGGCCCTCTCCGTCCGGCACGTCACCGGCCAGCCCATCCTGTTCGCCTCCACCGGTGAGAAACTCGAGGACTTCGACGTCTTCCACCCGGACCGGATGGCCAGCCGGATCCTCGGCATGGGTGACGTGCTGACCCTCATCGAGCAGGCCGAGCAGGCCTTCGACGAGGATCAGAAGGAGAAGATGACCAGCAAGCTGCTCGGTGGCGAGCAGTTCACGCTGGAGGACTTCCTCGACCAGCTGATCGCGGTCCGCCGGATGGGCCCGATCGCCAACATCCTCGGCATGATGCCCGGCATGGGCCAGCTCAAGGGCCAGCTGGACGAGCTCGACGACAGCCACTTCGACCGGGTCACCGCGATCATCCGCTCGATGACCCCGACCGAACGCACCAACCCGAAGATCATCAACGCCTCCCGCCGGCTGCGCATCGCCAACGGCTCCGGCGTCACGGTGATGGACGTCAACCAGCTGCTCAACCGCTTCGCCGACGCGCAGAAGATGATGAAGCAGATGAGCGGCATGATGGGCCTGCCGGGCGGCCGCCGCAGCGCCACCAAGAGCCAGAAGAACAAGCGCAAGGGCACCAAGGGCGGCAACCGTCCCCGCGTCGGCCGCGCTCCCGGTGGGATGCCGGGCGGGTTCCCGGGCGGCATGCCGCAGCTGCCGCCGGGGCTGGACCCGAGCGCGCTGGCCGGTGGACAGGGCATGCCGCCGGGCTTCAAGCTGCCCAAGCTCGACTTCAACAAGCTGAGCAAGCCGCCGAAGGACGACAAGTAGCCACTGCGCAATCCCGCGGGAGAGCGGCAAGCAGTCACTGACGAGTGAAGACGGTTGAGGTCGTTGTCATGGTTCAGGGAGTCTCATGACACCCCCCAAGGAGGAACCCATGACTGCGGCCCTCAACCTGACCTCGTCCGAGTTGCAGGACAAAGAAGACTGGACCGTCGACGACCTGGCGAGCCTTCCGAAGGGCCTCCGCTACGAGCTCGTCGACGGAAGGCTGATCTCGCCATCCCCTACAGCCCTTCACCAGGAGTTCTGTTTAGAACTCGTCCTCATGTTGCGAGCCGGTGAGTGTCCACCGGATCACCGGCCGATCTTCGACATGTCAATCGAGATCAACCGGAGCAATGAACCCCGTCCCGATGTGGTGGTGATCGAAAAGCGTTACGCCACACGGTCACCGGTGCCGGTCGCCGGCGCGCTGCTCGTCGTCGAGGTGGTCTCGCCGACCTCACACTTCCGGGACATGCACGCCAAGACGAAGGTCTACGCGGCGGCGAAGGTCGAGGCCTACTGGGTCATCGACCCGGCCTTCGAGAAGGGCGTCGCGTTGACCGAGTTCCGGCTCGATGACAGCGGCGTCTATGAGGTGATCACCAATACCGACAAGGTGTTCACGACGGACGTGCCCTACCCGGTGACGATCGATCTTCCGGCGTTGACCGCCCTGCGTGACGAGCTGCGCGCGGCCGCGGACTGAGGGCCGGGGCCCGAAACCGATCCGGATCCGGATCCGGTAGGACTTACTCATGGCTTTGCATGTGCGTGGGGCGGTTCTGCCGGACGGGGACGTCCGGGATCTGTGGCTGGTGGGGGACCGGGTCACCTATGAGCCGGTCGGCGGGGCCGAGACGGTCAGTGACGGTGGGTTCATCCTGCCGGGGCTGGTCGACGCGCACTGTCATCTGGGGATCGCGTACGGGGCCAAGCCGATCCAGAGCGTCGACGACGCCCGGGAGCTGGCCATGATCGACCGGGACGCGGGTGTTCTGGCGTTGCGGGACGCCGGGTCGCCGTACCCCTATCCGGAGCTTGACGACGAACCGGGCGTGCCGCGCCTGGCCCGGGCCGGGCGGCATGTGGCCGCGCCTCGGCGGTACCTGCGGGACATCGGTGTCGAGGTGGAGCCGGAGGACGTCGCGGCGGCCGTCACCGAGCAGGCGAAGGCCGGGACCGGCTGGGTGAAGCTGGTCGGGGACTGGATCGACCGGGGTGTCGGTGACCTGGCGCCGAGCTGGGACGCGGCGACGATGGCCCGCGCGGTGGAGGCGGCGCACGCGGCCGGGGCGCGGGCGGCGGTGCACACGTTCTCCGAGGAGGGCGTGGAGATCATGGTGCGGGCCGGGGTGGATTCGGTGGAGCACGGCACCGGGCTGACGGTGGACCTGGTCGACGAGATGGCACGGCGCGGCACCGCGCTGGTCCCCACGATGATCAACATCCGGACGTTCGGGAAGATCGCCGATCAGGCCCGGGAGAAGTTCGCGGGGTACGCCGACCACATGATCGCCCTGCGGGACCGTTTCCCGTCCGTGGTGATGGCCGCCTACGAGGCCGGTGTCCCGATCTACGTGGGCACCGACGCGGGCGGCGGCATCCGGCACGGGCTGGCCGCCGAGGAGATGCTCCACCTGCACGAGGCCGGGATCCCGGCGGTGGACGTGCTGGCCGCGGCGTCGTGGCGGGCCCGGGATTGGCTGGGCTTCCCGGGACTGGTCGAGGGCGGGCCGGCCGACCTGGTCGTCTACGACGAGGACCCGCGCGTGGACCTACGGGTGGTGCGGGCTCCCCGCCGCATCATCCTGCGGGGAGCCGTCGTCCGTTAGCCCGCACCGGCCGGAGATCGCGGGCAGTGTCCCGAGGGCGATCTCCCGTCGTCGTCGAAGGGGGACACGGGACGACCACCCGGCGGGTTGCATGTGGCGCGCGACTAAGATGCTGCCTCATGGCTCGTGTGCTCACTCCCCGCGCGGAGGACTTCCCCCGGTGGTACCAGGACCTGATCGCCAAGGCTCAGCTCGCTGACAACGGCCCGGTCCGGGGGACGATGGTCATCCGCCCGGTCGGCTACGCCATCTGGGAGCGCATGCAGGCCGACATGGACCTGCGGATCAAGGAAGCCGGCGTCCAGAACGCGTACTTCCCGCTGTTCATCCCGGAGAACTACCTGCGCCGCGAGGCCGATCACGTCGAGGGCTTCTCACCGGAGCTGGCCGTGGTCACCCACGCCGGTGGCAAGGAGCTCGCCGAGCCGCTGGTGGTGCGTCCCACCAGCGAGACGGTGATCGGTGAGTTCATGGCCAAGTGGGTGGATTCCTACCGTGACCTGCCTCTGCTGCTCAACCAGTGGGCGAACGTGGTCCGGTGGGAGCTGCGCCCGCGCACGTTCCTGCGCACCACCGAGTTCCTCTGGCAGGAGGGGCACACCGCGCACGCGACCGAGCAGGACGCGCGTGACCACGCCCGGGACATCCACAAGAACGTCTACGAGAAGTTCATGACCGACGTGCTGGCCATCCCGGTCGTGCCCGGTCGCAAGACGAAGAGCGAGCGGTTCGCCGGCGCGACGAACACGATGACCGTCGAGGCCATGATGCGCGACGGCAAGGCGCTGCAGATGGGCACCTCGCACGAGCTGGGGCAGAACTTCGCGAAGGCTTTCGACATCACCTACTCGTCGGCGGAGCGCACGGTCGAGCACGCCTGGACCACGTCCTGGGGCACCTCGACCCGGATGCTCGGCGGCCTGATCATGGTGCACGGCGACGACAACGGTCTGCGGGTTCCGCCCCGGCTGGCGCCGGTGCAGGTGCAGATCATGGTGGTCAAGGCCGGCGAGGGCGTCACCGAGGCGGCGGTCAAGCTCCGTGACGAGCTCAAGGCCGCCGGGGTACGCGTAAAGCTGGACGACCGTGCCGACATTCCGTTCGGCCGTCGCGCTGTCGACGCGGAGCTTCAGGGGATCCCGATCCGGGTCGAGGTCGGTCCCCGCGACCTGGCCACCGGAAACGTGGTGGTGGCCCGCCGGATCACCGGCACCAAGACCCCGGTCGCGCTGGCCGAGGTCGCCGCGATGGTGGACGCCTCGCTGGCGGCCGACCAGCAGCTGCTCTTCGACGACGCGCTGGCGTTCCGGGTCGAGCACACCGTCGACGTGAAGACGCTCGACGAGGCGATCGAGGCGTCGGCGACCGGCTGGGCCCGCGTGCCGTGGTCCGCGGTCGGCGACGAGGGCGAGAAGACGGCGAACGGCAAGGCCGTGACGGTCCGGTGCCTGACCCGCGAGGACGGCTCGATGCCGGAGTCGGACGAGGAGCCGGGCCTGATCGCCTACCTGGGCCGGTCCTACTGAGCACCCGGTTCGCGCCGGGTCGCCTGATCCTGCACCGCGACACCCATCTCGGCCGGATCGCCTTCGTGCATCCGGCCCGGGTGGTGTCCGACGACGACCGCGGGCTGCTGGTCTGGCTGGCGGCCGACTCGGTGATCGCGGTGGAGCGGGCGCTCGACGGGCGCGGGCCGCGGGACATGCCGTTCGCCGAGTGGTCGGCGGTCGGGCATGAGCCGCGGCTGACGACCTGGCGGGGCCCGGGGCTGTTGCGTTTCTTCCCGGTCGGCGCCGGCCACTCGGTCTGGTTCTTCCGGACGGCCGAGGGCGTCTTCCGGGAGTACTACGTGAACCTGGAGGAGCCGGCGGTCCGCTGGGACGACGGTGACGTGATCGGTTTCGACGTGATCGACCAGGACCTGGACATCGTCGGGCACTCCGACGGCACCTGGGAGTGGAAGGACGAGGACGAGTTCGCCGAGCGTCTCGCCCTGCCCGAGCACTACTGGGTGCCGGACGAGGCCGCCGTCTGGGCCGAGGGCCGCAGCGTGATCAAAAAGATCGAGGCGCACGAGTTCCCCTTCGACGGCACCTGGACCGACTTCCAGCCCGACCCCTCCTGGACCACGATCACCGAGTTGCCGCCGGGCTGGGACCGCCCGGTCGTGGCGCGGCACTGAGGTTTTGATCTTCACCACTCACGCAGAATGAAGGGCCAGGGCCGCCGTCAGGTGGGCCCCGGCCCGGCCTCGGCGGGAGGCGACGCCATCCGACCGCCCCGCCCACCACCCAAAAGCGGAAGAAAACCTCCCCATGCACCCGGATGCGACATAGATCTTCTGTTTTTGATCTTTGATGGGTATGTGAGCGGGCCGATTGCCCATACCTGCTTGCCGTCTGGCAGAATGGCTAGCTGGTATCCGGCATTTTCGAGGCGCCCTCTAACCCCTCGACATCGCCAATCCACGAGACATCGGTCCCGCATCCCCACGTGGGTTCCGGTCGGCTCACCCACGCAGTCACCAGGAGCGAATACACCGTGGCCGTTAAGATCCGGCTCCTGCGGATGGGCAAGATCCGCAACCCGCAGTACCGCATCGTCATCGCCGACTCGCGCACCAAGCGCGACGGTCGTGCCATCGAGTACGTCGGCATCTACCAGCCGAAGGAACACCCCTCGGTCATCGAGGTCAAGTCCGAGCGCGTGCAGTACTGGCTCTCCGTCGGCGCGCAGCCGTCCGAGGCCGTGCAGCGCATCCTGGAGAAGACCGGCGACTGGCAGCAGTTCAAGGGCCTGCCGGCCCCGCCGCCGCTGCTGGTTGCGCCGAGCAAGCAGAACAAGACCGAGGTCTACGAGGCCGAGGCCAAGGCCGCTGCGGGCATCGCCGACACCAAGCCGGCCACCCCGAAGAAGGGCGCCAAGGCCGAGAAGGCTGAGAAGCCCGCCGAGTCGAAGCCCGCCGAGGCTGCTGAGCCGACCCGCGAGGCTGTCGCCGAGACGGCAGAGGACCCGGCCGGTGCCGGCGCCGACGCGAGCTGACGGGGCGCTCCGGCCCGCGCTGGAGCACCTCGTCAAGGGGATCGTCGACAACCCGGACGACGTCCGGGTTCGTCTGGTCGACTCGCGCCGCGGCAAGCGGCTCGAGGTTCGTGTGCACCCGGAGGACCTGGGAACGGTCATCGGGCGCGGCGGACGCACGGCCAAGGCCCTGCGCCAGGTGATCGGTTCGATCGGCGGGCGTGGCATCCGGGTCGACATCGTCGACGCCTACTGATGCTGCTCGTCGTCGGCCAGATCGGTAAACCGCACGGCATCCGGGGCGAAGTCTCCGTTGTCGTGCGCACCGACGAGCCCGAGGCACGCTTCACCGCCGGTTCGGTGTTCACCACGGAGGTCCCCCGGGACCGCCGGGTGAGCGCCGGCCCGGCGGGCGCGCCGGCTCCCGGTGTCCGTTTCGAAGTGCCGAAACAGCTCACCCTCTCCTCGATCCGCTGGCATCAGGGCCGCGGCATCGCGGTGTTCGAGGGCATCGACGACCGCAACGTCGCCGAGGCGATGCGCGGTGTCTTCCTCCAAGTCGACAGTGAGTCTCTGGAGCCGCCGGACGATCCGGACGAGTTCCACGACCACCAGCTCGTCGGGCTGCGTGTGGTGTCCGCCTCCTCCGGCGAGGAGTACGGCACGGTGCAGCGCATCGAGCACGCGCCGTCGTCGGACCTGATCGTGCTGGCCAAGACCGGTGGCGGGACGGCGTTGATCCCGTTCGTCACGGCGATCGTCCCGACCGTGGACCTCCCCGGTCGTCGCGTGCTCGTCGACCTCCCGGAAGGCCTCCTCGATCTGTGAAGGTCGACATCATCTCGATCTTCCCGGACTACTTCGCGCCGCTCGACCTCTCGCTGGTCGGGAAGGCGCGAACCACCGGGACTCTCGATCTCTCTGTGCACGATCTGCGCACCTGGACATCCGACGTGCACCGGACGGTGGACGACACGCCGTACGGCGGCGGCCCGGGCATGGTGATGCGCCCGGAGCCGTGGGGCCGGGCCCTGGACGCGGTCGTCTCACCGGCCGCGACCCTGGTGATCCCGTCTCCGGTCGGCAAGCGGTTCACCCAGGCCGACGCCTACGAGCTGGCCGCCGCCGAGCACCTGGTGTTCGCCTGCGGCCGCTACGAGGGCATCGACCAGCGGGTGATCGACGAGGCGGCGAGCCGGATGCCGGTCCGGGAGGTGTCGCTCGGCGACTACGTGCTCTTCGGCGGCGAGGTCGCGGTCATCGTGATCATGGAGGCGATCACCCGGCTGCTGCCCGGCGTGATCGGCAACGCGGACTCGCTGACCGAGGAGTCGCACGCGGCCGGCCTGCTGGAGGCCCCGGTGTACACCAAACCGGCGTCCTGGCGCGATCTGGACGTGCCGGAGGTGCTGCGGTCCGGCGACCACGGCCGGATCGCCCGCTGGCGGCGGGACCGGAGCCTGCTGCGGACCGCCGACCGCCGTCCGGACATGCTCGCCGCCTACCCGCCCCGGGACCTCGACAAGTCGGACCGGAAGACCCTGACCGAGGCCGGATTTCAGATCCCGCCCGAGGGTGTGGCAGAGTAGGGAGGTTGCCGTCCTGCCCCGCGCCGTGGGGTGGAGGCGAGGATCCCCTGGACTCAGGGGGGATCAGAATCACCCGTCAGCGCACCGAACTCCCGGTGCGCACCGAGCACGAGGATGCAGCGATGAACACGCTGGACACTCTTGACGCCCTGTCGCGGCGTACCGATATTCCGGACTTCCGGGCTGGTGACACCCTCAAGGTGTACGCCCGGGTCGTCGAGGGCAACCGCTCCCGCGTCCAGATCTTCCAGGGCGTGGTCATCGCCCGTCACGGTGCCGGTCTCCGCGAGACCTTCAAGGTCCGGAAGATCAGCTTCGGCGTCGGCGTCGAGCGGACCTACCCGATCAACAGCCCGGCGATCGACCGCATCGAGGTCATCACCCGTGGTGACGTGCGTCGCGCCAAGCTCTACTACCTGCGTGAGCTCCGCGGCAAGAAGGCCAAGATCAAGGAGCTTCGGGAGAAGCAGACCGTCTGACCGGACGACGTGGTGCGACAGGGGTGGGCGCGGGCGGTTTACGCTTGCGCCTGTTCCGGACGCGCTCTGGTGAACCTTTCCAGTCCTACCGCTCGTAACTTTCCCTAGCCGGGAAACTCGGGCGGTAGTGCTGTATCCGGGGGCGGTTCGGCCGGTGAGCGGCAGGAGATGCGAAGCGTGGAACCGATGGAAGGTTATGGGCCGTCCTCGCGGCGGCGGCGGTCTGTGATCAGACGCAACAAGGAGATGCCGCTCTGGCAGGAACTCCCGCTGTTGCTGGTCGTGGCGTTCTGCCTGGCGGTGCTGATCAGGACCTTCCTGGTCCAGGCGTTCTACATCCCCTCCGGGTCCATGGAGAACACCCTGCTGGTGCAGGATCGCGTCTTGGTCAACAAGGTCGTGTACGACATGCGTGACCCGTTGCGCGGCGAGGTCGTGGTGTTCCGCGGCACCGACAAGTGGGCGCCCGAGGTCACCGAGGTGGTCAGCAACACGTTCCTGGCCAAACTCGGACGGACCATCGGCGACCTGGTGGGTGTCAGCCGCCCCGGCGAGCGCGACTTCATCAAACGGGTGATCGGGCTTCCGGGTGACAAGGTCGCCTGCTGCGACTCCGAGGGGCGGATCACCGTCAACGGGGTCGGGATCGACGAGCCGTACATCGCTGACGGTTTCAACTCCGATCTGAGCCAGCCGCCGATCGCCGGGCAGTGCACCAGCCGGCGGTTCACCGAGGTGACGATCCCCAACGGGCAGATGTTCGTGATGGGCGACCACCGGTCGGTCTCGCAGGACGCCCGCTGCCAGGGGCCGGTTCCCATCGAGAACGTCATCGGCCGTGCCTTCGTGGTCGTCTGGCCCAGTGATCGCTTCGCCGGACTCAGCGTGCCCGATGTCTGGCAGCAGTTCGCTGCCGCGCAGCCCACGGCCGCCGGGGCGGGTCCGGCGCCGGCCCGGCGCACCGATCCCGTGGTCGCCACGGAGATCCTGCCCTTACTCCTCAGCGTGGTTTTATCCGCGCGTTCCGGCATGTCGTTCGCGACTCGACGACGTAGGCTCCGAGCGTGATTGACGAGCAGACCGAAAAGCGCCCAGGTTCGTTCTGGCGCGAGCTTCCCATCCTGCTTGGTGTGGCGATCCTCGTCGCCGTGCTGGTGCGTGCCTTCGTCCTGCAGACCTTCTACATCCCCTCCCCGTCGATGGAGCACACCCTCAACGTCTGGGACCGGGTCCTCGTCAACAAGCTGGTCTACGACTTCCGCGACCCGCGTCGTGGCGAGATCCTGGTCTTCAAGGCGCCGACCGCGTGGCAGTCCGGCGCCGACGGTGAGGACTTCATCAAGCGGGTCATCGGCGAGCCCGGCGACAACGTGGTGTGCTGTGACGACCAGCAGCGCCTCATGATCAACGGGAAGTCGCTGGACGAGCCGTACATCTACACCGACGACGACGGCACCCGCAACCAGGTCGCCGACCAGCAGTTCAACATCACCGTCCCGGCCGGCCGGCTCTGGGTGATGGGCGACCACCGCGAGGCGTCCGGCGACTCCCTCGAGCACTACGAGCAGAGTCAGGCCACCGACGAGGCCGGCAAGATCCAGGACGCGACGATCACCATCGACTCGGTGGTCGGCCGGGCGTTCACGGTCTTCTGGCCGGTCGACCGGGCCACCTGGCTGTCGGTTCCGGACTCGTACGACACGATCCCCGACGCCTCGGGCAACTAGGCCGTGTCGCGTGGGTTCCGCGGGGCTGCGGCGTGACCCGGCCGGCACCTGGCGGCAGCCACCACCCGGACCCTGCCTCGCGCTCACGCGACCCACGAAACAGGGCCTGCATGCCGCTCCGGGTCGCAAGATCCTCGTCGGGCGCAATAGGCTTGTCGGCGTGACCGTGATTGACCGCCGTGCCGGCCGCGTCCTCCTCGTCGACCGCGACGAGCGGGTCCTGCTGCTGCACGGCGGCGATCCTGGCCGTCCCGAGCAGCGCTGGTGGTTCACCCCCGGCGGCGGCCTGGAGGAGGGCGAGACGACTGCTCTCGCCGCGCAGCGGGAGCTCTACGAGGAGGTCGGTCTCCGCGTCGAGCCCGGCGACCTGTCCGGCCCGGTCCACCACGAGGTGACCGAGTTCGAGTACGACTCCCGGCACTACCGCCAGGCCCAGGACTTCTATCTGCTCCGGGTGCCGGCCTGGGAGGTCGACACCAGCGGCATGGACGCCGAGGAGCAGAGCACCATCATCGCGCACCGCTGGTGGTCCGCCGAGGAGATCGCCGCGAGTGACGAGGCGATCTTCCCGCTCGACCTGGCCGGCCTGCTGCGCCGGGTGCTGGAGGTCTGATGCTGGCCCCACCGCGCACCGTCGTCCGCCGGGAGGCGGGCCTCTACGCGCTCGAACAGGCCCTGCAGCGCCGCGGTTTCCAGCGTGTGGCGGGCGCCGACGAGGCCGGCCGGGGCGCCTGCGCCGGCCCGCTGGTGGCGGCCGCCGCGATCCTGCCGGAGGGCAGGCGCGGGGAGATCCCGGGCCTGGCCGACTCCAAGCTGCTGACCGCCGCCGCCCGGGAACGCGTCTACGACCAGGTGGTCGACAAGGCGCTGGCCTGGTCCGTGACGATCATTCCACCGGCCGAGGTCGACTCCCGCGGCCTGCACGTGTGCAACCTGGCGGCGATGCGCCGCGCGCTCGCGTCACTGACGGTCCGCCCGGAGTACGTGCTGACCGACGGTTTCCCGGTCGACGGCCTGGGCGTTCCCGGCCTCGCGGTGTGGAAGGGTGACCGGGTCGCGGCCTGCGTCGCGGCCGCCAGCGTGCTGGCCAAGGTCACCAGGGACCGGCTGATGGTGGAGCTGGACGCGAGATTCCCGGATTACGGCTTCGCCGTACACAAGGGTTACATCACCGACGAGCACAGTGCCGCGTTACTTCGGCACGGCCCCTGTGCCGAACACCGCTTCTCATATGCGAATGTCGCCGCCGCCTCCGGGCGCGGCAACCGGCCTCCCCGGGCGCGCCGACCTGCCGAGCGTCCGGCGGACACGATTCCGTCGCTGTTCGACTCATCCGTTACCGAGCCGCTGCTGCTTCGGGAGGCCACTGAGGGTACCGTCGGCGTGGCGTCGGGCGAGCAGCCTCAGCCGTCGCCGTCGGTGGGGGAAGATGAGGCCATGGAGGGCGAGAAACGATGAGCGCAGAGGATCTCGAGAAGTACGAGACCGAGATGGAGCTGCAGCTCTACCGGGAGTACCGCGACATCGTCCGCCAGTTCTCCTACGTCGTGGAGACCGAGCGCCGGTTCTACCTGGCCAACCAGGTCGACCTGCACGTGCGCAACTCCGACGGCGAGGTGTATTTCGAGGTCGAGATGCACGACGCCTGGGTCTGGGACATGTATCGGCCGGCCCGGTTCGTCAAGAACGTGCGGGTGATGACGTTCAAGGACGTGAACGTCGAGGAGCTGGAGAAGCCGGACATCTCGTTGCCGGACGACGCCAACTTCGGCTGATCGCGGTCATCCACATGCGGCGGCCGTCCACAGGGCGGTTCGCGGCAGCGGTGTGAGCCGGGCAGTGTCGGCGGCATGTCCATCGCCGCACACTGCCTGTTGTTGCTGATCCTGCTCCTGCCGGGCCCGGTCCGGTCCGGACTGTTCGGCTGGCCGGTCCCGTCGCCGCCGGAGGTGACCCGGCGTTTCGACCCGCCGCCCGACCCGTGGCTGGCCGGGCACCGCGGCGTCGACCTCGCGGTGACCCCGGGCGCCCCGATCCGGTCGGCGGGCGCCGGGACGGTGGTGTTCGCCGGCACGATCGCCGGCCGGGGTGTGGTGAGCGTGGCGCATCCCGGCGGTCTGCGGACCACCTACGAGCCGGTGACGCCGTCGGTGGCGACAGGCGACCGGATCCCGGCCGGGGCGGTGTTGGGGACGGCACAATCGGGGCACCCGGGATGCCCTCGGGCGGCGTGCCTGCACTGGGGACTACGCAGGGCGGACCATTATCTGGATCCGCTCGCCCTGCTGGGGTTGGGGCGTGCCCGCCTGCTGCCGCTCACCGTTGATAGTCCCTGAGTAGCGCCGGGAGCCGCTCGGCCAGGCGGTGGAACTCCTCCGGCCGGTTGTAGACCTGGGCGCTCAACCGCAGCAGACCCCGCCCACCCCAGGCGCTGACCTGCGTCTCCGCCGCCAGCTTGTCGGAGATGTGCTGCCGCAGCGCGATCGCCTCCGGCTGCGTGGACGCCAGCCCGGCCGGCAACGGCACCACCCGCATCGCCACGCCCGGTCCGGGGTCCGGCAGCTCGGAGGGCGCGAGGCCGAGAGCCACACCGACAACCCTCTGACCGTACGCGGCAAGCGCCTCGTTGTGCCGCCGGACGTCCTCGACACCGAGCGTGCGCAACGTGAACACACCGGCGGGCGCGGCCAGCCAGGGCGTGTAGTCGATGGTTCCCTGATACTCCACCGACAACGGGAAGCCCTCGTCGTGCTCCCAGGACACGATCAGCGGGTCGATCCGGCGGCGCCAGGCCGGCGCCACGTGCAGAAGCGCCGTGCCGCGCGGCGCCCAGCCCCACTTGTGCAGGTTCCCGACCCAGAAGTCGGCGCCGATCGCACCCACGTCGACCGGCAGCATCCCGGGCACGTGGGCGGCGTCGACAAGCACCGTGACGTCCAGTTCGCGGGCGGCGGCGGCGATCTCGCGTACCGGAAGGAGTTTCGCCGTCGCCGACGGCAGCTGATCGACCACCAGCAGCCGGGTCCGGCCGGGACGCAGCGCGGCCCGAATCCGGGCGACCACCTCCGCGGCCGGCGCGTCCAGCGGAACGGCGACGGTCCGCGCGCTCGCCCCGGTCCGCCGGCACTCCCGTTTCACGGCGGTGACCACCGCGCCGTACGCATGATCGGTGAGCAGCACCTCGTCGCCGGCCGCCAACCGCACCGACTGCAGCACCAGCGACACCGCGGCGGTGGTGGTCGGAACCAGCGCGCTGCCGTCCGGATCCGCACCGAGAAAGGTGGCGAGGTGACGTCGGGAGTGGATGATCCGGTCCAACAGCCCGGTGCCGTAGAACCGCAGCGGATTGGCCTCCATCTCGTCCCGCAGCCGCTGCTGGGCGCGCTGCACACCGATCGGCAGGGCGCCGAACGAGCCGTGGTTGAGATAGGACACCGCCGGATCCAGCGAGAACAGCAGCCGGGCGCCGGGAAGGGGTACGGGCGGGACGTCGGCGCTCATGCCTCGGATCGTACGACGGCGGTCGCTCTCAGGCTCGTGGATGTGCCTCTACGGGTCACTCGCATGCCCGCGGGTGCCGGGGCGTCGCTCTCCCGCCGGTCTCATGCCCGTGGATGCGCCTGCTTGAACGCCGAGCGCAGCCGTTCCGTCGAGACGTGCGTGTAGATCTGCGTGCTGGACAGCGAACTGTGCCCCAGCAGCTCCTGCACGGCCCGCAGGTCGGCGCCCCCGTCGAGCAGGTGGGTGGCGGCGGAGTGGCGCAGGTCGTGCGGCCTGGTGTGCGGAAGACCGGCGACCCGGGCGGCGTCGGCGACGATCCGGCGGACGACGGTGGGCTGCAGACGGCCACCCTTGACCCCGAGGAACAGGGCGTCCCGGCTGAGACGGCCGCAGAGCTCCGGTCGCCCGTGCCGGAGGTAGGCGTCGAGGGCGTCCCGGGCGGGATGGCCGTACGGGACGGCACGCTCCTTGGCGCCCTTGCCGAAGACCCGGATCACCTGACGGGAGTGGTCGACGTCGGCGCGGTCCAGGTTGCAGAGTTCGCTGACGCGTACTCCGGTGGCGTAGAGAAGTTCGAGAACGGCCTTGTCCCGTAGCCCGGTGGCCGGGTGCTCCCCGTCGTCCGGTCCGTTGGCATGGGGTTTCTCGCCGGGCGGGTCCTCGCCGTCGGGGTCCTCGCCGTCGGGGTCCTCGCCGTCGGGGTCCTCGTCGCCGGGGTTCTCGTCGCCGGGGCGCTCGGTGGTGGGGTCCAGCAGTTCGGCGGCCTGGTCGGCGCGCAGGACGGTGGGCAGCGAACGGTGGGCGCGCGGACTGGCGAGCTGGGCGCCGGGGTCGTCGGGGGAGCGCCCGGTGCGCTGGGCCCAGGCGGTGAACGCCCGGGCGGACGCGGCGCGACGGGCCTGCGAGGTCCGCGCGGCACCGGTGTTCATCCGGGCGGCGAGCCAGCTCCGGAGGATCCCGATGTCCAGGGCGGCGAGGCCCGTGCTGCTCTCGCCGGCGACGTGGTCCTCATCCGCGTCGGGGCCTTCACCGGTGATGTGGTCTTCACCGGTTGTGCGGTCATCACCGGCGGGACGGCCCTCGCGGGTGGCGTGATCCAGCAGGGAGACGACATCGCCGACATACGCCCGGACGGTGTGCTCCGAACGGCCCTCGACGACGGCCAGGTGACGGCCGAACTCGTCGACCGCCTCACGCAGGTCGGGCGGTAGCGCCTGGTGCAGTTCACGGGTACCCATCGGAAACGACGGTCCAACGAGCGTGTCCCCGGGTCAAGTCTTCGGCGCGGTGTTTCTGTCGTACCCCGGGATTAGGGTTTTTCCATGGCACGCTGGGAAGAGATCGAGACAGAGGCACCGGAGTTCGCAGCCCGGGTGCGGGCGCTGTTCGACGCGGGGACCAACAAGACCATCGCCACCCTCCGCCGCGACGGCGCACCCCGGATCAGCGCGATCGAGACGCGGTTCGCCGACGGCGAGCTCACCTTCGGCATGATGGGCGACTCGCTGAAAATGGCGGACCTGCGCCGCGACCCCCGGTTGGCGCTGCACAGCCCGACCCTGGAGCCACCGGCCGACAATCCGGAGTCCGGCCCCGGCGACGCCAAACTGTCCGGTCGCGCGTGGGAGATCCCACCCCCGCCGGACGACCAGCACGAGGGCGCCGGTTTCTTCCGGGTGGACATCGACGAGGTGGCCCTCACTTACGTGGGAGTCCCCGCCGATCACTTGGTGATCGAGTCCTGGCACACCGGCAGGGGCCACCACCGCCGCACCCGAGCCTGACCCGTCGCCCGTCGGCTGTTGCCCGTCGGCTGTTGCCCGTCGGCCGTCGGCCGTCGACCGCCGACCGTCGGCCCTCACTTGGGTCCTGTCGCCGTCCCTGGTCACCCGTCCTCGGTCGCCGGCCCGCGGTCGCGGCCGGCTGTTGATTCGGCAGCCTTACCCATCCCGCAAGAGCGGCAACGAAAACACCTACGGGAAGGGGTCAGGGGCGGGTCAGCTGTACGCGGTCGGCGGGGTGAACCTTTTCGGAGCCGTCGGGGGCGGTGATCACCAGGACGGGGACGCCCTCGGCCAGTTTGTGGCGGCGGCGCTCGACGTCGGTGGGCATGCGGGCGCTTACCTTGTCGCCACGGGTCAGCTGCAGGAGCTGGACCGGCTCGGGGATGCGGACGAAGGTGCCGCGTGGGCGGTCGACGGTTACCAGGCCCTCGGTGCGCAGCTGACCGATGGCCTGTCGCACCGTGGTTCGGCTGATGCTGTAATCCTGGGCCAGGCGCAGCTCGCTGGGCAGCGCCTCACCCGGACCCAGCTCGCCGGACTCGATCTGCCCGCGCAGCAGATCCGCCAGCTGACGGAAGACCGCACGGTCCGCGGAATGATCGATCATGGTAACTATTTTACGACTTCATGATGCTCCATCATGTTGTACCTACAGTCCGATGTTGCGCGAATGGGTTCGTCGCGCTCAGAAGGCCGAGCTTGGTCGGACGACGGGGTGGGCCGCGGGTGGTTGGCGGCCTTCGGCCAGGTCAGAAATGGTGCTGACGGAGCGCGGCGGAGGTCGTCGTCCATCCATCGAGGACAGTCCGGCTTGCGGGCGCGGTGTCGGGGTGTCAGGGGGTGTCGGGGCGGGTTCGGGTCCAGGTCAGGAAGCGGTCGTGGGGGTTGAGCGGCGGTTCGCTGTGGGTTCGGAGGTCTTCGAGGGCCTGGTGCATCTGCGCTGACATGTAGATCCTCAGCAGTGACGGAAACTCCCGGTATTCGTGGAGCAGTTCGTTTCGGGCTGTCGGGCACGGCCACGGTTGCCCGCATGCCTCGCAGTTCCAGAGTGGCCGCGAGTGCACGTGCGGCTTCTCGCCCGTCGTCACCGTTCCCCCGTCGGGTCTCGTCGGTCTCCTCCTGCCTGTCGCTCATCGGGACGGGTGCCGGGGGCGTCCGCGGCGACGACTGTCCGAAGTGGGCGGATTGTGGAGTGGTGGTGGCGGGTGGGCGGGGTGGTGGCCACCCGGTGGTGTTCGCGATGCGTGAAGAGGCGAAAGCGCTATTAGCCGCGAATGGGGAGCATTTGCTCGGCAGGTGCAGGCGTGGGGGCGGGTGGCGGTGGGAGCGGTGCTTTGCGCGTACGCGGTGAGCGGGGTTTGCATTCGATCTCTTCTGGTGTGGAGGGTCAGTGGTTCGGCCGGCGGTTGCCGTGTGGCCTTCGGCGGCCCGGCTGTCCAGCTCGATGCTGCTGAGCTGGGGTTAAGCGCCCGGCTCTGCCGACTGTGGAGTCGGCTTGGGGTGAACGTGGCACGGAGTTCCGCGTGCCAGGCGGGTGATCGTCGTCGGACTGTGCGTGGTGGGAGCGGTAGAGGCCTCCCCGGCGTCCCGCCTGTCGTTGCGGCAGGAAGGGCGGGAAGGGTGGGGTCGGCGAGGGCGGTCTGCGGTCGATGCAGGGGGCCGGCAGGCCGCAGATGCAGCGCCGCCAGAGGGTCCGCCAATCGCGGCGGTGCCTGGGATGATGCGGTACCGGGATCATTGTCAAGCGACCTCTAGGCATGCAGCCACTATAATGTGTGGAGGACTACCTGTCCCTTATCAACTGGATAGCCGACTAATAGTCCCGCGCCTACGGTCGATCATGTGGGAGTGAAGCCGATCCGCCTCATGGGCGCGCACGAGATCCGCATCCGTCTCGGCGGAGTCAGCCGACAGCGGGCGTACCAGATCACGAGTCGCACCGACTTTCCGAAACCGGTCGCTGACCTGGCACAGGGCAAGGTTTGGGCCACCGAGGACGTCGAGGCGTGGATGAAGGTCCATCGTCGTGATCTGGACGAGTCCGAGGACTGACAGGCGCGGCGGGAATCGACCGGCTTGTCGGCCCCGGAGTCGCCACCTCGAGTGGTGAGGCCGGAATTCGGCGAGCCGGTCCCAACCATGTCGAATTTTCGGGCCGGAAGACCACTCGAAGGGGACCGGTCATGTCGTTCGATCGGGCGCGAGGCCTATCCCCTCATCCGTTCGTGTGACTAGGCCCGCCCCTTCCAACAGTGGAAGGCGCCGCAGGACGGTCCGGACACTGACCCTGGCCTGCGCGGCGAGTTCGTCCGGAGTGGACCAGCCGCGGGCCGGCACCGCCTCGAGGATCAGCGCGGACTCCTCGTCCAGCGCGTCCCGCGGATGTTCCCGGCCGCGCGCCGGGGCGCTCAGGTGCTCGCCGATCCGGCCGACCTCCTCCAGCACGTCGGCCGCCGAGGTGACCAGCCGGGCGCTCGGTTGCGTCCGCAGCAGTTCGTGGCAGCCGACCGACATGGCCGATGTGACCGGGCCGGGCACCACCAGGGCCGGACGGTTCAAGGAGATCACCCGGCCCATCGTCTGGACGGCGCCGCTGCGGGCCGCGGCCTCGACGACGACCGTGCCGGCGGTGGCCGCGGCGATCACCCGGTTCCGGATCAGGAAACGGTGCCGGAGGGGTTCGGCGCCCAGCGGCCATTCGCTGATCAGCAGTCCGTTCTGGGCGATCTCCTCGAACATCGCGGTGTTGCCGACCGGGTAGGGGCGGTCCACCCCGCAGGCCAGGACCGAGACCGTGCGCCCGCCGGCGGCCAGAGCACCCCGGTGGGCGGTGGCGTCGATACCGAACGCGCCGCCCGAGACGATCGTCCACTCACAGCCGGCCAGGGCGAACGCCATCTCGGTCGTGACGTGGGTGCCGTACTCGGTGGCGGCCCGGGCGCCGACGACCGCCACCGACCGGTGCAGGGTCTCGGCCAGGGGCGGGCTGCCGCGTACCCAGAAGCAGAGCGGCGGCCGGGTGTCCTGCCCGACCCGGCCGGGGACGCCGAGTTCCAGGGCGGCGAGGTCGTCCACCCGGGACGGCCACTCCTCGTCCGCCGGGACGACCAGGCGTACGCCGAGCCGGTCGGCGTGCCGGAGCTGGGTCTCCGCGGCCCGGCGGGGGTCGGTGGCGGCCGTGCGGGCGGCCACCGCGGCCCGGAGCCGGGCGTCCGGGGCGTCACCGTCGAGCAGGGCGTCCAGGGTGTCGGGCGCGCCGTGGTCGCGGACCAGCGCCCAGACGGTGCGGTCGCCGGGTTCGGTGAGCCAGGTCAGGGCGGCGCGGGCGGCGCGGTCCTGGTGACTGCCGGGTCCTCTGTCGATCATGTCGTTCCTCTCCTCGGAGTACGGGTTTCGCCCTGCCGCAGTTCGTAGGCCTCGTTCACCTCGCCGGCCGCCGGGCGGTCCCGTCCGTCCAGGTCGGCGACGGTCCAGGCCAGGCGCAGGACGCGGTCGAAGCCGCGGCCGGACAGGGTGCCGCGGTCGACGGCCCGGTGCAGCACGGTGGTGTCGCCGGCGGGCAGGCGCCACGGTGGCCGGCGCAGCACCGGTCCGGGCACCTCGGAGTTGGTCCGCCAGCCTTCGGCGGACCAGCGGGCGGCCGCGGCGGTCCGGGCCCGGTCCACCCGGGCGGCGACGCCGGCCGAGGACTCGGCGGGTTCGACCTCGACCATCAGCTGTGCCGCGCTCAGCGGCAGCACCGTGATCCGGATGTCGATGCGGTCCAGGAACGGTCCGGAGAGCCGCGCGAGGTAGCGCCGCCGCACGGTGGGCCCGCAGGTGCAGTGCCGGTCACCAGCGGACGAGGCGCACGGGCAGGGGTTGGCCGCGACGACCAGTTGCACGCGGGCGGGGTACTCGACGGTGCCCCGGGCACGGGACAGCACCACCCGGCCGCTCTCCAGCGGCTGGCGCAGCGCCTGCAGCGTGGCCCGGCTCATCTCCGGGACCTCGTCGAGGAAGAGGACCCCGCGGTGGGCGAGGGACAACAGCCCCGGCCGGGCGAGGCCCGCTCCGCCGCCGAGCAGCGACACCGTGCTCGAGGTGTGGTGCGGGGCCTGGAAGGGCGGCCGGCGGATCAGGCGGCCGTCGGGTGGCAGCACCCCGGCGATCGACTGCACGGCGGTGACCTCGAGCGCCGCGTCGTCGTCCAGCCGGGGCAGGATCGACGGGAGGCGTTCGGCGAGCATCGTCTTGCCCGCTCCGGGCGGGCCGAGGAGTGCCAGGTGGTGGCCGCCGGCCGCGGCCACCTCCAGGGCGTAGCGGGCCGTGTGCTGGCCGGCGATCTCGGCCAGGTCCGGTCCGGGGGCCGTCGGGGCGGCCGGTACGGGCGGGATCTCCGGCAGGGGTGTGCCGTCGCGGAGGAAGGCGAGGAGGCCGCGGAGCGAGTCGACCGCCCGGACGGTGACCCCGGGGATCACCATGGCCTCGCGGGCGTTGGCGACCGGCACGATGACCCGGGTCATCCCGGCCCGGACGGCGGCGGCGACCATCGGCAGGACGCCCCGCACCGGCCGGACGGTGCCGTCGAGCCCGAGTTCGCCCAGGAGCACGACGCCGTCCAGCGCGGCCGGCGGCAGTTCGCCGGCGCTCGCCAGCATCGCCGTCGCCATCCCGAGGTCGAACCCGCTGCCGTGCTTCGGCAACGCGGCCGGCAGCAGGTTCACCGTTATCCGCCGATTCGGCCATTCCTCCCCGGAGTTGACCAGTGCGGCCCGGACCCGGTCCCGGGCCTCGTGCAGGACGGTGTCCGGCAGGCCGGTCAGGACGACCGCGGGTAGGCCGACGGAGAGGTCGGCCTCCACCTCGACGAGATGACCGGTGACGCCGACCAGGCCGACGCAGAGGACGCGGGCGTAGCTCATCAGAACGCCCCGCGGATGTGGACGACCCGGGCCGCGCCGCGCGGTTGCGGAAGCACCTCGACGACGTCGAACCGGATCTGGCGGGCATGCCGGCCGGACTCGGCCAGCCACTGTCCGGCCAGTCGCCGCAGCTTGCGGACCTTCTTCGGGTTGACCGCGGCGGCCGGTGGCCCGAACGTCCCCGACCGCCGCGTCTTGACCTCGCAGAACACGAGGTCGTCGCCGTCGATCAGGATCAGGTCGACCTCGCCGTCCGGGCACCGCCAGTTGCGGTGCAGCAGGACGAGGCCGTGTTCCTCCAGGTGCCGGGCGGCGAGGCGTTCGCCGTACGCCCCGACGGCCCTTCGCTCAGTCGTCATGCCGGGGGACGGTGGCACTGTCGCGGCCGCCGTGCGCCCCGGCCTGTGAGATCACCGGTGATGTGGATTGCCGGTCCGTGCCCGCGCGATGTGATACCGGCGGACACCAGGGCGGAAAGCGGACAGAGCGTCCGCAGGTCGCCGGGGTGGGACCGAGGGCGGCCCGGGTGGGCGCACCGGTTGGCGTATGCTTGTCGACGGCGACCGCCCAGGCGGTCGACCTCGCGCGCCCTCCGACCGTTGCCTGTCGCAGCTTCGTCTGTGGCGGGGCCGGCGGCGACGGCCCTCCCTGGTCCCGATCTTCTCGGGTCCGACTGTGGCTGCCGACCGGGCGCCAGGACGCTCACCGCCGGTGGGCGTGACAACCAGGGAAGACCAGGGAGTTACACCATGGCCGTAGTGACCATGCGTCAGCTGCTCGAGAGCGGTGTCCACTTCGGGCACCAGACCCGGCGCTGGAACCCGAAGATGAAGCGCTTCATCTTCACCGAGCGCAACGGTATCTACATCATCGACCTGCGCCAGACGCTCGACTACATCGAGAAGGCGTACGCGTACGTGCGGGACACCGTCGCCGAGGGTGGCCACATCCTCTTCGTCGGCACCAAGAAGCAGGCGCAGGAGGCCATCGCCGAGCAGGCGACCCGGGTCGGCCAGCCGTACGTGAACCACCGTTGGCTCGGCGGCATGCTGACCAACTTCCAGACGGTGTACAAGCGTCTGCAGCGCATGAAGGAGCTCGAGGCTCTGGGTGACCTGACCGGCACCGCCGCGGGTTACACCAAGAAGGAGACCCTGCAGCTCTTCCGCGAGAAGACCAAGCTGACCAAGACCCTCGGTGGTCTGCGTGACATGACCAAGACGCCGTCGGCGATCTGGGTCGTGGACACCAAGAAGGAGCACATCGCCGTCGACGAGGCCCGCAAGCTGGGCATCCCGGTCATCGCGGTGCTGGACACCAACTGTGACCCGGACGAGGTCGACTTCCCGATCCCGGGCAACGACGACGCGATCCGTTCGGCCGAGCTGCTGACCCGGGTCATCGCCACCGCGGTGGCCGACGGCCTGATCGCCCGCTCCGGCCGTGGCCGTGGTGGCAACGCCGAGGAGAAGCCCGAGGCTGCCGCTGTCGCCGCCGGCGAGCCGCTGCCCGAGTGGGAGCGCGACCTCTACGAGGGTGCCGAGAAGAAGGCCGAGGAGCCCGCCGCTGCCGCTGAGGCGCCGGCCGAGGTTCCCGCCGAGGCTCCGGCTGAGGCCGAGGCCGTTCCGGCTGCCGCCGCGCCGGCCGCCGCGGAGTAAGACCAGCTTCCGGTCGCCGCCGCTGGGGCGGCGGCGACCGCACACCTCCCGTCTGACATCGAGAGAAGAGTCATGGCCAACTTCACCGCCGCGGACGTCAAGAAGCTCCGCGACCTCACCGCCGCCGGCATGATGGACTGCAAGAAGGCGCTCGACGAGGCGGATGGCGACTTCGACAAGGCTGTCGAGTTCCTCCGCATCAAGGGTGCGAAGGACGTCGGCAAGCGCGCCGGCCGGACCGCGGCCAACGGCATCGTCGCCCACTCGGGCAAGGCGCTGCTCGAGCTCAACTGCGAGACCGACTTCGTCGCGAAGACCCCCGACTTCGTCGAGCTGGGTCAGCGTCTGGTCGAGTTCGGCGAGAAGAACGCCGTCGCGGACGCCGCGGCGCTGCTCGCCGCCACGCTGGAGGACGGCAAGACCGTCGCCGACACCCTCCAGGACTACGCCGCCAAGATCGGCGAGAAGATCGTCCTGAACCGCTTCACGGTTGTCGAGGGCACCGTCGCCGTCTACCTGCACCGCAAGGCGCAGGACCTGCCGCCGCAGGTCGGCGTCCTGGTGGAGTACGCGGGCAAGACCGACGAGGCCGGTGACGCGGACGCCCGTGCGGTCGGCATGCAGATCGCCGCGATGCGCCCGAAGTACCTCACCCGTGAGGAGGTCCCGGCCGAGGTCGTCGAGACCGAGCGCCGGGTCGCCGAGCAGACCGCTCGTGAGGAGGGCAAGCCGGAGCAGGCGCTGCCCAAGATCATCGAGGGCCGGGTGAACTCCTTCTTCAAGGACTTCGTCCTGTTCGAGCAGGCGTCGGTCACCGACAACAAGAAGACCGTCAAGCAGGTCGCTACCGAGGCCGGCATCGAGATCACCCGCTTCGTCCGGTACGAGGTCGGTCAGGAGTAAGGCTCCGCAATCATTGGCACGGGAGGTCGGTCACGCGGTTCTGCGTCCGGCCTCCCGGTCGCATAAGGTCTCCTGCAGAAACGAAGGGAAGGCGGGTCATGACTATGGTGACCGAGCAGTCCGCCACGGTTGACGATCAGAACCCGCCGACCATGCGGCCACGGCGGGTCGTTCTCAAACTCTCCGGCGAGGTTTTCGGCGGTGGCGCGGTCGGGGTCGACCCCGACGTCGTCCAGGCGCTGGCACGACAGATCGCGACGGTCAACCGCCGCGGCATCCAGGTGGCCGTGGTGGTCGGCGGCGGCAACTTCTTCCGCGGCGCCGAGCTGCAGAAGCGGGGCATGGACCGCAACCGGGCCGACTACATGGGCATGCTGGGCACGGTGATGAACTGCCTGGCGCTTCAGGACTTCCTCGAGAAGGAGGGCATCGAGACGCGGGTGCAGACCGCGATCACGATGGCCCAGGTCGCCGAGCCCTACATTCCGCTGCGGGCGATCCGTCACCTCGAGAAGGGCCGGGTCGTCATCTTCGGTGCCGGCGCGGGCATGCCGTATTTCTCCACCGACACGGTGACCGCCCAGCGCGCGCTGGAGATCCACGCGGACATGGTCCTGATGAGCAAGAACGGCGTCGACGGCGTCTACACCGCCGACCCGCGGGTCGACCCCGACGCCCGCAAGCTGGAGAACATCACCTTCCAGGAGCTTCTGCAGCGTGGACTGCGGGTGGCCGACCAGGCCGCGTTCAGCCTCTGCGAGGAGAACAAGCTCCCGATGCTGGTCTTCGGTGCGGAGGGCGACGACACCATCGTGCGTGCGTGTGCCGGCGAGCGGATCGGGACCCTGATCACCGCCTGAGCGCGTCCACGTCCCCACATCCCGCACCACCGAAGACAGCAAGGAGGCGAGAAGAGCCGGTGATCGAGGAAACCCTCTTCGAGGCCGAGGAGAAGATGGAGAGCGCGGTCGAGCACGCCAAGGAGGAGTTCGCCGCGATTCGCACCGGCCGGGCGACCCCGGCGATGTTCTCCAAGATCGTGGTCGACTACTACGGCGCTCCCACTCCCGTGACGCAGATGGCCTCCGTCGGTGTTCCGGAGCCGCGCATGGTCATCGTCAAGCCCTACGATGCGTCCCAGTTGGGCCCGATCGAGCGCGCCATCCGTGACTCGGACCTCGGGGTCAACCCGAACAACGAGGGCAACCAACTGCGCATCCACCTGCCGCAGATGACCGAGGAACGCCGCCGCGAGATGATCAAGGTGGCGCGGGGCAAGGCGGAAGAGGGCAAGGTCGCGATCCGCAACGTGCGCCGCAAGGCCAAGGAGCAGATCGACAAGCTGGTCAAGGACGGCGAGACCGGCGAAGACGACGGCCGCCGCGGCGAGAAGGAGCTCGACGACGTGACGCACCGCTACGTCGCCGTCATCGACGAGCTCCTCAAACACAAGGAAGCCGAGCTGCTCGAAGTCTGATGTCCTACGTCGATCCGCGTGCCGGGCAGGCCTCCGGCGACGACACCAACGTGCCGGCGCCGTATGCCTACGGCCCTCCCGGCCTTCCGGAGGACCCGTATGCCGATCCCCGGCGCAGTCCGGCGGCCCCGGCATACCCGAATCCAGCTTGGCACGCGGATCAACAGGCCGTCACGAAAGAACCGCCGGTGACCCCCGAGCCGCAGGACGGGACCGACGAGTCCCGCCCGAAGGGCAAGGTCCGGGGCCGGCGGCGAGCCAAGCGCGGCCAGAAGCCCGGTGGCAGCCGCGCCGGCCGCAACCTCCCGGCCGCCATCGGGGTCGGTCTCGGCCTGGGCGGGATGGTCCTGGTCTCCCTGCTGATCTGGCGTCAGGCGCTGCTCGGCGTGGTGGCCGTGGCCGCCGCCGTCGGTGTCTGGGAGATGGCGCGCGCCCTGTCCCGATCGGGCGCCAACCCGCCGCTGATCCCGCTGATCGGCGGCGGCGTCCTGATGACCGGCCTCGCCTGGTACGCCGGCCCGGACGCGCTCACCCTCGGCCTGGTCGTGACGATTGGCGCCGCTGTGCTGTGGCGGCTGGCCGACGGGCTCGCCGCGGTCCGGCGTGATTTCACTCCCACCGTGCTGACCGCGGTGTACGTGCCGTTCCTGCTGAGCTTCGCGGCACTGCTGGTCCAGCCGGAGGACGGTGCCCTCCGGGTGATCTGCACCCTGGTCGCCGTGGTGCTCTCCGACACCGGCGGGTATGCCGCCGGCGTCTTCCTCGGCGCACACCCGATGGCCCCGAAGATCAGTCCGAAGAAGTCCTGGGAGGGCTTCGCCGGATCGGTGACCGCAGCCGCGATCGGCAGCGCCGCCCTGCTCTTCTTCCTGCTCGACATCCCGGTCTGGTTCGGCCTGATCTTCGGTGCCGTGATGTCGGTCGTGGCGGTTCTCGGCGACCTCGCCGAGTCCATGCTCAAGCGCGACCTCGGCGTCAAGGACATGAGCAATCTGCTACCCGGACACGGCGGCCTGATGGACCGGCTGGACTCGATCCTGTTCGCCGTTCCCACCGCCTACCTGCTGTTCTCGATCATCGCCCCTAGCTAGCTGTGGGCGACCACCTCGGCAGGCGTGAGAAGCTGGATATGCCATGACGATTCTTCCGGTCATCCCGATCAGCCCCGACCAGCCCGACGCGGTGACGACCCGCCGTCGCCCGAGCATGCCCCCGCGCCACCTCGCCGACCTGGATCTCGCCGGTCGGCGCAGCGCGGTGACCGAGCTCGGCGAGCCCGCGTTCCGGGCGAAGCAGCTCTCCACCCACTACTTCGGCCGCCTGGTGCGCGATCCCGCCGAGATGACCGACCTCCCGGCGGCGTCCCGTGACCGGATCACCGCCGACCTGCTGCCGAACCTGCTCACCGCGGTCCGTGAGCAGGAGTGCGACGACGGCGCGACCCGCAAGGCGCTCTGGCGTCTGCACGACGGGGCCCTGGTCGAGAGCGTCCTGATGGGGTACCCCGATCGGGTGACAGCGTGCGTCTCGAGTCAGGCCGGTTGCGGCATGGCCTGTCCGTTCTGCGCAACGGGTCAGCAGGGCCTGACGCGGAACCTGTCGGTGGCCGAGATCGTCGACCAGGTCGTCTATCTGGCCGGGGTGGCGGCGTCCGGTGCGGTCACCGGTTCACCCCCGCGGCTGTCCCGCGTGGTCTTCATGGGCATGGGCGAGCCGCTGGCCAACTATCCGCGGGTCATCCAGGCGGTTCGGCGGCTCACCGCGCCTGCTCCGGAGGGCCTGGGCCTCTCACAACGGCACATCACGGTGTCCACGGTGGGTTTGGTGCCCGCAATGCGCCGGTTGGTGGCCGAACAGCTCTCGGTGACTCTTGCGCTGTCCCTGCACGCCCCCGATGATGATCTGCGCGATGAGCTTGTGCCCGTCAACCAGCGTTGGAAGGTGGCCGAGGTGCTCGATGCCGCGTTTGATTACGCGGCGCAGACCGGCCGTCGGGTTTCCATCGAATACGCCCTGATCAGGGACGTAAACGATCAGCCCTGGCGTGCCGACCTGCTCGCCCGCCTTCTGAACGGCAAGCTGGCCCATGTGAATCTCATCCCGCTCAACCCGACTCCGGGCAGTAAGTGGGATGCCAGCCCGAAACCCGTCGAGCGCGAGTTCGTCCGCCGTCTACGAGAGGCCGGCGTGTCGACCACGGTGCGCGACACTCGGGGACGGGAGATCGACGGCGCATGCGGCCAGCTGGCCGCCGGCGAGCTGACGCAAGCGAGCGCAGGGGGCGCCGCAGCCGACGCGGAGGTGGCACAGTGACTGGGCTCAGGTCCCAGCAAGCGGAGTGGGAGACGTTGTGACGAGTCAGGGGCAGCGTTTCCGAAGGCGTGCACTACGACGGGGATACAAGGTCGACGAGGTCGACGGTTTCCTGGACCGCGTCGAGGCGACCCTGGCCGGCGAGCAGGTGGGCCCGCCGGTCGGTGCGCAGGAAGTGCATGACGTCGTCTTCCGCGTGCGTTTCGGTGGCTATGACGAGTGGCAGGTCGACCTTCACCTGGACCGGGTCGAGCGTCAGCTCGCCGAGTTCGAGGAGCGCGGCGGCCGCCCGGCTGATCCGATGCGTGACTCCATGCGCAGTGGCCTCACCGCGGTGCCGCAGAGCCCGCCCGGACCGCCGCCCGGGATGATGGGGCAGGGCGGTCCCGGCCCCGGCGGTCCCGGCCCCGGCATGGGCGGCCCCGGTCCGGACCGGATGGGCCCCCCGGATCGCATGGGCCCGCCCGACCGGATGGGCCCGCCCGATCGCATGGGCCCCCCGGACCGGATGGGCCCGCCCGACCGGATGGGCCAGCCGGTCGGCATGGGCATGGGTCCCGGCCCCGGCGGCCCCGGTGGTCCCGGCGGCCCCGGTCCCGGCCCGGGGCAGGGTCAGGGGCAGGGCCAGCCGATGAACCGGGCGGCGCCGCCGACCGAGCGCATCCAGATGCCGTCGCGCGACGACCGGATGATGCCGCCGCAGATGCCGCAGCGTCAGCAGCAGATGCCGCCGCCGGACCCGTATGGCGGTCGCTACGACGAGCCGCCCTACGGCCAGCAGCAGCCGCCGCCGCAGCAGCCCCCGCAGCGTCCGGGTCCCCCGCCGGGTTACGACCCGGGCGGCTACGACCAGCAGCCCGGTTACGACCAGGGCGGCTACGACCCGGGTTACGACCAGGGCGGTTACGAGCCCGGCCGGCACGGCAAGGCCGACATGACGGCCGAGATCCGGATGCCCGAGCGTGAGCGTGACCCCCGTGGTTACGGCGGCCCGCCGATGCCGCAGGGCCCGATGCCGGGTCAGCAGGGCCCCGGCCCGATGGCGAACGCACCGATGAGCGGTCCGCCGATGGGTGGGGGCTACGGCGGCCCGCCTCCTCCGCAGCAGCCTCAGCAGCAGCAGTTCGGCCCGCCGCTGGGCGAGCCGGGAGGCGAGTTGTACCGCGTCGACCAGCTGCGCCGCACGTTCCAGCCGCGGCGCTTCGGCAGCGGGTACGACCCGTCGCAGGTGGACCGGCTGTTCGAGGGCATCCTGCAGGCGATGACCGGCCGCGGCCCGATGCCGGTGAACGAGAACGACCTCGACATGCTGCAGTTCGGTCTGGTGCCGAACGGCTACTTCGAGGCCGAGGTCGACGCCGCACTGCGCGAGGTCAAGGACATCCTGCTGCGCCACCGGTGACGGCCGGACAGACAGTGAAGAGGGGGCCGACGGCCCCCTCTTTGTCATCCGGCAGAGCTACTGGTCGTTCGGGCGCAGACCGGCCTTGCGCAGGATCACATCGCCGACGATGGCGGCGACGAGCAGCACCGCGGCCACCACGAGCCACACCTTCTCGGTGTTGCCCTGCTGGTTGCCCCAGAAGAACATCAGCATGATCACCGCGGAGATGAGTGCCCCGCGCTGGGCCCGCTTCCGGTTGCCCGGCTTCAGCTGGTCGGGCGCGTAAACCTCGTGGTGTTCATCCGCAGCCACGGTGGCATCCTCCTCGTCGATGGTGTAACGCGGAAACCAGTGTGTCACGGGGTCGGCGGGCGGCACCCGGCAACCCGGTTGTACTTTCAAGGCGTGCCAGCGCGGCGTCGCGCTCCGCGCGGCCCGGCGCAGGCACGGTCAGAAGCCGAGATTGAGGAGCGATCTAGTGCGGATCACGGGCACCGGCCATGCGAGCATGCGCATCGACACCGCCGCCGGCAGCATTCTGTGCGACCCGTGGGTGAATCCGGCGTACTTCGCCTCGTGGTTCCCGTTCCCCGACAACTCCCAGCTGGACTGGGAGACGCTGGGGGACTGCGACTACCTGTACGTCTCGCACCTGCACCGGGACCACTTCGACGCGGAGCACCTGAAGAGGTTCATCAGTAAGAAGGCGACCGTCCTGCTGCCGGAGTACCCGACGAGCGAGCTCGAGGACGAGCTGCGGGAGCTGGGCTTCAAGAGTTTCCTGCGGACCAGGTCGGACGAGGTGCACGAGCTCGACGGCGGCCTGAAGGTGATGATCCAGGCGCTGATCAGCCCGACCGACGGTCCGATCGGTGACTCGTCGCTCTGGGTCGAGCACGACGGCATCCGGGTGCTGAACCAGAACGACGCCCGCCCCACCGACCTGCAGCGTTTCGCCGAGCTGGGCCACGTGCACGCGCACCTGCTGCAGTTCTCCGGCGCGATCTGGTACCCGATGGTCTACGAGCTGCCGGAGAACGCGAAACGGGCGTTCGGCAAGCAGAAGCGGGAGCGGCAGTTCGACCGCACCTGGCGGTACATCGACGACCTGAAGGCGGACCACGTCTTCCCGATCGCCGGCCCGCCGTGCTTCCTCGACGACGAGTTGTGGCAGTTCAACGACATCTTCGGCGACGAGGGCAACATCTTCCCCGACCAGTCGGTCTTCCTCTCGGAGTACGCGAAGGTCGGTGGCACCAACGCCGTCGTGCAGCTTCCGGGCAGTGTGACGGTGCTGACCGACGGCGGCGCCACGCAGACCACCGAGCACCCGACGCCGGTCGACGAGTTCTTCGCCAACAAGAAGCAGCACCTCGAGGAGATGCGGGTCCGCAAGGCCCCGATCATCGCCGCTGAGAAGGCGTCCTGGCGGCACCCGGAGATCGACGTGCTGGGCGAGCTGAAGAAGCGGATCGAGCCTCTGCTCGAGGAGTCGATCTACCTGGCGAAGGGCGTCGGCGGCCCGGTCCGCTTCGACCTGGTCTCCTACGACGGCGACGAGGTCGAGTCGATCGTGGTCGACTTCCCCGGCAAGCAGGTGCGGCCCTACGCCGACGAGAAGGTGCGCTACCGCTTCCGCACGCAGCGGGAGCTGATCGAGCACCTGATCTTCATCGACGAGGGCGACTGGGTGAACTCGCTCTTCCTGTCCTGCCGCTTCTCCGCGGCCCGGATCGGGCAGTACAACGAGTTCGTCTACGCGTTCTTCAAGTGCCTCTCCGAGGAGCGCCTGCAGTACGCCGAGGGTTGGTACGACGAGCACGAGAAGGCCGTCGACGCCGAGGACATCCAGTTCGACGACTGGACCGTGCAGCGCCGCTGCCCGCACCTCAAGGCGGACCTGTCCCGGTTCGGGATCGTGGAGGGCAACGTGCTGACCTGCCAGCTGCACGGCTGGAAGTTCGATCTGCCCAGCGGCCGCTGCCTCACCAGCGTCGGCCACAAGATCCGTGCCGAGAAGAACAGCTAGGTCAAAACCTTCTTCATGTACGGGCGGGGCCGTCCACAGCACAGTCGTGCGGCGCTGGACGCCCCGTCCCTAAGCCTCCACCGGCAGCATCGCCCGCAACAGCCCCCGCCAAACCCGTGTGTTGATTTGCGGCGCCCACAGCGCCCGAATTCACCACACCGCTCGGGGTGTGGTGATTTGCGGCGTCCAGGGCGCCCTAATTCACCACACCGCTTGGGGTGTGTTGATTTGCGGCGTCCACAGCGCCCGAAATCAACACGCTGCTTGGGGTGTGGTGAATTCGGGCGTCCAGGGCGCCCGAAATCAACACACGGATGGGTTGAGGGGGAGTGGGCGGTTGGTGCGGCCCCGGATCGCCTCTTTCGCGAGGACGGGGCGGGTAGCGCGTACCCCTTAAAGGTCTTGAAGGATCTTGATCGCCGCGTTGTGGCCGGCTGCACCGATGACGCTGCCGGCCGGATGCGCCCCGGCTGACCCGGCGTAGAGGCCGTCGAGTCCGGTCGCGTAGGGCATCCGCTGGTCGAAGGCGACCGTGTTGTCGACGTGGTGGATGTGCCCGCCGGTGATGCCGAAGTGCTTCTCGATGCCCGGCGGGGTCAGCGGCATCACGTCGACGACCAGGTCGGACGTGCCCGGCGCGTAGCGGTCGCAGAGCGCCAGCAGCTGATCCACGTAGCCGGGCAGGAGATCGTCCCAGGACCCGTCGGCCGGCTGGTAGGGCACCGACTGCACGAACAGCGCCGACGAGTGGTTCCCGTCCGCGTCGCGCAGGGACTCGTCGACGGTGGTGTGCAGGTACCACTCGACGGTCGGCTCCGCGGGGAGGCGGCCGGCCTGCACCTCGGACCACATCCGGCGCACCGACTCCATCGGGGCCTCGCCGGGCAGCAGGTGGATGGTGGAGCCGAACGGCGACGGCGCGCCCGCCGGCAGGCACGAGAACCGCGGCAGGTCGCGCAGCGCCAGGTTGAGTTTGAGGGTGGTCCCTGTCCGGCGGACCGCCGCCATCCGGTCGGTGAGCGCGGTGGGCAGCGCGCCGTCCGGCACGAGGCTCATCAGACGGTACGGGTCGCAGCCGCCCAGAACCACGCGTGCGGTGATCGAACGGCCGTCCGCGAGCACCACGCCACCGACCGCGCGGTTGTCGACGGTGACCGCGGTGACCTCGGCGTCCGTGAAGATCCGGGCGCCCGCGGCGCGGGCCGTCTCCGCGAAGATCCGCGACACGGTGCCCATCCCGCCCTCGGCGATCATCCAGGTGCCGTCCGCGCCGGGCAGCCGGCACATGTTGTGCACCAGGAAGTTGTGGCCGGTGCCGGGGTCGTCGGGGCCGGCGTTGAGGCCGGAGAGGCCGTCGGTCACCACGTACATCGCGGTGAGCAGGTCGCTCTTGAAGCCGAACCGGGCCAGGTAGTCGACGACCGAGCCGCGCACCAGGTCGAGGAAGGTGCTCTGCAGCTGGGGACGGATGTGCCGGTCGGCGATCTCCTCCACCGAGCCGGGTTCCTCCAGCCAGGAGGGGGCCAGGTCGGCCCGCAGCGCGGCGATCTCCACGGCGAGCGCCTCGTCGGCGGCCACGTCCCGTGGCGAGAAGAACTCCGCCATCTGCCGGCGGGTGTCCTCGCGGTCCCGGCCGAACAGCAGGTACGGCGAGCCGGCCGGTCCCGGTGTCGGCAGGAAGTAGTGCGGGTCACGCCGCAGGGTGGGGATCGTCACGTCCAGGGTTTTCAGCAGCTCCGGCGGCATCAGGCCGAGGAGGTAGGACCCGGTGGACTGGCCGAGTCCCGGTGCCTTGGCGAACGGCCGTTCGGTGCGGGTCGCCCCGCCGATCCGGCCGGCCGCCTCGAGGACGACGACGTCGAGGCCGGCACGGGCCAGCAGGATCGCCGAGACCAGGGAGTTGTGACCGGCTCCGATGATCACGACGTCGGCGCGGCCGGGAATGGGCGTCATGGCGACGGAGATTACCCGGCGGGGCTGTCCGGCTCAGTCGGCGAATCGTCCGATAAATACGTCTTGACGGTGTGGGTGACCGCGAACCCGGCCAGAAGTACCAGGTGGAAGAGGTACAGCCAGAGGCCGACCGCCACCATCGCGCCGATCTCGGTGAATCCACCGAACGGGACACCCAGGTCCAGCGGCAGCGCGCAGAACAGCACGGAACCGTGCAGGAAGCCGGAGAGGTTGGCCGCGGTGAACGAGCCGATCAGGATCGTCGGGCGCCAGGGTGGGCGGCCGGGGGCGATGTAGCGGTACACCCAGATCACCACCGGTGTCAGGACCAGCCAGGTGGACAGGAAGGACAGGACCACACCGAGGACGGACCACCAGCCGCCCCGGACCCAGAAGCCGCTCGTGGTGGGCAGGGCGAGGAACGAGGCCAGCAGCAGCGCGGGCGCGGCGGCCAGGACCGGGAGCCAGAGGATCCGGCCGCGCCAGCCGACCAGGGATTCGCCGGGTTTCCGCAGCGAGACGAAGGCGCGGCGCAGCCCCTCGCCGTAGAGGGTGGCCGGGAGCAGGCTGGCGAGGGCCTGCAGCGGCGTCAGGCCGAGTCCGGCGGTGATCAGCTTCGTGAGGGCCTCGGGCGCGCCGATCGCATCCGGCAGGGCGGAAAGTGTCCTGTTTGTCAATTCAAGAACTATTTTTTCGGATATTGCCAGCCCGGTCAGCCAGATCGCCAGCAACGCGACCGGCACCACCGCGATACCGGCGTAGAAAGTGACGGCCGCGGCGTGAAGAGAGACGTCACGCCCCTTCAACGGCCGGAAGAGGTCCCGCATGGGGTGCCTTTACCCACTACGGAAAGATGGTCCACATGCGTGACCTCGTTCTGCTGGGCTCGACCGGATCCATCGGCACTCAGGCCATCGACATCGTCCGCCGCAACCCCGACCGGTTCCGGGTGGTCGCGCTCGGCGCCGGCGGCGGCAACGTCCCCCTCCTCGCCGAGCAGGCCCTCGAGCTGGGCGTCGAGGTGGTCGGCGTGGCCCGGTCGTCGGTCGTCCAGGACCTGCAGCTCGCGTTCTACGCCGAGGCGCAGAAACGTGGCTGGGCCACCGGTGACTTCAAGCTTCCCAAGATCGTTGCCGGCCCGGACGCGATGACCGAGCTGGCCCGGCACCCGGCCGACGTGGTGCTCAACGGCGTGGTCGGCAGCCTCGGGCTCGCGCCCACCCTGGCGGCGTTGGAGGAGGGCCGGATCCTCGCCCTCGCCAACAAGGAGTCGCTGGTCGCCGGCGGCCCGCTGGTGCGCCGGATCGCGAAGCCGGGACAGATCGTCCCGGTCGACTCCGAGCACTCGGCGCTCGCCCAGTGCCTGCGCGGCGGCACCGACCGTGAGGTGCGCCGGCTGATCCTGACCGCCAGCGGGGGAGCGTTCCGCGGGCGCCGCCGCGAGGAGCTGGCGAACGTCACGGTCGACGAGGCGCTCAAGCACCCGACCTGGGACATGGGGCCGGTGGTCACCATCAACACGGCGAACCTGGTGAACAAGGCCCTCGAGGTGATCGAGGCGCACGAGCTGTTCGGCATCTCGTACGACGACATCGAGGTGACGGTCCACCCGCAATCGGTGATCCACTCGATGGTCGAGTTCACCGACGGCTCCACCCTCGCGCAGGCCAGCCCACCGGACATGCGGCTGCCGATCGCGCTCGGCCTGGCCTGGCCGGACCGGGTGCCGGAGGCGGCGACCCCGGTCGACTGGACGCTCGCGCACAACTGGGAGTTCCGGCCGCTCGACACCGAGGCCTTCCCGGCGGTCGAGCTGGCCAAGGAGGCGGGCCGGATCGGTCATTGCCGGCCGGCCGTCTTCAACGCGGCCAACGAAGAGTGTGTGGCCGCGTTCGTCTCCGGTCGGCTACCTTTCTTGGGCATCGTCGACACCCTGGAACGGGTGCTGGCGGCGGCCCCCGATTTCGCGGAGCCGGGTACCGTCGAAGACGTGCTTGCCGCCGAGTCGTGGGCCCGTGCCCAGGCGCAGCGGACGATCGCGACTGTGGCTGAAGGAGCCTGATGCTGTTCTGGCTTGGTGCGGCGGCGTTCGCGCTGACCATCCTGATCTCGGTGAGCCTGCACGAACTCGGCCACATGATCACCGGCAAGCGTTTCGGGATGAAGGTGACGCAGTACTTCGTCGGCTTCGGCCCGACGATCTTCTCGTTCAAGCGCGGTGAGACCGAATACGGTCTCAAACTCATCCCGCTCGGCGGCTTCTGCAAGATCGTCGGCATGACGCCGCAGGACGACGACGTCGCCCCCGAGGACCAGCACCGCGCGATGTGGCGCTTCCCGGTCTGGAAGCGGACGATCGTGATGGGCGCCGGCTCCGTCACCCATTTCCTGCTCGCGCTGGTCGGCGCGTGGGGCATGGCCGCCACCGTCGGTCTGCCCAACACCGACATCCCGCAGACCGCCGACGCGCAGCGGGCCGCCCCCGCGATGATCTACGTCGGCGACTGCATCCGGACCAAGCTCGACGACACCGCCGCCGACTGCGTGCCCGGCACCGGCAGCGCGCTCGCCGCCCCCGCCAAGGCGGCCGGCCTGCAGACCGGCGACCTGATCACCAAGGTCGGCAGCACCGCGGTGGCCAACTACGGCGAGCTGACCGACGCGATCCGCGCCTCGGCCGCCGGCGCCACCCCGTTCGAGTACGTGCGGGCCGGCCAGACCGCCACCGCCACGGTCGACCTGGTCACCGCCGAGCGCACGCCGGTCGAGGACGCCGACGGCCCGGTCTCGCAGGTCTCGGTCGCCGGCATCAGCTGGACCACCGACGCGCCCTCGGTCCTGCACTACAACCCGCTCACCGCGGTCCCCGCCGCCGGCGACTTCAGCTGGTACATCGTGAAGGGCTCGTTCAAGGCGATGGCCCGGATCCCGGAGAAGGTGCCCGCCCTGTGGCACTCGATCACCGGTGACGAGCGCGACCCGGACACCCCGATCAGCGTCGTCGGCGCCAGCCGGATCGGTGGCGAGGCCATCGAGAAGGGCGTACCCGAGGTCTTCTGGCAGGTCTTCATCTCGCTGAACATCTTCATCGGCATCTTCAACCTGCTGCCGCTGCTGCCCCTCGACGGCGGTCACATCGCGATCGCCTGGTTCGAGCGAGTCCGCTCCTGGCTCTACGTGCGCTTCCGCCGCCCCGACCCGGGACGCGTCGACTACTACAAGCTGATGCCCGTCACATATGCGGTCATCCTCATCGGTGGCGCGTTTACCCTGTTGACAGTCACCGCGGACATCATCAACCCCATTACGATCTTCAAGTGAGTGAGATGACTGCTGTCAGTCTGGGAATGCCCGCCCTCCCCCCGCCGCCGCTGGCCCCGCGCCGCAAGAGCCGGCAGATCAACGTCGGTGGGGTCCTGGTCGGTGGCGGCGCCCCCGTCAGCGTCCAGTCCATGACCACGACGCTGACCTCCGACATCAACGCCACGCTGCAGCAGATCGCCGAGCTCACGGCGTCCGGCTGCCAGATCGTCCGGGTCGCCGTCCCGTCGCAGGACGACGTCCTGGCGCTGCCCGCGATCGCCAAGAAGTCGCAGATCCCGGTGATCGCCGACATCCACTTCCAGCCGAAGTACGTCTTCGCCGCGATCGACGCGGGCTGTGCGGCGGTCCGGGTCAACCCGGGCAACATCCGCCAGTTCGACGACAAGGTGAAGGAGATCGCCAAGGCGGCCTCCGAGACCGGCACCCCGATCCGGATCGGCGTCAACGCCGGTTCGCTCGACAAGCGTCTGCTGGAGAAGTACGGCAAGGCCACCGCCGAGGCGCTGGTCGAGTCGGCTCTCTGGGAGTGCTCACTGTTCGAGGAGCACGGGTTCCGCGACATCAAGATCTCGGTCAAGCACAACGATCCGGTCGTGATGATCCGCGCCTACCGGCAGCTCGCCGAGCAGTGCGACTACCCGCTGCACCTGGGCGTGACCGAGGCCGGCCCGGCCTTCCAGGGCACGATCAAGTCGGCGGTGGCGTTCGGCGCCCTGCTCGCCGAGGGCATCGGCGACACCATCCGGGTGTCGCTCTCCGCCCCGCCGGTCGAGGAGATCAAGGTCGGTCAGCAGATCCTCGAGTCCCTCGGTCTGCGTGAGCGCGGGCTGGAGATCGTGTCCTGCCCGTCCTGCGGTCGCGCGCAGGTCGACGTCTACACCCTGGCCGAGCAGGTCACCGCGGCTCTCGAGGGCTTCCCGGTGCCGCTGCGCGTCGCCGTGATGGGTTGCGTCGTCAACGGTCCCGGTGAGGCCCGCGAGGCCGACCTGGGCGTGGCGTCCGGCAACGGCAAGGGCCAGATCTTCGTCAAGGGCAAGGTCATCAAGACCGTCCCCGAGTCGATCATCGTGGAGACCCTCGTCGAGGAGGCTCTGCGCCTCGCCGACGAGATGGGCGCCGAGCTGCCCGACGAGCTCCGCGAGCTGCTTCCCGGCCCGACGGTCACCGTGCACTGACCGGTTCCTGAGGAAAGGCCCCGCGCTGCACCGGCGTGGGGCCTTTCTCTTGCGCTTTCTTCTCCTGTACGCCGGAAGCACTCTCGCTGCCGGAGCGCCTCCGAGCGGTCGGCCACCACCATGCCGGGCTCGCCACGATCACGGTCGTCTCCGTCATCCGCCGGTCCCGGCGCGCCCGTGGGGAGACGGGCGCGCGGGACGTGACCGTCACTCGCTGTCGGCGAGGATGGCGTACAGCTTGCGCTTGGTGTCGTTGAGCACCTCGAGCGCCTTCTGCCGCTGCTCCGGCGTGCCGCTGAAGCCGACCTGCTTGAGCGCGCTCATGATGCCGACTGCCGCGTCGCGGAAGTCCTGCACCTGATTCATCGTCTCGTCGCCGATCTGGGCCCACGGCGGGTTCTGCGCCGCGGCCTCGGCCTCGGCCCGGCCCTCGTCGGTGAGCTGGAAGCTCTTGCGGCTGCCGTCGGCGGTGGCCTCGATCTTGCCCTCGTCCTCCAGGAGCTGCAGGGTCGGGTAGACCGAGCCGGGGCTGGGGCGCCAGATGCCGTTGGTGCGGGCGTCCAGCTCCTGGATCATCTCGTAGCCGTGCATCGGCCGCTCGAGGAGGAGTGCCAGGATCGCCGGCCGCACGCTCTGCCGGCCGCCGCGTCCGCCCCGCCGGGGGCCGTGCCGGCCGAAGTCGGGCGGGAATCCGCCCGGCCCGCCGGGGCCGCCGAAGGGGAATCCCGGGCCGAACCCGAAGCCGCGCCGGCGGCCCTCGCCGCTCCAGCCGAACCCGCCGTGTCCCTCGTGCATGTTCCTCATTTCCTTCTCCGTTCGTTCGTCGATAGTTAGACGATATATCGGCAACGTGTCGGCGGCAAGGGTTTCTGGGATCGTGGGCTCGCGGCACGTGTCACGACGCCGGAATCTGGCAATGTGGTACCTGTGTTGACGGTGCCCATTCGCCAGCTCGGTGAGCCCGAGCGCGCGGCGGTCGAGCGGATTCTGGACGCCGACCCCTATGCGGGCGCGCAGATCTCCGAGAGAGTCGCCGCCCACGGCCTGAACTGGTGGCGGTCCGACGGCCGGATCTACGGTTTCGAACAGGGCCGCCGGATCGAGTCGATCATCTGGTCCGGGGCGCACCTGGTCCCGGTCGGCGCCACCCCCGCCGCCACCGCGGCCTTCGCCGACCTCCTCGGCGCCGAACCCCGGGTCTGCTCCTCGATCATCGGCCGGTCCGAGGCGGTCCTCGACCTGTGGAACCGCCTCGGCGGCCACTGGGGACCGGCCCGAGACGTCCGCCCCCACCAGCCGCTGCTGGTCACCGACCGGGACGCCCCGGTGCGGGCCGACCCGGGCGTACGGCTGGTCCGGTCGAACGAGATCGACCAGCTCTTCCCGGCGGCCGTGGCGATGTACACCGAAGAGGTCGGCGTCTCCCCACTGCAGGACGACGGCGGCCGCGGCTACAAACGCCGGATGGCCGAGCTCGTCAAACAGAAACGGGCCTACGCCCGGTTCGACGGCGACCAGGTGGTGTTCAAGGCCGAACTGGCGATCATCACCCGGCGGACCACGCAGGTGCAGGGCGTCTGGGTGCACCCCGATCACCGGGGCAGCGGACTCGGCACGGCGGCGATGGCGGCCGTCGTGGCGGACGCGCTGCGCCGGGTCGCGCCGACGGTCAGCCTCTACGTGAACGACTACAACGCGCCGGCCCGCCGGGTCTACGCCCGGTGCGGCTTCGTGTCCGCGGGATCCTTCGCCACGGTTCTGTTCTGAGCCTGCCACGGCCCGTCCGGTCGCGTTCGGCGAGCGGCTGAGAAGCGCGGACGGCCGACCTAGGCTGGAGAAGGTGAGCGCACCGTCCGACGCCGTGGTGATCGGCCTCCTCGAAGCGGCTCCGGACGCGATCATCGGCGTCGACCGGGACGGCCGGATCACCGTCGTCAACGCGCAGACCGTTCGCATGTTCGGATACGAACGGCACGAGCTGATCGGCGAGCCGATCGAGATGCTGGTGCCGCACCGCTTCCGGCCGCGGCACCCGGCCCACCGGCGTGACTACCTGATCGACCCGCAGCCACGGGCGATGGGGGCCGGCGTACCCCTGGCCGCGCTGCGCAAGGACGGCAGCGAGTTCCCCGCCGAGATCAGCCTGTCGGCGCTGGCCTCCGAGGACATGGTGGTCGCGGCGGTCCGTGACGTCAGCGACCGGATCCGGCGGGAGGCGAAGTTCCAGGGTCTGCTGGAGGCCGCCCCGGACGCCATCGTCGGCGTCGCCGGGGACGGCCGGATCACCCTGGTCAACGCGCAGGCAGAACGGCTGTTCGGCTATCCGCGCAGCGAACTCCTCGGCCTGCCGATCGAGACGCTGGTGCCGGATTCGGCGCGCACCCGGCACCCCGGCCACCGGCACCGGTACTTCGCCGACCCGGAACCCCGGCCGATGGGCTCCGGCAGCCAGCTCAGCGGGCGGCGGAGGGACGGCAGCGAGTTCCCGGCCGAGATCAGCCTGTCCGCGCTGGAGACCGAGGACGGACTGATCGTGTCCGCGGCGATCCGCGACGTCTCGGAACGGATCGAGGCGGCCGCCGAACGCCAGCGGATGGAAGCCGAACACCAGCGCCTCGCGGCGGTCGCCGAACGGGAACGCCTGGAGGCGCAACTGCACCAGGCACAGCGACTGGAGAGCCTGGGCCAGCTGGCCGGCGGGGTGGCACACGACTTCAACAACCTGCTCGCGGTGATGCTGAACTACACCACGCTGGTCGCCGACCTGCTTGAGGAGGCGGCCGCGGACGACCCGGGCGGCTCCTGGTCGCAGGCGGCCGGCGACCTGCAACAGGTGCTCCGGGCCGGGCAGCGGGCGACCGAACTGACCCATCAGCTGCTGGCCTTCGGCCGCCGCGAGGTGGTCCGACCTCGGGTCCTCGACCTCAACGTCGTCATCCGCGAAGTGGAACAGCTCCTGTTGCGTACGCTCGGCGAACACATCCGGCTGCACGCCGAACTGGACCCGGGCCTGCGTCCGGTACTGGCCGACCCCGGGCAGATCGAACAGGTGCTGCTGAACCTGGCGGTCAACGCGCGGGACGCGATGCCGGGCGGCGGGACGCTCACCGTGCACACCGGCAACCACGTGGTGGGCCAGGGCGGCGACCAGTCGATGCGCCCGGCCGCCCCACCCGGCCGGTACGTGCGGCTGCGCGTCGCGGACACCGGCGTCGGCATCCCCGCCGACGTGCTGGAACGCGTCTTCGAACCGTTCTTCACCACGAAACCGGCGGGCGAGGGCACCGGTCTGGGCCTGGCCACCGTCTACGGCATCGTCACGCAGGCCGGCGGGTACGCGAACCTGCACTCCACGGTCGGCGCCGGCACCACGTTCGTCGCGTTGCTGCCGGTGACCCACGAGGTGGCCGCGGCGACCGCCCAGCCGTCCGCGCCGCAGCAGCTGAAACGGGGCGGCGAGACGATCCTGGTGGTGGAGGACGAGGCCGCCCTGCGCGCGGTCACCGAACGGATCCTGACCCGTAACGGCTATCAGGTGCTGACCGCGAGCAGCGGGCCCGAGGCGATCAAGGCGGTCGAGGACCGGCATCTGCACATCGACCTGCTGCTGACCGATGTGATCATGCCGCACATGCACGGTCAGCAGCTGGCCGAGGAGATCCGCCGGGTCCGGCCGGAGTTGCCGGTGGTCTTCATGTCCGGGTACGCCCAGCCGTTCATCACCGGCGAGGGCACTCTCGAACCGCACACCATCCTGATCACCAAGCCGTTCAGTCAGCCGGAGTTGCTGGATCGTCTGCGGGACGCGTTGGACGGGATCTGAGGCCCGTTCTCACGTCGTCGTGGGACCGAGCGCGGTGATCAGCTCCAGCAGGGCGGGCAGGCCGTGGCGGTCCAGCTCCGGCGTCGGGGTCAGCGCCATGATCGGCACGGTCACACCGGCGTCCGCGTAGGCGCGCACCCGGTCGCGGCACTGCTCCGGCGAACCGTGCACGATCAGCTCGTCGACGAGCGCGTCCGGGATCGCGGCGAGCGCACCCTTGCGGTCGCCGGCCGCCCACGCCTGCCACATCGGGGTGAGCGCCTCCCCGCGGCCGAGCCAGCGGTGGAACGCCGCGTAGGCCGGGACGGTCAGATAGGACGTGATCAGGCGTCGGCCCACGGTGCGTGCCCAGGCGGCGTCCTCGGTCGGGATCAGGAAGATCCGGGTGGCCACCTCGAAGCCCGGCCCGGCCTCCTTGGTCTCGGCGAGCGCGGTGGGCACGTCGGACGCGGCCAGCCAGTTCAGGATCACGCCGTCGGCCTCGGCCGCGGCCAGCCGGAGCATGCCGGGGCGCAGCGCGGCGAGCATGAGCCGCGGCGGGACGGCCGGCGGGCGTTCCAGCCGGAACCGCTTGACCGTGAACGTCGCGAAAGCCTCGTCGACCTGCTCACCGGCGAGCGCGGCGCGCAGAAGGCGCAGCATGTCGCGGCTGCGGTCGAGCGGGCGATCGAAATCGGTCGCGTTCCAGTCGCCGACGACGACCGGTGAGGACGCGCCGATGCCGAGTTGGAAACGGCCGGGCGCGGTTTCGGCGAGGGCGGCGGCGGTCATCGCGAGCAGGCCCGGTCCGCGGGTGAAGACCGGGGCGATGGCGGTGCCCAGGCTCAGCCGGGGTTCCCAGGCGGCGGCCAGGGTGAGCGGGGTGAACCCGTCGGTGCCGTTCACCTCCGCGGACCACACGTCGGTGAAACCCGCGTCGGCCAGGGCCGTGTAGACGGCGGCGTGATCGGCGAGCGGAACGCCACTGAGCGGCACGGTCATGCCCCATCGCATCGACATGTCCCCGATCCTGCCGGTACGCCGGGCGTGATGTCCACCACCTCGGCAGGGCCGGACGACCTTTCGTGGGTATGTTTCTGCACTGACCAGTCAGTCTAAAAAGGGAGACCGCCATGTCGGTGCTCACCGCGACCGGTGCCGGCGTGCGACACCACCGCCGCTGGCTCCTGCGGGACCTGACCCTGACGGTCCAGCCCGGACAGACCGTCGCGATCATCGGCCCACCGGGCAGCGGGCGCACCACCGCGCTACTCGCCCTGGCGAGACGGCTGCGGCTCAACGCCGGCACGATCCAGCTGACGGGTACGGCGGAACTCGGTCACGTTCCCGGCGTGACAGAGCCGGAACCCGTGCTGACGGTCCTCGAACACGTCCAGGAACGACTGGCGCTGCTCGGCCGGCCGGGCCTGCGCGGGCTCCTCACCGGGGCCGGTGCGGACGCCGCCGGGGTGCCACTGCACGGGCTCGACCCGGCGATGCGGGGACGGGACCTGTCGCCGTACCAGCGCCAGGTGCTCGGCGTGGTGCTGGCGGGACTGAGCCGGCCGTCGGTGCTGGCCCTCGACGGGGTGGACGCGGGACTCGATGCGGCGGAACGGGACGACCTGTGGCGGCTGCTCGGCACGGTCACGGCCGGTGGGGTGGCGGTACTGGTGACGGCCCGGGAACTGGAGCCGGGACGGGCGGCCGCGACGGTCACGCTCGACGATCCGCGTCTCGGGGAGCCGGGCCGGGCGGTCGTCGAATGGTCCGGCCCGGAGTCCGCATCCGGAACGGATCCGACGGACGTTCTGACAGATCTGCGAGCGGGTCAAGACCTGGGGCAGGCCGAGACGGTCGAGTTGCTGGTCACTGCCGGCCGCGTACAAGAAAAAACAGACACCGAGGGTGACGCCCCCACATCGAAGGACGAGGCACAGTGATGGGCGCATTGTCGCTTGCCGGCTGGGAACTGCGGCGCTTCCTGCGCGGGAAGCTGACCGCCGCGGCGCTCGCGGTGCTGGCAGTGGTGCCGTTGTTGTACGGGGCGCTGTACCTGTACGCGTTCTGGGACCCCTACGGCCGTCTCGATCACATCCCGGCGGCGCTGGTGATGCAGGACCAGCCGGCCGAGACCGAGGACGGCGAAACGGTGCACGCCGGGCAGGACCTGGCCGACGAACTGATCGACCGCGAGATCTTCGACTGGCACGTGGTGGACGCGGCGGACGCCTCGGCGGGGCTGACCGACGGCACCTACCAGATCGAGCTGAGCATCCCGGCGGACTTCTCGTCCCGGCTGGCCGGAGCACCGACCGCCGGGCAGAAGGCGCAGACCGCGCAGCTCGACGCGGTCAGCGACGACGCGACGAACTACCTCTCCGGGGTCTTCGCCCGGACCGCCTTCGACGAGGTCCGCGCGGCCGCGGCAGCCAGCGCGTCGGCGAAGTACTACGACAAGATGCTGATCGGATTCACCGACCTGCGGACCGAGACCGAGAAGGCGGCCGACGGCGCGGACCAGCTGCACGACGGCGCCGACCAGGCGGAGGACGGCGCGGACACACTGGCCGGTGGCCTGGACTCGGCGCACACCGGAGCCGGGCAACTCGCCACCGGACTGAACCGGGCCGGCACCGGCGCGGACGCCCTGGCAGACGGGCTGGAACAACTCGACGAGGGCGCGGCGCAGCTGGCGACGGGCACCGCGCAAGCCGCACGCGGCGGCCGGAAACTGGCCGACACGGTGGACGCGGCAGCCGACCGGATCGAACCGGTACTGCGGAACAACGCGGAGACCATCGCGGACGCGGCGGACCAGGTCGCCACCGGCGCGGCCACGCTCGCCGACAACATCGGGGCGGTCACGGACGCCGCGGACAAGACGGTGACCGACGCGCGGAAACTGCGGGACTACCTGGACGGACTGCCGGACGACACCCCCGGGATCGCCGCGGCACGGCAACTCGCGGACCGGCTGCTCACCGACGCGACGGCCATCCGCGACCGGATCGACGCCGCCGACCTGACGTCGCTGCGCACCGACCTGCAGGCCGTCGCCCGGAACGCACGGAAGATCGCCGACGCGGCCCCGCACCTGGCCGACGACGTGGCGGCCGCCCGCACCTCCGTCGACGACCTCGCCGACGGGCTGGACAGCATCGCCACCGGTGCCGCCGAGCTGAAATCGGGCACGGCCGAGGCGGTCACCGGCGCGACCTCGCTGAAGAACGGCATCTACCGGCTGTCGAGCGGCGCCCGGGAACTGAACGGTGGACTGTCCGAACTCTCCACCGGCGGGCACCGACTGGCCTCCGGCCTGACCGACCTGACCGGCGGCGCGGGACGACTCGCCGACGGACTCGCCGACGGGGCCGCGCAGAT
Organism: Actinoplanes rectilineatus; assembly: GCF_000962825.1. GTDB lineage: Bacteria > Actinomycetota > Actinomycetes > Mycobacteriales > Micromonosporaceae > Actinoplanes > Actinoplanes rectilineatus. The sequence continues at coordinate 94,411 of NZ_JZKF01000009.1, forward strand.
CCCCTCCTACGACGACTCCTCGGACCGCGCCGGAGTGCTCGCCGACCCGGTGGCCCTCAACCGGCAGGTCCGCAACCCCGCCGGCACCTACGGCGTGGGGTTCGCGCCCTACTTCCTGGCCCTCGCGCTCTGGGTCGGCGCAATGATCAACTACATGCTGCTGCGGCCGATCAACCGCCGCTACCTGATGGCCGGACACCCGCTGCGGGTCGCCCTGGCCGGACTGCTTCCCGGCGTGGTGATGGGGGCCGTCCAGGCGACACTGCTCTACGCGGTGGTGCACCTCGGACTGGGACTCGACCCGGTCCACCCGTGGGCGACCTGGGCGCTGATGGTCGGCACCGGCACCGTGTTCGCCGCGGTGATGCAACTGCTGGGGGCACTACTCGGACCGGCCGGCCGCGTCGCCGCCCTCGTCCTGCTGATGCTCCAGTTGACGTCGTCCGGCGGCACCTACCCGGTCCAGACCACGCCGTGGATCTTCCAGGCGGTCCACCCGCTCCTGCCCATGACGTACGTGGTGGAAGCGTTACGCCACGCGGTCGACGGTGGTCCCGTGACGACGATCGTGCACGCGGCCGTGGTCCTGGCCGGGTTCGGGGCGGGCGCGTTCACGCTGACGGTCGCCACCGCGGGCCGCAAACGGCGGATGCGTACCGCGGACCTCCACCCCGAGCTGGTCCTTTAGGGTTCTGTCGTGGCTTCTTCCGCGGGCTCCCCCTCCGACGGCCGCTCCCGGCGGCGGCGGGACACACGTCAGAGGTTGTACGAGGCGGCCGTGGAACTGATCGCCGAACAGGGCTTCTCGGCGACCACGGTGGACGACATCGCGCTGCGGGCCAAGGTGGCGAAAGGAACGGTCTACTACAACTTCACCTCGAAGACGGAGCTGTTCGAAGAGCTGCTCCGGCACGGGGTCGGCCTGCTGACGGCCTCCTTCCGCGACGCGGTCGAAGGGTTGCCGCCGCGGGAGGCGGTGCGGGCGTTGGTGCGGGCCCAGTTGGAGTACATCCAGAAATATCGGTCTTTTGCGCAATTATTGTTGTCGGAGATGTGGCGCACCAACCGGGAGTGGCAGCAGACCCTGATCCTCCTGCGCTCCGAAGCGATCGAGGTGATCGCCTCCACCGTCCGGGCCGGCGTCGAGTCCGGCGAACTCCCCGCCGACCTGGACGTGCAGGTGGCGTCGTCGGCGCTGTTCGGCGTCGGCCTGGTGGTGGCCGTCGACTGGCTGGTCTTCCAGCCCGACCGCCCCATCGAGGACGTCGAGGAGTCCTTGCTGGCCATAGTCCGCCGAGTAGCCTGACCGGTCTCCCTCACTGGCGGCCGCTCTCGACTCACGCCTCCGCACCGCGGCATCGGACTCTTCCTCGCAGCCGCAGCCGCAGCCGCAGCCGCAGCCGCAGCCGCAGCCGCCGGCCGAGTCGTTCCGGCCGTCGTCCACGGTCCGTCTACAGGCCCGGTTCGACCGTGGGCGACGGCCGGGCGACCCCGAGCCGTTGTTGGCGGCTGTTTTCCGTCCGCCGAGCAGCCGTGGGCGACGGCTTGGAAGGCTCGGCCGTAGGTCACGGTTGGTTCCGCCGGTCTGCGTCGACCGTGTGCGGCGGCTGGCGACACGGCAACGGGCACGTCCACGTGAGTAGTAGGCGGGCCGTTGTGTGTCGTCGGCCGTGCATGGCCTTCGCCGTTCCTGGCAGCGGCGTTACGCAGGTCGGTTGTCGCGTTTTGCGAGTTGGCAGCCGTGGGTGACGGCCGGGCGACCCCGAGCCGTTGTTGGCGGCTGTTTTCCGTCCGCCGAGCAGCCGTGGGCGACGGCTGGGCGGGCTCGGCCGTGGGGCACGGTCCGTTTTCGTGCTGGAGTCGACCGTGGGCGACGGCTGGGCGGGCTCGGCCGTGGGGCACGGTCCGTTTTCGTGCTGGAGTCGACCATCACCGACGGCTGGGCGACCTTCAGCCGTCGGTGATGGTTGTCTGCGTTGCGGGAGAGCCGTGGACAACGGCTGGGGTGACTGACGTGCCACTCGGGCCGTGTTGACCTTGGGGGGAGTGCTGGGACTAAGGAGGTGCGGGCCTACAGACGTGCGGGCCTACGGACGTGCGGACGTGCGGACGTGCGGACGTGCGGACGTGCGGACGTGCGGGCTTGCGGACGTGCGGGCTTGCGGGCCTGCGGGCCTGCGGGCCTGCGGGCCCGCGGAGTGGAAGACCTGACGGCGGCCCGACGAGAGGGTGAGTGACTGGGCTGGCAAGAGGCCGGCCGACGAGCGGCCAGGTGGACGAACGAGCGTTCGTGTAGACGGGCGACCTGGTGGACGAGCGGGCTGCGGCGGAGAGCGGCCGGGGAGCGAACGGCTGTGACCAGGCGAGTGGACATCTGGCGGCGTGCAACCGGGCGAGTGGACGTGCGACCGGGCGAGTGGACGTGTGGCGGCGTGCGACCGGATGGGTGGACGTACGACCGGGTGGGTGGACGTGCGGCGAGTGGGCGGGCGGTGTGGCGGCGAGCGGGCGGGAGCGAGGGGAGTGCGGGCGGGGAGCTGGCCGGCAAGGGTGGCTCCCCGCCGTTGCGGGTGCCGGGAGGAACGGGTCAGGTGTTGCGCCAGGCTGTGGCGAGGGACGTGCGGCCGTTGGTGCGGAGCAGGGAGTTCTGGTAGATGCGGGCCCCGACCGCCAACGTTGCCGCAGCCGTCAGCAGGAGCAGCAGCAAGGCGATCACCGGTTCCCACGGGGCTGCCTCGCCGGTGAAGAGGCGGATCGGCATGGCCACCGGGGCGGAGAACGGGATGTAGGAGAGGACCGTCATCGCGGCCTCGTTCGACTGGACGCTCAGGACCACGAAGAACGGGATCATTATGAGCATCTGGACCGGGGTCGAGGTGCCGTTCACGTCCTCCTGGCGGGCGGCCAGGGCGCCCACCGCGGCCCAGAGCGCGGCCAGCGCGACGAAGCCGACCAGGAAGAACGGCAGGAACCAGCCGACGGCGGGGATCACGGCGCTGATCAGGGTGGTGTCCACGCCTGCGGTGCGCATGCCGATGACGGCGGCCGCCAGGAGCAGGGCCAGCTGGCCGAACGCCAGCAGGGTCATCGCGGCGACCTTGCCGATCAGCAGGGCACGGACGGGGACGCTGGAGACCAGGATCTCGACGACGCGGGTCTGCTTCTCCTCGGTGACGCTCATCGCGATCTGCACGCCGAACAGCAGCGTCGTCATGAAGAACAGGAACGAGATCGCGAACGGGACGATGAAACGGGCGACCGGGTCGACGTCGTCCGGGTCGAGTAGTTGCACCGGGGGCGCGGTGCTCAGGGCGCCGACCACGTCGCCGGGGGTCTCGTCGAGGGCCAGGACGCGCGGGCCGTCGACCACGGCGGCGTCCACGTCGCCGGAGCGGACCAGCTGTTCGGCGGTGGCCTCGTCGGGGACGGTGCGGACGTCCAGGCCGGCCTGCTCGAGGACAGCGGCGGTCGGTGCGCCGACCACGGCGACCCGGGTGGCTCCGCCGTCGAACAAACTCGGCAGGACGGTGCCGCCGACGGCGAACAGGAGCAGGAACACCGTACTGAAGAGGAAGGTCTTGTCCCTGATCTTGACCTTGATCTCGCGGGCCATGACCAGTCGGGTGGCGGCGAACGTGGTCACTGGATCACCTCTCGGAAGATCTCGGCCAGCGTGGGGCGGACCGGGGTGAAGGCACGGACCGGGCCGCGGGTGAGGGCGGCGCTCAGCACCTGCTGGTCGTCGACGCCGGTGGCCAGGTCGAAGACGGCATGCCGGCCGTCCAGGTCGACCAGGGTCACGCCGGGCTGGTCACGCAACCAGCCCGCGTCGCCGTCCACCTCGATCCGGAAACGCGGCAGGGTGTACGCCTCGCGAAGCGCCGCCCGTGCCCCGGCGGCCCGGATCGTCCCGTCCGCGATGATCACCAGGTCGTCGCAGAGGCGTTCGACCAGGTCGAGCTGGTGGCTGGAGAAGAGGACCGCGGCGCCGGCCGCGGCACGTTCGCGCAGGACGGCGAGGACGGTGTCGACCGCGATCGGGTCGAGGCCGGAGAACGGCTCGTCGAGGACCAGCAGCTCGGGGTCGTGCACGAGGGCGGCGGCGATCTGCGCCCGCTGCTGGTTGCCCAGGGAGAGGCGCTCGACGTGGTCGTCGGCGCGGGCCGCCAGGTCGAGGCGTTCGAGCAGCGTGCCGGTGTTGCGCCGGGCGTCGGCGGCGCTCATGCCGTGCAGCCGGCCCAGGTAGATCACCTGTTCGGCGACGGACATCTTGGGGTAGAGGCCGCGCTCCTCGGGCATGTATCCGAAACGCTGCCGGACCGGCCGGGTCAGCGGTGCGCCCCGCCAGGTGACCGCTCCTGCGTCGGCGTCGAGGACCCCGAGGATGATCCGCATCGTGGTGGTCTTGCCGGCGCCGTTCGCGCCGACGAAACCGGTGAGCCGGCCGGACTGCACGGTGAAGGTCACGTCCTTGAGGACCTGACGGTCGCCGAACGATCGGTCCAGAGCCTCGACATTCAAAGCCGTGGCCTCATCCAGAGACGGGGCTTCGACATTCAGGACCGTAGTCATGGGCCCAACGCTAGTTTTCCTCGGACTCCGTGTCGTCCGGCTCGGGGATGTCATCCCTGAGTAGGACGCACCACCCCCAGCTCGTACGCGAGAACGACGGCCTGTGTCCGGTCCCGTGCCCCGAGCTTGGTCAGTACCCGGCTGACGTGTGTCTTGACGGTCGTCTCGCCGAGGTGCAACGCCGTGGCGATCTCCGCGTTGCTGGCGCCCCCGGCCAGCGCGACCAGCACCTCGTGCTCGCGCGGGGTCAGGTCGCCGAGGCGAGTGCCCGGGGTCAGGTCGCCGAGGCGAGTGCCCGGGGTCAGATCGCCGAGGCGAGTGCCGGGGTTCGGGTCGCCGAGGCGAGCACCCGGGCCCAGGTCGCCGAGGCGAGCGTCCGAGCTCAGGTCGCCCGGGCGAGCGTCCGGGTTCGGGTCGCCCAGGCGGCCGGTCGGTTCGGGAGCACGTGGCCGTGGCGTGGTGAACTCCGCGATCACCCGCCGGGTCACCGACGGGGCGAGCAGCGCGTCTCCGGCGGCGATCACGCGTACCGCCTCGGTCAGGGCCTCCGGGGTGCCGTTCTTCAGCAGGAATCCGCTGGCCCCGGCCCGTAGCGCCGCGAACAGATAGTCGTCGCGGTCGAACGTGGTGAGGATCAGCACCGACGGCCCGTCCGCGGCGGTGATCCGGCGGGTGGCCTCCAGCCCGTCCAGGACCGGCATCTCCACGTCCATCAGGACCACGTCGGGTCGCAGGTCGAGGGCGAGTTCGACGGCCCGCAGACCGTCGGACGCCTCACCGACCACGGTGATGTCGTCCTCCATCTCGAGGATGACCCGGAATCCGGAGCGGACCAGCTGGTGGTCGTCGGCGAGGAGGACGGTGACGGTCACTGCCGGCCGGCCAGGGGGAGGCGGGCCCGGACCCGGAAGCCCGGTTCCCGGGTACGCGGACCGTACTCCAGGGCGCCGTCGTGCACAGCGACACGTTCCCGCATGCCGATCAGTCCCATGCCACCGGTGCCGGCGGGTGCGGCCCGGCCGTCGTCGGCCACGTCCAGTTCGATCTCGTCGCGGAGGTAGCGGATCCGGATGTCCAGTGCGGTGGCTCCGGCGTGCTTCAACGTGTTGGTCACGGCTTCCTGGACGATGCGGTAGGCGGCCTGGGACAGCGAATCCGGCAGCGGCGCCGCGTCACCATAGATTCCGAAGTCGACGGTCAAGCCGGATTCGCGAGCGCGGTCGACGATCTCCGGCACCCGGTCGATGCCGGCCGACGGCCCGGGTGCGGCTCCGGCCGACGACCGCAACGCCCCCAGCATCCTGCGCAACTCGTCCACCGCGGTCCGCGCCCCCTCTTCGACGGCCGCCAGCGCGGTCCGTGCCTTCGGTGAGGACGGATCCCTCTCCAGGGCGCGGCGCGCCGCCGACGCCTGGATCCCCATCACCGACACGTGATGGGCGACCACGTCGTGCAGTTCCCGGGCGATGCGTACCCGTTCGTCCACCGCGGCACGCTCGGCCACCAGTTCCTGCGCGGCCCGCAAGGCGGAGGCCTGCTCCTCGATCCGGTGCCGGTGCCGGGCGTTGGTCCACACCGCGTCGCCCATCAGGTGGACGAAGGCGAAGTACGCGATGTTGAGGATGAACGTGTTGAGGATGAGCGACCACACCGCGGGCAGTTCGCCGGACGACCGTTCGATGGTGATGTCACCGAACGAGATCACGAACGAGACGACCAGGTAGGCGAACATCACCGCGATGATGCCGGCGCGGACCACGCGTACCCGGGAACGGTCCTGACCCCACGCACCCAGCGTGTAGATGGCCGCGAACAGCACCCCCGAGGTGATCTGCTGCTCCTGCGCGCCGCGCCACTGCGCGCCGAGGTAGGCGGCCGAGACGACCACCGCGACGATCTCCGGCTGACTCCGCCGCCAGGCCAGCGGCAGGACCGTGGCCAGCACCCAGGCGAGTTGTTCGGGCAGTCCGGGCACGCCGTCGTGGCCGAGGATGCCGGCGCTGCGGGCCAGGAACAGGTTGAGGACGGCGGCGGCGGTGACGGCGAGGGCGATCGCGGCGTCGGCGCGCCGCTGCCGGGCGGTCGGGCCGGGACGCCGCCACTGTCCGGCGTGCGGGGCTGCCATCCGGTGACGATGTCATGTGTGGTCGGTGGCGGCCATCCCGGGAGAGGTGACGATGTCATGCGTGGTCTGCGGAGGCCATCCCGGGAGAGGTGACGATGTCACGCGTGGTCGGTGGCGGCCATCCCGGGCGTGACGCCGGGTGGCGTACGTCGCGTCTGGGTGGGGATGCGGGCGTCCTCGCCGGGGCCGAGCCGGCCGCCGAGTTCGCGGATGTGCCGGTGCGCCGCGGCGAGCCGGTCCTCCAGGGTGACGATCCGGCAGGCGGCGGCGAGCAGGAAACCCTCGTCGAGCAGCACCCGGACCCGGGCGGCGAGGTCGAGTTGGTGACGGGAGTAGCGGCGGTGGCCGCCGTGTGAGCGTTCCGGCTCGATCAGGCCGGTCCCGTCGAGGCTGCGCAGGAAGGCCGGGGTGACGCCGATCATCGCGGCGGCGCGGCCCATGGTGAATGCGGGAAGGTCGGGGTCCGGCTTCGCGGGCATGATCCCCTTACTCACAACATGATCCAGGGCCCCGGCGGGTAACCGGGGCCCTGGCTTTTCAATTCTTGTGCCGAGCAATCTCGGCGCATGTGGTCGACAGGCTGCGTGCCGCTAGCAGTCGACCTGAGTGATGGGCATCGGCTGCGATCACCTCTCGTCGGGCCGGGGACGTGTTTGCGCGTTGCTGCGGTATCTCGTCCTCCTATCCAACTCAGCGTCTTGTGCCATTTGCTGTGTCGGTCGTTGCCGCCCGACACACCAAAGGTATGCCCACCGGAAGCAGATTTCTAGACTCGCCGCTGTAGATTTTTTAGGCTAAAAGTCAGACTGACCTGCGGAAACAGTTTCGGTGATCTATGGGGGAGCGGCGGCGTGGAGCGGGCGCTTGCCAGGAGAGAGGTGACCGCGCCCCACGCCGCCGCCACGGGTGGAGATCAGCGGCCTTCCGAGGTGCCGCGTGAATCCAGGCTCGCACCGGCGGGTGGACGCGGCAATGCAATTAACGCCGCTCATTGACGCCCGTAACACGACGGGGAGATCATCACGGGATCTCGTGGCTCACGTCACACCCTTCGGGCAAGGGGGCAATCGGATGACCACTGACGAGGAACGACTCGCCCAACTCGGATACCAACAGGAGCTCCATCGCCGGCTCTCCGGCTTCTCCAACTTCGCCGTCTCCTTCTCGATCATCTCCATCCTGGCCGGTGCGATCACGTCGTACGGCATCGCGATGACCGCCGGCGGACCGATCGCCATCACCCTGGGCTGGCTCTTCGTCGGCGTCATGGTGACCTTCGTGGCCCTGGCCATGGCGGAGGTCTGCTCGGCGTACCCGACGGCCGGCGCGCTCTACTGGTGGGCCGCCGCCCTGGCCAAACGCAACAAGGCCGCGTGGGCCTGGTTCGTCGGCTGGTTCAACTTCCTCGGCGAGGTCGCCGTCACCGCCGCGATCGACTTCGGCGCGGCGATCACCACCTCGGCCTTCCTCAGCCTGGCCTTCGACATGGAGGTGACCACCGGGCGGACCTTCCTGATCTTCCTGCTGATCATCGGCGTGCACGGCCTGCTCAACACGTTCGGCGTCAACCTGGTGCGATTGCTCTCCGACGTGAGCGCCTGGTGGCACCTCATCGGTGTCGCGATCATCGTGGCGGTCCTCGCGATCGTCCCGGACCAGCACAAGCCGATCTCCGAGGTGTTCCTCGAGGTCCGCAACGAGACCGGCTTCACCTTCGCCGGAGCGGGCGTCTACGCGGTGCTGATCGGCCTGCTGATGGCGCAGTACACGTACACCGGCTACGACGCCTCCGCGCACGTGGCGGAGGAGACGCACGACGCCGCCCGGGCCGCACCCCGCGGCATCGTGATGTCCGTGGTGGTCTCGGTGATCGCCGGATTCGTGCTGCTCTTCGCGATCACATGGTCCATCCAGGACTACGACGCGGCCCGGACCAGCGACCTGGGCCTGCCGCCCGCGCAGATCTTCATCGACGCGGCCGGCCACGACCTCGGCACGTTCCTGCTGTTCATCTGCATGGTGGCGCAGTGGTTCTGCGGGATGGCGTCGGTGACGGCGAACTCCCGGATGTCCTACGCGTTCGCCCGCGACGACGCGATCCCCGGATCGAGGATCTGGAAGAAGGTCAACCCCCGCACGGGTACGCCGACCAACTCGATCTGGCTCTGCGTCAGCCTGTCCACCCTCCTCGTGCTGCCGTCGCTCTGGAACACCACGGCGTACCTGGCCGCCACCTCCATCGCGGTGATCGGCCTCTACATCGCGTACGTCGGACCGGTCCTGCTGCGCCGCCGTGACCCGGACTTCCAGCCCGGTCCGTGGAATCTGGGGCGGTGGAGTGCTCCGATCGGATGGATCGCGATCGGGTGGGTAGGAGTGATCTGCGTGCTGTTCGTGCTGCCGACGGCAGGGCCGATCACCGCGTCGAACTTCAACTACACGATCGTGGCGGTGGCCGTCGTGCTCGGCGCGGCCACCGTCTGGTGGTTCGCCGGTGCGCGGAAGTGGTTCACCGGGCCGAAGCAGAACCTGATCGAGAAGGCCGCCCACGGCGAGCCGACCGACTGATAGGACAGGCATATGGACCTCGAGGATCTGGACGTGGCCGTCGGCAACGGCAGCATCGACACCGTGCTGCTGGCCCTGACCGACATGCAGGGCCGGCTGCAGGGCAAACGGCTGCACGGGCGGTACTTCATGGACGAGGTGGTCTCCGGCGGCAGCGAGGGCTGCAACTATCTGCTCGCCGTGGACGTCGACATGAACACCGTGGACGGCTACGAGATGTCCTCGTGGTCCACCGGGTACGGCGATTTCGTCATGCGGCCGGACTTCGACACGCTGCGGCCGGTCCCGTGGCAGCCGGGCACCGCCCTGGTCCTCGCCGACCTCTTCGACACCGCCGGCGATCCGGTGCCGGCCTCGCCGCGGCAGATCCTGCGCCGCCAGCTGGACCGGCTGGCGGCGCACGGCCTGACCGCGTTCGCCGGGACCGAGCTGGAGTTCGTCCTCTACCGCGACACCTACGAGGAGGCGTTCACCAAGCGGTACCGCGATCTGACGCCGGCCAACCAGTACAACGTGGACTACTCCCTGCTCGGGACCGCCCGGGTCGAACCGCTGCTGCGCCGGATCCGCAACGACATGTTCGGCGCCGGGCTGGTCCCGGAGAGCGCCAAGGGCGAGTGCAACCTCGGCCAGCACGAGATCGCCTTCCGGTACGCCGACGCGCTCACCGCCGCCGACCACCACGTGATCTACAAGAACGGTGCCAAGGAGATCGCCGCCCAGGAGGGCATGGCGCTCACCTTCATGGCCAAGCCGAACGAGCGGGAGGGCAACTCCTGCCACATCCACTTCTCGTTGCGGGGCGAGGACGACCGGTCGGCGATGCTCGGCGACGGCCCGGCCCATCTGAGCGTGACCGGTCAGCGGGTGCTGGCCGGCCTGCTCGCCACGATGCGCGAGTTCAGTCTGCTGTTCGCGCCGAACATCAACTCGTACAAGCGGTACCAGCCCGGGTCGTTCGCGCCGACCGCGCTGCGCTGGGGCGTGGACAACCGGACCTGCTCGCTGCGGATCGCCGGTCACGGCGAGGGCATGCGGGTGGAGAACCGGGTGCCGGGCGGGGACGTCAACCCGTACCTGGCGATCGCGGCTCTGGTGGCGGGCGCGCTGCACGGGATCGAGAACGAGTTGTCGCTGGAGGACGAGTTCGCCGGGAACGCGTACCACGACGAGACCGCGGAACGGGTGCCCGGGACGCTGCGCGAGGCGGCCGGACTCTGGTCGGACAGCGGCGTGGCGGAGGCCGCGTTCGGGTCCGGCGTGGTCGCGCACTACGCGAACATGGCGCGGGTCGAGCTGGCCGCCTTCGACGCGGCTGTCACGGACTGGGAGTTGCGCCGCGGATTCGAGCGAATGTGATCTAGTGACGCCATGAACGTGACGGACGTCATCAATCCGGCGAACGGCGCGGTCTTCACGACCGTACCCTCGCTGGGTCTGGAAGAGACCGACGCGGCGATCGAGCGTGCGCGGACCGCTTTCGGTGAGTGGCGGCGGGTCGCGCCCGGGGATCGGGCGCGGCTTCTGCGCCGCTTCGCCGCGGTGGTGGAGGACCACCTCGAGGAGCTCGCCCTTCTGGAGGTACGCAACGCCGGCCACACGATCGGCAACGCGCGCTGGGAGGCGGGCAACGTCCGGGACGTCCTGAACTACTACGCGGGCGCGCCGGAACGGCTGTCCGGCCGGCAGATCCCGGTGCCCGGCGGTCTCGACGTGACCTTCCACGAGCCGCTCGGCGTGGTCGGGATCATCGTGCCGTGGAACTTCCCGATGCCGATCGCCGGCTGGGGATTCGTGCCGGCGCTGGCCGCGGGCAACACGGTCGTGCTGAAACCGGCCGAGCTGACGCCGCTGACCGCGATCCGGCTCGCCGAGCTGGCGCTGGAGGCGGGACTGCCGGAGAACGTGTTCCAGGTGCTGCCGGGCAAGGGGAGTGTGGTCGGTCAGCGGTTCGTCACGCATCCGGCGGTTCGCAAGGTGTGTTTCACCGGGTCCACGACGGTCGGCAAGTCGATCATGGCGGGCTGCGCCGATCAGGTGAAGCGGGTGACGCTGGAACTGGGTGGCAAGAGCGCCAACATCGTCTTCGCGGACGCCGACCTCTCAGCGGCCGCGGCGGCGGCGCCGGGCGCGGTCTTCGACAACGCCGGCCAGGACTGTTGCGCGCGGTCGCGCCTGCTGGTCGAGGCCTCGGTCTTCGATAGATTTCTAGCGCTTTTCCAAGAAAATGTCGCAAAATTCCGGACATCTGACCCGACCAGCGAAGAGTCGGATATGGGCCCGCTGATCTCGGCTGGCCAGCGTGCCACGGTCGCCGGCTACGTCGGTGGAGCCGACGTCGCGTTCCAGGGAACCGCACCCAGCGGCGACGGATTCTGGTTCCCGCCGACCGTCCTGCTGGCCCGCTCGGCCGACGACCCGCACTGGCGGGAGGAGATCTTCGGGCCGGTGGTCAGCGTCCTGCCGTTCCGGGACGAGGCCGAGGCGATCCGGCTGGCCAACGACACCGAGTACGGCCTCTCCGGCTCGATCTGGACCCGTGACGTGGGCCGTGCCCTGCGCGTCTCCCGGTCGGTCGAGACCGGCGCGCTCAGCGTCAACAGCAACTCGTCCGTCCGCTACTGGACACCGTTCGGTGGCATGAAGCAGTCCGGTCTCGGCCGTGAGCTGGGCCCGGACGCGTTGCTGTCGTTCACCGATGTCAAGAACGTGTTCATCTCGATGGGGGAGTGACAGTGGAGCGTCTGCAGGACCGGGTCGCCGTGATCACCGGCGCCGGCAGTGGGATCGGCCTGGCCACCGCGCGGCGGTTCGCCGCCGAGGGCGCCGAGGTCGTGTGCGTGGACATCTCGGCGGAGGCCGGTGAGGCGATCGCGCAGGAGGTCGGCGGCGAGTTCGTGGCCTGCGACGTCAGCGACGAAGAGCAGGTCAAGGCCCTCTTCGACGGAGTCGCCGAACGCCACGGCCGGGTGGACATCGCCTTCAACAACGCCGGCATCTCCCCGCCCGACGACGACTCGATCCTGGTCACCGGCATCGAGGCGTGGGAGCGGGTCCTCAAGGTCAACACGACGAGCGTCTTCTTCTGCTGCAAGTACGCCATCCCGCACATGCAGCGTCAGGGCAAGGGCTCGATCATCAACACCGCGTCGTTCGTGGCCCTGCTCGGGGCGGCCACCTCGCAGATCGCGTACACCGCCAGCAAGGGCGGCGTGCTGGCGATGACCCGGGAACTGGGTGTCCAGTTCGCCCGGGAGGGCATCCGGATCAACGCGCTCTGCCCCGGCCCGGTCGCCACCCCGCTGCTGCTCGAACTGTTCGCCAAGGACCCGGAACGGGCCGCCCGCCGGCTGGTGCACGTGCCGATGGGCCGGTTCGCCGAACCGGAGGAGATCGCGGCCGCGGTGGCGTTCCTGGCGAGTGACGACGCGTCGTTCATGACCGCCGCGCAGTTCGTCGTCGACGGCGGGATCACCGGGGCGTACGTGACGCCGCTCTGATGTTTCAAAGCCCACGGGCTGGGGCACGATTCCTCATACGCCCAGCTGGAACAGGGTGTAGGGGTCGAATCCCCGCCGGCCCGGGCCGATCCCCGTGCCGGTGGGACAGAAGGGCCCGTCACGCGGCGCCGGTCATCCGGCGCCGCGCGCCTGTGATTACGGTGGAGCGATGCGTCCGATCATCGGGATTACGACCTACGTGGTGTCCGCCTCCTGGGGCGTGTGGCACGACCTCCCCTCCACGCTCGTGCCGCACGACTACACCGAAGCGGTCCGGCTGGCCGGTGGCCGACCGGTCCTGCTGCCCCCGGACGACCTCGACGCGGACGTGCTGCGGGCCCTCGACGGCCTGGTGCTGGCCGGCGGACCCGACGTCGACCCGTCGCTGTACGGCGCCGCCCGCGGCCCGTTCACCGAGACCCGGCCGGACCGGGACGCCGGCGAGATTGCCCTGCTGCGCGCGGCCCTGGACCGGGACATGCCGGTCCTCGGCGTCTGCCGGGGAATGCAGCTGCTCACCGTCGCCGCCGGCGGCACGCTCCACCAGCACCTGCCCGACGTTCTCGGTCACGAGAAGCACCGGCCCGCCCCCGCGGTGTACGGCGAGCACGACGCGACCTTCGCCCCCGGCAGCCGGATCGCCGGACTGATGGGCGAGGACGTCACCATCAACTGTTTCCACCATCAGGGCGTCGCCGACCCCGGATCACTGACCGTCACCGGATGGGCTGAGGACGGCCTGCCCGAGACGGTGGAAGATCCGGGACGCCGGTTTGTTCTCGGCGTTCAGTGGCATCCCGAGGTGAGCCGCGATGTGCGCCTCTTCGGAGCCCTGGTCGCGGCGGCCGCCGGAGTCGAGGAGGAACCCGCCGCATGCGCAGACCGCTGATCGGCCTCACCGCGTACGCCCAGCAGGTGAAGTACGGCCACAACGACATGATGGCCGGCATGCTGCCGATGACCTACGTGAAGGCCGTGCACGCCACCGGCGGACGAGCTGTGCTGATCACCCCGGACGACCCGGGCACCGACGTGATCGAGTCGCTCGACGGCATCGTGTTCACCGGGGGCAACGACGTCGACCCGGCGCACTGGGACGAGCCCCGGCATCCGGAGACCGACCCCGACGAGACCCGTGACGAGGCCGAGTTGCCGCTGATGCGCGCCGCCCTCGCCGCCGGCCTGCCGATCCTCGGTGTCTGCCGGGGCATGCAGGTGATGGCGGTGGCCACCGGCGGCTCGCTGCACCAGCACGTGCCCGACCTGGTCGGCCACGAACGGCACCGCGCCTCGACCGGCACCGACCCGCTGGCCGCGAACGCGTCCGACTACGGCCGCCACGACGTGGTCGTCGAGGAGCGGACGGTCGCCCACGAGGTGTTCGGGCGCACCCTGACGGTGAACTCGTTCCACCACCAGGCGGTCGCCGAACCGGGTGAGTTCGTGCCGGTCGGCTGGTGCCCCGACGACCGGATCATCGAGATCATCGAGCATCCGGCGCACACCTTCGCGCTCGGCGTGCAGTGGCATCCGGAGAGGACCACCGACCTGCGATCGTTCGAAGCCCTGGCCCGGGCGGCGTCGCGGACCCGTGCGACCGCGTCCGCCTGACCGGGCGACCGTGCTCCGGCGGTGTTACGGTGCCACCGGATCGGATTCCTTGCAGTGGGAGGCGTGGTGATGGGCGTCCTGCCGAGGCGGCTGAGCAACGCCTTCGAGCGGGGTGGCGAGATGGGCGCCCGCATGTCCGCACTGGACTGGTCCACCAGCCCGGTCGGTGATCCGTCCGGCTGGCCGCCGGAGCTGGTCGACGCGGTCGTCACGATGCTCGCCTCACGCGCGCAGATCGTGATCTTCTGGGGTCCGCAGTGGGTGGCCTTCTACAACGACGCCTACATCGTCACGATGGGCGACAAGCACCCCGGCCACCTGGGCCGTCCCGGCGCCGAGATGTGGGCCGAGGCCTGGGCGGTGCTGCACCCGCTCTTCGACGGGGTGGTGGAACGCGACGAGTCGTTCTACGCCCGCGACCACCTGTTCCGGATCGAGCGCTACGGGTTCCTCGAGGAGACCTGGTTCGACATCTCCTACGATCCGATCCGTGACGACGAGGGCCGGCCCGGCGGGGTGATGTGCATCGTTACCGAGACCACCGGGCGGGTCCTCAGCGAGCGCCGGGTGCGCACGCTCAGCGCCCTCGGCCGCCGGCTGGCCGACTCGCCCGATCAGGACGCCCTGGTCGCCGAGGTGCTCGCGGTGCTCGGCGAGAACACCGCGGACATCCCGTACGCGTCGCTGTCCCTGAACGACCCGGACCCGTCCCCGGCCGTCGCCGCCGTGATCAAAAGCGGTCGTCCGGGACGGCTCGACGACGCGCTGGTGCTGCCCGTCGGCTTCGGCGCGGACGCCGACGGTGCGCTCGTCCTGGGCGTCAACCCGTCCCTGGTGATGGACGACGACTACCGCGACTTCCTCGACCTGGCCGCGGCGCAGATCTCCCGGGCGGTGTCCAACCTGCGGGCGTTCGAGCAGCAGCGCCGCCGTGCCGCCGAACTGGCCGCGCTGGACCGGGCCAAGACGAACTTCTTCTCCAACGTGAGCCACGAGTTCCGGACCCCGCTCACCCTGATCCTCGGCCCGCTGGAGGACCTGCTCGACGACCCGGTCGTCCCGGCGGAGGTCCGCGAACGCCTCGCCCCGGTCCACCGCAACGGCCTGCGCCTGCTCAAGCTGGTCAACACGGTGCTCGACTTCTCCCGGCTGGAGTCCGGCCGGATGCGCGCCGAGTACCGCCCGACCGATCTGGCCCGGCACACCGCCCGGCTGGCCGGCACGTTCACCGCGGCCACCGAGCGGGCCGGCCTGGAACTGGCCGTCGACGCGCCGCCGCTGCCCGAGCCGGTCTACGTCGACCAGGAGCTCTGGGAGAAGATCGTCTTCAACCTGCTCTCCAATGCGGTCAAGTTCACCCGCCGAGGCCGGATCACCGTCCGGGTCCGGGCCGACCAGGGCTTCGCGGCGTTCACCGTCGGCGACACCGGCATCGGCATCCCGGAACACGAGCAGTCCCGCCTCTTCGACCGGTTCCACCGGGTCACCGGCGTCTGGTCCCGCAGCCACGAGGGCACCGGCATCGGCCTGGCCCTGGTCCGTGAACTGGCCGAACTGCACGGCGGGTCGGTCGCGGTGCGCAGCCGGCCGGGCCGGGGCAGCGAGTTCACCGTCCGGATCCCGTTCGGCACCGGCCACCTGCCCGGTGAGCGGGTCAACGAGGAGCCGGCCGCGGCCGAGTCCGCCGACTCCCGTCTCTGGGTCGACGAGGCCACCTGGTGGGCCGGTGACGGCCCGGCCACCCCGGTGCCGGTCGACGAACGCTCCGGCGGCCGCATCCTGCTCGCCGACGACAACGCCGACCTGCGCGAACACGTGTCGCGGCTGCTCGCGCCCTACTGGGACGTGGACACCGTGGTGGACGGCGTGCAGGCGCTGGCCGCGGCCCGGGAGCGGCCGTTCGACCTGGTCCTCACCGACGTGATGATGCCCCGGCTGGACGGCTTCGGCCTGATCGCCGCCCTGCGCGCCGACCAGAGCACCCGCGACGTCCCGATCGTGGTCCTCTCGGCCCGGGCCGGCGAGGAGGCCGCGGTCGAGGGCCTGGCCGCCGGTGCCGACGACTACCTGGTCAAACCGTTCTCCACCCGGGAACTGATCGCCCGGGTCCGGGCCAACCTGGAGTTGGGCCAGCTGCGCCGGGAGATCGTCAACCGGCTGCGGGGCGTGGTCGACGCCGCCGTCGCGATCAACGCGGTGCCCAGCACCGCCGGGGTGCTCGACATCGCCGCCCGGCACGCGCAGACCATGACCTCGGCCGGCCGGGTCGTGCTGACCGTCTCCGGCGCCCGCGCCGAACGCGACGGCGGCGCCGACCCCTCCGCCCCGCCGGACGTCGAGCTGCCGCTGCCCGACACCGGCGGCGTCTCCCTCGGCGAACTGCGCGTCTGGTCCGGCGCCGGCACCCCCGCCGACCACGTGGTACTCACCCAGCTGGCCCGGCTCGTCGGCCTGCGCCTGGCCAACGCCCGGCTGTACGAGAGCGAGCACCGGATCGCCAGCACCCTGCAGCACAGCCTGCTCCCGCAGACGCTGCCCCGCGTCCCCGGCGCCATCGTGGCCGGGCGCTACCTGCCGGGCAGCAGCGAGGCCCTGGTCGGCGGCGACTGGTACGACGCCATCGCCGGACCGGACGGCGAGGTGATCCTGGTGATCGGTGACGTCGTCGGCAAGGGCGTGCACGCCGCCGCGGGCATGGGTCAGCTGCGCAACGCGCTCCGGGCGTACATCCTCGAGGGTTTCGACTGTGGCTCGTCGCTGAGCCGGCTGAACCGTCTGGTGGACACGCTGGGCCGCCGCCAGTTCGCGACGGTGCTGTGCGTGGCGTTCGATCCGCGCAGCCGGCGGTTGAGGTACTCCTCCGCCGGGCACCCCTCTCCCGTGCTGGTGAAACAGGGCGAGGCCGGGACGTTTCTGTACCGGACGGCGCTGGGTCCCCCGATCGGGGCACTCGGTGATGTCGACTATCCGACCCGGGAGGTGGAGCTGGAGGCGGGCAGCCGGCTGCTGCTCTACACCGACGGACTGATCGAGGACCGGGTACAGGCCATCGACGAGGGCCTCGCCGAGCTGACCGCGGACGCGGCCAAACCGACCGACCACATCGAGGACCTGCTCGACGCCCTGCTCGCCAAGGCCGGCCGCCAGAAACGCCGTGACGACATCGCCCTGATCGCCCTCGAGGTGACCGAGCCGCGCGAGTTCGTGCTGCGGCTGCCCGCCGAACCGGGCCGGCTCACCGTGCTGCGCCGCCGCCTGGAGGACTTCCTCACCGCGCACGCGGTACCCGACGAGGACGCGTTCGACCTGGTCGTGGCGGTCTCCGAGGCGGCCGCGAACGCCATCGAACACCCGGTCGAGCCGGCCGAGCCGATCATCGTGGTGGAGGCGTCCCTCGACGAGGACGCGGTGACGGTGACCATCGTCGACACCGGCCGCTGGCGCCCGGCCACCGACCCCGGGTTCCGCGGGCGTGGGCTGGCCCTGATCGGCGCGCTCACCGAACTCTCGGTGCGCCGATCCCCGAACGGCACCTCGGTGACCCTGCGCCGCCCGATCAGACGGACTTGAGCCAGGGCTGACCGCCCAGGCCGGCGATGTCCAGCACCCGGCGCACCCGCTCGGAGGGGATGACCTCCAAGGCGCCCGGGTAGTGCTCGGCGAGCCGGATCAGCGTGTGGATGGCCGCCGAGTCGAAGAAGGTGACGGCCCGCAGGTCGAGCGTCGCGCGACCGGTGCGGTCCGCGGTGGCCGCCCGGAACACCTGGTCGGCCGTGGCCATGTCGACCTCACCGGTCACGGTGACGGTGACCCGGTCACCGGTCACCTCACCGATCGCCGAGAAATTCGGGTCCTGGCCGTCTTGATCCACCAACACACGATTTCACAGCGTCACGGGAGCGGCAAGAACAGGGCGGTCCGCTCCGGTTCGGGCGTGCCGCGGGGCGGATAGTCTGTGGTACATGACCGTACGTGCCCCTCTCGTGCCGGGAAGACAGTCGCGTGAGCGCGCGGTCCCGGCGCACATCGTCCGCCCCGAATACGTGGGGAAGAAGCGGCCGCGGGAGTGGCGGGGCTCGCATGTGCAGACCCCCGAGACGATCGAGCGGATGCGCGTCGCGGGCCGGATCGCCGCCCAGGCCACCGAGCTGGCCGGGGAGCACTGCAAGCCCGGCGTGACCACCGACGAGATCGACCGGGTGGTCCACGAGTTCATCCTCGACCACGGCGCCTACCCGTCGACGCTCGGTTACAAGGGCTTCCCCAAATCCTGCTGCACCTCACTCAACGAGGTCATCTGCCACGGCATCCCGGACTCGACGGTGCTCGAGGACGGCGACATCATCAACGTCGACGTCACGGCGTACCTCGACGGGGTCCACGGCGACACCGACGCCACCTTCTGCGTCGGCGAGGTCGACGACGAGGCCCGGCTGCTGGTCGAGCGCACCCACGAGGCGATGATGCGCGGCATCCGGGCGGTCGCCCCGGGCCGCCCGATCAACGCCATCGGCCGGGTCATCGAGGCCTACGCCCGCCGTTTCGGTTACGGCGTGGTCCGCGACTTCACCGGCCACGGCATCGGCGAGACGTTCCACTCCGGCCTGTACATCCCGCACTACGACAACCCGCGCCTCGACACCGTCATGGAACCCGGTATGACCTTCACCATCGAGCCGATGATCACCCTGGGCACCCACGACTACGAGGTGTGGAAGGACGGCTGGACCGTGGTCACCAAGGACCGCAGGTGGACGGCCCAGTTCGAGCACACCCTGGTCGTGACCGAGGACGGCTACGAGATCCTGACCCTGCCGTGATCCGGCCGCGTGCGGTGCGGTCACTCTCCTTTTCGTGTACGCGATGACGACGGTCCCGCCTCCACCCGCACCCCGAGTGCCGCGTCCGCCGGTGGTCGGAGTGTCGCGCCTGTCGTGACCGCCGCGTCCGGGGCGTGGCGGTTCCGGGCGGTCTGCACCGCCGCGGTCACCACGGCGGGCGGGCTTCGGGCGTGCCTGAGAAGTGCCCGTCCCGCCCGCGACCGGGGTGCGGGTTCGCCCGCGAGCGGCGGCGGGTTCGCCCGTCCCGTCCGCGACGGGGGTGCGGTGCTCCGGGCGTACCCGAAAAAGGGGGAAGGTCCCGTCAGTCGAAGAGGGCGCCCAGTGCGCCGTCCACCGGCCGTCCCCGGGCGCCGAGCTCCTCGCCCTGATATTTCAGGATCGCGCCCAGCTCCTGGGTGTCCGCGGACGCCAGCCCGGTCCGGCGCACCGCGTCCGCCGCGTTGCGGAAGTGGGTGCGGGTGAGCAGCCCCGTCACCAGCGCCGCGTGCAGCCGGGCCTCGGCCATCAGGATCAGGGCCGCGTCGGTGTCGAACCACTGGGCGAGCCGGACCGCGCGGGTGTGCGCACCGCTCGCCACCGCCCAGTCGTGCCGGGCCATGCCGGTGAACTCGATCGGGCGGGCCTCGGCGAGCAGGCTGAGGTGGGCCTCCCGCTGGTCGGTGAACCATTTCTGCGGGTCGTGCAGGGGGAACGTGGTGATGTACTGGTCGGCCTGCAACGGCCACCGCGGTGTGAGCGCCCGGGCCTGCCCCAGTCCTTCCTCGCCGGTCGTCACGCGCAGCTCGACCGGGATGCCGTCCACCTTGCGCAGTGCCGGTTTCGGGCCGGTCTTGGGCCGGTAGGTGACCACGACCAGGTTGATGTCGCTGCCGTCGTTGTCGTCGCCGTGGGCCATCGAGCCGCACAGCCCGATCGCCTGTACGTCGGCGGGCCAGCGTTTCTGGACGGCGTCGCGCAGCCGGGCTGCCAGGGAGCCGCGGACGGTGGTGGTGTCGAGTTCCTCGATCACGCCCTCATTCTCTGCCATCCGGGGTGGGACGGCATGCCGAAGAGGGCGACGGTCACCCGGCCCGGCCGGGGAAGGCCATGGTCAGGGGGGTGATGCCGCCGAGTTTGCGCCACCGCGTCGCGCGAATTGCGGAGTCGGTCATCGCGGACAGAGCGTCGGCGCGTTCGGTGTCGGTGGTGACCGGGAGGACCACCCGCCAGGCCTGGGCCACACCGTCCTCGATGTGGACGGCGAGTCTCAGTGCGGACGTGCGGTCGGCGACCTCGAACGGCAGGGCGTATCCGGGTGGGTTCGGTGCGGCGCTCGCCTTGAGCTCGTCGAGCCGGTCCACCAGCAGGTCGCGGCGTTCCCGGTGTTCCTGCTCGGCGGCCCGGGCGCGGTCCTGCTCGTTGTCCTTGAGGTGCACGCCGATCAACCCGTACGCGTAGATCGCGGCCTCTTCGGCGGCGAGCGCCGCGGCCAGTTGCTCCATCACGTCGCGAAACCCTATCGGGTCAGCGCAGCGCCTCGGCGTGTGTCGCCCGGCTGGCGGCGATCGATCCAACGAGGGCGGCCCGTTCGGCGGGTGCCGTCCGGCAGGCCGCGACCGCGTTCTTCTGCGCCGTCTGCTCGGCCTTGCGCAGGTCAGCGGTGCTGTCGCCGTCGGTGGCCGAACCGGATGCGGACGGGGCGGCCACCGCCGAGGGCAGGGTCGCGCCGATCATCGTGGCGAGTTCCGTCGCGTGTGCACGATGGTCCTCGGCGAGCGGGGTGAGCCGGTCGGCCAGGGCCGGCTGGGCCACCACGGCCCGCTCGTAGGCCGCGGCCATCGTCAGGGCCTCGTCGAGCAGCGGCTGCAGCGCGTCCGGTGCCGGTGGCGGCTCCGGATCGTCGCCGAAGCATCCACCCAGTGTCGTCGCGCCCGCCACGGCTCCGGCCGTGGCCAGCACCCGTCGCCGTGTGTGTCCCGTCTCTCTGATCGCCACCCGATCAGTCAACACCATGCCGTCGACCTGCGGTGGGGGTGGATTCGGTGCGGCGGCGCTCCGGCCGTCCCCCGGGCGCGTTACGCTCTGCGTCAGCCGCGGGGCCTTTGTCTGCCCGGCGGCATATAGTCGTGGCAGCGCAAAGCTAACGAGAGGTCGAGCCCGATGACGCAGCGTGGCCGCGCCGGGGCCCGACCCGGTGGGCATCCCCATAGCCGACGCACCCGCCCCGAACCCGAGGCGCGGACCCCTGCTCCTCCCCGTGTCGACCTGACCGCGGCCCGCGCCCGGGTCCGTGCGGTGATCGAGCCGGTGGTCGCCGGGGCCGGTTACGACCTGGAGGACGTGAATCTCTCCCGGGCCGGGCGGCGTTTCGTCGTGCGGGTGATGGTCGACACCGACGGCGGCATCAGCCTGGACGACGTGGCGGTCGTCTCCCGGGCGATCTCCACGGCCCTCGACGAGGCCGAGGAGTCCGGCGGCGAGTTGCTCGCCGGGGAGTACCAGTTGGAGGTCGGTTCTCCGGGCGTCGACCGGCCGCTGACCGAGCCCCGGCACTGGCGCCGCAACATCGGCCGCCTGGTCGAGGTGGACGGGCTGACCGGCCGGATCGTGTCGACCGGTGACACGGGTGTGGTGCTGGACGTGGACGGCGTCTCGCGCGAGCTGGCGTTCGACGGGCTCGGCGCGGGCAAGGTCCAGATCGAGTTCAAGCGTATGGACGAAGCCGATTTCGGCGACGAAGACGACGATGACGATGACAATGACGAAGGGGAGGGCGAGGCATGAACATCGACCTCGCGGCGCTGCGCGCCCTGGAGCGCGAGCGGGAGATCCCGTTCGAGACGATTCTGGCGGCCATCGAGACCGCGCTGCTGACGGCGTACCGGCACACCGACGGCGCGGAGAGCCACGCCCGGGTGGCGATCGACCGTAAGAGCGGCGTGGCGTCGGTGCTGGCTCAGGAGTTCGACGCCGACGGCACGATGGTGCGGGAGTGGGACGACACTCCGCACGACTTCGGCCGGATCGCGGCGATGACCGCCAAGCAGGTGATCCTCCAGCGTCTGCGGGAGGCCACCGACGAACAGCACTTCGGTGAGTACGCGGGACGCGACGGCGACCTGATCACCGGTGTGGTGCAGGCCGACGCGGCCCGTGCCGAGAAGAACATCGTGACGGTCGACCTGGGCAAGCTCGAGGCGGTGCTGCCGCAGTCCGAGCAGGTGCCCGGCGAGCAGTACCCGCACGGCGCCCGGATCCGGTGCATCGTGGTGCACGTGGCCAAGGGTTTCCGCGGCCCGCAGATCACCCTGTCCCGCTCGCACCCGGCGCTGGTGAAGAAGCTCTTCGCCCTCGAGGTGCCGGAGATCGCCGACGGGACCGTGGAGATCGCCGCGATCGCCCGTGAGTCGGGTCACCGCACCAAGATCGCGGTGCGGTCGACCGTCTCCGGCGTGAACGCCAAGGGCGCCTGCATCGGCCCGATGGGTCAGCGGGTCCGCGCCGTGATGAGCGAGCTGCACGGCGAAAAGATCGACATCATCGACTGGTCGGACGACCCGGCCCAGTTCGTGGGCAACGCGCTCTCCCCGGCCAAGGCGCTGCGGGTCGAGGTGGTCGACGCGGCCACCCGTACGGCTCGTGTCACCGTGCCGGATTTCCAGCTCTCGCTGGCGATCGGCCGGGAGGGACAGAACGCCAGATTGGCTGCTCGGCTGACCGGTTGGCGCATCGACATCCGGCCGGACAACGAGCCTGCCGGAGTCTCGGACCGTGATGCGGCCGAGGCGGGGAACTGACCGGATACGCGTCCGGCCCGATCGAGGGGTAGACTTGGACTCGGTCGGCCCGACGCGAACCTGCGTTGGATGCCGCAACCGCGCGCCGGCCGCTTCATTGCTGCGGTTCGTCGCGGCTGGATCCGGGGAAGCTTTCCGGCTTCTGCCCGATCCTGGCCGCCGACTGCCGGGCCGGGGAGCGCATCTGCATCCCGATCCGGCTTGCTTCGCGCAAGCAGAGCGACGACGCGCCTTCGGGCGAGCGTTGCGCCTTACCGGTGTTGCTGACGCCGGTCTGCTAGCCGAGCACATTCGTGCGGTCTCCGTGCCGCACGAACCCACCGATGACGAGGCGTCGGCGCCCCGTCACGACCCAGCAAGGTAGGACGACCCAGATGAGCACACGATGAAGTCCCTGAAATGACCAGGCTTCTAGTGCACGAGTGAGGTCTGTGCGGGTACTGCTCGCACGACCTCGAAGTGAGGAGTGCAGTGCCAGGCAAGGCCCGCGTACACGAGCTCGCAAAGGAGCTCGGGGTCGACAGCAAGACCGTTCTCGCCAAGCTCAAAGAGATGGGCGAGTTCGTCAAATCCGCGTCCAGCACCGTCGAGGCCCCGGTGGCCCGGCGTCTGCGGGGCGCCCTCGAGGCAGGTTCCGGTGGCGGTTCAGCCCCGACCTCTGCCCCCTCTGCCGGCGGTGGAACCCCGTCCGGCTCTCCCAACTCGTCATCGGCCCCGCGTCCGGGTCCGCCGATGGCCCGTCCGCAGCCTCCGCGTCGTCCCGGCCCGCCGTCCGGCGGTCCGAACGCGCCCACCTCGCCGGCTCCGTCCCCGGGTCAGTTCGCCCGGCCGAAGCCGCCCGGTGGACGTCCCGGCCCGACGCCCGGTCCGGTCGCCAAGCCGGCCAGCGCGCACGACATCGAGGTGGCGGCCGCTGAGGCGCGCGCCTCAGCGCTGAAGGCCGAGCAGGAGGCCTCCGTCAAGGCTGCCCAGGCAGCTCAGGCCGCCCGCACCCGCGACGCCGAGCGTCGTCCGGGCCCGGCCGAGGGTGGCCCCGCGCGCCGCCCGGGTGGCCCCGGCCCCGGCAGTGTTCCCCCGCGTCCGGGTTCTCCGGCGGCCACCCGTGCCGCCGGTCCGCAGAACCCGCCCGGTGAGCGTGGTCCCCGTCCCGGCCCGGCCGGTGGCGCTCCCCGCCCGCCCGCGCGTGGCCCGGGTAACAACCCGTTCGGTGTCTCCGGTGGTGGCGGTCAGCGTCCGTCGCCGGCTTCGATGCCGCGTCCCAACCAGCCCGGCATGCCGCCGCGGCCGAGTCCTGCGTCGATGCCGCCGCGGCCCAGTCCCGCGTCGATGCCCGCGCAGCGTCCGGCCGGTCCCGGTGGCGGCCGTGGTGGCCCCGGTGGCGGCGCAGGTCGTCCCGGTGGTCCCGGCGGTGGCCGTGGCGGTCCCGGTGGCGGTGGCGGTGGCTTCCGTCCCGGTGGCGGCGGCGGTGCCGGTGGTGGCTTCCGTCCCGGTGGTGGCGGTGGCGGTGGCTTCCGTCCCGGTGGTGGCGGTGCCGGTGGTCCCGGTGGCGGTTTCCGTCCCGGTGGCGGCGGTCCGGTCGGTGCCGGTGCTCCGGGTCGTCCCGGTGGTGGCGGTGGCCGCGGTCGTGGCGGCGGTGCGGCGGGTGCCTTCGGGCGTCCCGGCGGCCGGCCGACGCGTGGCCGCAAGTCGAAGAAGCAGAGGCGTCAGGAGTTCGACAACCTGTCGGCTCCGCAGATGAGCTCGGGCGCTCCGCGTGGTCAGGGTCAGGACATCCGGCTCTCCCGTGGCGCGTCGCTCTCCGACTTCGCCGACAAGATCAACGCCAACCCGGGTTCGCTCGTCCAGGAGATGTTCAACCTGGGTGAGATGGTGACCGCGACGCAGTCGGTGTCCGACGACACCCTGCTGCTGCTCGGTGAGCACCTGGGCTTCAACGTCGTGATCGTCAGCCCCGAGGACGAGGACCGTGAGCTGCTCGCGCAGTTCAACATCAACCTCGACGCCGAGGTGGCGGAGGACCGTCTGGTCACCCGTCCGCCGGTCGTGACCGTCATGGGTCACGTCGACCACGGTAAGACGAAGCTGCTCGACGCGATCCGCAAGACCAACGTGGTCGCCGGCGAGGCGGGTGGCATCACCCAGCACATCGGTGCCTACCAGGTCGTCGTCCCGCACCAGGGCGAAGAGCGGGCGATCACCTTCATCGACACCCCGGGTCACGAGGCGTTCACCGCCATGCGTGCTCGTGGTGCCCAGGTGACCGACATCGTCATCCTCGTGGTGGCGGCGGACGACGGCGTCATGCCGCAGACGGTCGAGGCGCTCAACCACGCCAAGGCCGCTGAGGTCCCGATCGTGGTCGCGGTGAACAAGGTCGACAAGCCGGACGCCAACCCGGACAAGGTCCGGCAGCAGCTGACGGACTACGGCCTGCTCGCCGAGGAGTACGGCGGCGACACCATGTTCGTCAACGTCGCGGCCAAGCCCGGCATCGGCATCGACGAGCTGCTCGAGGCGATCCTGCTGACCGCCGACGCGTCGCTGGAGCTGACCGCTCCGATCGACGGCCCCGCTCAGGGTGTCGCGGTCGAGGCGCACCTGGACAAGGGCCGCGGTGCGGTCGCCACCGTCCTGGTGCAGAAGGGCACGCTGCGGGCCGGCGACTCGATCGTGGCGGGTGGCGCGCACGGTCGCGTCCGCGCCATGCTCGACGAGAACGGCAAGCAGGTCGCCGAGGCGGGTCCTGCCCGTCCGGTCCTGGTGCTCGGTCTGACCTCGGTGCCCAGCGCCGGTGACACGTTCCTCGCTGCTGAGGACGACCGCACGGTGCGCCAGATCGCCGAGCAGCGTCAGGCCCGCCGTCGTGCGGCCGCGTTCGCCAACTCGGGGACCAAGGCCACGCTCGAGACGCTCATGGCCCAGCTCAAGGAGGGCGAGAAGACCTCCCTCACGCTGGTCATCAAGGGCGACAGCTCGGGTTCGGTCGAGGCGCTCGAGGACGCGCTGTTCAAGATCGAGATCCCGGACGAGATCCAGCTCAAGGTCATCCACCGCGGCGTCGGTGCGATCACCGAGAGCGACGTCAACCTGGCGTCGGCCTCGTCCGAGCAGACCGCAACGATCATCGGCTTCAATGTCCGGGCCTCCAACAAGGTCAAGGAGATGGCCGACCGCGCCGGCGTGGAGATCCGCTACTACAGCGTGATCTACCAGGCCATCGAGGAGATCGAGGCGGCGCTCAAGGGCCTGCTCAAGCCGGAGTACGAAGAGGTCGAGCTGGGCACCGCGGAGATCCGCGAGGTCTTCCGCTCGTCCAAGATCGGCCTCATCGCCGGCTGTATCGTCCGGTCGGGTCTCATCCGCCGCAACACCAAGGCGCGCATCCTGCGCGAGGGTGTCGTGGTGGCCGAGAGCGTCACGATCAGCTCGCTCAAGCGGTTCAAGGACGACGCCACCGAGGTCCGCGAGGGCTTCGAGTGTGGTCTGACCCTGAGCGGCTTCGGCACTCCGCAGATCGGCGACGTCATCGAGACCTGGGAGATGCGCGAGAAGCCTCGCGTCTGATCGACCCAGCGATGGACGGCCTCGGTGCTTCGGCACCGGGGCCGTTCCCCTTTCTCCACCCTTGGGGGTACGCGCTACCCGGCGTACCGTGGCTGCCGCGCGAGGCGCCGCACCGGCACGCCTGTGCCGCGACCGCCGGGCTGAGCTGCCCACCTTCCGGGGCGCCTGAAAGGATGTCGGCATGTCCCGGTATGCCATGCTGCTCGCCCCGTCCGCCAACCGCGTCTACGCCGATCAGGCGTCCCGGATCTCGCAGGCGGAACTGGCCGGGTTCAGCCCGGTGCTCTCCGCCGAACTGTCCGGGATCGACGCCACCACGATCGGCGGTGTGGAATACCTCACCTTCGACGGTGAGCTGACCACCCGTGACATCGCCTACCTGTCCAACCTCTCGTCGGCGTACGCGTTGTTCGAGCGGGTCGACGAGGAGTTGCTCCGTCCGCTCGCCCTCAGCCCGCTGGCCCGTTACGACAGCGACCTGATCACCATCCCGAAGTACGCGGGCAAGACCAACGAGCAGTTCACCAAGCTGGTGCTGAACCTCACCCTGCTCGGCTCCGCCTTCGCGCCGCGGATGCTCGACGGCAACCTCACCGTCCTCGACCCGCTGTGCGGCCGCGGCACCACGCTCAACCAGGCTCTGATGTACGGCTTCGACGGCATCGGTGTGGAGATCGACGGCAAGGACGTCGAGGCGTACAAGCTGTTCCTCCAGACCTGGCTGAAGCGTAAGCGCCTCAAGCACTCCGCCGAGCTGGTCCCGGTGCGCCGGCAGGGTCGACGGGCGGCCCGCCGGCTGGAGGTGACCCTGGCGGCCAGCAAGGACGACCACAAGGCCGGCGCGGTGCAGAAGCTCATCGTGCTGAACGCCGACACCACCGGGCTGGACGGCCTGATCAAGGGCAATGTCGCTGACCTGATCGTCACCGACCTGCCCTACGGGATCGCGCACGGCAGCTACGAGGAGGACGGCGGC
The DNA here is from genome assembly GCF_000962825.1 of Actinoplanes rectilineatus. Taxonomy (GTDB): domain Bacteria; phylum Actinomycetota; class Actinomycetes; order Mycobacteriales; family Micromonosporaceae; genus Actinoplanes; species Actinoplanes rectilineatus. The sequence goes on from NZ_JZKF01000009.1 coordinate 121,944, forward strand.
GGCATCTCCCGGCGCCCGCTGGACCTGCTGGAGCGGGCCGTGCCGGAGTGGCTGAAACTGCTGCGCCCGGGTGGTGCGATCGGTATCTCCTGGAACACCAAGGTCGCGAAGCGGGAGCTGGCCGAGGACATCCTGCTGGCGAACGGCCTGAAGCTGATCGAGTTCCAGCCGCTGGCGCACCGGGTGGACCAGGGCATCGAGCGTGACGTGCTGGTGGCCCGGAAATACAGCTGAATCCGGTGCGGCCCGGGCGTAACCTGCTCGCTGATGTATACCGAGACCGCAATCTTCGACCTGCTCCTGCCCGGTGATTCGCAGTCGCTGAAGCAGAAGCGCTCCTATGTCCGCCCGATCATCGCGATGCTCCGGAAATTCGAGGTGAGCGCCGCCGAGGTGGGTTTCCACGACCTGCACGGCCGGGCACAGATCGGTGTGGCGGTGGTGGCCGCCGAGGCGGCTCAGGCGCGGGCCGTCGTCGACACCTGTGAGAACCAGGTGGCGGGCCGTCCCGAGATCGAGTTGCTCTCGGTCAAGCGACGGCTGTACGGCGACGAGGACTGACGTGGGTACGCTTCAGCAGTTAAGGGCGGGGGCCGGTGCGGACCCGCGGGATCCATAGTCGGAGGTGGGCGATATGTCGGACCCAGCCAAGACACGTCGGCACGCTGAGCGTGTCCGGGAGTTGGTGGCTTCGCTGGTGCGGGAGATCAAGGATCCCCGTCTCGGCATGGTGACGATCACGGATGCCCGGCTCACCGGTGACCTTCGTGAGGCCACGGTGTTCTACACGGTGCTCGGCGACGTCACCGAGCAGGCCGGCACCGCAGCCGCGCTGGAGAGTGCCAAGGGCATGCTGCGCAGCCGGGTCGGTCACGCGCTCGGCCTGCGGCACTCGCCGAGCCTGGCGTTCGTGCTGGACAACGTGCAGACCCACGTCAAGGAGATCGACGACCTGCTCGCCGCGGCACGCCACCGCGACGAGGAGGTCCAGCGGCTCGCCGCCGGCAAGCAGTACGCCGGTGACGCGGACCCGTACAAGTCGGATGACGAGGACGAGGACGACGCCGAGCGGGTCGGTGCCCGCGAGGATCAGGGGTGACCCTGCCCTCCGGGCCGTCGGCCGACCAGTGGGCCGCCGCGGTCGCGGCGGTCCGCTCGGTCGGTGCCGACGACGAGGTGCTGCTGATCTGTCACGTCAACCCGGACGGGGACGCGCTGGGCAGCATGCTCGGTTTCGGTCTGGGACTGCGGCGGCTCGGGTTCACGCGTGTGCACGCGACGTTCCCGGGTGTGTTCACGGTTCCGGGGCCGTACACGGAGATGCCCGGCCTGGATCTTCTGGTGCCGGAGGCGGAGGCCTTCGCCGATCCGCGGCTGGTCCTGGTCTTCGACGTGGCGAGCGAGTCGCGTCTGGGTGGTCTGGCCGGCCGTCTCGCCGCTCCGCGCAGCGTGGTGCTCGACCATCACGCGTCGAACGCCGGTTTCGGCGGGGTGCGCCTGGTCGACCCGCATGCGGCGGCGACCTCGGTGGTGGCCGACGAGCTGCTGTCGCGGCTGGGTGTGCCGCTGGACACCGGCATCGCCGAGTGCTTCTACATCGCGCTGGCCACCGACACCGGCTCGTTCAGGTTCGACATGACCACGCCGGCGGTGCACGAGCTGGCCGCTCGCCTGATCGCCACCGGCATCCGGCCGGGTGACATCTCCCGCCGGATCTTCGACAGCGGCCCGTTCGGGGCGATGAAACTGACCGGTGAGGTGCTCGGCCGTGCGGTGCTCGACGAGTCCGCGGCCGGCGGCCGGGGCATGGTCTGGACCTGGGCGACGCTCGACGACCTGGACCGTCACGGTCAGCCGCCCTATGTGCTGGACACGCTGATCGACCCGGTGCGCCGGGTGGCCGAGGCGGACGTGGCGGTGGTGGTGAAGCAGACCGGCGCCGCCGAGTGGTCGGTCTCGATGCGCAGCAAGGGCGCGGTCGACGTGAGCGCGGTGGCGATGACGCAGGGCGGCGGCGGGCACCGGCTGGCCGCCGGTTTCACCGGTCACGGCGAGGCGCGGGACGTGGTCGACACCGTCCGCCGCCTCCTCGACCTGCACCTCACCTGATCGTGTGTCCCGGATCCCGGGATCCGGCCGTCCGGGCCGGTGCTGAACGATAGTTTGGGAGCTGAACGGTGATTTGGTTCCCGCGCGGCTGACACCGGCCGCCTTCCGTGGGGACCACGAGCCACCCGGGTCCACCGGCCCGGGCCGGTGTCCCTCTCCGCCTCCCGGCGATCCCGGGACCGGCCACGGACACCCTGCTCGACCGCTTCCGGGCGCCGCGACGCGCCCACCAGATCCGTGGAAGGACATCCTGATGGCTGCCAAGCCGAAGCCGCCGCCTGCCGACGACGCCCGTGAGCAGGCCCGCCGAGCCTTGCAGACCTCGCTGGACACGCGCCAGTAGGTGTAAGTGACGGGCTGCCTTGCGGCCCTTACATGTGGGCGGGCATCATGGGACACCATGAGCCCGCCTGCCGACGGTTCCCGCACCGCCTCCGCCCGCCGGATCGCCTCTCTCGCCCTGCCCGCCCTGGTGGTGCTGGCCGCCGAGCCGCTCTACGTGCTGGTGGACACCGCGGTGGTGGGTCACCTGGGCGCGGTCCCGCTCGCCGCGGTCGCGGTCGGCGGCACCACCATGTCGGTCGCCGTCTGGTTCGGCATCCTTCTGGCGTATGGGACGACCGGCCGGGCCGCCCGCCGGTTCGGCGCCGGCGACCGGGACGGCGCGGTCGCCGAGGGGGTGCAGGCGTCCTGGCTGGCCCTCGCGGTCGGCCTGCTGCTGGCCCTGCTCGGTCTGCTCTTCGCCGGGCCGCTCGCCCGTGCGCTGGCCGGCAACCCGGAGACCGCCGACGCCGCCGCGGACTGGCTGCGCATCGCCGTGCTGGGCATTCCCGGTCTGCTGCTCGCCGCGGCCGGCAACGGCTGGATGCGCGGCGTGCAGGACACCCGCTGCCCGCTGACCATCGTGCTCGGCGCCAACCTGCTCTCCGCCGTGCTCTGCCCGGTCCTGGTCTATCCGCTCGGCCTCGGCCTGACCGGCTCGGCCATCGCCAACGTCACCGCCCAGTCGGTCGGTGGCGGCCTGTTCCTCGCCGCGCTGATCCGCGAGACCCGCGAGCTGCGCCCGGTGCCGGCGGTCATCCTCCAGCAGGTGGTGCTCGGCCGCGACCTGCTGATCCGGGGCGGCGCCTTCCAGGTCTGCTTCCTCTCCGCCACGGCGGTCGCCTCCCGGTTCGGCGTCGCGGCGGTCGGCGCCCACCAGATCGGCCTGCAGCTGTGGTTCTTCGCCGCGCTGGTGCTGGACGCGGTGGCCATCGCCGCCCAGTCGCTGGTCGGAGCGGCGCTCGGTGCCGACGACGCGGACGAGGCCCGGGACGTGGCCCGCCGGGTCACCGTCGCCGGCGGGATCTCCGCCGTGGTCTTCGCCGCCCTGGTCGCGGCCGGTGCCTCGGTCGTGCCCCGCTGGTTCACCGGCGACCCGGCGGTGCACGACCAGGCCGCGGTGATCTGGCCCTGGTTCGTGGCGCTGCTGCCGTTCGCCGGTGTGGTCTACGCCCTGGACGGGGTGCTGATCGGGGCCGGGGACGTGGCGTTCCTGCGCACCTCGACGGTGATCGGCGCGCTGCTCGGCTTCCTGCCGATGATCTGGCTGTCGTACGCCCTCGACCTCGGCCTGGGCGGCGTCTGGGCCGGCCTGGGCCTGCTGATCATGACGCGGCTGGTGGCGGTGGTGTGGCGCTGGCGGTCCGGGCGATGGGTGGTGCTCGGCGTGGCCCGGCAGCCGTGAGGCCGGGAGACCCCGCCTAATAGGGTGGTCGGGTGAACACGGACGGACTGATCGTGGTGGACAAGCCGGCCGGGATGACGTCGCACGACGTCGTCGCCCGGATCCGGCGGCTGGCGAAGACCCGGCGGGTGGGGCACGGCGGCACGCTCGACCCGATGGCCACCGGTGTGCTGATCATCGGGGTCAACCGGGCGACCCGGCTGCTGACCTACGTGATCGGCTCGCGGAAGAGCTACACCGCGACGATCCGGCTCGGCCAGAGCACGGTGACCGACGACGCCGAGGGCGAGGTGACCGCCACGACGTCGGCGGCCGAGGTGACCGACGAGGCGATCCGAAACGGTCTGGCCGCCCAGCGGGGTGAGATCGACCAGGTGCCCAGCGCGGTGAGCGCCATCAAGATCAATGGGCAGCGGGCGTACAAGCGGGTGCGCGACGGTGAGACGGTGGAGATCCCGGCCCGCCGGATCACCGTGTTCGCCCTGGACGTGCTGGACATCCGCCGCGACGAGCCGGACGTGGTGGACGTGGACGTCGACGTGACGTGTTCCTCCGGGACGTACATCCGGGCGATCGCCCGGGACCTCGGGACGGCCCTCGGCGTCGGCGGGCACCTGACGGCGTTGCGGCGTACCGCCGTCGGGGGACTGACCCTGGACTCGGCGGCCACCCTGGAGGACCTTGAACAGCGGGCTCCGGACGTGATCGGCCTGCCCCTGGCGGAGGCGGCCCGGCAGTCGTTCCCCCAGCGCACGGCCACCGAGGAGGAGACCCGGACGCTGCGGCACGGCGGTCCGCTGAGTGCGGTCGGCATCGAGGGGCCGTATGCGGTCTTCGATCCCGCCGGTGAGGTGCTCGCCGTCGTCAGCGAGCGTGAGGGGCGGGCCCGGGCCGAGATCGTCCTGGCCCCGGCCTGATCGATACGCTGGGTCTCGACAGAAGGAGCGTTCGGATGCAGCGATGGCGGGGGTACGAGTCCGTCCCCTCCGGGTGGGGCCGGTCGGTGGTGACGATCGGCGTCTTCGACGGCGTGCACCGCGGACACCAGATGATCATCGGGCACGCGGTGAAGCGCGCCCGCGATCTCGGCCTGCAGTCGGTGGTGATGACCTTCGACCCGCACCCGGCCGAGGTGGTCCGGCCCGGTTCGCACCCGGCCGTGCTCACCGAGCCGCTGCGCAAGGCGGACCTGCTCGAGGGCCTGGGCGTCGACGCGCTCTGCGTGGTGCCGTTCACGCCGGCGTTCTCCCAGCTGGCACCGGACGAGTTCGTGCACGGTGTGCTGGTCGAGGCGCTGCACAGTGCGGTCGTGGTGGTCGGCGACAACTTCCGGTTCGGGCACCGGGCGGCCGGCGACGTGACGATGCTCGAGTCGCTGGGGCACACGTTCGGCTTCACCGTGGAGGACGCGCCGCTGGTCGAGGAGGAGGGCCTGGTGTTCTCCTCGACCTACATCCGCAGCTGTGTGGACGCCGGTGACGTGCGGGCCGCCGCGGCGGTGCTGGGCCGGCCGCACCGGCTCTCCGGCGTGGTGATCCGCGGTGATCAGCGGGGTCGCGAGCTGGGCTTCCCGACCGCGAACCTGATGATCCAGCAGTATGCGGCGGTGCCGGCCGACGGTGTGTACGCGGCCTGGCTGACCCTGGACGCCAAACCGGACGAGCGCCTGCGGGCCAGTGTGTCGATCGGCACCAATCCGACCTTCAACGGGCGGGAGCGGCGGGTCGAGGCGCACGTCCTGGACTTCTCCGGCGACCTCTACGGCGAGCAGATCAGCATCGATTTCGTCGGGCACCTGCGGGAGCAGCGGACATACGACGCCATCGAACCGTTGGTGGCCCAGATCCGGGCGGACGTCGAAGAGACCCGGGTGATGCTGCGGTAACCCCCTGGTAGGGTTGGTTCGTCGTCGGATTATCCGACACCGGTCCCGCACACCTGCCCGACGCCGCGGGTCGCGGGTCAACCGTGAAATCGGCAACACAGAAGTTCGGAGAACATGGCGCTCGATCAAGAGACCAAGAACAAGATCATGGGCGAGTATGCGACCAAGGACGGCGACACCGGTTCGCCCGAGGTTCAGGTCGCGATGCTCACCAAGCGGATCGCCGACCTGACCGAGCACCTCAAGGTGCACAAGCACGACCACCACAGCCGTCGTGGTCTGCTGCTCCTGGTCGGCCAGCGCCGCCGCCTGCTGAACTACGTTCAGAAGAAGGACATCGCCCGTTACCGGACGCTCATCGAGCGCCTCGGCCTGCGTCGATAGTCTGCTTGTCAGGGAGCGACCCCCGGTCGCTCCCTGAAACACTTCCTTCGGGGTAATCCCCTCGACGGAACCCGTTCCGAAACGGAACACTGCCACCCACGGACCCGCGCGGATCACCAAACCGTCAGCACCGGTCCTCGGTAGTGGTTCCCAGGCAGCTCTCCTGGGCACTTCGATCGAAGACCGGCTCTCCTGAACCGCGCTGTTGACCGCCGGGTCCTCGACGAAGGAGTACCAAACTTGACAGAGCAGAACAACGCTCTCGGAACCGACTTCCGCACCGCCGTGATCGACAACGGGTCGTTCGGCACCCGGGAGATCGTGTTCTCCACCGGCCGCCTCGCACAGCAGGCCGCCGGTTCGGTGATCGTCCAGCTGGGCGACACCACCGTCCTCTCCGCGACCACCGCCAGCAAGCAGCCGAAGGACCACTTCGACTTCTTCCCGCTGACCGTGGACGTCGAGGAGCGGATGTATGCCGCGGGCCGCATCCCCGGCTCGTTCTTCCGTCGTGAGGGCCGGCCCAGCGAGGACGCCATCCTCACCTGCCGCCTCATCGACCGCCCGCTGCGCCCGTCCTTCACCAAGGGCCTGCGCAACGAGGTCCAGGTCGTCGAGACGATCCTGGCGCTCGACCCCTCCCACCCGTACGACGTGGTGGCGATGAACGCGGCGTCGATGTCCACCAAGCTCTCCGGTCTGCCGTTCAGCGGTCCGGTCGGTTCGACCCGGGTCGCGCACGTCGACGGCCAGTGGATCGCGTTCCCGACCATCGAGGAGCTCGAGCGCGCCACGTTCGACATGGTCGTGGCCGGTCGCGTCACCGCCGAGGGCGACGTCGCGATCATGATGGTCGAGGCCGAGGCCACCCCGCAGGCGGTCAAGCTGATCGCCGCCGGTGCCACCGCTCCGACCGAGGAGGTCGTCGCGAGCGGCCTGGAGGCCTCCAAGCCGGCCATCCGCGAGCTGTGCCGTGCGCAGAGCGAGCTGGCCGAGATCGCCGCGAAGCCGGTCGCCGAGTTCCCGGTCTTCCTGGACTACCAGGACGACGTCTACACCGCTGTCTCCGAGGCCGTCCGCCAGGAGACCGCCGAGGCGCTGAAGATCGCCGGCAAGCAGGAGCGTGAGGAAGCCCTCGACCTGGTCAAGGCGAAGGCGCACACCCTGCTCGACGAGCGTTTCGAGGGCCGGGAGAAGGAGATCAGCGCGGCGTTCCGCTCGGTCACCAAGTCCGAGGTCCGCCAGCGGGTGCTGCGCGAGCAGATCCGCATCGACGGCCGTGGCCCGCGTGACATCCGTCCGCTGACCGCGCAGATCGGCGTGCTCCCCCGGGTGCACGGCTCGGCGCTGTTCGAGCGTGGCGAGACCCAGATCCTGGGCGTCACCACGCTGAACATGCTGCGCATGGAGCAGGCGCTGGACACTCTCGCCCCCGAGAAGACCAAGCGCTACATGCACAACTACAACTTCCCGCCGTACTCGACCGGTGAGACCGGCCGGGTCGGCTCGCCGAAGCGCCGCGAGATCGGTCACGGCGCGCTGGCCGAGCGGGCCCTGGTGCCCGTGCTGCCGTCGCGCGAGGAGTTCCCGTACGCGATCCGTCAGGTCTCCGAGGCCCTCGGTTCCAACGGCTCCACCTCGATGGGTTCGGTCTGCGCCTCGACGCTGGCCCTGCTCTCCGCCGGTGTGCCGCTGAAGGCGCCGGTCGCCGGCATCGCGATGGGTCTGATCTCCGACGAGGTCGACGGCAAGACGCAGTACGTCGCGCTGACCGACATCCTCGGCGCTGAGGACGCGTTCGGCGACATGGACTTCAAGGTCGCCGGCACCAGCGAGTTCGTCACCGCCCTGCAGCTGGACACCAAGCTCGACGGCATTCCGTCGGACGTGCTGGCCGGCGCTCTGCAGCAGGCACACGAGGCCCGCGCCACGATCCTCGGTGTGATGACCGCGGCGATCGAGGCTCCGGCCGCGATGAGCGAGCACGCCCCGCGGGTCACCACGGTGAAGATCCCGGTCGACAAGATCGGCATGGTGATCGGGCCGAAGGGCCAGACCATCAACGCGATTCAGGACGAGACCGGCGCCGACATCTCCATCGAGGACGACGGCACGATCTACGTCGGTGCGACCAACGGCCCGGCCGCCGAGGCCGCGGTCGAGCGGATCAACGCGATCGCGAACCCGACGCTGCCGAAGATGGGCGACAAGTTCCTCGGCACCGTGGTGAAGACCGCCGCGTTCGGCGCCTTCATCTCGCTGCTGCCCGGCCGTGACGGCCTGCTGCACATCTCCAAGGTGGGCGACGGCAAGCGGGTCGACAAGGTCGAGGACTTCCTCAACGTCGGCGACAAGGTCGAGGTCCAGATCGCGGACATCGACGCGCGCGGCAAGATCTACCTCGACAAGGTCCGCCCGGAGGGCGAGGAGGCTCCGGCCGCCCCGGCCGCCGACGGTGCCCCGTCGGAGAACCGTCCGCCCCGCGAGGAGCGTGCTCCCCGCGGTGACGGTGGTGGCGAGCCCCGTCGTCGCCGGTCGCGTCCGGCCGGTGAGCGTGGCGGAGAGCGCCGCGACTAAGTGACAGACACCAGCAACCACGGGCCGGCCACTGTGCCGGCCCGTGTTGTCCCCACGGCGACCACCCCGCAGGAAGCGGTCAACAAGACGGTCCTGCCCAGTGGCCTGCGCATCATCACGGAGGCGATCCCGACCACCCGCAGCGCCGCGCTGGGGATCTGGATCGGCATCGGCTCCCGGGACGAGACGCCCGAACTTCACGGCGCCTCCCACTTCCTCGAGCACCTGCTCTTCAAGGGCACCCACAAGCGGACCGCTCTGCAGATCTCCGCGGAGATCGAGGCGGTGGGCGGGGAGACGAACGCCTTCACCACGAAGGAGTACACCTGCTACTACGCGCGGGTGCTCGACGCCGACCTGCCGCTCGCGGTGGACGTGCTCTGTGACGCGGTGGCCGACTCGCTGCTCGAGCCGGCCGACGTGGAGACCGAGCGGGGCGTCATCCTCGAAGAGATCGCCATGCACGAGGACGAGCCCGGGGACGAGGTCCACGACGTCTTCGCCCAGGCGATCCTCGGCGATCACCCGCTGGGCCGGCTGATCTCCGGCACCCCGGAGTCGATCACGCCGATGACCCGGGACGCGATCGACCGGTTCTACCGCGAGCGGTACACCGCTCCGGAGATCGTGATCGCCGCGGCCGGCAACCTGGACCACGACACCGTGGTCCGGCTGGTCGAGAAGGCGGTGGCCGGGACGGCGCTGGACACCGGTCCGGCCCAGCCGGCCGTCACCCGTGCGGCGGGTCCGGTGGTGCCGGTCCTCGCGCCGCAGACCGTCTACGTCGAACGCGACACCGAACAGGCGCACATCGTGCTCGGCGGCGTCGGCATGGGTCGTCACGACCAGCGCCGGTTCGCCCTCGGTGTGCTCAACAACGTGCTCGGCGGAGGCATGTCCAGCCGGTTGTTCCAGGAGATCCGGGAGCAGCGCGGTCTGGCCTACTCGGTCTACTCGTACGCCGCCCAGTACGCCGATGCCGGCCTGGTCGGCGTCTACGCGGGCTGCGCCCCGGCGAAGGCCCCCGAGGTGCTCGACCTGATCCGGGCCGAGCTGGCGCGGGTGGCCGCCGACGGGATCACCGCCGAGGAACTGGTCCGCGGCAAGGGCATGGCCAAGGGTTCGTACGTGCTGGGCCTGGAGGACACCGGCTCCCGGATGAGCCGGCTGGCCAAGTCCGAGCTGCTGCACGGCGACCTGATGTCCGTCGACGAGCTGCTGACAAGGGTCGATGCGGTGACGCTCGACGAGGTGCGGGCGGTCGCCGCGGAGCTGTTCGCCGGCGAGTTCTCGCTCGCCGTCGTCGGACCGTTCGACGAGACCGGCTTGCCCTCCTAGCTACCCTTGGACCCCGTGACGACGCTGGAGACCCCGCCCGAGACCCCCGCGACGCCGCTGACGCCGGACCGGCGCAAGCGGCGCATCATCGGGATGACGATCTGGGCGGTGGTCTTCGCCGTCGGTGTCTGGTTCGTCGGTGTCCCGACGAGCGACCCGCTGATCGCGTTCGGCTGGCTGTGGCTGGCCACCATCGCGTGGCGCAACTACGAGCCGTGGAAGACGCATCTGCGCTTCCTGCGCGACTGGCTGCCGGTGGCGCTGCTCCTGGTGGCCTACAACGTCTCGCGGGCGTACGCGGACGACTTCTTCGCCCCGCACGTCACCGAGCTGATCAAGGCCGACGAGTGGATGTTCGGCTGGTTCACCGGCGGTCAGGTGCCCACCACGTGGCTGCAGGAGCACCTCTACCAGGAGGGCGTCACCCCGTGGTGGCTGGCGCCGATCACCCTCGTCTACGCCTCGCACTTCCTGGCCGTGCCGACCATCGCGGTGATCCTCTGGGTGCGGAACCGGGCGACCTGGCTGCGGTTCATGCGCCGCTGGATCACCCTGTGCGTGTTCGGCCTGATCACCTACTTCCTCTACCCGGCGGCCCCGCCGTGGTGGGCGCACAAGTTCGGGTACCTCCCCGAGGCGGTGGCCCGGATCTCCACGAACGGCTGGGACGTGCTGGGCCTGCACGGCGCCGGCAACACCCTGAACGCGTTGCAGGTGCAGCAGTCGAACCCGGTGGCCGCGATGCCGTCGTTGCACACCGCCTGGGCGATGCTGGCGGTCGCGTTCTTCCTGCCGATGGTCCGTCGGCGCTGGTGGCCGCTGCTGTTCGCGTACCCGTTGGCGATGACCTTCACCCTGGTCTATACGGGCGAGCACTACGTGATCGACGTGCTGGTCGGCTGGGCGTACGTCGGCGTGGTCTTCCTGGTGGTGGGGCTCGCCGAGCGGTGGTCGGCCGGGCGGCGCGATGGGTTAAATTCACCGGGTGACGAACGTGGCTGAACCCATCCGTGTCGGTGTTCTCGGTGCTCGGGGCCGGATGGGCCTCGAGGTGTGCAAAGCGGTCGACGCCGCGGCCGACATGGAACTCGTCGCGATGGTCAACCAGGGTGACCGGCTGGAGACCGCCGCCGACGCGGGCGCGCAGGTCCTGGTCGAGTTCACCAATCCCGACGCGGTGATGGACAACCTGCACTGGGCGATCGAGCGCGGCATCCACGTGGTCGTCGGCACCTCCGGATTCACCGAGGACCGCATCGGGCAGGTCCGCGCGATGCTCGCCGGCAAGCCCGGCGTCGGTGTGCTGATCGCGCCGAACTTCGGGATCGGCGCGGTGCTGATGATGCAGTTCGCCGCCCGCGCCGCGAAGTACTTCGACTCGGTCGAGATCATCGAGCAGCACCACCCGCGCAAGCTCGACGCGCCCAGCGGCACCGCCCTGCACACCGCGCGCCTGATCGCCGAGGCGCGGGCCGAGGCCGGCAGCGCGCCGATGCCGGATGCGACCAAGGAGGAGCAGCTCGGCGCCCGCGGCACCGACGTCGACGGCGTCCGGGTGCATTCGATCCGGGCCGCCGGCCTGGTCGCCCACCAGGAGGTGCTGTTCGGCACGCCGGGGGAGACGCTGACCATCCGGCACGACTCGCTGGACCGGCAGTCGTTCATGCCGGGGGTGCTGCTGTCGGTGCGCGGGGTGCTGACCCGCCCGGGCCTGACGCTGGGCCTGGATCCGCTGCTCGGCTGAGTCCGCACCGTTGCCTGCGGCCGCTATGTTGACCAGCGATGACTGAGCTGACGACCGCCGGCCGCCGGGTGCGGGTCCTGGCGACCCTGGCCGTTTTCGGCCTGTTGCTGGCCGGGACGTTCTGGGGGCAGGACGACGACTTCCCGTTCGGCCCCTTCCGGATGTATTCGACGGCCCCCGACCCGAACGGCGCCGCCAAGGACACCCGGGTCGAGGGCGTCGACGAGACCGGCGCGGTGGTTGCGATCACCGAGGCGAACAGCGGGATCCGGCGGGCCGAGATCGAGGGCCAGCAGGCCGCTTACCAGGAGGATCCGTCCCGGATGAGCCGGATCGCCGAGGCCTACGCCCAGCACACGCCGGGCGCGCCCGCACTGCGGGAGGTGCGGATCGTGGTCCGCTGGCACGAGATCAAGGACGCCCGCCCGACCGGGAGGTCGACCGACGAGGTCATCGCGGACTGGGTGCGCTGATGCTCAGAAGATGGTTGTTCGAGCCGGTCCCGAAAGGCCGGATCGCCGCCTTCCGCACCGTGGTCTACCTGTTCGTCGCCGCCGACCTGGTGATCTTCACGCCGTGGGTGCGGTCGCACGCGAACACCCCCGGTGATCTCTACGAGCCGTTGTTGATCGGCCGTCTGCTGCACCTGCCGACGCCGGGTCCGCTGCTGGTGCACGGCATCTTCTGGACCCTGCTGGCGCTCTCGCTGGCGGCGGCGAGCGGACGGGCGCCGCGTCTGCTGGGCTGGCCGGTCTTCCTGCTCTACGCCGAGTGGATGATCATCGCGATGAGCTACGGCAAGGTCGATCACGACCGGGTCGGCCTGCTCCTCGCCCTCGCGGTGCTGCCCACGGTGGGCCGGGCCCGGCACGGCGACCGGGAACCCACCGAGGCCGGTGGCTGGGCGCTGCGGGTCACCCAGATCGCGGTGATCTGCACCTATTTCCTGGCCGCCCTGGCCAAGCTCCGCTTCGGCGGCCTGGACTGGCTGACCAGCGGCGTGCTCGCCCAGGCGATCATCCGGCGCGGCACCGGCCTGGCCGACCTGATCGCCGCGGTCCCCGGTCTGCTCATCCTGTCGCAGTTCGGGATCATGGCGTTCGAGCTGCTCAGCCCGCTGGTCTTCGTGATCCCGCAACGCTGGCGCACGGCGGTGGTGGCGTTCTTCTACTCGTTCCACGTGATGGTCTTCGCGACGATCACCATCTCGTTCGCGCCGCATCTGGCCGCGATGGCCGCTTTCCTGCCGCTGGAGAAACTCCGCCTGCGGCGTCGTCCCACCCCGTCGGTCGAGCCCGCTGCCACCGGTTGACGCTCCTTCTCCGGTACGCGGTGAAGCACGCCGAAGTGGCCCGCGGCGGGACGGCCGGACCGTCTCCCGGCAATCCGGCCCGGCGGCCGCGTCCTCGGCCCTGACCCGGCAGCCGATCGCGGGGGAGCCACGGGACTCCCGCCTTGCTCGTACCATGAGAAGAAGCGGGGGAGGACCGCCGGGAGATCGTCAGGCGGGGTTCTCGGCCGGCGGCTGCGGACGCCGGTTCTGCGGGATCGCGCAGGCGGCCGTGCCACCCGGCATGAGGTGCCGGTGATCGGCGACCCACTGGTATGCGGGCCAGGCCAGGGCCCGCACCGGACCCACGCCGAGCGCCGAGCCCGCCAGCGACCAGGCCCGGCCCGCGTCGCGCAGCAGCAGGGCGATGGCGTCCGGCCCGGCCGCGGTGGTCCGGTCCGTGGCGACCCACTGCACGGCGGCCTCGCACTCCTCGACGGTCAGCCCGAGCTCGTCCAGGTCGGCGAACTGCCAGGGGATCACCGTCGCGGTGGTGGGGATGCGCTGCTCGATGAACTGCGCGCACGTGGTGCAGAAGGAGCAGTCGCCGTCATAGACGAAGGTCGGCACGTTGTCGGTCACGATCTCATTCTCCGCCGACCGCTACGTGCAGGCGAAGCTGGGGGACGAGAAGATCGTCGACGTCCAGGGCGCGGCCCGCGCCGTCGGGTTCCCAGCCGGTCGAGCCGAGGAATTTCCGCATCGCGTCGTCGGCCTCGTAGACCCAGGCCACCGCTGATCGGAATCCGTCATCACGCCAGTGGTCGACGGCGGCCGCGAGCAGCCGGCTGCCGTGTCCGCGGCGTCCCCAGCGCGGCTCGATCAACAGATCGGTGATCGCCACGACGTCGTCCGGGAGCGGCTTCTCCTCGGGCGCCAGCGCCTGCTCGTCGGCGGGCCCGGCGGCCACGAAACCGACCACCGTGGACACCGACTCACCCTGCTCGACGGCGGTCAGCACCCGGTGCCGGGCGGAGGGGGCGGCGGTGATCGCCTCGGTCCAGCCACGGGCCAGGTAGTCCTCGTCCAGGCCGGCCAGCACGTGCGGCGGGAACATCCGCCGGTAGGCCGTGCGCCAGGTGGCGAGCTGGATGCGGGCGATCTCCGATGCGTCCTCGGGACGCGCGGGGCGGACGAAGCCGAGTGCCATGGCGGCAACTTTGTCACACCCCTGGTCTACTCTGCTGACTCGATGGCACTCCCCGACTCCCTGTCCCTGGCCCAGGCTCGCCGGATCACCCTGGCGGCGCAGGGTTTCGCCGACGCCAAGCCGGGCGGCGCGACCGATCTGCGCCACCTTCGCCGGGTGTTGCGCCGACTCCATCTGATCCAGATGGACTCGGTCAACGTGTTGCAGCGTGCCCACTTCATGCCGCTCTACAGTCGCCTCGGCCCCTACCCGGCCGGTCTGCTCGAGCGTGCCGCCTATCGCAGGCCCCGGGAGTTGTTCGAGTTCTGGGGGCACGAGGCCTCGCTGATCCGCGCTGACCTGCAGCCGTTGTTCCGCTGGCGGATGGCCCGGGCGCACGAGCTGGCCTGGGGCGGCATGCGCCGGATCGCCCGGGACCGTCCGGAGCTGGTCGACTGGGTGCTCGCCGAGGTGCGGGAGCGGGGTCCGGTCACCGCCGCCGAGATCGAGAGCGACGTGCCGCGCAGCAAGGACCACTGGGGGTGGAACTGGTCGGAGGTCAAGCAGGCGCTGGAGTGGCTGTTCTATTCCGGCCAGGTGACCGCCGCCGAGCGGACCACCTCGTTCGCCAGGCGTTACGACCTGCCCGAGCGGGTGCTTCCGGCGGCGGTGCTGGCGGTGCCCGATCCGGAGCCGGCCGACGCGTTCCGGTCGCTGGTCGAGCTCTCCGCCCGGGCGCTGGGGGTGGCCGCCGAGCCGGAGCTGCGTGACTACTTCCGGCTGCCGCTGCGCGAGTGCCGGGTGGCGATCGCCGAACTGGTCGAGGCCGGCGTGCTGCGCCCGGTGTCCGTCCCCGGGTGGAGATCCGCCTATCTGCACGCCGAGGCCCGGCTGCCGCGCCGGGTCGACGTGGCCACCCTGGTCAGCCCGTTCGATCCGCTGATCTGGGAGCGGGCCCGCACCGAGCGGCTGTTCGGCATGACCTACCGGATCGAGATCTACGTGCCGGCGCCGCAGCGCACGCACGGCTACTACGTTCTGCCGTTCCTGCTCGGTGACCGGTTCGCCGCCCGGGTCGACCTCAAGGCGGACCGGCAGGCCGGGGTGCTGCGGGTGCCGGCGGCCTGGCTCGAGCCGGGGGCGGCGCCGGAGGAGACGGCCGAGGCGCTGGCCGCCGAGCTGGTCCGGCTGGCCGGCTGGCTGGGCCTGGGCAGCGTGGCGGCACCGGACCGGGGTGACTTCGCGGGCCCCCTCATGAGCGCTCTGCAGGCGCGCGCCGCCGGTGTACCGTGACGGCCATGAGCGTGCAGAGTTCGTGGGGTCATCTGCCGCCCTGGCTCGCCGACCAGCCGGTCCAGGGCCCGCCGGTGCCGCCGGAGTGGTTCGTTGCGCCGCACATGCCGGAGCCGGACCGTCTGACCCGCCTGGTCGACCGGTTGACGCGGCGGTCGCCGATCTGGCTGGCGCCGCTGGCGATCCTGGCCTGCGCGGGCGCCGCGGCGGGTTACACGCTGGCCAGTGATCCGGCGTCGGCGCAAGCCGGTGCCGCGCCGACGTGCCTGCTCAAATACCTGACCGGTTTCGTCTGCCCGGGGTGCGGCGGCACGCGGGCCGCGTGGTTCCTGATGCACGGCGATCTGCCGGATGCCGCCCGGCATCACGTGATGTTCGTGTTCGCGGTGCCGTTCCTCGTCTACATGTATGTGGCCTGGGCCGGGCAGCGGGTCTTCCGGTGGCGGCTGCCGCAGTTGACGATCAGTCCAGCGGTCATGATCACATTCATGGCGGTCTGGGGTGTGTGGAGCATCCTGCGCAACCTCCCCTGGGCCCCGTTCACCGCTTTCTACGTGTGAGCGGAGCGTCCGATAGGTTGTCAGGTATGACGCACGACCCGCGGCCCTTCGGACGGCTGCTGACCGCCATGGTGACCCCGTTCACCCGGGAGGGCTCCCTGGACATCGAGGGAGCGGCCCGGCTTGCCGCCTACCTCGTCGACGAGCAGCACAACGATGCGCTCGTGGTCAGCGGGACCACCGGTGAGTCCCCCACCACCTCCGATGCGGAGAAGGAGACTCTGCTGAGGGCCGTGGTCGAGGCCGTCGGCGACCGTGCCCGGGTGCTCGCCGGGGTGGGCACCAACAACACCGCGCACACCATCGAGCTGGCCCACACCGCGGAGAAATCCGGGGCGCACGGCCTGCTGGTCGTCACGCCCTACTACAACAAGCCCCCGCAGGCCGGCGTCGAGCGGCACTTCCGCTCCGTGGCCGACGCGGTCGGGCTGCCGATCATGCTCTACGACATCCCGCACCGGGCCGGCACGGCGATCGCCACCGAGACGATGGTCCGGCTGGCCGAGCACGACCGGATCGTCGCGGTCAAGGACGCCAAGGGCGACCTGATCGCCAGCTCCTGGGTCACCTCGCGGACCCCGCTGGCCTACTACTCCGGCGACGACGCCGCCACGCTGCCGCTGCTCTCCATCGGCGGAGCGGGCCTGGTCGGCACCTCGACGCACTTCACCGGCGCCCTCGCCAAGAAGATGATCGAGGAGTTCGAGGCCGGCGACGTCGCCTCCGCGCTGGATCTGCACCGGCAGGCATTGCCGTTGTTCACCGGCATCTTCCGCTCTCCGGGGACCATCCTGGTGAAGGCCGGACTCAACGCCCTCGGGCTGCCGGCCGGTCCGGTCCGGTCGCCCCTGGTCGACGGGACCGACGAGGAACTGATCCAACTGCGCCAGGACGCCGCCGCGGCCGGCATTCAGCTCTGACAGGAATGAGGCGAATGAGTCACGCTCACGTGGAGCTGGGTCCGCCACCCCCGTTGCCGGAGGGCGCCCTGCGCGTCATCCCGCTCGGTGGGCTCGGCGCCATCGGCCGCAACATGACCGTTCTGGAGTTCGACGGCAAGCTGCTCGTCATCGACTGCGGGGTTCTCTTCCCCGACGTCGAGCAGCCGGGCGTCGACCTGATCCTGCCCGACTTCGCACCGATTCTGGACCGTCTCGACGACGTCCAGGCCATCGTGCTGACCCACGGGCACGAGGACCACATCGGTGCGGTGCCCTACCTGCTCGCCCACAAACCGGACATCCCGCTGGTCGGTTCGGAGTTCACGCTCGCCCTGGTCGAGGCCAAACTCGCCGAGCGCCGTCTGGACCCGTACACCCTGACCGTGCGGGAGGGCGGCACCGAGCGTCTCGGCCCGTTCGAGTGCGAGTTCTTCGCGGTGAACCACTCGATCCCGGACGCGCTGGCGGTGGCCGTGCGCACGCCGGCCGGTCTGCTGCTGCACACCGGCGACTTCAAGATGGACCAGGTGCCGCTGGACGGGCGGATCACCGACCTGGCCGGGTTCGCCCGGCTCGGTGCCGAGGGCGTCGACCTGCTGCTCTCCGATTCGACGAACGCCGAGGTGCCCGGGTTCGTGGCGCCCGAGCGCGACATCGGCCCGGTGCTCAGCTCGATCTTCGGCAAGGCGAGCGGCCGGATCATCGTGGCCAGCTTCGCCTCCCACGTGCACCGCGTCCAGCAGGTGATGGACGCCGCCTGGGAGTACGAACGCAAGGTCGCCCTGATCGGCCGGTCCATGGTCCGCAACATGGGCATCGCCCGTGACCTGGGTCTGCTGCGCATCCCGGACGGCCTGCTGGTCGGCCTGGACGAGGCCACCCACCTGCCGCCGGACGAGATCGTCTTCATGTCGACCGGTTCGCAGGGCGAGCCGATGAGCGCCCTGGGGCGGATGTCCACCGGCGACCACCGGCACATCACCATCGCGCCGGGTGACACCGTCGTGCTGGCCAGTTCCCTGGTTCCGGGCAACGAGACCTCCGTCTACCGGGTGATCAACCAGCTCTCCCGGGCCGGTGCCACGGTGATCCACAAGGAGACGGCCAAGGTGCACGTCTCCGGGCACGCGCCCGCCGGTGAGCTGCGCTACCTGCTCAACGTGACCCGGCCCAGCAACCTGATGCCGGTGCACGGCGAGTGGCGTCACCTGCGCGCCCACGCCCAGCTCGGCATCGAGACCGGTGTCGCGCCGGATCGGGTCGTGCTCTGCGAGGACGGCGACGTGGTCGACCTGGTCGAGGGGCATGCCCGGGTGGTCGGCAAGGTCCGCAGCCGCTACGTCTACGTGGACGGCCTCGCGGTCGGCGACGTCAGCGAGTCGCTGCTGACCGAGCGGCGCATCCTCGGCGACGGCGGGTTCATCGCGGCCACCGTGGTGATCGACTCGGTGACCGGCAAGGTGGTCGGCGAGCCGAGCATCTCGGCGAAGGGCTTCTCCGAGGACCCGGACGCGTTCAATCCGGTCATCCCTCTGCTCACCGCGGCGCTGCACCGCTCGGCCGAGGACGGGATCACCGACACCCACCAGTTGCAGCAGGTCGTCCGGCGGACGGTCGGCCGGTGGGTGAACGACGCGTACCGTCGGCGGCCCATGATCGTGCCAACCGTCGTGGAAGTCTGACGTCTTTTCAACCATTCTCGGTTTCGCTGCGTACTCCTTGGCACGGTGCCGCCCCCACGGCACCCGTGGCGGAGGGAGTTCTCCAAGATGCAGCGCAGACCGATCGTCGTGACGGCGGTGGCAGTGGCGGCGACCGCGGCGGCGGTGGCCTTCACTCTGCCGTCGCTCGCGGGAACCGAGGCGACGTCCGAGGCTCCGGCCGCGAGCAAGTCGGACGGGGGCCTGTCCCCGGACCTGCTCGCCGCTATGAAGCGCGACCTGGGTTGGGACAGTGAACAGGCGGCGGCGCGCCTCGCCCGTGCGGAGTGGGCGGGCGGTGTCTCGGCCACGCTGGCCGCGCAGACCGGCGCCGACTTCGGTGGTGCCTGGCTCGCCGAAGACGGCAACACGCTGAAGGTCGCGGTCACCGACTCGTCGGTCAGCGACGTCGTCAAGAAGGCCGGCGCGGTGCCGGTGCTGGTCAAGCGCAGCGAGGCCTGGCTGGACGGCGTGAAGAGCACCCTCGACGAGGTCAAGAAGGCCTCCGAGGACGTGACCGGCTGGTATGTGGACGTCGCCACCAACAAGGTGGTCGTGGTCGCCACGAGCAAGTCCGCCGGTCAGGCGTTCGCCGAGGCCGCCGACGTGCCGGCCGGCTCGGTGACGGTGAAGGTCAACAAGGCGCAGCCGAAGCCGCTCGTCGACATCCGGGGCGCCGACCCGTACTTCATCAACCTCGACGGCGGTCAGGCTCGCTGTTCCATCGGCTTCTCCGTGGAGGGCGGTTTCGTCACCGCCGGCCACTGCGGGGCCGAGGGTACCGAGACCACCGACCCGGACGGGGTGGAGCAGGGCACCGTCGAGTTCTCGGTCTTCCCGGGCGACGCCGACATGGGCTTCGTCGCGACGAACGACAACTTCACGCCGCGCGCGGTCGTCAACGACTTCAACAACAACGAACTCCCGGTCGCCGGCAACACCGAGGCCCCGGTGGGCGCGGCGGTCTGCCGTTCCGGTTCCACCACCGGCACGTTCTGCGGCACGATCCTCGCCAAGAACCAGACCGTCCGGTACCCGGAGGGCGCGGTCACCGGCCTGACCCGGACCGACGTGTGCGCCGAGGGCGGCGACTCCGGCGGCCCGTGGCTCTCCGGCGACCAGGCGCAGGGTGTCACCTCGGGTGGCTCCGGCGACTGCACGGTCGGCGGCGAGACCTTCTTCCAGCCGGTCAACGAGATCCTCGCGGCGCAGAACCTGACCCTGGTCACCACCGAGGGCGACGCCGAGGAGACCGCTCCGCCGGCGGAAGAGGGCGCGGAGGGTGCGGAGGGTGGCGACGAGGCTGCCGCCGCCTGTGACTCCTTCCCGATCCAGGGCGAGGCCGCGATCAAGAAGGCCGGTCAGGCCGTGGCACAGCCGAACGGCGGCTCGTTCCGGGCCCGTGCCGGCACCCACACCGCCTGCCTGCAGGTCCCGGACGGCGCCGACTTCGACCTGGCGCTGCAGAAGGCCAACAACCGCGGCACCTTCCGGACGGTCGCCGAGGCCACCGGTGACCAGGTCAAGGAGCTGAGCTTCACCGGTCGCGCCGGCACCTACCGGTACGTCATCGTCTCCAACTCCGGCACCGGCACCTACTCGCTGGGCTTCAACGTCGCCTGAGCTCCCACCCAACCGTGACCGGGTGTGGAAGCCACCCGGTCACGGTCGGCGCCGGGTGGCGGACGACCTCAGCCCGGCCGGGGAGACCGCGGCCCGGCACGGAACCGGGGTCCTCACAGCATCACTGCTGCGGGGGCCCCGGTTCGGCGTTTCCGGACTTGAGCTCGCCGAGCGCCTCACCCAGGCGGCAGCCGGTCGCGACGCCGCACAGGATCACCTGATCCAGCTGTTCGGCGGTGACGCCCTGCTCCCAGTCGGTGGTGACCTCTCCCACCACGACCGCGGCGCCGTCGTCGGTCACGTGCACGTACGCCTTCGGCCACAGCTGGTCCCGGTTCCACGTGTTGCAGAACTCGTAGAGCCGCGGGATGTCGTCGACCGAGAAGACGTGCTGCATCATGGCCCGGACCTGCAGGATCTCCCGGCGTTCACCGAGCCGGAAGAAGTAGATCAGGTTGCCCTGGAAGTTGCCGGCGATGTCGCCGTCGGCATCGACGAAGTACGAGAAACCGCGCGTGTCCAGCGCGGCCTTGATCATGTCGTTGCTGAGAGGGTGCACCTGGTGATGGTAATTGCCCGGAAAGCGAGAAGCTGTCACGGTGCGCCTTCTCGGCGGATCGATCCCGCGGCGCTACGGTGACATCCATGGCGGGCCGTACTCCTCCGGCGAGCCGGGGTCGCGCCGCGTCGTCAACGCCGCGCGGCGCCGCGACTCCGCGTGCCCGAAAGACCCCGGCGAAAGCCGCCCCGGCCAAGAAGGCCGTCGCCCGCAAGGCCGCGCCCCGGCGTGCACCGGCCCGCCGGACCTCGGCCGGCGCGACGATCGGCGGTGGCATCAACTCGCTGTGGACCGGCATGGCCTCGGGCGTCGGCTGGGTGGCCCGCGGCGCCGGCCGGCAGGCCGCCAGCGCCCGGGACATCGCCCCCGAACACCGCCGGGACGGCGCCGGCCTGCTCATGCTCGGCTTCGCCATCCTGATCGCGGTCGCCGTCTGGGCGAACAGCGCCGGGCCGTTGGGCGCCTGGATGGCCGACACCGTGCGGCTCTTCCTCGGCAGCCTGGCCGTGCCGCTGCCGCTGCTGCTCTTCTACGGCGCGGTCCGGCTGATGCGCCAGCCCGCCGATCCCGACCACCACGGCCGCACCCTGGTCGGCTGGTCCACGATCATCATCTCGACGGCCTCCCTGCTGCACGTCTCCGGCCAGCCGACCGGCGAACTGGAGATGGACGAGGCGGGCGGCCTGCTCGGATTCGGCGTCGGCGGCGTGCTGGAACGCGCGGTGACCGCCTGGGTGGCCGTACCCCTGCTGCTCCTGCTCTTCGTCTTCGGCCTGCTGGTGATCACCGCGACGCCGATCGCGAAGATCCCGGAGCGGATCGTGCTGCTCTTCGACATGGTGCTCGGGCGGTCCGCGCCGCGGAACCCGGCGCCGATCGTGATCGACGAGGACGAGGAGTACTACCCGGACGAGCTCGTCGAGGAGATCGAGGAGGAGCCCAAACCGCGGCGCCCGGCACGACGGCGTCAGGGCACGATGGCCGAGCCGGCCCCGGCCGTCGCGCCGATGGACGACTTCGACGAGGAGATCATCCTCCACGACACGGTCGCGCTGCCGAAGATGCCGGTCAGCCGCAAGAAGCCGCCGGAACACTCGCCGCCGCCGATGCAGGCCGAGCAGCTGGACATCTCCGCGGTCAAGGGCGACTACCACCTGCCCCCGCCGAACCTGCTCGCCGCCGGCGCCCCGGCGAAAGCGCGCAGCCGCGCCAACGACGAGATCATGGCGGCGCTCTCCGGGGTGTTCGACCAGTTCAACGTCGACGCGCAGGTCACCGGCTTCACCCGCGGACCGACGGTCACCCGCTACGAGGTGGAGATCGGCCCGGGCACCAAGGTCGAGCGGATCACCCAGCTGTCGCGCAACATCGCGTACGCGGTGAAGTCCCCCGACGTGCGGATCCTCAGCCCGATCCCGGGCAAGAGCGCGGTCGGCGTGGAGATCCCGAACACCGACCCGGAGAACGTGTCGCTCGGCGACGTGCTGCGTTCCGACGTGGCCCGCCGCGACCAGCATCCGATGCTGGTCGCCCTCGGCAAGGACATCGAGGGCGGGTTCGTGGTGGCGAACCTGGCGAAGATGCCGCACATCCTGATCGCCGGCGCGACCGGCGCGGGCAAGTCGAGCTGTCTCAACACGCTGCTGGTGTCGCTGCTGACCCGGGCCACCCCGGACGAGGTCCGCCTGCTGCTGGTCGACCCGAAGCGGGTGGAGATGACGGCGTACGAGGGGATCCCGCACCTCGTCACGCCGATCGTCACGAACCCGAAGAAGGCCGCCGACGCCCTCGAGTGGGTGGTCAGCGAGATGGACATGCGGTACGACGACCTCGCCGCCAACGGGGTCCGGCACATCGACGACTTCAACCGTAAGGTCCGCAGCGGCGAGATCACCGCGCCGCCGGGCAGTGAGCGGGAGATGAAGCCGTACCCCTATCTGCTGGTGATCGTCGACGAGCTGGCCGACCTGATGATGGTGGCCCCGCGCGACGTGGAGGACTCGGTCGTCCGGATCACCCAGCTGGCCCGGGCCGCCGGCATCCACCTGGTGCTGGCCACCCAGCGGCCGTCGGTCGACGTGGTCACCGGCCTGATCAAGGCGAACGTGCCGTCGCGGCTGGCGTTCGCCACCTCGTCGCTCGCCGACTCCCGGGTCATCCTGGACCAGCCGGGCGCGGAGAAGCTGCTGGGCCGCGGTGACGGACTGTTCCTGCCGATGGGCGCCTCGAAGCCGACACGCATCCAGGGCGCCTGGGTCGACGAGTCGGAGATCGCCGCGGTCGTCGGGTTCTGCCGGGAGCAGCGCGAGCCGGAGTTCCGGGAGGGCGTCACCGACGCGCCGCCGAGCAAGAAGAAGCAGATCGACGAGGAGATCGGCGAGGATCTGCAGCTGCTGCTCCAGGCGATCGACCTGGTGGTGTCGAGTCAGTTCGGTTCGACGTCGATGTTGCAGCGCAAGCTGCGGGTCGGGTTCGCCAAGGCGGGCCGGCTGATGGACCTGATGGAGTCGCGGGGCATCGTGGGGCCGTCCGAGGGGTCCAAGGCCCGCGACGTGCTGATCAAGCCGGACGAGCTGGAGGAGACGCTCGCCGGGCTGCGCGTCGACGGCTGATCCGAGGTCGTCCCGCGACGCGAACGGCTTGCGGAGGGCCACCGGGCCCCGGGCGAGCGCCTGCCGCACGGCCGGATCCGCTCCGGTGGGATGGCGCCGTCGGCCGGCTTTCCGCGCTCGTCACCCGGCCCATCGTATTGTCAATCTCACTCGGGGCCGGAAGCCGACCGAGCGGAGGAACGTCCTCGCCCGGTTGCCCGGTAACCTTGTCGGGTGTCTGTGACCCCACCCACCCGCCGTGTCGCGCTCCTGACCCTGGGCTGCGCCCGCAACGAAGTCGACTCGGAAGAGCTGGCAGCCCGTCTCGACGCCGGTGGCTGGGAGGTCGGCACCGACGCGGAGAACGCCGACGTGGTCCTCGTCAACACCTGCGGCTTCGTCGAGAAGGCCAAGCAGGACTCGATCGACACCCTGCTGGCCGCGGCCGACACCGGTGCCAAGGTCGTGGCGGCCGGCTGCATGGCCGAGCGCTACGGCAAGGAGCTCGCCGAGAACCTTCCCGAGGCGAACGCGGTTCTCGGCTTCGACGACTACACCGACATCGCCGGCCGTCTCGACGGCGTGCTGCGCGGTGAGAGTTTCGACTCGCACACCCCGCGGGACCGCCGTGAGCTGCTGCCGATCACGCCGGTCGCCCGGCACGCCGCCAAGGTGGTGGTCCCCGGGCACGCGACCGTCGACGAGCACACCCCGGCGCACCTGCGCACGGTGCTGCGCCGCCGGCTGGACACCGGCCCGGTGGCGTCGCTGAAACTGGCCAGCGGCTGTGACCGTCGCTGCGCGTTCTGCGCGATCCCGGCCTTCCGTGGTGCCTTCGTCTCCCGCGACCCGCAGGAGCTGCTGGCCGAGGCGGAGTGGCTGGCCAAGTCCGGCGTCCGCGAGCTCGTGCTGGTCAGCGAGAACAGCACGTCGTACGGCAAGGACCTCGGCGACCCCCGGATGCTGGAGAAGCTGCTGCCCCAGCTGGCCGCGGTCGACGGCATCGTCCGGGTCCGGGCGAGCTACCTGCAGCCCGCCGAGACCCGTCCCGGCCTGGTCGAGACGATCGCGACCACTCCGGGTGTGGCTGCCTACTACGATCTCTCCTTCCAGCACTCCAGCGAGCCGGTGCTGCGCCGGATGCGCCGTTTCGGGTCCACCGAGCGCTTCCTGGAGCTGCTCGACTCGGCCCGCAAGCTGGCGCCCGAGGCCGGTGCCCGGAGCAACTTCATCGTCGGGTTCCCCGGCGAGACCAAGCAGGACGTGGACGAGCTGGTCCGGTTCCTGACCGAGGCCCGCCTCGATGCGGTCGGCGTCTTCGACTACAGCGACGAGGACGGCACCGAGGCGGCCGGCCTGGACGGCAAGCTCAGCGAGGCGACGGTCAAGCGGCGCTACGACCGGGTCACCGCCCTGGTCGAGGAGCTGTGTGCGCAGCGGGCCGAGGACCGGATGGGCAGCACCGTCGAGGTGCTGATCGACACCATCGAGGGCGACGAGGTCGAGGGCCGGGCCGAGCACCAGGCGCCCGAGGTGGACGGTTCCACCACGCTGGTCGGCGGCGAGGGTGTCGACCTGGCCGCGCTGCGCCCGGGCGATCTGGTCCGGGCCAAGGTCACCGGGACCGAGGGGGTCGACCTGATCGCGGTCCCGCTGGAGATGATCTCTGCGGCCCCGGTGGCGCGATGACCGACGGGCCCGCTCCGATGGCCGCTGCCCGCACTGTGTCGCTGTACAACGCGGCCAATGCGCTGACCGTGGTCCGGATCGTGCTCGTCCCGGTGTTCCTGGCCCTGGTGGTCCTCTCCGAGATGCGTGACGCGGACTGGCGGATCACCGCCTGTGTGGCGTTCTGCGTGGCGTCGGCGACCGACTTCCTGGACGGCTGGATCGCCCGGCGCTGGTCGCTGATCACCTCGTTCGGCAAGGTCGCCGACCCGATCGCGGACAAGGCCCTGACCGGCACCGCGCTGGTGCTGCTCTCGGTCTACGACGTGCTGCCCTGGTGGGTGACGATCCTCATCCTGGTCCGCGAGTGGGGGGTGACCGCGCTGCGCTTCTGGGTGATCCGCTACGGCATCATCCCGGCGTCGCGCGGCGGCAAGCTCAAGACCGGCCTGCAGATCGTCGCCATCGCGTGGTACCTGTGGCCGTTCCCGCACCCGTTCCACCTCGTCGGTGTCTGGTTGATGGGCGCGGCTCTGGTGGTCACCGTGGTCACCGGCCTGGCCTACGTGGTGGAGGCCCTGCGCATGCGCGCCTCGGCCGGGAAGAGCGTCTGAAGGAGTCTCCCGTGGAGATGGAGATGGAGATGGAGATGGCGGTGGCGGCCGCGGCGGCCGTGCGCGCGTTGACGGATCGTTGCGAGACGGTGGCCACGGCCGAGTCGCTCACCGGTGGTCTGGTCGGCGCGACGCTGGTCGCCATCCCCGGGGTGAGCTCTGTCTACCGTGGTGGTCTGGTGGTCTACGCCACCGATCTCAAGCAGAGCCTGGCCGGGGTGCCGGCCGGTCTGCTCGCCGAACGCGGCCCGGTCGACCCGGACGTGGCGCTGGCGCTCGCGGCCGGGGCACGGGACCGGTGCGGCGCCGACTGGGGCGTGGCCACCACCGGGGTGGCCGGTCCGGATCCGCAGGGCGGCAAGCCGGTCGGGCTGGTCTACGTCGCCGTCGCCGGTCGATCCGTCGCCGAGGTCCGCGAGTTGCGGCTGACCGGCGGCCGGGAGGCGATCCGTACCGAAAGTGTGACGGCCGTCCTGCAATTGCTCGATGACTCTCTCCGCTCCGCCCCGGCACCGGTCTGATCAGGGAATACCTCCGATACCGTGCGGGTTGTCCGGATCGGTGGCCGACCATGGAAAAGACTGAATTCGGCGGGGCGGGATGTCGGCACCGCTCGCGCCAGGTACGGTTGCGGGAAGCCTCCGGCGTATGCCGGCGGCCCTGCCCGCAGGAGGAGGTGCCATGGTCCTGCTACGCCGCGTTATCGGCGACGCACTTCGGGCGCGCCGGCAGGGACAGCACCGCACGCTGCGCGAGGTGTCGACCGCCGCGAACGTCAGCCTGGGTTATCTGTCCGAGATCGAGCGTGGTCAGAAAGAGGCCTCCAGCGAGTTGCTGGCCGCCATCTGTGACGCGCTCGGCGCCCGCCTCTCCGAACTGCTCGGTGAGGTCAGCAACACCCTCTCCGTCGCGGAGAGCATGGAGGGCGTTCTCGTCCCGGTCAGCGACCAGCCGGAGCCATCGCGGCCCGAGCCTGCTCGCGCCATGACGGCGGACGGCAAGGTGTCCGTCTCGGTGCGCCAGGATTCGCCGCTGAAGACGACGTTGCACGCGACCCGCAAGAGCCAGCGGGACATCGTCTACGCCGCTTGATCATGATCACACGACGAACGGACCGCTCCCGGGGGAGCGGTCCGGTTTTGTTTCGGGGTACGTGCCGGAGAGGCGGACGGGCCGCGGCATGGCCGGTCTCCCGTTGCGGCACCGGTCCCGGGGGCGTCTCGGCCGGTCGGCGGTGCTTGGCGGGCTGTCCGCGTGTCGCCGAGCGGCCTCAGGGGGGCGTAGCCTCGAAGCCAGGGGAGACCCTGAGATCCCCCGTAGGTCACGTGACGCCGCTGGCGTCGGGCTGACACGATGGGTGCCGCATCACCGTCAGGACTGTTCACGACGGTGATGCGTCCGACGGAGCGACATTTGAGGGGATACCGCGAGATGGCGAATCCGTTCGTCAAGGGCTGGCACTACGTGATGGCGCTCTTCGGCGCGAAGATCGATGAGTATGCCGACCCGAAGGTCCAGATCCAGCAGGCCATCGAGGATGCCCAGCGGCAGCACCAGGCCCTCGTTCAGCAGGCCGCCGCCGTCATCGGCAACCAGCGGCAGCTCGAGATGAAGCTGTCCCGCCAGATGTCCGAGGTCGAGAAACTGCAGGGCATGGCCCGGCAGGCGCTGGTGCTGGCCGATCGGGCCCGGTCCGGTGGTGACGAGGCCGAGGCGCAGAAATACGAGTCGACCGCGCAGACCCTGGCCACCCAGCTGGTCTCCGGCGAGCAGGCCATGGAGGACCTCAAGACCCTCCACGACCAGGCGCTCGCCGCGGCCGGTCAGGCGCGCAAGGCCGTCGAGAACAACGCGATGGTCCTGCAGCAGCGGATCGCCGAGCGGTCCCGCCTGCTCAGCCAGCTCGAGCAGGCCAAGATGCAGGAGACGGTCGCCAAGTCGCTGGAGTCGATGTCGCAGCTGACCGCGCCGGGCAACACGCCCTCGCTGGACCAGGTGCGCGACAAGATCGAGGAGCGGTACGCGAACGCCATGGGCCGGGCGGAGCTCGCCTCCAACTCGGTCGAGGGCCGGATCCTCGAGGTGCAGAAGTCCAGTCTGGACCTGGCCGGTTCGTCCCGGCTGGAGCAGATCCGGGCCAGCATGGCGGGGGAGAAGCTCGGCGCCGCGTCGGCGCAGCCGTCCGTGGAGCAGCCGGCGACGCCGGCCGCCGACCCGGCCAGTGTGGCGCGACTGGACGAGATCCGCGCCAGCATGAACCAGAAGCGCGGCGACACGAGCGCCGCCGGCTGAGTGGAGCGAGCGTGGACGCGAGGGGGAAGTACTTCAAGCGGCTCAGGAAGCTGCGCAAGTCGGCCCGCCGATGGAGCGTCCTGGGCGGCGGTCTGACGGCCGCCGCCGCGGTCCTCACCCCCTACCAGGGGATCGGCGCGGCAGACGCGGCCTGGGCCGCCGGGGCGGGCGCCTCGGTGGTGCTGGCATGGTGGCGGTGGAGCGATCACCGGGCGCTGGCCGCGTCCCCGGCGCCCGCGGAACTCCCGCCGGCCCCGGTGCCCGGCCTGACCGCGGCGCTGGAACGCTTCCCGGCCGGACGCACCGTCCTGCACGAGGTCCGGCGTCAGAAGAACCGGTACTCCTTCCGCGGCTCGATCATCGCCGGCCCGTGGGACCGGCTGGAGATCGCCTCGCAGGCGATGACCGGTCTGGCCGGCCGGCTCACCGGCGAGGGGCAGGCCGCGGTCCTGGAGGCGGCCACCGCCGAGCAGTGGCTGCGTGACCTGGGCCAGCGGATCGCCAGTGTGGAGCGCGCCATCCCGCTCAGCCGGGCCGAGCAGCGCACCGGCCTGGAGCAGTCGCACACCGCCCTCGCCGAGCAGTTCGTCGACGGGGTCGTGGCGTTCGAGCAGCTGGTGGCGGCCGCGGCCAGTTTCGTCGCCGAGGACGGTCACCCGATCGCCGAGATACGCCACCCGGCGTATTCGGGACTGGTCGACGCGACCGACCGTCTGCGCGGGATCGCCGAGGGGCTGGCCGAGATGCGGGACGCGACCCGGCCGTTCACGACCGCTGACGTCTGGGCTGGCAGCCGGGACACCAGTAAGTGATCCGTTCGCCCTTCTCGTCCTTCTGGATGGCCGCACCGCACCGGCGGCAGGGTTGGGCGCGGCGGCCGTACACATAACTGATCTCGCTGCGGCGCAGCGAGCCGGTGGTGGTCTGGAGCCAGCGTCCCCGGTTGGAGGCGACCAGCTTCTGCGCCAGCACCACTGTGGCCCGCAGGTCGGGCACGTCGGCCACCGGCGTCCACGGCCACAGACCGCGCAGAAACAGCGTCTCCGCCTTGTAGAGGTTGCCCACCCCGGCCAGGTTCCGCTGGTCCAGCAGGGCTTCGGCGATGGTGGCCGTGGGGTGGGCGGCGATCCGGCGGACCGCCTCGTCCGGGTCCCAGTCCGCGCCGAGCAGGTCCGGCCCGAGGTGACCGACGAGCGTGTCCTCGGCGGCGGTCGGGACCAGCGTCAGGTCGTGCAGGTGGAAACCGACGGCGACCGACCGGGCGGTCCGCAGCGCCACCCGGATCAGGTGGGCGGGGCGACCACTCCAGCGTTCGCCGGGGGCGTATGTCCGCCAGGCCCCCTCCATCCGCAGATGCGAGTGCAGGGTGTGCGGCGGCCGGCCGTCCCGGGTGAGGCGCAGCAGCAGGTGTTTGCCCCGGCTGGCCGACTCGGCGACGGTCCAGCCGGTCAGGTCGGTGGTGGCCAGGCGCGGCACCCGGAAGTCGGAGCCGGTCAGCACCTCGCCGGTGAGCGCCTTCTCGACGACGCGAGCGGTGTTCCAGACGGTGTCCCCTTCCGGCATGACCCCATCCTGCCCGCCGTCGCGGGGAAGAAACCTCGGGCGGAAATGCGCGTGACCGCGTGTGCGCCGGCTGACATCCTGGCCGGCATGGATCTGGACATCGCACCGATCGGTGATCGCACCTTCCCGGAACTCGCCGATCACTGGCCGGTCTTCATGGGCGAGGATCCGAACGGTCCCCTCTACTACCGGCACTACCGGCGGCTCTGGCCGGAGTTCTCGCTGGTCGCCGTCGACCGGGACACCGGACTGGCGGTCGCCAAGGCCCACTCGGTGCCGATCGCGTTCGACGGCGACCTCGCCGCGGGACTCCCCGAGGACGGCTGGGACTGGGTGATGCGCACCGCCGCCCACGACCGCCTCGGCGGCGTCACACCGACGGTCGTCTCCGCCCTGGAGATCCTGGTGCGTCCAGACCTGCGCGGCACCGGACTCTCCGGGCGGATGCTCGCGGCGATGCGCGACAACACGGCCAAGCTGGGCTTCACCGACCTGGTCGCGCCGGTCCGGCCCAGCGGCAAGGCCGCTCAGATCACCAAAAGCATCGATGTGTACGCGTCTGAGCGCCGTCCCGACGGCCTCCCGGTGGATCCGTGGCTCCGGGTCCACGTCCGCGCCGGTGGCACGATCGTGAACGTCGCGCACCACAGCATGGTGATCGCCGGAACCCTGGAGGCGTGGCGGACCTGGACCGGGCTGCCGTTCGACGTCTCGGGGGCGGTGGCGGTGCCGGAGGCGCTGGTGCCGGTGCACTGCGACGTGGAGCAGGATCACGCCGTCTACATCGAGCCCAACGTCTGGGTCCACCACCGCCTCTGACGGTCCCCTGCGGTCGATTTTTACCCTTCTTGGCCGGTTCTGATCAGCGGGCGGAGATCCGGACGATGTCGCCCGGGACCACCGAGAGGACCACGACCGCCCGGCCCTTGTTGATCGCGAGCGCCACGTGATCGGCGGAGTCGGCGAAGACGAGCATGTCGCCCGGCCCGACGTCGGCGAAGGTGGCGCCGTGTCGGGCCCGGACGTTGCCGTTGACCAGCAGATCCGTCCCCAGGCCGGTGAGCATCGACGACTCGGCCGCCAGCTGCACGTTGCCGAACCGGTCCACGGTCAGCACCTCGGCCTCGATCCAGCCGTCCCCGAGGGTCACCAGCGGATCGGGCAGCCGGTCCAGCGTCGCCGGGTCCACCGCCGGACCGGCCTCGGCGGGCGGCGCCCCGGCGGCGAGGCGTCCCGCGGCGGGCGCGAACACGTCCCGCCCGTGGAAGGTGCGGGACACGTCGCCGAGCGCCCAGTCCTTGTTGGTCAGCTCGTACGCCGCGTCGATGCCGCCCAGTGCCTCCGCCGCCCAGATCAGCAGGCCGTTGTCCGGGCCGACCAGCAGTCCGTTCGGGGTGCTCAGCACGACACCGCGGCGGGCCGTGCCGACGCCCGGGTCGACCACCGCGAGGTGTACCGAGGCCGGCAGATGGGGCACCGTCTGCGCGAGCACGGCCGCTCCCCGGGCCACGTCGGCCGGCGGCACATGGTGGGTGATGTCGATCACGCGGACGTCGGGGGCGACGCGCGCGATGGAGCCTTGGCATGCGGCGACAAAGCCGTCAAAAGTGCCGTAATCGGTCGTGAAACTGATCCATCCATAACCGGCCATGGTCCATGACGTTACTGCCTGTTGTTATCGGATGCGTGCCGGGCACGCCGCCGGGGCATGGCAGTGTGGATCCATGCGTCTCGTGATCTTCACCGAACCCCAGCAGGGTGCCAGCCACGACGATCTCCTGCGGGTCGCCAAAGCCGCCGAGGACGGCGGCTACGACGGTTTCTTCCGCTCCGACCACTACGTCAAGATGGGCGACGGTTCCGGCCTGCCCGGACCCTCCGACGCATGGATCACCCTGGCGGCGCTGGCCGTGCAGACCTCCCGGATCCGGCTCGGCACGCTGGTCACGTCGGCCACGTTCCGGCTGCCCGGCCCGCTGGCCATCGCGGTCGCCCAGGTCGACGCGATGAGCGGCGGCCGCATCGAGTTCGGTCTCGGCGGCGGCTGGTTCGAGAACGAGCACACCGCGTACGGCATCCCCTTCCCGCCCGTCGGCGAACGCTTCGACCGGCTCGAGGAACAGCTGGAGATCATCACCGGTCTGTGGGGTGCCGACGCCCCCTACAACTTCACCGGCAAGCACTACCAGATCGTCGACTCGCCGGCCCTGCCCAAGCCGGTCCAGTCGCCCCGCCCGCCGGTCATCATCGGCGGCCACGGCAAGAAGCGCACCCCGGCCCTCGCCGCCCGCTACGCCGCCGAGTTCAACACCCCGTTCAGCAAGATCGAGGACCTGCCCGCCCAGTACGAGCGGGTACGCGCCGCCAGCGCCGCGATCGGCCGCACCGAGCCCCCGGCCTTCTCCGCCGCCGCGGTCCTGTGCGTCGGCCGCGACGACGCCGAGATCCGCCGCCGCGCCGCCGCCATCGGCCGCGAGGCAGACGAGATGCGCGAGAACGGCGGCATCGTCGGCACCCCGGCCGAAGCCGTGGACATCATCGGCCGCTACGCCGAGGCCGGCGCCTCCCGCCTCTTCCTCCAGGCCCTCGACCTGTCCGACATCGATCACCTGGACCTGGTAGCCGCCGAGGTGGCGCCCCAGCTCTGACCTCGCCCCGCCACCCACGCGATTCGCACTCCGCATAGCCGGGCGCACGTAAGCCCGAGCCGCACGATTCCGGTCCCGTCAGGAATCGGATTCCGTGCGGGTCGGGTCGGGGTCGCGTGGGTGTGGGTCGCGTGGGCGTGTGTTGCGTGGGCGTGAGTCGCGTGGGCGTGAGTCGCCCACCGGGAGACGGTTCCCCACACGGGGCGGCAGCGGCTCCCCGGTCTCAGGCACGCAGTCGCAGGCCCCGTGGGGTGGCGCGGAAGCCTGCCGTCGTCAGCGCCTCCCGCAGAGGCGACGAGTGCACCGATTCGCCGTCTGCGCGTTCCACCGACATCGTGCCGAGTGCCCCCGACCGGACCGCCCCCGCCAAGCCGTGCGCGGCAGTGGTCAGCGCCTCGGTGTCGTCCAGGAAGGACAGCAGGGTGCGGCCGCCGCGTTCCACGTAGAGCACCAGCTCGCCGCCGACCAGCACGACCAGGGCGCCCGCCTTGCGTCCCGCCCGGTGCCCGGCCTTGACGGCCGTCTCGCCGTCGCCGCTGTCCACGATCCGCTCGGGCCAGGGCAGGGCGGCGCCGAACGGGTTGGCCGGGTCGGTGGCCGCCAGCACCACCGACGTTCCGGTGCGCCGGACCGGGTCGGACGGCTCGGACAGCGCCCGCAGCCGGTCCACCGCCCCCGGCACCGCGAACTGCGCCGCCCCCAACCCCTCCACGAAGTAGCCGCGCCGGGCCGAACCGCGTTCCTCCAGCGCGGCCAGCACCGGGTAGACCGCGGAGAAGCCGCCGGTCACGCCCTCGGCCATCACCGCGCCGCGGGTCACCACACCGTGCCGTTCCAGGAGCAGGTCGGCGAGGGCCGCCGCCCGCCGGGTCGGGTCGGGATCGCGGTCGGGAAGGCGGGACCAGCGGCCCGCCATGTTCAACGGTCCGGTGCGGGACGGCATGTTCGGCCGGCCGGGACGGCGGTACCGGCTGCGGGCCGGCGCCGCCTTGGCCCGGTGCGCCCCGCTGCCGCCGAGCAGGGCACGGAGTGGTGCGAACGTGTCGTTGGTCAGGTGGCCGGCCCAGATCAGATCCCACACCGCGGACGCCAGCTCGGTGTCGTCGGTCGAGCCGACCCGGTCGGAGAGCGACCGGAAGAACAGCGCCTGCCCGTCGCCGAGCGACTCCAGCACCGCCTGGTGCAGTGGTGTCGCGGCGAACTCCTCGTCCGGCGGGGGCAGCAACAACGGGGCGCTGTCCGCGTACGCCATGGTCACCCACCCGTCGCCGCCGGCGATCGACCCGGACCCGGCCCACAGCACCTCGCCGCTGCTGCACAGTTCGTCGAGTTGGGGCGGGGCGTAGTCGGCGACCCGGGCAGGCAGGACCAGACGCTCCCAGGCGGATGCCGGAATCGCCAGACCCTGCACCTGTTCGAGGGTCGCGGCGAGCCCGTCCACACCACGGCTGTTGCCGCCCACCTGCTGCCAGCGGGGCAGGAACGCGGCGAGCACCCGGGGCGGCACCGGTTCGATCTCGCGGCGCAGCGCGGCCAGCGACCGGCGGCGCAGCATCCGCAGCACCTCGGCGTCACACCATTCGGTGCCGGCGCCGTCCGGGGAGAACTCGCCGGAGGCCACCCGGCCGGTCGCGCTCAGCCGTTTGAGTGCCTGCTCCACCACGAAGACACCGAGACTGAACCGGGCCGCACAGGTCGCCGCCGCGAACGGCCCGTGGGTCCGGGCGTAGCGGGCCACCAGGTCACCGAGCGGGTCGGCGACCGGTTCCAGGTAGGCCTCCGGGATGCCGACCGGCAGCGCGACCCCGAGCGCGTCCCGGTAGCGTCCGGCGTCGTCGATGCCGATCCAGCGTTCCTCGCCGGCCACCCGCACCTGGACCGCGCGGCGTGCCCCGGCCAGTTCCACCGCCCACTCGGGGCGGGCGCCGCGCTCGGCCAACTCGGCGGTGGACAGGTCACCCAGCACCCGGAGCAGTTCGGCGGTGTCCTCGGCGTCGCGCGGGGTGCGCTGTTCGGTGCGCCACTGCAGCTGGGTCTCGGTCTCGGCGACGACCTGGGGATCCAGGAGTTCCCGCAGGTCGACCCGGCCGAGCAGCTCACCGAGCAGGGTGGAGTCGAGGGCCAGCGCGGCGGCCCGGCGTTCGGCCAGCGGGGCGTCACCCTCGTAGAGGAAGGCGCCCACATAGCCGAAGAGCAGTGATCGGGCGAACGGGGACGGGCGCTGCGTCTCGGTCTCGACCAGGCGCACCTTGCGGCCGGCGATCTCGCGCATCAGGCCGGCCAGACCGGGTACGTCGAAGACATCCTGCAAGCATTCGCGGGCCGCTTCGAGGGTGACCGGGAAGTCGGCGAACTCCCGCGCGACGTCGAGCAGCTGGGCCGACCGCTGCCGTTGCTGCCACAGTGGCTGCCGTCGTTTCGGGTCGCGGCGGGGCAGCAGCAGCGAACGGGCCGCGCACTCCCGGAACCGGGAGGCGAACAGTGCGGACGTGCCCACCGACTCCTCGACGATCTGGGCGATCTCCTCCGGGTCGAAGGCGACCAGGTCGGCGCCGGGCGGCTCCTCCGCGGTGTCCGGCAGGCGTACCACGATGCCGTCGTCGGAGGGCATCACCTGGCCGTCGACGCCGTACCGCTCGGACAGCCGGCGGCCGATCGCCAGCGCCCAGGGCGCGTTGACCCGGGCGCCGAGGACGCAGTGCACGGTCATCCGCCAGTCGCCGAGTTCGTCGCGGAAGCGTTCCACCACCACGGTCCGGTCGTCCGGCAGGTGCCGGGTCGCCTCACGTTGCTCGCGGAGGTAGGAGATCAGGTTGCCGGCCGCCCACTCGTCCAGTCCGGACTCGCGCAGCGTCGCGGTGGCCTGCTCGTCGCCGGCCCGGGTGAGCCCCCGCAGCCGGGCGCCGATGGCCCGGCCCAGCTCGATCGGCCGGCCGGGGGAGTCGCCTTTCCAGAACGGCATCCGGGCCGGTGCTCCGGGGGCGGGCGAGACCAGGACCCGGTCCGGGGTGATGTCCTCGATCCGCCAGGACGTGGAGCCGAGCAGGAAGACGTCGCCGACGCGGGATTCGTACACCATCTCCTCGTCGAGCTCGCCGACCCGCGACGCCTTCTCCGCGCCGGCCAGGAACACGCCGAAGGCGCCCCGGTCCGGGATGGTGCCGCCGCTGGTCACGGCGAGACGCTGTGCGCCTTTGCTGCCGGTGAGCAGGTCGGCGCCGCGTTCCCAGACCAGGCGGGGACGCAACTCGGCGAAGGCCGTCGACGGGTAGCGGCCGGAGAGCATGTCGAGCACGGCGTGCAGGGCGGAGTCGGGCAGCTCGGCGAAGGGCGCGGCCCGGCGCACCAGCGCGGCCAGCTCGTCGACCTGCCAGGTGTCCAGCGCCACCATCGCGACGATCTGCTGGGCGAGGACGTCGAGCGGGTTCCGCGGGTAGCGCAGCTCCTCGATGGCGCCGGTGCCCATCCGTTCCGCCACCACGGCACAGGAGACCAGGTCGCCCCGGTGTTTCGGGAAGACCACGCCCCGGGACACCGCGCCGACCTGGTGCCCGGCCCGGCCGATACGTTGCAGGCCCGCCGCGACGGAGGGAGGGGCCTCGATCTGTACGACGAGGTCGACCGCGCCCATGTCGATACCGAGTTCGAGGCTGGAGGTCGCGACGACAGCGGGCAGGAGTCCGGACTTCAGCGCCTCCTCGATCTGCTTGCGTTCCTCCCTGGACACGCTGCCGTGGTGTGCGCGGGCCACGATCGGCGGCGCCCCGGTCGTGGCCGCCGACTGAGCCATGATCGCCGCGGGCATCCGGACCGGCGGGGCGCCCGGCGAGGAGCCCATGAACGCCGTGGACATCGGGTCCGACGGCGCTCCGGGCGGCACGGTCACCCCCGGCGCGGCAGGACGGGACGAGGCGGATTCGGCGGATCGCGGTGCTTCACGCGTACCCGATGAATCGCCGGAATCGGACGCACCCGGGTCTTGGCCGGAGCGTTCGGCGGAGAGCTCGTTGAGCCGGGCGCACAACCGCTCGGCACCACGCCGGGAGTTGGTGAAGACGATCGTCGAGCGATGGGACTCGATCAGATCGAGGACGCGCTCCTCCACGGCGGGCCAGATCGACGGCGTGTGCCTGCCCTGCCCGGGGTCGTCGGCGCCGGGCTCGGGCCGCTCGTCGAGGCGGGTCATGTCCTCCACCGGGACCTCGACCACCACCTCGATGGTCTTGCTGCTCGGCGGCTGGACGATCTCGACGTCGTGTGCGCCGCCGAGGAACCGGGCCGTCTCGTCGATCGGCCGGACCGTCGCGGAGAGACCGACCCGCTGCGCCGGACGGCCGAGGAGGGCGTCCAGCCGTTCCAGGGAGAGGGCCAGGTGGGCACCACGTTTGGTCGCCGCGACCGCGTGCACCTCGTCGAGGATCACCGTCTCGACGCCGCGCAGCGAATCTCGGGCGGCCGAGGTGAGCAGCAGGAACAGCGACTCCGGCGTGGTGATCAGGATGTCCGGCGGAGTGCGGGCGAAGCCGCGTCGCTCGTCGGCGGGCGTGTCGCCGGTGCGCATGCCGACGGTGATCTCCGGCGGCGGCAGGTGGAGACGCCCGGCAGCCTGCCGGATGCCGGTCAGCGGGGCCCGGAGGTTGCGCTCGACGTCGACCGCCAGCGCCTTGAGCGGGCTGACGTAGAGCACCCGGCAGCGCCGCCGGGCCTCCTCGGGCACCGGCTCGCGGGCCAGGCGGTCGAGCGACCAGAGGAACGCGGCAAGCGTCTTGCCGGACCCGGTCGGGGCCACCACCAGGGCGTTGCGGCCCGCGCCGATGGCCCGCCACGCGCCGGTCTGGGCGGCGGTGGGCGCGGCGAACGCGGCCGAGAACCATTCCCTGGTGGCCGGACCGAATCTCTCGAGCACCTCTGGCACGTGGTTCATCCTCCTCCAGGGGTACGACAAAACCCGGCGACCGGGTGATCGGCGTTCCGTGGGCGGTCTGTACCCGATTATCCTGAAACCCGACCCGATGAGCAGTTACCTGATGGCGGTGAGGCGGAGTGCTCGTTGCCGGCCGTTACCGTCTTCTGGAGCCGGTCGGTGCCGGGGGGATGGGCCGGGTCTGGCTGGCCCACGACCAGATGCTCGATCGCGAGGTGGCGGTCAAGGAGATCATCCCGCCCGCCTGGATGACCGAGGCCGAACAGGATCTGCTGCGTCACCGGACGATGCGGGAGGCACGCAGCGCCGCCCGGCTGAGCCATCCGAACGTGGTCCGGATCTACGACGTCGTGCACGTCGGCGACCTCTCCTGGATCGTCATGGAGTACATCCCGTCCCGCTCCCTGCACCAGGTCCTGCACGAGGACGGCCCGTACGCCCCGCCGGCCGCGGCCCGGATCGGGCTGGCCGTGCTGGACGGTCTGGACGCGGCGCACCGGGCCGGCGTCCTGCACCGTGACGTGAAGCCGCACAACGTCCTGATCGGGGACGACGGCAACGTGGTGCTGACCGATTTCGGCCTGGCGATGATCGTCGACGAGGGTTCGATCACGACGCCGGGGCTGATCGTCGGCTCCCCGCAGTACGTGTCCCCGGAACGCGCCTGGGAGGGTGCCTCGACCGTCGAGTCGGATCTGTGGTCGCTGGGTGCGACGTTGTACGCGGCCGTCGAGGGCCGGTCGCCGTACGCGCGGGACACCGCGATGGCGACGCTCGCCGCCCTGGCCACCGAACCGCCCGGCGATATGGACCGGGCGGGACCGCTGGCGGTGGTGCTGGAGGGGCTGCTGCGGTACGAGCCGGAGACCCGGCTGACGGCTGACGAGATACGCCCCCTGCTCCAGTCGGTCGCGGAGTCCGAAGACGCGGATGGTGAGCGGTGGCCGCTTCCCGCGACCGAGGGGAAGCCGTTCGACCCCGACGCGGCCTCCCGCGAACTGGTGGTCAGCGAGCCGATCCTCGCGGCCGCCATGTCCGCCCCGAAGCCCAGCGGACCGGAAACCGCCCGGAGATTCCATCCCCGGCGGGCACTGATCGCCGCCGGGCTGATGCTCGCCGTCCTGGTCAGCGGATTCTCCGTGCTCCATTCGGCCGGCGACGACGAGGCCGGCCGCGGACAGCCGGCCCGCTCCGTCGCGGCGAGGACGACCGGCACGCCCGTACCGAAGGCGAAGGTGGCCGAGGCCTGCGACCAGGCCTCGCCCGCCGCCCGGAAGACCCCGCAGAAGGGCGCCCTCCGCGGCGTCAACGGCTGGAACCTCCAGGCCGGCTGGTCCTACTTCACCGGCGGCTCCGGGTTCCACCTGGCGGTCCCGGACGGTTGGGACTATCACCGCACCGGAACCACGTACTGCTTCCGGAACCCGAACGCCTCACAGGTCCTGAGCATCGACGTCGGTCAGGACCCGAAGCGGAACCCTCTCGAGGCCTGCCGTGCCGAGAGCCGCCGTCGTACGGGCCCCGGATATCAGCTGATCGGCATCGCGGCGGTCCCGTTGATCCATGCGGCCGCCGACTGGGAGTACCGCTACCGGACGCCTGCCGGTGCTCCCCGCCGGGCAGCCGTCCGGTGGTTCGTGAGCGGCGGCAAGGCGTACGTCATCGGCTGGTCGACGTCGGAGAACGCCTGGACCACCGAGCTCAGCCACGCGCAGATGGTCCGCGGCACGTTCTGGACCGATCACGCCCCGCCGTCGGCCACCGGATCCGCCGGGGCGGGGTGACGCGCCACACCGCCGTCGCGGTGGCCGGTTTGACCTGTCACCCTGCCGTCGCGGTGGCCGGTTCGACCCGTCATCCCGCCGTTGCGGTGGCCAGTTTGATGCTGAAGCCCACGAAGAGCGCGCCCACGCCGGTGGCCGCGCCTGCCGCCAACCGCCGGCGTTCCCGGAATTGCCCGGCCAGGTAGCGCCCGCCGAAGATCAGCGCGCTCAGGTAGAGCGTGCTGAAGAACTGCACGACCGCCCCGAGCACCAGGAACGACAGCTCGGGATGGGGGTAGCCGGGTTGCACGAACTGGATGAAGAACGAGACGAAGAACAGGATCGCCTTCGGGTTGACCAGGCTGATCAGGGCCGCCCGCCGGAACGGCTGCCGCATGTCGACCGGCTCCTCCGCGGGCGGGGCCGTCGGCTCGGACCGGCTCCGCCACTTGTCCCACGCCCCGCGGAGGATGCCGAAGCCCAGCCAGGCGAGGTAGGCGGCGCCCGCGTATTTCACGACCAGGAACAGCGCGGGGTAGGTCCGTAGCAGGGACGCGACCCCGGACGCCGAGAGGATCATGAGCACCGCGTCGCCGAGGAGGACGCCGCCGGCCGCCTGGTAGCCGGCCCGTACACCGCGGCGCGCCCCCACCGACAGCACGAAGATCGAGTTGGGCCCGGGCAGCAGCACGATCGCCACCACACCCAGCACGTACGTCCAGAAATCCGTTATACCCAGCACCGGCCGGTCCCTCTCCACGCGGTGAAAGCCATGATCATCCGGCGTCCAGGCGGTCGCGCAGACGCCGGGCCGCCGCCGGCCACTCCTCGACCGTCATGGCGAACAACACGGTGTCGCGCCAGGTGCCGTCGGGACGCAGCCGGTGGCGGCGGATCACACCGTCACGGCTGGCGCCGAGCCGGGCGATGGCCTGCTGGGACCGTTCGTTGCGGATGTCGGTGTACCAGAAGACGCGCTCCGCCCCGAGCACGTCGAACGCGCGCTCCAGGAGCATCAGCTTGGCCTCGGTGTTGACGCCGGTCCGCCACCACCTCCGGCCGACCAGGGTGTGGCCGATGCCGACGGCCTTCCGGTCGGTGTCGATGTCGTGATAGGAGGTCATGCCGATCACCGTGCCGGTCGCCGGGTCGACCTGGGCCCACGCGGCCCGGCGGCCCTCCCACTGGTCGCGCAGCGCGGTCGTGATCTCGTCGGCCAGCTCCGCCGGTGAGGCCGGTCGCGGCCGGGGCAGGAACCGCCAGACCTCGTCGTCGTCGAGCGCCTCGAACAGTCCGGGCAGGTGTCCCGGAGTGAGCGGCTCCAGCCGGACGTGACGGCCCGTCATGACGGCCGGCGTCTGCCAGGCCGACGGGGCGCCGGGCAGGTAGGCCGGGGGAGCGGCGGTCACCTCGGGCTCGGTCACCGGCGGTCCGGCCACGGTCCGCAGCGGGAGGACGCCGGCCCAGTGCGGCAGGTCCCGGTCCTCCGGGTCGTCGACGGCGCCGGCCGCGCGCTCCCGCACCGAGACCTCGACCAGCGGAAGCGCCAGCACGCTGGTCTGGGCCAGCTCCTGCCGGGAGGGTGGGCGGCTGTCCGCGGCCCGGCCCGCGCCGACCTTGTCGGCCAGCACGGCCAGGAAGCGGGCCTTCTCCGCCGGGTCGGTGACCGGGCGGGCGACGCCGACGACGACCACCGACCGGTAGTTGGCGCTGTGGTTGAACTGGGACCGCGCATAGACCAGGCCGTCGAGGAGGGTGACCGTCACGCACACCGGGATGCCGTCGCCACGTGCCGCGAGGGCCATCCGTGCGCCGGTCGATCCGTGCAGGTAAAGGGTGTCGCCCACCCGGACGTGCAGGTTGGGCAGGACGCGTGGCTCACCGTCGACCACGAAGCCGACGGCGCAGTCGTAGGCCTCGTCGAGGATCGCGTGCGCCTTGTCACGCTGGTAGCTCATCCTCTGGCGGTAGCGGGTGGCCGTGGTGCGTTCGGTGGGGGTGTAGAGGTCGGTCATGGGTGCCTCCGCCGGGTCGATCATGGTGCAGCGGTGCCTCGAGTTGCAGGGATGCTTGTGCTAGTACAGAATGGCCGCTGTGGCAGCACAGTATCAGGTCAACGGGAGCAACGCCGCCGAGATTTCGGCGAGCATCGAGGCCGGCATCCGGGGCGGCCACTTCCTCTTCGGGACGTCCCTGCCCGCGGTGCGGATCCTCGCCGGGGACCTGCGCGTCAGCCCGGCCACGGTCGCCCGCGCCTATCAGGACCTGCGGCAGCGAGGCGTGGTCGAGAGCGAGGGGCGCAAGGGCACCCGGGTCCGGTCCCGGCCCGCGCTGGCCCTGCTCCGGTCCGACCTGCGGCCGTCGATCCCACCGGGGATGCGCGACCTCTCCTCCGGCGAGCCCGACCTGCGTCTCCTGCCCCGGCTGGGTCCCGCTCTCCGTGCGGTGGCCGACCGCGGCGAGCCACCGAGGGGATACGCGCCGGAGAGCGTACTGCCGGAGCTGGCCGCCGCCGCCCGGTCGCGGCTGCGGGCCGAGGGCATCCCGGTCGACGGCGCCGCGATCACCGTGACCGCGGGCGCGCTCGACGCGATCGAACGCCTGCTCCTCGCCCACCTGCGCCCCGGTGACGCGGTCGCGATCGAGGACCCCGGCTGGGCCAACCTGATCGACCTGCTCGCGGCGCTCGGCCTGCGGCCGGTGCCGGTCGCCGTCGACGAGCAGGGCATCGACCCGGCCGCTCTGGCCGGTGCGCTCCGCGCGGGGGCCCGCGCTGTCGTGGTCACCGTCCGGGCGCAGAACCCGACCGGCGCCGCCACCGGAGCCGACCGGGCCGTCCAGCTCCGCGAGTTGCTGACCGGTCATCCGGGGGTGCTGGTCGTCGAGGACGACCACGCCGCCGAGCTGGCCGACCGTGAGCCGCACTGCATCGGTCCGGTGACCAGTTCCTGGGCGTTCGTCCGGTCCGCCTCCAAGCCGTTCGGGCCGGACCTGCGGATCTGCGTGGTCGCCGGGGACGAGACGACCGTCGCCCGGGTGGCCGGGCGGATGCGGCTCGGGATGGGCTGGGTTCCGGCGCTGTCCCAGCAGATCCTCCTCC
This sequence comes from Actinoplanes rectilineatus, assembly GCF_000962825.1. Taxonomy (GTDB): domain Bacteria; phylum Actinomycetota; class Actinomycetes; order Mycobacteriales; family Micromonosporaceae; genus Actinoplanes; species Actinoplanes rectilineatus. Next base: position 164,005 of record NZ_JZKF01000009.1, read on the forward strand.
ACCTGTGGCAGGACCCGGAGGTCACCGCCCTGGTGGCCGGCGCCGCCAGGGCATATGCGCAAAGTCGCACCGCCCTTCGCGACGCCCTACTCGCCGCCGGTGTGCCCGCGCGGGGGGAGACCGGCATCAACGTCTGGATCCCGGTGCCCGACGAGACCCGCGTGGTCTCGGCGTTGCGGGACGAGGGCATCGCGGTGGCGCCCGGCTCGCTGTTCCGGATCGGGTCCGGGCCCGGCATCCGGATCACCGTCAGCACCCTGGCGGAGGCGGAGATCCCGGTCGTGGTGGCCGCTGTCGAGGCGGCGATCCGCCCGCGCGGGGTGGTGTCACCGATGCGGTGAGGGTGTCCCCCGACAGGGGCGGGGCGGTCGTCACGGTGACGAACGGCACGGGTAGAACGGTGGGATGCCATGGACCGAGGCGCCCGCCGGCGCGCAGCAGTGGGTGCCCCCGCACCCGCAGAGCATCGACGCCCTGAAACAGTCCGCCGCCGACTGCCGGGGCTGTGAGCTGCATGAGAACGCCACCCAGACGGTGTTCGGCCGGGGCGCCCCGCACGCCCGGATCGTCTTCGTCGGCGAGCAGCCCGGCGACGTCGAGGACCGGCACGGCCTGCCGTTCGTCGGCCCGGCCGGCCGGCTGCTGCGCGAGGCCGTCGACGACGCCGGCATCGACCCGGCCGATCTCTACATCACCAACGCGGTCAAGCATTTCCGGTTCGAGATGCGAGGCAGCCGCCGCATCCACCAGAACCCGGGGCCGACCCACATCGCCGCCTGCCGGCCGTGGCTCGTGGCGGAGTTCTCGTTACTCAATCCGCAGATGGTGGTGATTCTGGGGGCGACGGCCGGACGGGCCCTGCTGGGGTCGTCGTTCCGGGTGACCCGGGACCGCGGCAAGCTGATGTCGTGGCCGGCCGCGTCCGAGCATCCGGAGGACTTCCCAGTCGCCGAGATCCAGGCGCTGGCCACGTTCCATCCGTCGGCGGTGCTGCGGGCCGACGACCGGGAGACGGCCTACCGCGTGCTCGTCGACGACCTGCGGACGGCCGCCGCGGCGGTCGCGTAGAGATCGACCGCGCCGCCTCTTGGGTAGGCTCGGGCGGTGCGGTTGACAGAATTCTGGGGACGACTCGAGCAGTCGTTCGGATCCGGTTATGCCCGGAGCATCGCGGCGGATCAGGCGTTCTCGGCGCTCGACGGCCGGACCATCAACGAGGCGATTGCTCAGGGTGTCGAAACCGTTACCGTCTGGCGCGCGGTGGTGGCGGCATACCCCGATCGTGTGCCCTCGCGACTACGCTGAGCTGCTTTAGAACGTTTGTTCTGGCGTGTCACTCGATCGTCGTACAGGTGTTCGGCTATTGTCCACAGCGGCTCGGCCATCCACAGCCGGAGGTGGGGTGGATGATTTTTGTCGTACCCACCGCATACCGTGTCGGCCGTGGTGAACAAGAGCTCTTCGACGAAGAACGCGAAGTCGAATACAGGGGTGGCGGCAATGGCAGCAGGACCGGATAGGGAAAAGGCGCTCGAACTCGCGCTGGCACAGATCGACAAGCAGTTCGGCAAGGGCTCCGTGATGCGGCTCGGGGAGCGGCCGGTCGTGCAGACCGCCGTCATCCCGACCAGCTCCATCGCCCTCGACATCGCGCTCGGCGTCGGCGGCCTGCCGCGCGGCCGGGTCGTCGAGGTCTACGGCCCGGAGTCGAGCGGTAAGACGACGGTCGCCCTGCACGCGGTCGCCAACGCGCAGAAGGCCGGTGGGCTCGCGGCGTTCATCGACGCCGAGCACGCTCTCGACCCCGACTACGCGCAGGCCCTCGGTGTCGACACCGACGCCCTGCTCATCTCGCAGCCGGACACCGGTGAGCAGGCGCTCGAGATCGCCGACATGCTGATCCGCTCGGGCGCCCTCGACATCATCGTCATCGACTCGGTCGCCGCCCTCGTGCCGCGTGCCGAGATCGAGGGTGAGATGGGCGACAGTCACGTCGGTCTGCAGGCGCGACTGATGAGCCAGGCGCTGCGGAAGATCACGGGTGTGCTGAGCAACACCGGCACCACGGCGATCTTCATCAACCAGCTCCGCGAGAAGATCGGCGTCATGTTCGGCTCGCCCGAGACCACGACCGGTGGCCGTGCGCTGAAGTTCTACGCCTCGGTCCGGCTCGACGTGCGCCGCATCGAGAGCCTGAAGGACGGCACCGACGTGGTCGGCAACCGCACCCGGGTCAAGGTCGTCAAGAACAAGGTGGCCGCGCCGTTCAAGCAGGCCGAGTTCGACATCATGTATGGCAAGGGCATCTCGCGGGAGGGTTCGCTCATCGACGTCGGCGTCGAGCAGAGCATCGTCCGTAAGTCCGGTGCCTGGTACACGTACGACGGCGACCAGCTCGGCCAGGGCAAGGAGAAGGCCCGGGAGTTCCTCAAGGAGAACCCGGACGTCGCCGCCGAGATCGAGAAGAAGATCCTCGAGAAGCTCGGCGTCGGCCAGAGTGCCAACGACGCGGCCGGTGGCCCCGAGCTGCCGCCGGTCGACTTCTGATCGGCGGGTAGTCCGCGATGGCCGGACGACGTGGCGCACGGTCCGGGCGTGGATGGGATGCCATCCCGCCCCGGGCCGGCGCTGACGCGCACCCGGACCAGGACTCCCGGGATGCCGACGCCCGCCCGGGCCGGAATTCCCGGGGTGCCGACGCGCGCCCAGATCGGAATTCCCGGGGTGCCGACGCGCCCCGGCCCGAGCCGCGGGACGAGTCCGAGGTGGCCCGGGAGATCTGTCTGCGCCAGCTCGCCGTCCGCCCCCGGACCCGGGCCGAGCTGGCGAAGGCCCTGACCCGCAAGGAGATCTCCGACGAGGTGATCGCCGAGGTCCTCGACCGTTACGACGAGGTCGGCATCATCGACGACGCCGCGTTCGCGCGCGCCTGGGTGTCCAGCCGGCACCACGGCCGAGGGCTGGGCCGGCGCGCGCTCGCCAACGAGCTGCGTCAGCGTGGGGTGGATGCCGAGGTGGCCACCGAGGCCCTGGAGGCGGTCGACGACGAGGCCGAGGCGGAGACCGCCCGTGCCCTGGTCGACCGGAAACTCCGTACCGCCCGGGGCGCGCCGGATGCCGTGTTCCGCCGCCTGGTGGCGATGCTCGCCCGCAAGGGCTACCCGGCCGGCGTGGCGATCCGGGCCGTCAAGGACGCCTTGGCCGAGCGGGATGCCGAGGCCGCCGAGTTCGCCGACAACCTGGATGCCGACGCCCTGGCCGACGAGGCCGCAGGGCAGTGACGCGGGCCGGTTCGACACCGGCCCGCCCTGATCGCGAACAGCCGGTAATGGCCCGATCTACGCGGCTCCCACCGATATAGTCCTGATGTGAGGATCCTTCCTCTGTCATCCCTTCGGCGGGATCTTCCGTGGCGTCCACGTGGCCGTGGCGGTGGAGCCGGCCACCACATCACCCGTTCTTGTCACGCTCCGTGTTGCATTCCCTCGCTCTCGCGGCAGGGGCCGACCCGTCGAGGCGGCGCTGAGGCAGAGGTGGGGCGGCGACTCGAGGGCGTCATCGCACGGTACGCCGGAAATATCCCGCTGAGATCGTGAGCTGGGCGTAAGCGCGTCTGTGCCGTACGTCCTATCCGCTGCCGAATCATGAGTCCTTGACCGAAGCGGTGCTTGCGACCTAGCCTCGCGTTACACAAGGTTTGTTCGACCATTGCAAGCAACAGACACAACATAGATCGCATTACATTACGGCATCACTTGAACTTGCACGGATGCAAGTTCGATGCGCCCGCCGGCCGCTGACCGCGTGGCCGGCGGCATGACATACCGGCGGTCAACCCCACAACTCCACACACTCTGATCCGAGCGGCACGTGGCCGGCCCGGAGCCGGGAGGCATACCCGATCCGCGGGTCTCCGGGCTCCTGAGTCGACCGCGGCAGGGAGACTCGTACCGGTTCTCAGCCGACAGCCGAAAGGCCGGCGGTGGAGAAGCAACCGGAGACGGCCGGAATCCGGCAGGTGTATGCCGACTCCGGCACATGCCGATCTCGCTGCCGTATCGAGCCGACCCGCGACGGACACGCCACGAGGGCACCCGCTGACCGGCGGGTGCGCGACGAGGGCGCGTCCCGATCGGGCGTGCTGCGGCGGCGTGGCGGACGCCGGAGCCGGACGTGCCCCACCACGGGTGCGCGCACGGGAGGAGAGTGTCGGGCCCGGGGCCCGGTGCCGTCTGCGGTCGTCTGTCTTTGGTCGGGCATCCCGCACATAGCCCGCGCGCGTGCACACCGCGCCGGCGGCGAAGGGAGACGCGGCGAGATGACCCCCGAGTACTGGGTGCTCGTAGTAGCGATCGTCGTGCTCGCCGTATCCGTGACAGTCGGTCTGCTCCTGGGCGCCCGTGCCCTGCGCCGGCTCAGCGCGGACCGCCAGCACGCGCAGGACCGGGTCGGGGACGCGCAGGCCAAGGTGGCCGCCGCGGACGCGAAAGCAGCGACCGTTCGTGCGGAGACCGCCGCCGCGAAGGCCGAGGCGTCCTCCGCCCGTGCCGAGGCCCGCCGGGTTCTGGAAGCCGCGCACACCGAGGCCGACACCATCCTGGAGCACGCCCACCGGCAGGCCGAGTCGGACGCCGAGCAGGTCCGGGCCGCGGCCCGGCGCTCCGGCGAGCGGGAGATCGCGCTGCTCAACGCCACGGTCAAGGAGCAGTCCGCGGAGGTGGAGCGCCGCGCCGCCCGCATCGACGAGCGGGAACGCCTGCACGCCGAGGAGGTGGAACGCCTGCTCGAGCGGGAACGCCGCCTCACCACGCTGGAGTCCGACCTCAGCTCCCGCGAGTCGGAGTTGACCGCCCGCGAGGCCGAGGTGGCCCGCAACGAGGAGGTCAAGCGCCGTGAGCTGGAGCGGATCGCGGGCCTGACCGCGGACACCGCCCGGGTCGAGCTGATCGACGCCATCGAGGGGCAGGCGAAGCGCGAGGCGGCGATCCTGGTCCGCGACATCGAGACCGACGCCCGCAACACCGCGGACACCCGCGCCCGGCACATCGTGGTCGACGCGATTCAGCGGATCGCGAGTGAACAGACCGCGGAGAGCGTGGTCAGCGTGCTGCACCTGCCGAGTGACGAGATGAAGGGCCGGATCATCGGCCGGGAAGGCCGCAACATCCGGGCCTTCGAGTCGACCACCGGGGTCAACCTGATCATCGACGACACCCCGGAGGCGGTGCTGCTGTCCTGCTTCGACCCGGTGCGCCGGGAGGTGGGCCGCCTGACGCTGGAGAAGCTGGTGCTCGACGGCCGGATCCACCCGCACCGGATCGAGGAGGTCTTCGAGTCGGCCAAGAGCGAGGTCGACCGGCTCTGTGACCGGGCGGCCGAGGACGCGCTGGTCGACGTCGGGATCACCGACATCCACCCGGAGATGGCGAAACTGCTGGGCCGCCTGCGCTACCGCACCAGTTACGGACAGAACGTGCTGAAGCACCTGGTGGAGACCGCGCACATCGCCGGCATCATGGCCGCCGAGATGGGCCTGGACGTGGCGACCATGAAGCGCGCCGCGTTCCTGCACGACATCGGCAAGGCGCTGACCCACGAGGTGGAGGGCAGTCACGCGCTGATCGGTGCGGACCTGGCTCGCAAGTACGGCGAGCACGAGGACATCGTGCACGCGATCGAGGCACACCACAACGAGGTGCCGCCGCAGACCATCGAGGCGGTGCTGACCCAGGCCTCGGACGCCTGTTCCGGTGGCCGCCCGGGCGCGCGCCGGGAGAGCCTCGAGGCCTACGTCAAGCGCCTGGAGCGGATCGAGGAGATCGCCGGCGGCAAGATCGGCGTCGAGAAGGTCTTCGCGATGCAGGCCGGCCGCGAGATCCGGGTGATGGTCCGCCCCGACGACATCGACGACATCGGCGCCGCGGTCCTGGCCCGCGACGTGGCGAAGCAGATCGAGGAGGAGCTGACCTACCCCGGCCAGATCCGCGTCACGGTCGTGCGAGAGTCCCGAGTCACGGAACTAGCCCGATAAGACCTTTCCGAGGGTACGAGCCACACCTCACCAACCGCACCACCACCGCCCCGGAGCCGGCGGCGCCCGGCACCCTGCCCACTCCCGGCCGCCCGCGCCCGCCGGCTCATGCCCCAGCCCAGGCGTGTTGAGTTGGGGCGTTGAGGGCGCCCGAATTCACCACGGTGGTGGGTGTGTGTTGAGTTGGGGCGTTGAGGGCGCCCGAATTCACCGCGGTGGTGGGTGTGTGTTGAGTTGGGGCGTTGAGGGCGCCCGAATTCACCACGGTGGTGGGTGTGTGTTGAGTTGGGGCGTCCACGGCGCCCGAAATCAACACGCGGAGGGTTTTCTGCGCTGACGGACGGCAACGGCCGCCCACCCCGAGAGGTGAGCGGCCGTTTGACCGAATCTGATGGCGCCTAGACGCCGCTGGCACCGCCCTCGGCCTGTGACACCAGTGCCACGGCCGGCGGGTTCTGGGTCGGCGTGTCCGCCGTCTTGCGTCCCCGGGCCAGGCGCCGCTGCACGTACTGGGCGAGCTTGGACAGCGAGTAGTTCACCAGGATGAACAGCACCGCGATCACGATGTAGACCTGGATCGGGTTGCTCAGCGCGCCGATGATCTGCTTGCCGATGTTCAGGATCTCCTCGTAGCTGATGATGAAGCCCAGCGAGGTGTCCTTGAGAACCACGACCAGCTGACTGATCAGGGCCGGCAGCATGATCCGGAAGGCCTGCGGCAGCAGCACGATGATCGTCGTCTGCAGCGGGGAGAGGCCGATTGCGGCCGCCGCCTCGCGTTGTCCCGGCGGCAGGCCCTCCATGCCGGAGCGCAGGATTTCGGCGATGACCACGGAGTTGTAGATGGTCAGGCCGATCACCAGGTAGAACAGCGTGTCCATGGTGATGCCGAACTCCGGCAGCCCGCGGGCCACAAAGAAGATCGTCAGGACCACGGGCAGGCCGCGGAACACCTCGATGCAGACCCGGGTGACCGCCGAGAGCAGCCAGCTCAGACCGCGCAGCAGGTAGGAGACCGGCGTTGCGAACCCGGTGAACCGGCGCTTGACCAGGGTTTTGAGCTGGATCCGCAGGACCGCGACAAGCGTGCCGATCGCCAGCGAGCTGACGATCGCGAGCGCCGCGGCGGTCAGTGTGTTGACGATGCCGACGGAGATCCGGTCCCAGACGGCGCTGAAGTTCTCGTTGCCCGGGTCGATCAGCGGGCCCCAGAGCTCCAGCGTGAGCTGGCCCTTCTCGTCCATGGGCAGGTAGACCAGGAAGTACGCCCCGACGAGGATCAGCAGACCGACCAGGATGCTCAGGACCAGGGTCAGTCGGCGCTGCCGCGGTCCGGGTACGTCGTACAGCACGCTCTGCTGGCTCATCGGGCGGCCACCGCCTGCCGCCGCTCGATCCGGTCGAGGAGGGCGCCGAGGGGCACGGTCATGATCAGGTATCCGATCGAGATGCCGATGGCGACGGGCACGAAGGCGAATCCCTCCGCCGAGGTGAGCTGGTCGGCGCTCTGCGAGAGGTCACCGACCACGCCGAAGAAGCCGATCAGTGCCGAGTTCTTGATCATCGCGATGATCACCGAACCGAGCGGCACGATGCAGGCCTTCCACGACTGCGGCAGGACCACGAAGCGCAGGTTCTGGGTGAAGGTCATGCCGATCGCCCGGGCCGCCTCGGCCTGGCCTGGCGAGACCGCGTTGACGCCGGAGCGGAGCGCCTCACAGACGAAGGCGGCGGTGTAGAGCACCAGCGCGATCAGGGCGAACCGGAAGTAGGGCAGGTCGGTGCCGAGCCGGGTGAAGACCTGGTCCAGCACCGGGATGCGCAGGAAGTCGGCGTTGGAGCCGAGCACCGGCAGACCGAACGCGGCGAAGAACATCACCACGGTCAGCGGCATGTTGCGGAAGACGGTGACGTACGCCGTACCGAGGGCTCGCAGCGGCGGCACCGGAGAGATTCGCAGTACCGCCACGACGGCGCCCAGCACGAGGGCGCCGATCGCGGCGAGCACGCAGATCTGGAAGGTGAGCCAGAAGCCGCCCGCGAAGACGTCGAACCTGTCGATGAGCACATTCACGGGTCGAACTTCCTCCCCAACTTCTGATCAGTGACGGTGAATGTCAGTACTTGTCGACGGTCGGGGCGGTGCCGAGCTCCGCGCCGAACTTGCCGGCGGTGTCGTCCCAGGCCTTCTTCCAGCTACCGTCCTGGAACGCCTTCTCCAGGGTCTCGTTGATGAAGGTGCGGAACGCGGTGTCCTCGAGCTTTACACCGATGCCGTACGGCTCCTTGGTGAAGTTCTCGCCGGCCAGCTTGTACTTGCCCTCGTTCTTGGCGATGTAGCCGAGGAGGATGACGTTGTCCGTGGTCACGGCGTTGACCTGGCCACCGTCGAGCGCGGTGACGCACTTGTCGTAGGTGTCGAAGAGCACGACCTGCGAGGCGACGTCCTTGACGTAGGTCTTGATCGTCTCGGCCGGGGTCGAGCCGGTGACCGAGCAGACCTTCTGCGTGCCGTCCTTGAACGAGTCCGGCCCGGTGATCGCGGCGTCGTCCGCCTTGACCAGGATGTTCTGGCCGGCCTCGTAGTACGGCCCGGCGAACGCGATGCGCTTCTTGCGCTCGTCGTTGATCGTGTAGGTCGCGACGACGAAGTCGACGTTGCTGTTGACGATCGCGTCCTCACGGACCTTCGACGGCGTCTCGACGTACTCGATCTTGTCCTCGGCGATGCCGAGTTCCTTGACGATGATCTTCGCGACCTCGACGTCGAAGCCCTCCGGCTTGCCGGAGAGGCCCTTGAGACCGAAGCCGGGCTGGTCGAACTTGGTGCCGACCTTGATCGAACCCGCCTTGTTCAGCTTCTCCATCGTGCTGCCCGCGGCGAAGGTCTTCGCCTCGCCACCGCTGCTTTCGGTGGAGTCGTCGCTACCGCCACAGGCGGCGATGCCGAACGAAAGGGCCGCAACCGTGGCCAGTGCGGCTACGCGCGTGAAACGCATATCTCTGTTTCTCCTTCTTCGATCGGGCAGCCGCGGGGGCGGCGGACCCGAGGGGCACGTCAGTGCGTGAGGATCTTGGAAAGGAAGTCCTTGGCGCGGTCGCTCTGCGGGTTCGCGAAGAACTCCGCGGGCGGCGCCTGCTCCACCAGCTGGCCGTCGGCCATGAAGACCACGCGGTTGGCCGCGTGCCGGGCGAAGCCCATCTCATGGGTGACGACCACCATGGTCATCCCCTCTTTGGCCAGCGACGTCATCACGTCCAGCACCTCGCCGACCATCTCCGGGTCGAGCGCACTGGTCGGCTCGTCGAACAGCAGCGCCTTGGGCTGCATGGCGAGCGCGCGGGCGATCGCCACCCGCTGCTGCTGACCGCCGGAGAGCTGAGCCGGATATTTCTCCGCCTGACTGGCGATGCCGACCCGTTCCAGCAGCGACAGGGCCCGCTCACGGACCACTGCCGTCTTCTCCTTACGCACCTTGACCGGACCCAGCATCACGTTCTGCAGGATGGTCTTGTGTGCGAACAGGTTGAAGGACTGGAAGACCATGCCGACCTCGCTGCGCAGCTTGGCAAGAGCCTTGCCCTCAGCCGGCAGCGGTTGTCCGTCGAAGATGATCGAGCCGGAGTCGATCGGCTCCAGCCGGTTGATGGAACGGCACAGCGTCGATTTGCCGGACCCCGAAGGTCCGATCACGACGACCACCTCGCCGCGCGCAACAGACAGGTCCACGTCCTGCAGCACGTGCAAGGGGCCGAACCACTTGTTGACGCCCACAAGGTCGATGAGAGCCTCGTCTGTCACCCCTGGTCCATCCGCTCGTCGGTTCACTCGAATGCACACACCCTAGGGGTCGCTCCGTATCGGATTGTGTCGAGAATGGTCACGGAGCGGTAACGCAGCCGGTCCGGGGCTCGAGGGGTGTACACCATGATGGGTATGGCGGACGGCTTCCTGGCGGACGACCTCTGGAACTGGTGTGCCGCGGGACGAATCGACCCCGGCCGGGTGCGCGGCGCCCTGGCCGGCGCCCTCGAACGCCCGGTCCTCGACCTCGGACCACCCGGCCCTGCAGGCGCTCTGCTCTGCGACGTCTATCACGTCGGCGGTGACCTCCCGACCGTGATCGACGTCTATTTGGCCCCCTCCGACGTCGCCGAGGAGACCGTCGCGAGCGCCGTTGCGGTCCGGCTCGGCGTCGCGGTCCTGCTGCCCGACGACACCCTCAACCCGTCGCGGTACGTACTCGCCGAACCCGACGGGACATTACGCGCCGTACACGTCGACGAACGGGAGACCGACGACGGTGTGGAACGCCGGCACGTCCGGCCGTGCACCGGAGCCGACCCGGCCTGTGTGCTGGCCGACGGGTGTGGCCGTTCGCGCTTCAAACCGACCCCCACGCCGGAGCGTCCCGCTGCGGCTTAAGAGGTAGCGTGGTTCATTGCCATGACTACCGAGATGCAGGGCAGCGCCCACCAAGAAACCGGGCAGCGCACCTATGACGTGCGCACCTACGGCTGCCAGATGAACGTGCACGACAGCGAGCGGATCTCCGGCCTGATGGAGGACGCCGGTTACATCCGGGCCGCCGCCGCGGACACGGCCGACGTGGTCGTCTTCAACACCTGCGCCGTCCGCGAGAACGCCGACAACCGTCTCTACGGCAATCTCGGCCACCTGCGCCCCACCAAGGTCAAGAACCCGGGCATGCAGATCGCCGTCGGTGGCTGCCTGGCGCAGAAGGACCAGGGCGAGATCGTCAAGAAGGCGCCCTGGGTCGACGTCGTCTTCGGCACCCACAACATCGGCTCGCTGCCCACCCTGCTGGAACGCGCGCGGCACAACGAGGAGGCCCAGGTCGAACTCCTCGAGTCGCTCGAGGTCTTCCCGTCGACGCTGCCCACCAAGCGCGAGTCGAACTACGCCGGCTGGGTCTCCATCTCGGTGGGCTGCAACAACACCTGCACGTTCTGCATCGTCCCGTCGCTGCGCGGCAAGGAGAAGGACCGCCGCCCCGGCGAGATCCTGGCCGAGGTCCGTGCCCTGGTCGCCGAGGGCGTCTCCGAGGTCACCCTGCTCGGGCAGAACGTCAACTCGTACGGCGTCGAGTTCGGCGACCGGCTGGCCTTCGGCAAGCTGCTGCGCGCCTGCGGCGAGGTGGACGGCCTGGAACGGGTCCGGTTCACCAGCCCGCACCCGAAGGACTTCACCGACGACGTGATCGCCGCGATGGCCGAGACGCCGAACGTGTGCCACTCGCTGCACATGCCACTGCAGTCCGGCTCCGACCGGGTGCTCAAGGCCATGCGCCGCAGCTACCGCCAGGAGAAATACCTGGGCATCATCGAGAAGGTCCGGGCCGCGATGCCCGACGCCGCGATCACCACCGACATCATCGTCGGGTTCCCGGGCGAGACCGACGAGGACTTCGAGCAGACCCTCGAGGTGGTCCGCAAGGCACGCTTCTCCAGCGCCTTCACGTTCCAGTACTCCAAGCGTCCCGGCACCCCCGCCGCGACCATGGAGGAGCAGGTCCCCAAGAAGGTCGTCCAGGAGCGTTACGAGCGCCTGATCGCCACCCTCGAGGAGATCAGCTGGGCGGAGAACAAGAAGCTCGTCGGCGAGAAGGTCGAGGTTCTGGTCGCGGTCGGCGAGGGCCGCAAGGACGAGCGGACCGGCCGGATGAGCGGACGGGCCCGCGACGGCCGCCTCGTGCACTTCGCCACCGGCGAACTCACCGGCCCCCTGGCCCCGCGTCCCGGCGACATCGTCGAGACCGTGATCACCTACGCCGCCCCGCACCACCTGAACGCAGACGGCGCTCCGCTCAGCCACCGGCGCACCCGGGCCGGCGACATGTTCGAGACGGGCCGCACCCCGAAGCTCAAGGGCGTCTCACTGGGCCTGCCGACGATCGGCGTCCCGGCTCCGCTGCCGCCCGCCGACGGCTGCGCCATCTGACGCTGCTCTGAGGCCGACGGCCGCGCTGCTCTGAGGCCGACGGCCGCGCTGCTCTGACGTCGACGGCCGCGCCGCCGTGACGTCGCCTCTGGCCCGACAGATCCGCTAGACAGGGGATTTGTCGGGCACGGGTGCCCGTCGAGGCAGGAGCCGTCTGATCGGGCTGCCAGTGCCGCCCTTGGGCCAGCCGCCCCTGGACCAGCTGCTCTTGGACCAGCTGCTCTTGGACCAGCTGCTCTTGGACCAGCTGCTCTTGGACCAGCCGCGTCTGACCAGCCGCGTCTGACCAGCCGCGTCTGACCAGCCGCGTCTGAACGGGCCGTCAACGTGAACACGTGACGGCCGTCCGGGCGGGCGTGTGGCGAGCACGGGTTGATGCCGCCGCTACGGGAGTGCTTTCGGGCGTACCCCGGAAACGCCGAAGGCGGCGGACAACGGCCCGCCGCCTTCGCGCGAAAGCGCAACCCTCAGCTGGTCTGCTCGGCCAGGGCGAGGAACTGCTTCTTCGAGGTGAGCGCCTGCTCGGCCTCCTTGATCCGGCGGTTGTCGCCGGCCGCCTTGGCCCGCTCCAGCCGCTGCTCGGCCTCCGCCACCTGGTCGCGCATCTGGCGCAGCAGCGGGTTGTCCTGCGGGCTGGTCTTGCGCCACGCGGAGTCCATCGCGACCCGGATCCGCTCCTCGGCGGCACGCCAGCGGCGGTCCAGCGAAGCGGCGGCCTCCCGCGGCACCCGTCCGGCGTCGTGCCAGGCGGCCTGCGCGTCACGAAGCTTGTTCTGCGCGGCGCGGGCGTCCGCGTCCACGTCGACCGCCTCGAGCTCGGCCAGGATGGCCTGCTTCTTGTCCAGGTTGCCCTGGTACTCCGCGTCGCGGGCCGAGAAGACCTCGCTGCGGCGGGTGAAGAACGCGTCCTGAGCGGCCCGGAAACGTTCCCAGAGGCGCTGCTCGGCCTCCTTGGCGGCACGGGGCGCCGCCTTCCACTCCGTCATCAGGTCCTTGAGACGGTTGGCAGTGGTGTTCCACTCGTCCGAGCCGGAGATCGCCTCGGCTTCCTTGACCAGCTCCTCCTTGGCGGTCTGCGCCTGCTTGCGCTGACCGTCGAGGGTGGCGAAGTGGGCGCCACGGCGGCGGGTGAAGCCGTCCCGGGCGGCGGCGAACCGCTTCCACAGCTCACCGTCGGTCTTCTTGTCGACGCCGCGGATGGCTTTCCACTCGTCGAGGATCTCCTTGAGCCGGTCGCCGGCCGTCTTCCACCCGGTGGCGTCGGCGGCGATCTTCTCCGCCTCCTCGACCAGGGCGGTCTTGCGGGCCAGTGCCTCGGTCCGGGCCACCTCGCGGGCGGCGCGGGCCTCCCCGGCCTTCTCCTCGGCGAGGGCGGACAGGCGCTCGAGGCGGGCGCCGAGCCCGTCGATGTCACCCACCACGTGCGCCTCGTCGAGCGTCGTGCGCAGGCGCTTGACGCTGGTCAGCGAGTGTGACGCGTCGGCGGCGCCGGACTTGAGGCGAGCCTCGACGAGGTCGACCTCGGTCACCAGGTCCTCGAATCGCCGAGCGAAGTGGGCCAGCCCCTCCTCGGGGGTGCCCGCCTGCCAGGAGCCGACCACCCGGTCACCCTCGCCGGTCTTCACGTACACGGTGCCGTCGGCATCCACGCGCCCGAAGGTCGTCCAGTCGTTCATGAGCTCATCCTCGTCCTCCCGGCGTCACCGGCCCGAACCGGGCCCGTGGCCACCGCCACAGCGCAGTCTGAATGCCAACCTTCCCACCGGCATTCTTTCTCGCGCATTGTCACAGGTCCAACCCGGTTAGGGGAAAGCTCCCGCCGACGACCGTGACACAACGGTGTCCTACGGTTGGTTCGTGCCGTTCCGGACAGGTCGCAACGTGGTCACCGTCGTCGGTCCGACGGCGGCCGGCAAGTCGGCTCTGAGCATCGCTCTCGCCCACGAGCTGGGCGGTGAGGTGGTCAACGCGGACTCGATGCAGCTCTACCGCGGGATGGACATCGGCACCGCCAAGCTGACTCCGGCGGAGCGTCAGGGCGTACCCCATCATCTGCTCGACATCTGGGACGTGCGCGAGCCGGCGGCCGTCGCGGAGTACCAGCGGCTGGCCCGCGCGGCGATCGACGACATCCTCGGCCGGGGACGGGTGCCGCTGCTGGTCGGTGGCTCCGGTCTCTACGTGCGCGCGGTGCTGGAGGACTTCGAGTTCCCCGGCACCGACCCGGTGATCCGGGCGCGGCTGGAGGAGGAGCTGGCCGAGCGGGGTTCCGGGGTGCTGCACGAACGTCTGCGCGACCGCGACCCGGAGGCGGCCGGCAAGATCCTGCCGTCGAACGGGCGGCGTGTCGTCCGGGCGCTCGAGGTGATCGAGCTGACCGGCCGGCCGTTCACCGCGTCGCTGCCTGATCCGAAACCGGTCTACGACGCCGTCCAGGTGGGCGTCGAGCGGGACCCGGCCGACCTGGACGAGCGGATCGCCCGGCGTGTCGACCTGATGTGGGAGGCGGGCCTGGTCGACGAGGTCAGGGGGCTCGACGGCATCCGGGAGGGCCGGACCGCCCCGCACGCACTGGGCTATCGGCAGGCGCTCGCGCAGATCGACGGCACGCTCACCGAGGAGAGTGCAAAAGCGGACACGGTGCTGCGGACTCGCCAGTTCGTCAGGCGTCAGCGGTCCTGGTTCCGCCGGGATTCGTCGATCGTGTGGCTGGACGGCGCCGACCCGTCGCTGGTCCGTGCCGCGCTGGCGCTCCTGGAGGACTGACCTGCCCGTCGAGGGCTGACCTGCCCGTCGGGTTGATGTGCCGGAAGAGGGACGTCCGCCGCTCCGGGAACCAGGCGACGGAACGGATGACGGAACGGACGACGGGAGAGGCGACGGGGCACGTGACCGAGCCGGCCCTCCCGGCGCGCTGATGCTCTTGGCGGGTTGACAGGAGCTTGCGCGATGATGGGCGGCGTGCGTTTTACCAAGGGCCACGGAACTGGCAACGACTTCGTCATCGTCCCCGACCCGGACGGGGAGCGGGACCTGTCCCCGGAGCGCGTCGCGGAACTCTGCGACCGCCGGTTCGGCATCGGCGGTGACGGCGTGCTGCGGGTGGTGCGCAGCGCCAAAATTCCGGAGGGCGCCGGTCAGGCCGGTGCCGCCGAGTGGTTCATGGACTACCGCAACAGCGACGGCTCGGTCGCCGAGATGTGCGGCAACGGCGTCCGGGTGTTCGTCCGTTACCTGATCGAGAACGGACTCGCGACCCCGGGACCCGAGGGTCTGCCGGTGGCCACCCGAGCCGGGATCATGGTCGCGCTGGTCGAGGGGGCGTCCATCCGGGTGCGGATGAAGACCCCTTCGGTGTACGCGGGAAGCACCGCGACCCTGGGCGCCCTGACCGTCCCGGGTGTGGCGGTGGACTGCGGGAACCCGCATCTGGTCTGCGGCCTGCACGACGGGGTGACCCTGGATTCCCTGGATCTGACGACGGCCCCCGGTCACGACGCCCGGGTGTTCCCGTCCGGGGTGAACGTCGAGTTCGTCGAGCCGGCCGAGCCGCTCGACGGCCGGGACGGGCACGTCCGCATGCGGGTGCACGAGCGCGGCTCCGGCGAGACTCTGTCCTGCGGGACCGGTGCGCTGGCGGTCGGCGCGGTGGCGTTGCGCGACGCCGGGCTGGACCGGGGTTCGGTCGCCGTGGACGTTCGGGGTGGCCGTCTGGTCGTCACCCACGACGAGTCCGGCTGGTGGCTGGCCGGCCCGGCGGTGCTGGTGGCCGACGGCGAGGCCCGCTGATGCCCGGTCCGCTGATGCCCGGTCCTGCTGTTCGCCTTCGGTGCGCTCGTCCACTGATCATGCGTTCGCAGCCGGATCGTTCGCATTCGGGTCGTTTGCTGTCGGTTCGTGCTCAGGAGACTCGTCTCCGGACGGCCGGTGTTCAGGTCGCTTGTCTTCCGACAATTCGCTCTCGGGCCGTTAGTTCTTCGGGCGGCCGGGAGACTCGGATCGGCGGGATGCGCTGATGCTGCATCGCGTCGCGCACCGGGGCTACTCCGCGGTCGCGCCGGAGAACACGCTGCCCGCCTTCGCCGCCGCGGTCCGGGCGGGCGCCACGTTCGTCGAGTTCGACGTGCGGGTGACCGCCGACGGTGTGCCCGTGGTGATTCACGACCGGACGGTCGACCGGACCACGTCGGGGCACGGCCGGGTGTGGGAGTTGCGGCACGACGAGATCGCCGGGCTGGACGCCGGTTCGTGGTTCGGGCCGGAGTTCGCCGGCCTGCGGGTACCGACCCTGGCCGAGACCCTCGATCTGCTGCTCCCGGCCGCCGCCGAACTGCTCGTGGAGATCAAGTCACCGGCCACGCTCGCCGAGGTCAAGACGATCGTGGACCAGTTGGCCGAACGGGACCTGCTGAGTCGTACGGTGCTGCAGAGCTTCGACCCGGACGTGGTGCGCAAATGCCGCGAGGTGGCTCCGGAGGTGCGCCGGGGCCTGCTGCTGTTCCGGTTCGACGCCGAGACGTCGTCGCTGGCCGCGGAGACGGGCGCGATCTTCTGCAATCCGCCGGTCGACGACGTACTGGGCGGTCCGGCGGTGATGGCCGAGTTGTCGGCGGCCGGCATCGGCGTCATGCCCTGGACCCCGAACGACATGTCACAGTGGCCGGCCCTGGTCGAGGCGGGGGTGTCCGGCCTGATCACCGATCGCGTGGGCGAGCTGACCGGCTGGTCCCGCGCCCACCCGTAGCGCCCCCAATCCCCACACACGTCGACGTCTGTGGCGTTTTAGGACGCTGTGGGCGGCCGAAGTCACCACGATGGCTGAGATGTGTGGTGAGTTGGGGTGCTGCGGGCGGCCGAAGTCACCACGCGGGGTGGGTGGGGGTGACCACTCACGCAGGTCGCCCCGGAGGGCTTCGCGATCTGGACGCGTCAGCGGCCAGCGAAGCTCTCCGGGGCCCTCGGCGGGAGCGACGGTCTGCACCACCCACCCCGCTACGACATCGGTTGTCCGATTTTGACCTTGAAGCCGTGGACGATCTTGAAGTCTTGGACGACCTCGTGGGCCTGGACGACCGGGAAGGCCGGTTCTAGAAGATGCCTTCCGGCGCCTGGTCGAGCTCGGACTCCGGGGTGGCGGCCGGGTTCACGGGTGCCGGCACCCCCTTGACCACCGCGCGGATGGCCGCGGCGACCGCCGGGGTGACGCGCGCGTCGAACACGCTGGGGATGATCACGGTGGGGTTGAGCTTGTCCTCGCCCACCACGTCGGCGATGGCGCGGGCCGCGGCCAGGGCCATCTCCTCGGTGAACTCCTCGGCGCTGACGTCGAGCATGCCGCGGAAGACGCCGGGGAACGCCAGCACGTTGTTGATCTGGTTGGGCTGGTCGGAGCGGCCGGTGGCGACGACGGCGGCGTGTTTGCGGGCCTCGCGCGGGTCGACCTCGGGGTCCGGGTTGGCCATCGCGAAGACGATCGACTTCTCGGCCATCCTGGCGATGTCGTCGCCGGTCAGCAGGTTCGGGGCGGAGACGCCGATGAAGACGTCCGCGCCGACGATCGCGCCGGGCAGGTCACCCGAGTAGTTGGCCTTGTTGGTGTGGTCGGCGAGCCACTGCATGGCCTCGTTGAGACCGTCCATGCCGCGGTGCAGCGCGCCCGCCCGGTCGTAGGCGATGATGTCGCCGACACCCTGGCGGAGCAGCAGTTTCATGATGGCGGTGCCGGCCGCGCCGGCTCCGGAGACGACGACCTTGACGTCCTCCATGCGCTTGCCCACGACCCGCAGCGCGTTGGTGAGCGCGGCCAGCACGCAGATCGCGGTGCCGTGCTGGTCGTCGTGGAAGACCGGGATGTCCAGCTGTTCGCGGAGCCGCGCCTCGATCTCGAAGCAGCGGGGCGCCGCGATGTCCTCCAGGTTGATGCCGCCGTAGGCCGGTGCGATGGCCTTGACGATCTTGACGATCTCGTCGGTGTCCTGGGTGTCCAGGACCACCGGCCAGGCGTCGACGCCGCCGAAGCGCTTGAACAGGGCGGCCTTGCCCTCCATCACCGGCATCGCGGCGGCCGGTCCGATATTGCCCAGGCCCAGGACGGCCGAGCCGTCGCTGACCACGGCCACGGTGTTGCGCTTGATGGTCAGGCGGCGGGCGTCGGCCGGGTTCTCCGCGATGGCCATGCAGACCCGGGCCACACCGGGGGTGTACGCCATCGAGAGCTCGTCACGGTTGCGCAGCGCGACCTTGGAGCTGACCTCGATCTTGCCGCCGAGGTGCAGCAGGAAGGTCCGGTCGGACACCTTGCGGACGTCCACACCGTCCTGCGACTCCAGCTGCTTGACGACCTGATCGGCGTGCGCGGCGTCGGCGGTGTCGCAGGTCAGGTCGACCAGGACGCGCGTCGGGTCGGAGTCGACCACGTCGAGCGCGGTGACGATGGCGCCGGCCTCGCCGACGCACGTGGTGAGCCGTCCGATGGATGATGCGTCCGCGGTAACGGCGATGCGAATCGTGATCGAGAATCCTGCGCTGGGCAGGCGGGTGGTCACCACGGTGGTCCCTCCGACGTTGGTGGGTGAGTCACCCGCATTGTCGCTCTTGCGGAATAGTCGATTCCCCGGCGGTGGTTACTTGTGAGTCAGCCACTGTTATGTGGATGCGCTCGCCCGCGTGGCATGTCACGATCGGGCGTAGGAGGTCACTTTTGCGAAACACGTACCAGACACCCGTCCTTGACGAGCCGGATCTCACCTCCGGCGATCTCGAGCTCGAGGAGCGGCACTCGCTCAGGCGGGTGGCCGGTCTCTCCACCGAGCTGACCGACATCACCGAGGTCGAATACCGCCAGTTGCGACTCGAGAGGGTCGTGCTGGTCGGGGTGTGGACCGAGGGCAGTGTCACCGAAGCCGAGAATTCACTCACCGAGCTGGCCGCGCTGGCCGAGACCGCCGGTTCCGAGGTCCTCGAGGGCCTGATCCAGCGGCGCAAGCAGCCCGACCCGGCCACCTTCATCGGCCGGGGCAAGGTCGACGAGTTGCGTGACGTGGTCGTCTCCACCGGCGCCGACACCGTCATCTGCGACGGCGAGCTCTCCCCGTCCCAGCTGCGCAAGCTGGAGGAGGAGGTCAAGGTCAAGGTGGTCGACCGGACCGCCCTGATCCTCGACATCTTCGCCCAGCACGCCAAGAGCCGCGAGGGCAAGGCCCAGGTCGAGCTGGCCCAGCTGCAATACCTGCTTCCCCGTCTCCGCGGCTGGGGTGCGACCCTGTCGCGCCAGACCGGTGGAGCCGGTGGTGGCGGCAACGGCGGCGGCGTGGGCCTGCGTGGTCCCGGCGAGACGAAGCTGGAGATCGACCGCCGGCGGATCAACACGCGCATCGCGAAACTCCGGCGCGAGATCAAGGCCATGAAGACGGTACGCGAGACCAAACGGTCCCGCCGTACCGCGAGCGGTGTCCCCGCCGTGGCCATCGCCGGTTACACCAACGCGGGCAAGTCCAGCCTGCTCAACCGCCTCACGAGTGCGGGTGTGCTGGTCGAGGACGCGCTGTTCGCCACCCTCGACCCGACCACCCGGCGCACCGCAGCCGAGGACGGGCGGGTCTTCACCCTGTCCGACACGGTGGGGTTCGTCCGGCATCTTCCGCACCAGATCGTCGAGGCGTTCCGCTCGACGCTCGAGGAGGTGGCCGAGGCCGACCTGGTGGTGCACGTCCTGGACGGCGCCCACCCGGACCCGGAGGGCCAGGTCAGCGCGGTTCGTGAGGTGCTCGGCGAGGTCGGGGCCGACCGGATCCCCGAGCTCCTGGTGGTCAACAAGTGCGATGCGGCCGACGAGGAGACGATCCTGCGGCTCAAACGGACATGGCCGGATGCCGTGTTCGTCTCGGCCCGCTCCGGGTTCGGCATCGACGAGCTGCACAAGGCCGTCGCCGACCGGCTCCCACGGCCGGCGGTCGACCTGCGGGTCCTGCTTCCGTACGACCGGGGTGACCTGGTGGCCCGGGTGCACCGGTCCGGTCAGGTGCTGCAGTCGCGTCACCTGGACGACGGAACGGAGCTACACGTACGGGTGGATGAGCAACTCGCGGCTGAACTTTCCGCGTATCACTGTTGAAAGCTGCTGTTGAAACCGACTTCACGGGCAGACCCGTCAGCGTTGATCCACGCGTAATACCTTTGGGCGACGCCGCATGCGACACTGTGCGGATGCGGCGTCTCGTGTGCTCGATCATCGTGGGTCTGGGCTTGGTGATGGTCGGTTCCTCCAGCGCGTCAGCGGACGATCCGACCCCGGCGCCGACCGTCAGCGCCAAGTCGACTCCGGGCAAGAAGATCTGCGAGATCGACGACAAGGACCTCGACGAGGTGTCCGGTCTGCTGGTCACCAAGACCGGTTTCGTCGCGATCAACGACAGTGCCGACGTCGACGCCAAGAAGAAGGTCTTCTTCCTCGACAAGGACTGCAAGGTCGAGAAAGAGGTCGACTACAGCGGCTCCGGCCCCCGCGACACCGAAGACATGATCCTGTCGCCGGACGGCGAGACGATCTGGATCGCCGACATCGGTGACAACAACGCCCGCAACGGCGGGGAGACCCGCTCGACCGTCGGCCTGTGGAAGATGGCGGCCGACGGCAAGGCGGAGCCCAAGCTGTTCCGGATGACCTACCCGGACGGCGACAAGCACGACGCCGAGGCACTGCTGCTCGACGGGGACGGCCTTCCGCTGGTCGTGACCAAGGAGATCGGCGCGGCGGCCGGCGTCTACAAGCCGACGGCGGCGCTGAAGGCGGGCGAGTCCGGCGTGCCGATGAAGCGGGTCGCCGAGATCAAGCTCTCCGCCACCGAGACCGAGGGCAACGCCCTGGCCCGGATCGGCAACAAGACCATCACCGGCGGCGCGGTCGCCCCCGGCGGTGCCAAGGTCGTGCTCCGGACGTACACCGACGCGCTCGAGTGGGATGTGGCGGACGGCAACGTGGTGGCGGCGCTGACGAAGGTGCCGCGGACCACGGGCCTGCCGAACGAGCCCTTCGGTGAGGCGATCGCGTACGGCACGGACGGCAAGACGTTCTACACCGTCTCCGACATGAACGGTAAGACCGACGAGGTCAAGAACTACATCCGGCAGTACACCCCGGCGACCACCGTCGCGGAGAAGTCGAAGAAGTCCGCGGACGACGCGGCCAACGCCTCGTGGTACTCCGATCTCACCCTCGACGACATCACCTACATGGTGGGCGGTGTCGGTGCGCTCGGCCTGATCCTGGTCGGCATCGGTGTCTTCGGCATCATGCGGTTCCGCAAGTCGCCGCAGTCCCGGGTGGCCGCCGAGGCCGACGCGGCGCCCAGCGGTGGCATCAACACCGTCGACCCGGAGACCGAGCTGATCGGGGTGGGCGGTGTGCCGCAGCGGCACATGGCGGCCAACGCCGCCGGTGGCGGTGGCGGTGGCGGGCCGGTCTACGGCGCCAAGTCCGGGCCGCCGGCCGGGGCGGGTGCCGGTGCCCCGCCGCGGGGCAACGCGGCGTACAGCGGTGGTGGAGCTCCCCAGCAGCAGCCCCGGGGTCCGCAGGGACCACGCGGCCCGCAGCCTCAGCAGGGTCGCCCGCAGCAGGGTGGCGGTCCGAAGGGCCCGCAGCAGGGTCGTCCGGCGCAGCCCGCCCAGCAGCAGCCCGGTCGCCCGCAGCAGCCGGGTCCGGCCCGTGGCGGCCAGCAGCAACCACCGCCTCCGCGGGGTCCGCAGCCCGGTCGCGGCCCGCAGCCTCAGCAGGGTCGCCCCCAGCAGGGTGGTCGTCCGCCGCAGGGCGGCGCACCGCAGGGTGGCCGTCCGCAGCAGCAGCCGGGTCGTGGGCCCGGTCCTCAGCAGGGGCAGCAGCCCGGCGTCTACGGCGGCGGTCCCGGCCCGCAGCAGGGCGGCGGTCGTCCGCCGCAGGGGCAGCAGGGCGGCCGTGGTCCCGGTCCGCAGGGTCAGCGCCCGCCGCAGGGCGGTGGTGGCCGGCCTCCGCAGGGACGCCCGCCGCAGAACGGCCGCTGAGTCAGTCGTGCAGAAAGGGCCGGGGTCGCTGGATTTCCAGCGACCCCGGCCCTTTCTCTGTCACACGCGGCGCAGCACCGCCACGACACGACCCATGATGGTGGCGTCGTCACCCGGGATCGGGTCGAACGCCGGGTTCGCCGGCATCAGCCACACGTGCCCGTCGCGCTGCCGGTAGCTCTTCACCGTCGCCTCACCGTCGATCATCGCGGCGACGATGTCACCGGCCTCGGCGTTGGGCTGCTGCCGGACGACCACCCAGTCGCCGTTGCAGATCGCCGCGTCGATCATCGAGTCGCCCTTGACCTCGAGCATGAAGACCTCGCCCTCGCCGACGAGTTCGCGCGGCAGCGGGAAGAAGTCCTCCACGGCCTGTTCGGCCAGGATCGGGCCACCGGCGGCGATCCGGCCGACCAGCGGCACGTACGCCGGCTGGGGGCGGGCGGCCCGCAGCGCCTCGTCGTCCACCATCTCGGCGGGCGCACGGACGTCCACCGCCCGCGGCCGGTTCGGGTCGCGGCGCAGGTAGCCCTTGGTCTCCAGCGCCTTCAGCTGGTAGGCCACGCTCGACGGCGACACCAGGCCGACGGCCTCGCCGATCTCCCGGACACTCGGCGGGTATCCGTAGCGTTCCACCCAGTCCCGGATGAACTCCAGGATGCGGCGCTGCCGGACGGTCAGGTCGGTGGCGACGACCTCGGGCACGTGGCCGACCGGTGTCACCGACCGCAGCTGGGGGGCGTCGGCACCGCGGGAGCGGCTCGGCGTCCGGCGACGCGCGGCGGGGGCGCCGGCCTCGGGCTTCCTGGACTGTTGCTGTTGACTCGTGCGGTCGTCGGTCGACACGTCCGCCCTCCCTGTCGGCCAGTGCCTCGTCGGCACGTGAAGCATCGCGGAGCCGGACGGAACGCCGTGGGGATGGCGTACTTCCGGCTGACCCCTCTTGACGGAAAACCGTAATCGGCAGGTCCGACATATTCAAACATCTGTACGAGATTCTCCCGGCGTGTCGTACGGCAACGCTCGACTTCCGTACCCCTGTTCTGATAGACCCTCGTACGGGCGTTCTATAGAACGCGTGTCCTAGAAGGGGGATCGTCATGGTGGTCAGTGGTGTGCGACACGCCGAGCCTCCCTTGCGGCTCACGCGGCGTGGCCGGGTCGTGCTCCTGGGTGTCTTCTTCCTGATGTCGCTGCTGGCGAGTGTCGTCTTGTTCACCACCGCTTCGCAGGCCTGACTTGCGCTGTTCCGATGTCCCGAGTTGATCATCGGATGGGTACGTTGTCCGATTCCCCGGCGCGTCGCGCGGCCCTCGCCGGACGCGACGCGTGATGGTGACATCACCCCAGGTGGTGAGGTGCAAAATACGGCGCGTCGGCATGCAAGTGAACTTGCGTCGGTGTCCGCCGGGGCCTAGCGTCTACCCCAACATCTAGTGGCTACACGGATGTAAGTCATCCACAGGTTGGGGTTACTCCACCTCGGGTTATCCACAAGCCGTTCACAGCGGTGCACTGGTCTGGACCAGCGCGGCGCTGCGTTTCGGCGTGTCCGGATCCCGATCACGGGGGTTCCGGAGGGGGAAACGGTGCGCTGTCCGTACTGCCGACACGCCGATTCGCGCGTCGTCGACTCACGAGAGGCCGACGACGGTCAACTGATCCGTCGCCGCCGATCGTGCCCCGAGTGCGGCAAGCGGTTCACGACCGTCGAGGAGGCGGTTCTCGCGGTCGTCAAGCGCAGTGGCGTCACCGAACCCTTCAGCCGGACGAAGATCATGAGTGGTGTCCGCAAGGCCTGTCAGGGCCGGCCCGTCGACGACGACTCCCTCGCGCTGCTCGCGCAGCGGGTGGAAGAGGCCGTCCGGGCCCGCGGCGCCGCCGAGATCCCCAGCCACGAGGTGGGCCTCGCGATCCTCACGCCGCTGCGTGAGCTGGATCAGGTGGCCTACCTGCGCTTCGCCAGCGTCTACAAGTCGTTCGACTCTCTCGACGAATTCGAGAACGAGATCGCTGCGCTGCGCGAGGCACGAGAAGCGCCGGCCGTCAGGGAAACCGGGACGCGACATGCTGTCGCGCCGCGGTCCGGCGCCCGCGCACCCAAGCTCAACGGCTGATCACAGCCGAATTCAAGCGACACTGTCCGCGTTTCTACCAGGGGGAGCACATCCATATGGCCGGAGACGGCATCACTGCGGGTCGCCAGCGCAACCGTGCGAGCGGGAGCACCGGCGCAGCGGCCGGTGGGCTGCGCGTGGAGCGGGTCTGGACGACTGAGGGTGTCCACCCGTACGACGAGGTGGAGTGGGAACGCCGCGACGTCGTCATGACGAACTGGCGCGACGGCTCGATCAACTTCGAGCAGCGGGGCGTCGAGTTCCCGGCGTTCTGGAGTGTCAACGCCGCGAACATCGTCACGACCAAGTACTTCCGTGGCGCGGTCGGCGCCACCGAGCGCGAGCAGTCGCTCAAGCAGCTCATCGACCGCGTCGTGAAGACCTACCGCCGGGCCGGCGAGGAGCACGGGTACTTCGCGACCGCCGCCGACGCGGAACTGTTCGACCACGAGCTCACCTGGATGCTGCTGCACCAGGTGTTCAGCTTCAACTCGCCGGTCTGGTTCAACGTCGGCACCAAGTCTCCGCAGCAGGTCAGCGCCTGCTTCATCCTCTCGGTCGACGACTCGATGGACTCCATCCTCGAGTGGTACAAGGAGGAGGGGCTGATCTTCAAGGGCGGCTCCGGCTCGGGTGTGAACCTGTCCCGGATCCGGTCGTCCAAGGAACTGCTGTCCTCCGGTGGCACCGCCAGCGGCCCGGTCAGCTTCATGCGCGGCGCGGACGCCAGCGCGGGCACCATCAAGTCCGGCGGCGCCACCCGGCGTGCCGCGAAGATGGTCATCCTCGACGTCGACCACCCCGACATCGAGGAGTTCGTCTCGACGAAGGCGCGCGAGGAAGACAAGATCCGCGCGCTGCGGGACGCCGGCTTCGACATGGACCTGGGCGGCGCCGACATCGTCAGCGTGCAGTACCAGAACGCCAACAACTCGGTCCGCGTCAGCGACGAGTTCATGCGGGCCTACGAGGCCGGCACCGAGTTCGGCCTGCGCAGCCGGATGGACGGCGAGGTCATCGAGACCATCGACGCCAGGAAGCTGTTCCGTGGCATCGCCCAGGCCGCCTGGGAGTGCGCCGACCCCGGCCTGCAGTACGACGACACGATCAACGACTGGCACACCAACCCCGAGACGGGCCGGATCACCGCGTCCAACCCCTGCTCGGAGTACATGTCGCTGGACGACTCGTCCTGCAACCTGGCCTCGCTCAACCTGATGAAGTTCCTCAAGTCCGACGGTGGCTTCGAGGTCGAGAAGTTCGTCAAGAGCGTCGAGTTCATCATCACCGCGATGGACATCTCGATCTGCTTCGCCGACTTCCCGACCGAGAAGATCGGTGTCACCACCCGGGCCTACCGCCAGCTCGGCATCGGGTACGCCAACATCGGCGCCCTGCTGATGGCGTCCGGCCTGCCGTACGACTCCGACGGTGGCCGCAGCGTCGCCGCCGCGATCACCTCGCTGATGAACAGCACGGCCTACCGGCGTTCCGCCGAACTGGCCGGCGTCGTCGGGGCGTACGACGGTTACGCCCGTAACGCCGACGCGCACCAGCGGGTCATGCGCAAGCACGCCGCCGCCAACGACGAGCTCCGCCCGCAGGGCAAGGTCGCCACCGAGATCGTCCGTGAGGCGACCCGGCAGTGGCAGTCCGGCAACAAGATCGGCGCGAAGAACGGCTGGCGCAACGCGCAGGCCTCGGTCCTCGCCCCGACCGGCACCATCGGCCTGATGATGGACTGCGACACCACCGGCATCGAGCCCGACCTGGCTCTGGTCAAGTTCAAGAAGCTGGTCGGCGGCGGTTCCATGCAGATCGTCAACCAGACGGTTCCGCGTGCCCTGCGCAGCCTCGGCTACCTCGAGGAGCAGGTCGAGGCGATCGTCGAGCACATCTCCGAGCACGGCAACGTGATCGACGCCCCCGGTCTCAAGCTCGAGCACTACGCGGTCTTCGACTGCGCCATGGGCGAGCGGGCCATCGCGCCGATCGGCCACGTGCGGATGATGGCGGCCGTCCAGCCGTTCATCTCCGGCGCGATCTCGAAGACGGTCAACATGCCGGAGACGGCGACCGTCGAGGAGATCGAGGAGATCCACTACCAGGGGTGGAAGCTGGGCCTCAAGGCGCTGGCGATCTACCGCGACAACTGCAAGGTGGGCCAGCCGCTCTCCGCCGCCAAGTCGAGCAAGGCCACCGCGCCCGCGCCCGCCACGGCCGAGGAGAAGGCGGTCGAGAAGGCGGTCGAGAAGATCGTCGAGAAGGTCATCGAGTACCGCCCGGTCCGCAAGCGCCTGCCGAAGAAGCGTCAGTCGGAGACGGTGTCGTTCTCGGTCGGCGGCGCCAAGGGATACCTCACCTCGTCGTCCTACCCGGACGACCGCCTCGGCGAGGTCTTCCTCAAGATGTCGAAGCAGGGTTCCACCCTGGCCGGCGTGATGGACGCCTTCTCGGTCGCCATCTCGATAGGCCTCCAGTACGGCGTCCCGCTGGAGACGTACGTCGCCAAGTTCACCAACATGCGCTTCGAGCCGGCCGGTATGACCGACGACCCGGACGTGCGCATGGCGTCGTCGCTGATGGACTACATCTTCCGTCGTCTGGCGCTGGACTTCCTGCCGTACGAGACCCGCGCCGAGCTGGGCATCTTCACCGCCCAGGAGCGGACCGCCCAGGCGCAGGCCGAAGCGGCGGCCGAGGCCGCCGCGGAGGAGATGGCCACCCAGGCCGCCGCCACGTCGGTGCCGACCACCCCGTCCGGGGCGAACGGTGTCACCGTGGCCGAGGCCAAGGCGGCGTCGGAGAAGGAAGCCCCGGTCGTCATCTCCGCGGGTTCCTCGACCGAGCTCTTCGAGATCGTCACCGGTCAGTCCGCGGACGCGCCGCTCTGCTTCACCTGCGGCACCAAGATGCGCCGGGCCGGCAGCTGCTACGTGTGTGAGGGCTGCGGCTCGACCTCCGGCTGCAGCTGAGGCTGACCTCTCTGCATAGAGAGGCTGACCTCTCTGCATAGAGAGCGACAGCGAGATGCCTCCCACCCGGTGACGGGTGGGAGGCATTTTTCGATGACTGTGGTCGCCACTGATCCGGGACGGGCGCCGGGGCGGTCGGCGGGGCAACGGCCGACGGTTCCACCGTCTGGCCCGACAGGGCGTTCACCGGCTTTCCGGGAGCGACCGGTCCCGGGAAGTTAGGCTGCGGCATGCTCACCGACTTCGCACCCGCACCGATCAGGGGAGTCATCTTCGACTTCCACGCCACACTGGTCGGGGGTGGCGACTCCGGCCGGTGGATCGACGCCGCCGTCCGCCATCTGGTGGACGGCGGGGGCGCGAAACCCGACCTCGGCGCCGACCAGCTCGCGGGTCTCCGGGAGCATCTCGACCGGATCTGGCAGCACGCGCACGGGATCGACCCGGCCAGCGAACGGGACCTCAGCCACGACCGGCACCGGGACGTCTTCACCCGGGCCGTCGCCCTGTTCCCCGGGATCACCCCCGATCTCATCACTTCGCTGTACGCCGTGATGCCGGACCAGTGGCTCCCCTTCGACGACGTGCTCCCGGTCCTGCGGGAGTTGCGGTCGCGGGGCATCCGGGTCGTGGTGCTGTCCAACATCGGGCTGGACATCCGGCCCCTGCTCGACCGGGCCGGCGTGAGCGGCCTGGTCGACGGTGTGGTGCTGTCCTTCGAGGTGGGACTGGTGAAGCCGGATCCAGCGATCTTCGGCCGTGCGCTGGAGCTGCTGGGCGTACCCGGTGATCAGACCTTGATGGTCGGCGACAGCCCGCGGGACGATGTCGGCGGAGTGCCGTTGAGGATCCGGACGTTGATCCTGCCGCCGACCGGCGGCCCGGTGCACGGGCTGAGCGCCGTCCTGCAGATGGTCGGGGCCCGATGATCCGTGTGCTGGTCGTCGACGACCAGCCGATGATCCGCGCGGGCATCCAGGCGATCCTGAACTCGCAGGAGGACCTGTCCGTCGTCGGTGAGGCGGCCGACGGCCGGGCTGCGATCGAGCGCTGCCGGTCCCTGCGGCCGGACGTGGTCCTGATGGACGTCCGCATGCCGGTGCTCGACGGTCTGGCCGCCACCCGCGAGTTGCTCGGCACCCGGCAGGAGCACGTGCCGAAGGTGCTGATGCTGACCACTTTCGACATCGACGACTACGTGTACGCGGCGCTGCGGGCCGGCGCCTCCGGTTTCCTGCTGAAGGACAGCGAGCCGGAGGAGCTGATGCGGGCGGTCCGCGTGGTGGCGGACAGCGAGGCCCTGCTGTCGCCGCGGATCACCCGCCGGCTGATCGAGAACTTCGTCGACTCGCAGCCGGCGCCGCTCACCGCGAGCACCGCCCTCAACGCGCTGACCGACCGGGAACGGGAGGTGCTGCGGCACATGGCGATGGGGATGAGCAACGCCGAGATCGCCACGGCGTTGTACGTGGCCGAGCAGACCGTCAAGACACACGTCAGCCGGATCCTGAACAAACTCGGTCTGCGGGACCGGGTGCACGCCGTCGTGTTCGGTTACGAGAACGGCCTGGTCGTCCCGGGCCGGCCGGAGAAGGCCTGATCCAGCAGCTGCCGATAGGTGACCACCCGGATCCGGGCCAGGTGACTGTTGAACGACCGTAACGCCCGGTGCACCACCTCCGCGCCGGGCGCCGGGAATCCGATCAGGACGGTCGCGGTGATCCAGGTGTCGTCGTCCCACGGCGGATGGAGTTCGTCGACCCCGGTGAGGTAGTCGGTCACCTGCGACACCGCACGGTGCACGTGCTCGGTGACGATCGTCCGGCCGCGGCGTTCGACGACCACCGGCACGGCGGCGCGGCGGGGTACCACCACGTGCCGCGTACCGTCCGGCAGCAGCAGCGGGATGTCGTGGCAGGCGCCGGTGACCAGCCGGCGCGTCGCGGTCATCGGGTGGTACGTGCCACCCAGCACCCAGAGATTCCGCTGCAGCACCACCTGCAGGTCGCGTTCGGTGCTGCGCGGGTCGGCGACGGCGGCCTCGAGGTCCGCCGGAAGCGTCGGCATGCGCATGTGTCGATCGTCGGGCCCGTGCGGCCGGGCCGACCGACTGCGGGTGCGATTCCGCGTCAGGATCTGTGCGGGACGGACCGGAGCCAGGCCCCGAACTCGACCGCGTCCCGTACCCCGTGCTCCAGCACCGCCGTGTAGATGTCGAACCCGCTCACTTCGCCGGGATACTCCGGGCGCTGGTGCCAGAGCGTCTTGATCGCGAGGATCGCCTGCCGTTCCTCCTCGGTCAGCCGCCCGGCGAGTTCCCGGTGCCATGCGCCGGCAGCCGCGTGATCGTCGTGCAGCCAGACCGACACGTCCACCCGCCACTCACCGACGGTGAGCGTGATGTGGTGCCGCTCGTCGCGTTCCTTGCCGGTGGGTGACCGTTCACCACGCTCGTCGGAGTAGGCGAAACCGGTCAGCCCGGGGATCCCGACCGCGCGGCCGAGGAGGGCGACGACGTCATCCGGTCCGTACTGCGGGCCGCCGTGCATCATGACGTCGAGGTCCCGCCACACCATCAGCCCGGAGACGAAACTGCCGGTCGGCTCCACCGGGCCCAGCGGCTCCAGCGATGCGAGCACGGAACGTGCCTCTGCCTGCAGCTCTTCTGGCCGGCCCATCTCGCTCCCCTTCGGTCGTCGCCCCGTCCCCGGATGCCATCGACGGATGTGGCCGTTCCGGATCCGGCTCCCCACCATGATCCACCAGGTTGCGCGTCGCCGACACGAACCGATCCGGCGCGGTAGGTTGATGCTGTGGCCAGCCTCGATGTCGACCAGCCGCGCCTGCTCGTCGCCCGCAACGCCGTCGGGGCCGCCTTCGCGATGAACGGCCTGGCCTACGCCGGCTGGCTGTCCCGGGCGCCCGCCGCCCGCGAGGGTTTGGAGATCTCCGCGGCCGGGTTCGGCCTGTTGCTGCTCTGCATGTCCGCGTCGGCGGTCGCCGCGATCCCGCTGGCCGGCCCGCTCGTCCAGCGTCTCGGCCCGGCCCGCTCGGTGATGCTCGGGTGCGCGTCGGTGGTCACCGGCCTGACCGTGCTGGCCACCGGTGTCCTGCTCGGTTCGCCGGTGGTGGCGGGCGCCGGCCTGCTCTTCGCCGGCATGGGCACCAGCACGTGGGACGTCGCGATGAACGTCGAGGGCGCCGACGTGGAACGCCGCCTCGGCCGCACGCTCATGCCCCGTTTCCACGCCGGGTTCAGTCTCGGCACGGTCGCCGGCGCGGCCATCGGTGCCGGCGCCGCCGCGACCGGCCTGCCACTCTGGGGGCAGCTCTACGCCACGTCCGCCCTCACCGCCGCGATCATGGTGTTCGCGGTCCGCCGCCTCCTGCCGCACGTCCGGCCGGAACCGGGCGAGGAACGCGGCATGACCGTCGCCCAGGCCTGGCGCGAACCACGGACCATCCTGATCGGACTGGTCATGCTCGGTTTCGGTTTCACCGAGGGTGTCGCCAACGACTGGCTCGCCATCGGCCTCGTCGACGGTTACGCGGCGAGCGACACGGTCGGCGCGGTCGGCTTCGGCGTCTTCGTCACCGCGATGACCCTGGCCCGCCTCTTCGGCGGCCACGCCATCGAACGCTGGGGGCGCGTCCCCATCCTCCGCGCCACCGCCCTGACAGCCCTGGCGGGACTCCTCCTGGTCGTCTTCGGCGGTTCACCGGTGGTGGCCCTGGCGGGCGCCCTGCTGTGGGGTGTGGGCGCCGCCCTGGGCTTCCCGGTCGGCATGAGCGCGGCCGCCGACGACCCGGCCCGGGCCGCCATCCGCGTCTCGGTGGCGGGCTCCGTCGGCTACGGCGCCTTCCTGGCCGGCCCGCCCCTGATCGGCTTCGCCGCCGAACACTTCGGCATCCTGCCGTCCCTGCTGTGCGTGCTGGGTGCTTTGGCCATCGGCTTGGGCGCGTCGGGCGCCGCACACCCCCTCGAACCTTCCCGGGGTACGCCGTGAAGCACGCCCGCCGCCACCCGCCCCGCCACCTCCCACGGTCCGCCTGACGCCTTACCGGCCCGCGTGGTGCTTCCTCCCGGCCGCCGCGCGACATGTCCCGTGCGGGTTTGATCCAGCGACGTTCGCCCGGTTTCGCGCTGATCGGCAGGGTTTCCGCATCGACCTGACTCTCCTCTGTGGGCGCGCTTCGTCCCGTACAAGATGATGTGTCGGGTCTGGTCCGTCGGTCATCGTGCGGTGCGGACGGTCAGCGGTGCTCGGTCAGGAAACCGGTGATCACGGCGGCGAGAGCGGTCGGCTGCTCGATGACCATGGCATGTGAGGCGTCCGCCAGGGAGAGGTAGCGCAGGTTCGGCGCGGCTTTCGCCTGCTCGACCAGGAAACGGCGGTGCGCCGCGTAGAGCTCGGCGAACGGCTCCTGCTCCGGCAGATCCCGGGTCGGCAGCACGACCAGTTCGGGGCAGGTGGTCGCCGCGTAGACCGGGGTCAGATCGAGCGCGTTCATCAACGCCCGCAGCTGGCTCGTGGTGGCGGCGGTCGGGCGTAGCGACGTCTCACCGTTCTGGTGGGCGAGACCACGGCGGAAGCCCTCGACCCACACCTTCTCGTTGGCGCCCATGTCGCGGGCCGCCATCTGCTGCCGCTCGACCAGGTCGGGCAACTGCTCGGCCGGAATGACCTGACCGGCGGACGCCTCGATCGCGTCGAACACCGCGTGCAGCCGGGCCAGTTCCGCCTCGGCCTTCTCCGGGTCCAGGCCGGACAGATGGAGGGCCCGGGTGGGCGGCGGGTTGCCGTCGAGGCTGACGATGCCGGGCGACTCGGGGTGCCGCTCGCCCCACAGCGCGGCCAGCATGCCACCGAGCGAATGGCCGACCACAGCCGGGCGCTCCAACTCGAGCTGCACACAGACCGCCGCCAGGTCCCCGAGGGCTGCATCCCAGGTCCACTGGCCGTCCCCGGAACGCCCGTGCCCCCGCAGATCCACGGTGACCACCCGGTGGTCCGGACGTAACGCCCGAGCCAACGTGGTCATGTGAGCCAGGTTTCCGCCCGCCCCGTGCAGCAGAAGCAGAGGCGGCGCCTCACCCCCGAAGTCCCGAACAGCGAGCGGCAGATCGCCGGCGTCGATAAGGCGGTCGTTGATCATAAAGAGTCCCTTGTGGAAGTAGGTGCTGCCGAGCCCGATTCGGTCGAGCCCGGGCCGGCGGAACTTGAGGCGTTCGAGGCCGGGGTGGCAGGGGCCGCAACGTCTGGAACCGGGCCGGCTTGGACCGGGCCGGTTTGGACCGGGCCGGTTTGGGCCGGGCCGGTTTGGGCCGGGCCGGTTTGGGCCGGGCCGGTTTGGGCCGGGCCGGTTTGGGCCGGATCGGCTTGGACCGGATCGGCTTGGACCGGATCGGGCGCGGGCGGGCCGCGCAGCCGGTCGCGGATGGCGGCGACCGGGACGCCCCCGTCCGGATGGCGGGGCAGGCGGCCCCGCCGCACCAGGTCGTGCACGCCCTGGCGGCTGATGCCGAGCATCGCGCCGGCCGTCGCCAACGACACCGACTCGGTGTAGGGGTGGCCGATCGTGCGGACCACGGCTTGGCCGAGCGGCGCCCGCCACCAGTCGACGTCCGGCGCGAAGGGCTGATCGCCGGAGTAGAGCGTGGCCATCAGTCTCACGATCGTGCGGACCGATCCGGCGTTGCCGTGCTCGATGCTCTCGGCCCAGCGCTCGGTCTCATGAGTCAGGCGTTGCCGCAGCCCGGCGACGGCCTCGTCGTCCTCCAGCAGGATCTCGAGGGGGTCGAGCAGGCGCACCTCGATCAGGTGGAGGAGGTGGTCGCCGAGGTCGCTCACCCACCCATCCTTCCGCTACTTGACATGCCACGTCAAGTAGTAAGGTTCGGCTCGTGAAGCGTCTTCCGCTGGCGCCGCGCGCCCTGACCGAGCCGCATCCGAGCCGTCTTTCGGCCGGCCATCCCCGGCGGCCGGAGATCCTGGCGGCCCATGCGGCGGCACTGGACGGTGGGCAGGCGGGCTACCTCGATCCGGATTCCGGACTTTTCGTGTTGAGCGCCGGGTTCCTGGCCGACCGCGGCACCTGCTGCGAACGTGGTTGCCGTCACTGTCCGTACATCGATGACCAGTGAAACGAGTCTTTCGCTCGGGCCTGCGGGTTAGTACCGTGTGCCCGACCCGGGAGGATCATCCAGTGCGTACGAGTCTCGCCGTCCTCGGCGCCCTCGCCCTGTTCGCCGTGTCCGGTTGCAGCGTGCGCGAGGAGAGCGCCTCCGCAGCCCTGCCCCCGGTCGAGGTGGTCGTGCCACCCGCGGCGTCGGCCGGTGGCGCCTGCATCCTCTGGGACTGGGGTTTCATCGAGGAGAAGATCGGCGTCCGGTTCTCGGTGGCGGCGGCCGACCAGATCGACGACACGTCCACCTGTGTGGTGCAGAACGTCGAGGCGTGGCCCGACCTGGCACTCTCGGTCGTCGAGACCACGAAGGCCGACGCCGACCTGTTCCTGGCCGAGCGGATGCCGGCCAAGGCGACGAAGCTCAAGGGCCTGGGCAAGGCCGGGTACCGGCTCAACACCAAGGCCGGCGGCGGCCACGGTCCGATCGTCGAGATCGGCTGGTTGAGTGAGGCCAAGCAGCTGCAGACGTTGCGCTTCACCTTCGCCAAGGGCGCCAAGGCGGACGCCGTCACCGCCATGAACAAGAAGCTGCTGGTCCTGGCGAAGGCGATGTCCACGACCGACGGCTGACCCGGCCGGCGGAGAAGCGGCCCGACGGCTGACCCGGTCGGGCGAAGAGGCCCGACGGCTGACCCGGCAGGGGGAGAAGCGGATCGACGGCTGACCCCGGGTGGGCCACGGCCGGCTACCCGCTGACTCGCGCCACCGCGGAACACATCCGTCGGGAGAACCGGCGGACTGGGGAACGACAGACGCCACCGTCCCGCAGCAGCGGAACCGGTGGCGTCAGCGTCGGAAAGCCGAGGGCGAGGACCTCAGCGAGCGGCCACGAACACCCGCGAAGCCACCTCACGCGGCAACCGGATCTTGTCGCCCGAGCGGTCTATGGTCACCCCGTCGCGCTCCTGGGCCACCGTCACCGTCGTCCCCGGGTCGATCCCGGCCGCGTGCAGCTGGCGCAGCACGTCGGCGTTGGTCTGCACGCTCTCGCAGATCCGCCGGACCACCACGCTGCCGGACAGCCCGGGGAAGGCGAGGTTGCGCTCTCCGTGCAGCAGCGACTCGGCGGTCTCGTCCGGGGCGCCGAGCTGGTCCAGCCCCGGGATGGGGTTGCCGTACGGCGAGCGGGTCGGCTTGTTGAGCAGTTCGTAGACGCGCTTCTCCACGGCGTCGCTCATCACGTGCTCCCAGCGGCAGGCCTCCTCGTGGGCCTCCTCGTAGGGCATGCCGATGACGTTGACCAGCAGCAGTTCGGCGAGACGGTGTTTGCGCATGACCGCGACGGCGGCGCTGCGGCCCAGCTCGGTGAGGACGAGATGACGGTCGCCCTCGACGGTGAGGAGCCCGTCGCGCTCCATGCGGGCGACGGTCTGGCTCACGGTGGGACCGCTCTGGCGCAGGCGCTCGGCGATCCGGGCGCGGAGAGCGGGGATGCCCTCTTCCTCGAGCTCGAGGATGGTCTTCAGATACATCTCGGTGGTATCGACGAGATCGTTCATGATACGGCCCTCCCAGCAGCGATAATACCTCGTCACCGGGGGTTCGCTTCCGCCCCGAGCAAGTGGCATACGACCCTACCCGACCCAAAACAAGTGTGCTAACGACACATGCTCCCCCGTCCGAGGGATGGGCCGCGTGGCAGCATGTCCCGCATGGCGGATGACGCGACTGCTGTGGTGTGGGACAGTGCGCTGCTCGATTACGACATGGGTGATCATCCGCTGGATCCGGTGCGGGTGGAACTGACCATGGTCCTGGCTCGCGAGCTGGGTGTCCTGGATCGTCCCGGTATTCAGATGATCACTCCGCGTCCGGCGAGTGAGATCGATCTCACCAGGGTGCACCGCGAAGACTACCTCGAGGCGGTGCGGCTGGCACCGATCGATCCGTTCTTCACCGGATGGGGGTTGAACACCCCGGACAATCCGGTCTTCGAGGGGATGCACGAGGCGTCGGCGCGGATCTGTGGGGCGACCATCGCGGCAGCCGAGGCGGTCTGGACCGGTGCGGCCCGCCGCGCGGTGAACGTGTCCGGCGGCCTGCATCACGCGATGCCGGCCCGGGCCGCCGGTTTCTGCGTCTACAACGATCCGGCGGTTGCCATCGCCTGGCTGCTGGAACATGGTGCCGAGCGGGTGGCGTACGTGGATGTGGACGTGCACCACGGTGACGGCGTGCAGACCGCGTTTTGGAACGACCCGCGGGTGCTCACGGTCAGCCTGCACGAGAGTCCGCTCGCGCTCTTCCCCGGGACCGGGTTCGCCGACGAGACCGGTGGCCCGAAGGCGGAGGGCACCGCGGTGAACGTGCCGCTTCCCCCGGACACCGGCGACGCCGGCTGGCTGCGCGCCTTCCACGCGATCGTGCCGTCGGTGGTGCGCGCGTTCGCCCCGGAGATCATCGTCAGCCAGTGCGGCGCCGACGCGCATCTGCTGGACCCGCTCGCCGACCTGCGGTTGTCGGTCGACGGTCAGCGCGCGGCGTACATCGCCATCCGGCAGCTCGCGGACGAGGTCTGCGACGGGCGCTGGGTGGCCACCGGCGGCGGCGGGTACGCCCTCGTCGAGGTCGTCCCGCGGGCCTGGACGCACCTGCTCGCGGTGGCCAGCGGCGACCCGATCGCCCCGTCGACGCCGACGCCTGCGAGGTGGCGGACCCTCGCGGCGACGCGGCGTCCGGGCACTAGGATTCCGGAGACGATGACGGACGGCACCGAGCCGGTGATCGAGCACTGGTCGCCGGGCGACACCGACCCGATCGACCGGGCGATCCAGGCCACCCGCCTGTCGGTCTTCCCCCTGCACGGCCTGGACCCGCACGACCCCCGGGACTGAGTCACGGCACCGCGGAGAAGAGCACGAAGAGCGCAGAAGACGCAGCGAAGCGTCGAAGGAGGTGGGCGCGGTGAAGCGCAGCGCCGACGTGCTGCTCGCTGATGGCAGCACCGTGCACCTGCGGCAGATCCGTCCCGAGGACGCACCGGCCATCGTGGAGTTCCACTCCCGGATGAGCGACCGCACCCGCTACCTCAGGTACTTCTCGCCCTATCCGCGCATTCCGGAACGCGATCTGCTGCGTTTCGTCAATGTGGATCACCGGGACCGCGAGGCGTTCGTGACCGTCTCGGACGGCCGGATCACCTCGGTCGGCCGTTACGAGCGGCTCGGCTGGGATTCCCCGGAGGCCGAGGTCGCCTTCGTCGTCGAGGACGCGCATCAGGGCCGGGGCATCGGTTCGGTGCTGCTGGAACATCTGGCCGAGGCGGCCCGGGAGTGCGGCCTCACCCGCTTCGTCGCCGAGGTGCTCCCGGAGAACAGCGGCATGCTGCGGGTCTTCGGCGACTCCGGCTACCAGGTGCATCGACGGTACGCGGACGGTGTGGTGCATCTGAGTTTCCCGATCGCCCCGACCGAGCGGTCGCGGGAGGTGCAGGAGTCGCGGGAGCATCTGACCGAGGCCCGTTCGATCGCCCGGCTGCTGTCGCCGCGGGGTGTCGCCGTCTACGGCGCGAGCGCGAGTGGTCAGGGTGTCGGCGCGGCGATGCTCGGCAATCTGCGGGACGGCGGCTACACCGGCGAGCTCGTGCCGGTGCATCCCGCCGCGGACCGGGTCGCCGGGCTCACGGCGTACCGGAGGGCGGCGGATGCCGGAGTGGCGATCGACCTTGCCCTGATCGCCGTGCCCGCCCCCGCAGTGGCGGAGGCCGTGGCCGATGCCGCGCGTGCCGGGGCCGGTGGTGTCGTGATCGGTTCGGCCGGGTTCGCCGAGGTCGGTCCGGAGGGCGCGGCCCGGCAGCGGGATCTGATCGAGGCCGCGCACGTGCTGGGTCTGCGGGTGATCGGCCCGAGCAGTTTCGGGATCGCCAACACCGATCCGGAGGTGCGTCTCAACGTCACCATGGCGCCGCGTCTGCCGTCGGCGGGGCGGGTCGGTTTCTTCGCGCAGAGCGGCGCGCTCGGGGTGGCGCTGCTGGCCGAAGCCGATCGCCGGGGGCTGGGTCTGTCGAGTTTCGTCTCGGCCGGCAACCGGGCCGACGTGTCCGGAAACGATCTCCTGCAGTACTGGCAGGACGATCCCGGCACCGACGTGGTGCTGCTCTACCTGGAGAGTTTCGGCAATCCGCGGAAGTTCGCCCGGCTGGCCCGCCGGATGAGCCGGGTCAAGCCGGTGGTCGCGGTGGCCTCGGCGACCCGCCCGCCGGGTCTGGCCGGTGACATGCCGGGTCCGGACGTGCATGCGGTGACCGCGCTGTTCGCCCGGTCCGGCGTGATCCGGGTGGACACCGTGCAGGAG
Source organism: Actinoplanes rectilineatus (assembly GCF_000962825.1). Classification (GTDB taxonomy): domain Bacteria; phylum Actinomycetota; class Actinomycetes; order Mycobacteriales; family Micromonosporaceae; genus Actinoplanes; species Actinoplanes rectilineatus. The sequence continues at coordinate 201,607 of NZ_JZKF01000009.1, forward strand.
ATGTTCGACGTCGGCATGCTGCTGGCGCATCAGCCGCTGCCGTCGGGGCGCCGGGTGGCGGTGGTGGGCAACTCGTCCGCGCTGGCCGAACTGGCGGTGGTCGCCTGCCGGGCGGCCGGCCTGGTGATCGCCACCGGCTATCCGCACGACATCAGTCCGCTGGCCAGCGCCCATGACCTGGCCGACGCGCTCGCTGACGCGGCGGTCGACGACGGGGTGGACGCGCTGGTGGTCGTCTATGCGCCGCCGGTTCCGGGTCAGTTGTCGGAGGAGGACACCGACTTCGCCACCGCGCTGGCCAGTGTCGCCCTGGCCGGGGAGAAGCCGACGGTGGCCACGGTCGTTTTCGGTCAGGTGCCGCCACGGGTGCCGGCCTACCCCTCGGTCGAGGAGGCGGTCCGCGCCCTGTCCCGGGTGGTGACCTACGCCGAGTGGCTCCGGCGCCCGCCCGGCGTGCTGCCGACCCTGTCCGATGTGGATCACGCCGCGGCCGAGAGGGCCGAGACCGCGATCGATCTGTTGGCCGCCTATCGCATCCCGGTCGTGCCGTCGACGCTCGTCGACGACGAGGACGGTGCGGTCACCGCGGCGGCCGAGCTGGGATATCCGGTCGCGCTCAAGGCGGCGGGCGGGGGGTTGCGGCACCGGATCGACCTCGGCGCGGTGCGCCTCGCCCTCAAGGACCCTTCCGGGGTACGCGCTGCCTACCGCGAACTGGTCCGCGACTTCGGTCCGGGCGTCCTGGTGCAGACCATGGTCGCGCCCGGGGTGGCCTGTGTGGCCGAGGTCGTCGAGGATCCGGCGTTCGGTCCGGTCGTCGGCTTCGGGCTGGGTGGCGTGGCCAGCGAGTTGCTCGGCGACCTGGCCTGGCGCGCGGCCCCGCTGACCGACCGGGCGGCCGAGGCGCTCGTCGACGAGCCGCGCGCGGCCCCGCTGCTGCACGGTTACCGCGGGTCCACCCCGGTCGACCGGGCGGCCCTGATCGACCTGCTGCTGCGGGTGGGGCAGATCGCGGACCGGCATCCGCGGGTCCGTTCGCTGATCCTCAACCCGGTGCTGATGCGGCCGGACGGCTTCTCCGTGCTGCACGCGGCCGTCGAGTTCGGCGACGCCGGCGTCCGCCCGGACACCGGCCCGCGCCGGCTGCGCAGCCCGTGAAAAAGCCCCCGGCTCACGACCGGGGGCTTTTCTACGAGGTTCAGGAGGCGTAGGCCTCGAGGCGGGAGGCCCGCTCCGGGTCGCGCAGCTTGAGCATCGTCACCTTCTCGATCTGGCGGATGCGCTCGCGGCTCAGACCGAACTCGCGGCCCACCTCGTCGAGGGTGCGCTGGCGGCCGTCGTCGAGGCCGAAGCGCAGCCGGATCACCGCGGACTCCCGCTCGGAGAGGGTGGCCAGCACGATCTCCACCTCGCTGCGCAGTTCGCCCTGCGAGGCGCCCTCGCCGGGCTGGCTCGGGCCGGCCGCGGCGACGAAGTCACCGAGGGCGCTCTCGCCGTCCTCACCGACCGCCTGGTCCAGGCTGACCGGCTCCCGGTCGTACGAGATGAGCTCGATGACCTGGAACTCCGGCACGTCCATCGCCTTGGCGATCTCGCTGATGCCGGGTTCGCGGCCGAGGGCGGCGGCCAGGTCGCGGCGGCAGCGGACCATCCGGTTGACCTGCTCGACCATGTGTACCGGGATGCGGATGGTGCGGGCCTGGTCGGCCATGGCGCGGGTGATGGCCTGGCGGATCCACCAGGTGGCGTACGTGGAGAACTTGTAGCCCTTGGTG
>NZ_JZKF01000090.1 GCF_000962825.1 Actinoplanes rectilineatus
CCAAATCACCACACCCATCACGGCGTGACGAATACGGGCGCGCTCGACACCCCAAATCACCACACCCATCACGGCGTGACGAATACGGGCGCGCTCGACGCCCCAAATCACCACACCCGGCGGCTGAAGTCACCACGCGGACACTGATGACGAAACGTGGCTAGACCTGCAGCAACCGGCGGGGCACGGTGGCGGCCAGCGTCGCGTACCCCGCGGGGTTGAGATGAAGGTGATCGCCGGCGTCGAACCGCGCCGCGAGCCGGTCCGGTGTGCCCGGGTCGCGCACCGCCGCGTCGAAGTCGACCGCGGCGTCGAAGATCCCGCCCCGGATCGCCGTGTTGACCGCCTGCCGGGACCGTTCCCGCAGGCGGCCGGGGTCGTCGTAGATGTTGCCGCCGAACGGGGTGAGCGTCGCGCCGTAGACCGCGATGTCACTCGCGTGCCCGCGGACGACCATCTGCCGGTACGCGCCGAGCAGGTCCGGCACCACCTGTCGCTGGGAGGGCTCGTCGGCGGGTGCCGTGCCGATGTCGTTGACGCCGGTGAAGACCAGCATCCAGCGGACGCCGCTGACCGCGAGGACGTCGCGGTCCAGGCGGGCCAGCGCCGAGGGCCCGAGGCCGTCGCGCAGCACCCGGTTGCCGCCGGCGGCCTGGTTGAGCACCGCGATCCCGGTGTCGCGCAGCCGGTCGAACAGCTGGTCCGGCCACCGGTCGTGGCCGTTGGTGGTGGACCCGCGGCCGTCGGTCAGCGAGTCGCCGAGCAGCGCCAGGCCGGGTGCGCCGGCCTGTACCTCCACGCCGCTGATCAGGTACCAGTGGTCGACCGCCGTCGCGCCGACCGGGTTGACCGCGGTGTGGTGGTCCCCGGCGATCAGCCAGGACGTGGTGCGTGACCCGGGATGCGAGGTCAGGGCGAGGCCCTGCTGGCCGTCGGCCAGGTAGACGCTGACGGTCAGGGCGGCGCCGGCCGCCACCGCGACGTCCACCGGGTCGGAGACGATCTGCGCGCCGGGCGGGATCGTCACGGCCGGGTTCCCGCCGAACAGCAGTGGGCACGAGGTGCCCGGCCGGATGCCGGCGACACCGATCGCCCCGCCGGCGGGGCGGGCCACCGCGGCCGCGGTGATCGGCAGGTCGGCGCCGCCGAAGGTGTTGGAGAGCCGGACCCGCAGCCGGCGGCCGCCGGCGGTGATCCGCAGCGTCTGCCGCAGGGTGGTGTCGGTCAGCACCGAGCCGGGGCCGGTGAAGGGCGCGGGCGGCAGGTTGTCGGGTTCGGTGAGTTGCGGCATCGCGGTCCAGGTGTGGACCCAGCGGGAGCTCCCGGACAGACCCCGACCGATCAGCACGGCGGAGGCAGCCGCTCCGGACGACGCGAGAACCGTGCGGCGTCTCATGACCGGGGGTGGGCAGTGGCGGACGCGGGCAGCCTTCGCATGGGGACGCCTCCGAAAGTTTCGGGGAGGTTACGCGAGTGCCCCCGCAACATATAGTCGGCCGTCGATCCCCGTCAATCGGCACCGCGGTGACCGAAACTTCCGGCGCCTGTCCTCAGTGGCGGCACGGGTCGATCCTTTGTGGATCATGAAAAGTCGCATGCCGCAGGACACATGAGGAATTTCCATATGCCCGATATGCCGCTGACCAGTGAGGACGGTTCACCCATCGATCAACGAGGACCCACCCTCGCTGGTGCGGATCAAGGCGCGGCGCTAGGGTTTGGCACGCACCTCGGGTCGCGGTCGGACAACCGCGTGACCCCTGCTGCCCTGACCGACCCCCGCCGCCTTACTGATCCTCAGCCCCGATGGGACGAATGTTGGCTCCGATACCGGCCGGCCGCGCGAGCGAACGCCCCGATACCACCACGGACGCGTCATCCACCGCAACCCTGCGGCGCACCCGGAAGCAACAGTCGATCAAGCGCCGCGTCGTGCGCCTCGTCCTGGTTCCCAGTGTCGTGGCCATGGTGATCTGGTTCGCCGCCTCCGGATACCTGATCTACGACGGCATCTACAACCGGACCGTGGCCAACTCGGTCCGCGAGGTGTCCATCCCTGCGGTCTCCGCGCTCTCCTCGATCCAGCAGGAACGCCGGCTGAGCATCTCGCACCTGGCCCGCCCGTCGCGCGACATGAGCTCGCTGCTCGACCAGCGCCGGGAGACCGACAAGGAGCTCGCCGAACTGCGCGAGGTCGCCGACGACTCGCTCGGCTCCGCCCCGGCCTCGGTCCGCGAGCCGTGGGAGCAACTGGTCGGCTACCTCGACCAGCTGCCCGACATCCGCAGCGCGATCGACTCCGAGTCGACCACCGGCGCGAAGACGTACGACTTCTACAACGGCCTGCTGGACTCGGCGACCGTGCTGTTCGACACCCAGGCGCGCATCGTGCCGGGTTCCGAGGCCACCCAGGGCGGCATCACCTCGACCGAGATCTTCAAGGTCTCCGACCTGATGTCGCGGGCCGGTTCGGCGATGGACGCCGCGTTCGCCTCCGGCAAGTTCGGCCGCCCGCAGTACCTGGAGTTCGTCAGCCTGGTCGGGGCGTACCACTACCAGCTCGACAACATCGACGAGCAACTCGAACCGGCGGTCCTCGCCGACCTCGAGGCGCTGCGGGGCGGCCCGGTCTGGCAGGAGCTGATCGCCGCCGAGAACACGATCATCACCGCCGGCCCGTGGGGCAAGCGGATCCCGCCCACCATCACCGCCGACCGCGACGACTGGGCCACCCTGACCAGCACCGTCTCGCAGAAGTTCGTCGACATCACCATCGACGAGGCCGACCAGGTGTCCGCCCAGACCCTGAAGACCGGCAACAACCAGCTGCTCACCGCGCTCTTCGGCAGTCTCATCGCGCTGACCGTCGCCGGCATCGCCATCCTCTGGGCGGTCCGCCAGTCCAGCGTCCTGGTCGACCGGGCACTCTCCACCCGCCTGGCCAAACTGGGCGAGGACGCCGGCGAACTGATCGACCAGCGCCTGCCGGCCGTCATGGACCGGCTGCGCCGCCGCGAGCCGGTGAGCCTGGAGGCCGAGTTCGCCCGCAAGGACTACGGCGGCGACGAGATCGGCCAGGTCGCCGAGGTGATCAACCGGTCGCTGCTGGCCGCCACCGCGGCCGCCGTCGACGAGGCCAAGGCCCGCGCGGCCGGCACCGCGATGCTGATGGGCGTCGCCCGGCGCCCGCAGCGCCCGCTGCAGCGCGGCCTGAAGGTGATCGAGGACCTGCAGTCGCAGATGGGTGACGAGAAGATGCTCGTCCACCTCTTCGACATCCACCACCAGCTCAACCAGACCCGGCGCTTCCTGGAGAACCTGGTCATCCTCGCCGGTGGGCAGATCGGCCGCCGGTTCAACAAGCCGGTGCCGCTGCGCCGCGTGCTGCTGGCCTCGTTCGCCGAGGCGCACAACTACCAGCGGATCAACCTGCGCGGCGCGGCCGACGTGGAACTGGTCGGGTACGCGGTCGCCGAGGTCATCCACCTGATGGCCGAGCTGCTCGACAACGCCCTCGCGTTCTCGCCGCCCGGCACCACCGTGTGGGTCACCTCCAACAAGGTCAAGCACGGCGTGGCCATCGAGATCGAGGACGCCGGCGTCGGCATGAACGCGGACGCCGTCGACCGGGCCAACACGCTGCTCGCCACCGCGCCCACCCCGGACGTCACCGAACTCAAGGACGGCTCGCAGGTCGGCCTCTACGTGGTCGCCGAGCTGGCCAAACGGGAGGGCGTGCAGGTCAGCCTGCGGCGCTCGGCGTACGGCGGCCTGCTCGCGATCGTGCTGCTGCCGGACCGTCTGCTCGTCACCGACCGGACCGCCACCGACCGGGCCGTCTCGGACCGGACCGACGGCGACGGCAACGGCGGCACCCCGGAGTCGGTCGACATCGGTGCCGCCGTGCCGGTCGCGACCCCGATCCCCGTCGCCCCCGCCCCCTCCATCGGGCGCACCACGGTGGGCATCCTCGAGGCCGAGACCCGGGCCTTCCCGAAGATCGACGACGCAGGCGGGCCCGTGATCGCATCGAACGGCAAGAGCGCCGTCACGTCCGTACCCCCGAAAGACGCACCCACGCCGGCGCCGGCGGCACCCAGCGTGACCAAGAAGCCGGCCCCGGCAGGGTCCGAAAGCGGCACCAAGCCGCCGCTGCCGCACCGCAAACCGCAGCAGCACCTCGCGCCAGAACTGCTCGAGGACGCTCCCCCCGCTCCCGAGACGGCCGCGCCTCCGGCCGCCAAACGGTCCCCGGAGGAGATCCGCAACCGGTTCTCGCGCTACCAACGTGGCTGGGCCGACGGTCAGACGGCCGACCGCGACGAAACAGAACCCGACGCTGAGCAAGGCAGGAACGCGTGACCCTCTCGACCCCCCAACCCGATCTGCCCTGGATGCTGGACGACCTCGTCGACGTCCCGAACGTCGTCTCCGTCGTCGTGCTCTCCACCGACGGCCTGATCGTCCAGAAGTCCTCGTCGATGGCGCAGGACCTCGCGGAGATCCTCGCCGCCGGCGCCTCCTCGATGTACAGCGTCGCCGCGGGCACCGGCCGCCGGTTCGCCAGCGGGCCGGTGCAGCAGGTGGTGATCGAGTTCCAGGAGCACACCCTGTTCATCGCGGCCGCCGGGCAGAACGCGCGCCTGGCGGTCCTCTGCGACCAGGACGTGGACATGGGCATGGTGGCGTACGAGGTGAGCCGGCTCGTCACCCGCATCGGCGATTACCTGGGGACCGAGGCCCGGACGGCGCCTGACGGCAGCGGCCATGCCTGATCGCTGGGACGGCGACGACGAGTCGGAGGCCGGCCGGTTCGTGCCGCTATACATCCTGGTCAACGGCCGCACCAGCCCCCGGGACTCCAAACTCGACCTCGCCACCCAGGTCATCGCGCTCCAGGTGGACGCCAACCGCCTGGAGCCCGAGTACGTGCAGATCCTGAACCAGTGCGGCAACTGGATCTCCATCGCGGAGATCGGCGCCTACCTGCGCATCCCGCTCACCATCGTCAAGGTGATGGTCGACGTGCTGCTGGAGCAGGGCTATCTCGGCATCGGATCCCCGGCGCAGCAGAAGGTCATCGACATGTCCGTCCTCGATGCGCTGCTCGCGGGCCTGGAACGGTTGTAGGAACGAGGAGACGGTGGATCGGACATCGGTCAAGATAGTCGTCGCCGGGGGCTTCGGCACCGGCAAGACGACCCTGGTGAGCTCGGTCAGCGAGATCGCGCCGCTGACCACGGAGGAGCTGCTCACCGAAGCGAGCCTCGGCGTGGACGACACCACGCACGTGGAGGACAAGACCCACACCACGGTGGCGCTGGACTTCGGGCGCATCACCATCAGCCCGGACGTGGTCCTCTACCTCTTCGGTACGCCCGGACAGGACCGTTTCTGGTTCATGTGGGACGAACTCGCGCAGGGCGCGGTCGGGGCGATCGTGCTGGTGGACACGCGACGGCTGGACACCAGCTTCGCGGCGGTCGACTACTTCGAGCGGCGGGGCATCCCGTTCGTGACGGCGGTCAACCAGTTCAACGGGCAGTGCGCGTACACCGAGGAGGAGATCCGCGGTGCGCTGGAGCTGGACCCGCAGGTCCCGCTCGTCTGGTGTGACGCGCGGGACCGGGAGTCCAGCAAACTGGCGCTGATCGCGCTGGTCCGGCACGCGATGAACCGCCTGCGCGTGCCGGCCTGACCGTTTTCGTCACAACGGCTTCTACCGAGGCGCCAGCCGCACCTTGAAATGACGCAGGAGCGGCGGCGCCGAGACGATGCGGTAACCGCGGATCCGCTCGGGGTCCTTGGCGATGTCCCCGAGCACCTCGGCCACGTACGCGAAATGCTCCTCGGTGTAGACCCGGCGCGGGATCGCCAGCCGGACCAGCTCGAACGGCGCCGGGCTCACCAGCCGGTGCTCCTCGTCGAGGGTGCCGAGATAGAGCGAACCCAGCTCGGCCGAGCGGATCCCGCCGTCCAGGAACATCTGGCAGCCCAGCGAGTGGCCGGGGAACTCGGCCGGGGTCAGGTGCGGCAGCAGGCGGCCGGCGTTCAGGTACAGCGCGTGGATGCCGGCCGGCTGGATCGTCGCCACCCCGGCGTCGTTGACCATCCGGGCGAACCGGGCGGTCTGCTCGGCCCGCGCCGCCAGGTAGGACGGGTCCACCACCTCGCGCAGGCCGACCGCCAGCCGCTCGAGGTCATGACCCGCGAGGCCACCGTACGTGGAGAAGCCCTCGGTCGCGATCAGCAGCGCCTCGCAGCGGCCGAACAGCTCGGGGTCCTTCAGACCGATCAGTCCGCCGATCGCGGTCAGCCCGTCCTTCTTCAGACTGATCAGGCAGCCGTCGGCCAGCTGGAACGCCGCGGTGGCGATCTCCTTCGGGGTACGGTCGGCGTAGCCGGGCTCCCGCTGCTTGACCAGCCACGCGTTCTCGGCGAACCGGGCGGCGTCCAGGAAGAACGGCTTGCCGAACCGGTGCGCGAGGTCCCGTGCGGCGGTCAGGTTCGCCATCGAGACCGGCTGCGCGCCCAGCCCGTTGTTGGTGATCGTCAGCAGCACCAGGCCGACCCGCTCGCCGTCCGGGCCGGCGAGCAGCGCCTCCAGGGCGGCCAGGTCGATGTTGCCCTTGAACGGCTCGTGGCTGTCCAGGTCGGCGGCCTCCGGGCAGGGCAGGTCCACCGCCTCGGCGCCGACGATCTCCACGTTCGCGTGCGTGGTGTCGAAGTGGGTGTTGCTGACACAGATCTGGCCGGGCTTGAGCAGGTTGGTGAAGAGGATCCGCTCGGCGGCCCGGCCCTGATGCACCGGCAGCAGATGGTCGTACCCGGTCAGCTCGGCGGCCTCGTCGCGGAACCGGAACCACGAGCGCGCGCCCGCGTACGACTCGTCGCCCAGGGCGGCGGCGGCCTCCTGCGCGGTCGAGGTGGCGCCGGTGCCCGAGTCACTGAGGAAGTCCACGGTGATCTGGTCGGCCCGCAGGTTGAACGGGTTGTAGCCGGCGGCGTCCAGGGCCGCCCGCCTCTCCGGCGCGGAGAGGAACGGGACCGGCTCGACCACCTTGATCCGGTAGGGCGGCGGGATTCTGCTCATGGGGGGATTCCTCTGCTTTCAGATGACGCTGATCGGTAACGGACGGGGCGGATCGACCCGGTAGGCCTCCGACGACAGGTAGACGGTCATTCCCGGCCGCGGCGGGCCGAGCCGCAGCGAGACGTGGGCGAGCAGGCCGACGCCTGAGTCCAGTGGCCGGCGGGTCACGGCGGCGATCCCCCGGTCCAGGAAGTCCGGGTCGAAGCGGTACCGGTCGAGCAGCGGGACGACGCGGCGGCGGGCTTCGCGGTCGTCGCCGACGTAGCTGCGGATCGGGACGTAGACGCTGTAGCCTGCGGGTTCGTCGGAGGCACCGGTCAGGGTGAAGCTGCTGATCAGGGGGCGGCCGGTGTAGGTCTTGCCGCGCTTCTTCCCCTTTTTCTCGCCTTTATCGCCTTTTTTGATCTTCTTAGGTTTTTCCCCGCCTGCCAGCCGACAGAAGTCGGCCACCTCGGCCGGGTCCACACCGTCCACGACGCCGGCGGCACGCGCGACGTCCGCGGCGGTGGCATCGTGATGCGAGACGTAGAGCTTCACCCGCGCATGCGGGGCGTCGTGCAGGTCGAGGGCGAAGAAGCTGAGCCGGTCCAGGCCACCGAGCTCCCCCGGCCGGACCGCGCGATCAACCATCTTCTGGTACGCCGTACCGAGGCCCAGTCGCTCGAACGCCTCCCCCGCCAGCGCTCCGGACTCCCCCCGTCCGAGCACCTCGGGATTGAAGTAGACCTTGAACTCGGGGCGCCGCCCGTTGCGGAACACCAGGGAGAGCCAGATCGCGAAGTCGCCCTCCGGGGCGGCCACGTCGAACAGGTCCCGGACCGCGTCCAGGCGACTGGTGGAAACGCCGTTGGCGCGCAGAAAATCGTAGGTGGCGGCCATGTTCGCCGATACCGACGGGACTGGTCCGAGCGCCTCCGCGAGAATGCGCAGAGCGGGCGGCTCGGACTCGTTCCAGGCTATCGAGAACTCGACCGGAGAATGGTCGTCGGCGACGTCCGACGCCCAGGCCGGTGGTTGTGACAACGGTCTCGAACCGTGCTTGCCGAGCACTCCCGCAAGCAGTTCGACCGGCGTTGTGTCGTCCGTTCCGACGACCTCACAGAGACGGCTGAGCTGACCGCCCAGATGATCCAAGACAGACGGATCCTGCATGACGACCCCTGCTTCCCCGGCGGCCGGGGATCGCCCGGCCGTCCAGCTCTGCCCCCGCAACCATCGATGATCGTAAACACTCGCCTCGTTGCGACATGACTCATAGTGAGTTGATCATGACGGGTTGTCGAGTGAGACATCGATCACAGTGGACGCTTTAGCCGCCAGATTGTGGCTGCTAGTAGTAGGTTTACCTGCCTTATGCCCTGATTTGACATACTCTTGAAGCGCGCAGAGTTATCGAGATGGGCTCACGGCAAGTCACGAGTCGTTCTCGCATTGCACGGACAGTACATGATCAACTTGGACGGATACTCAACGTGTCTCCACCCTGCTCCACCGATGAGGACGGAATGTCCACACCGGCTCAACTTCGGACAGTGCACAGTGACCGTAGCCGCCCGGAAGCAGATGATCCACGTCTGGCGGAACGGCGCCGGTCTGGGTTAATGTGCGTGGAGGTCAGCGTTACCGCAGGGCAGAGTGGCCCCCTTTTCCTACGAGTCCGAAAATGGGACGAACCGTGGAACATGTCATTCTTCTCGACGATTCAGGAACGGCCACGGGCCTGCAGGACAAGAGCACGGTTCACACCGATTCAACGCCCCTGCACCTCGCATTCTCGTGCTATGTCTTCGACCGTTCCGGACGCTTTCTCGCGAGTCGGCGCGCCCTTTCCAAGAAGACCTGGCCGGGCATCTGGACCAACAGTGTCTGCGGGCATCCGGCCCAGGGCGAGCCGCTGACCGACGCGGTCCGGCGACGGGCCGGTTTCGAGCTCGGCCTCGAACTCGACGAACTCCGTCTGGTCCTGCCGGCCTTCCGCTACCGGGCCGAACTCGACGGTGTCGTGGAGAACGAGATGTGCCCGGTCTTCTCCGCCGTCGCGGCGGGTGACCCGGCCCCGCACCCCGACGAGGTGGACGACTTCCGGTGGCTGACCTGGGACGAATTCCGCCGCGAGGCGAACGCGCCGGACTCGGCGTTCTCCCCGTGGTGCCGCCTGCAGATCGAACAGCTCACGGCGCTCGGCCCGGAACCCGCGGCGTGGCCGGAGGGCGATCCGGCGCTGCTGCCCCCGGCTGCCCGTCAGCCCAGCCCGGTGCTCTGACCCGCCCCCGGCAGTCCTGCTGAAGTCCGTGGTGGGCCGGCCTCCGCCACCGCCGTCGTCATCGCCTCCGCCGTCGTCATCGCCACCGCCGTCGTCATCGCCACCGCCGTCGTCATCGCAGCGGCGTGGCGATCCAGTTTTCGGTCAGGTCGGCCCCCACCTGGGTCAGTAGAGCGACGAAGTGATCGGCCAGCGGGACATCAGCGGACGGGACACCGGTCGACGAGAGGGCGTAGACCTGACGGTCCAGGCGGGGACTCGCCAGGTCGCGGTGCACCACGCCCGGCGTCGACGCGACGGTCAGACGGGACAGCATGGTCACGCCGATGCCGGTGGCCACCAGCGCCTGCGCGACGTTGTAGTTCTCGGTCTCGAACTGGACCGCCGGCCGGAACCCCGCCTCCGCCGCGGCCCGGTCCAGCTGTTGCCGCGCCGCGTGACCGGCGACGATCACGATCCACGGGTCGCCCGCCAGGTCGCCGAGGCTGATGCGGTGGCGACGCCCGGCCAGCCGGTGGTCGTCCGGCAGGCAGAGGACCATCGGGTCCACCAGCACCGGCGTGACCCGTACCCCCGGCGCCACCACCGGCCGTCCCGCGTAACCGGAGACGACCGCCACGTCCAGGGTTCCGGCGTCCACGAGTTCCGGACCCTGCTCGGAGACGATCTCGGTGATCGTCAGCTCGGCGTCCGGCCGCAGATGCCGCAGCGCCGTCAACGCGGGCGGCAGCAGATGCTGGGCCGCGGTCGGGAAGGCACCGATCCGCAGACGCCGCGACAGCGGGCCGAGCATCGCCGTCACCCGTTCCCGGGCGCGACGGGTCTGCGCCACGATCACCTCGCCCGCGTCGGCGAGCACCTGACCGGGTTCGGTCAGTCGCGCACCCCGCGGGCCGCGAACCACCAGCGCCGTCCCCCAGTCCCGTTCGGCGCGCGCCACCTGACCGGACACCGCCGCCCCGGTCACACCGAGCTCATCGGCCGCCCCCGCGAGCGAACCGTGCCGCCGGATCAGCGCCAACAGTCGCAACTGCCCCGGGTCGTCCGCCATCAACAAATCTTAAGCCTCATCGCAAGATTGGTGACTTCCCTGAATACCCGGGCAGGCAGCACGCTCGGCACATGCCCACCCACCTGGCGGCGTTCGTCGCCACCATCACGCTGCTCGCCGTCCTGCCCGGCGCCAACAACCTCGCCGTCACCCGGCAGACCGTCCTCGGCGGCCGCCGCGCCGGACTGCTCGCGGTAGCCGGCGCCAGCACCGGCATCCTGATCTGGGCGGTGGCCGCCGCAGCCGGCGTCTCCGCGCTGCTTCTCGCCAACCCGCACGCCTACCTGGCGATCAGGCTGGCCGGCGCCGCCGTGCTGATCCTGCTCGGCATCCAGTCCCTGCTGACGCTGAACGATCCGCTCCCCTCCCCCGCGACACTGGACGACCCGGCGCCCGGCACCGCAACGCTGAACGACCCGCTCCCCGCCCCGGCAAGCCCGCACGCACGCCACAACCTCGGAGCAGAGGCACCCACGGCTCGGCCGGGCCACCGCAACGTCGCCGCGGAGGCCACCGCGAGCCGGCAGGGATGGCGCAGCTTCGTGGTGGGGGTCGCGGCGAGCCTCGGCAACCCGAAGGCCGGGGTGGTGGCGGTGTCGCTGATCCCCCAGTTCGTGACCGCCGACGGCCCGGTCGTGCTCTCCTCGATCGCCCTGGGCGCGATCTGGGCAGCTGTCTCGGGAACGTGGTTCTGCCTCTACGTCGTCGTGCTGGACCGGGGACGGGCCCGCGCGACCAGCCCCGCCGCCCAGCGCCTGCTGCGCGCCGCCACCGGCGTGACCCTGCTGGGCCTCGGCGCGACGGTAGCCCTCACCGCCTGACCGAGAACGACACAACCGTCTCAGGGGAGGGCCGCACGCCCGTCTGCATGACCGAAGGGTCCCAGCGCGGACACGATGCAGAACACAGCCCCGGCGCGGGCCCGGCAGCACGCGGGCGGACCGGGGCGGACCGGGGGCGGCGGATATCGTAAGGCGGCTGTCTTGGCTAGGAGGACGAGTGCGGGAAGATCTGAGCATCGCGGTGGCGCAGCCGCGCTGTGTGGCCCACGACGTGGCCGGGAACGCGGTCGCGCACGCCGAGGCGGTCCGGGCCGCGCGGGCCCGGGTGGTGGTCTTTCCGGAGATGTCGCTGACCGGTTACGAACTCGACGCCGAGCTGATCGCGCCGGACGATCCCCGGCTGCAACCGATCATCGAGGCCTGCGCGGACACCGGTTCCCTGGCCCTGGTCGGCGCGCCGGTCCCCGGCCCCGGCAACGGACCTCGGGACGCGCCCGCCACCGGATCACAAACCCGGCAGGTCCGGCAAAGCCGGCACGACCAGCACGACCAGCACGACCAGCACGACCAGCACGACCAGCACGACCAGCACGACCAGCACAGCCGAGCTTCGGGCGAGGTGCCCGCCGGCGGACCGGGGATCGGGGTGCTGGCCGTGGACGGTGGTGGGGCTCGCGTCGCGTACACCAAGGTGTTTCTGCATGGCACGGAGGCCGAACGGTTCGCGCCTGGCGTGCCCGGCGTGATCGAGGTCGACGGCTGGCGGCTGGGCCTGGCGGTCTGCCGCGACACCGGCATCCCGGAGCACGCGGCGCTGACCGCCGCGCTCGGTATCGACGGCTACGTCGCCGGTGTGGTGCACGCCGATCACGAGTCGGAGGTGCACGGTGACCGTGCCCGCCGGGTGGCCGCCGACCACGGCGTGTGGGTCGCCACGGCGGCGTTCGCCGGAGGAACCGGTGGCGGGTTCGACCGCACGTCGGGCCGCTCCGCGATCTGGTCCGCCGACGGCCTGGTGATCGCCGAGGCCGGCGTGGCTCCCGACGAGGTGGCCCGAGCCGTCCTCAGCGACCGTGCCGGCACCGGTCGCGGCTGACGCAACCGCACCGAGAGCTACCTCGACCGCGGCGCCCGCAGCTGATCATCAAGGCCGGAGAGGGTCTCAAAGACCGGAACCGGACCCGTCCGGGTACGCCCGGAGCGATCATGAGGACACGGTGAGAGGACGCGCGGAATGCCCGGTGGACATGTGCTCGCGCGGCTGGGCGGGTACGGGCTGGCGCTGATCCCGCACTGGCCGTTCGCGTTCGAGCGCGTCCCGGACGCGTCCAACGCCGTGCGGGTCACCCGGTTCACGCCCGGCGGCCCCCGGCAGGTGGTGATCGAACCCGGCGGGAACGTGGACGGCGGTGACGTGGTCGACGTGGCGGACGGCCCGCAGACCCCGTTCTGGATGGTGGAGACCTCGGTGTTCCGGCTCCGGTGGCCGGCCAGTTTCACGCTGGAGTCGCCGGCCGAGACGGATGACGGGACACCGTTCTACCTGCGGGGGCCGGCCGACTCGATGATCTTCCCGCAGGGTCCGGTGGAGCGGGACAGGCTGGCGGATCCGCAGGCGCTCGTCGCCCCCGGGCAGACGGTGCTGCAGCGCCGCGATCACGAGCACGGAATCAGCGTGGTCGAGCTCGGGTACCGGCACGAGGATCGGCAGTGGTGGCAGGGGCACTGGGTGATCCCCCACCACGATGATCAGGTCGTCGTCCTCACCGGGCAGGCGGTGCTGGAGTCGGCGGCGGTGACCCGTGAGGCAGCGGAGATCATGGCGGCCAGCTTCGGGCGTACCCACTGACGGGTTTTCATCTCTGACCGAGATGAATCAGGCGACCCCGCACGATCACGGCCAGCGGCTCGTCGAGCACGCTCAGATCGTGGCGCGGGTCGGCGCCGTAGACCACCGCATCGGCCGGCGCCCCGTCGTTGAGGCCGCCGAGCCCCAGGTAGGTGCGGGCCGTCCAGGAGGCGGCGCCGAGCGCGTCGTGCACGGGCACCCCGGCGGTGACCATCGCGCGGATCTCGTCGCCGATCCGGCCGTGTGGCCGGGAGTCGGTGCCGGCCAGCACGGTCACGCCGGCCTCGACGGCGGCCGCGGTCAGCGCCGGGTGGGCGCTCGCGCCCGCGACGTACCAGTCGGCGCGCCCGCCCTCGGCCAGCGAACGGCTGATCACCGACAGGGTGGGGGTCAGCGCGGTGCCCTGCACGGCCATCCGGGACAGCAGCTCGGGGTCGAGGCCCATGCCGTGTTCGAGGGAGTCGACGCCGGCCTCGACGGCGACCCGGCCGCCCTCCGGATGCTGGGAGTGCACGGCGAGACGGCCGCCGGCCGCGTGCACCCGGGTCACCGCCTCCCGTAGCACCTCGAGCGGGATGACCGGATCACCGAACTTCCAGTCGGCGACCACTTTCGCCCAGCCGGTCCGGGACGCCTGCTCGGCGGCGACCGCGGGCAGGTCGTCGAGTCCGGGCCTGCGCCCCCAGCCGTCGAAGAACTGGTCGTGCTGGGCGATCCACGGGCCGGCGTGGCTGGCCCGTGGGCTGTCGTCGCTGTGCCCGAACCAGTCCGGCGGATCGCCGGCCAGCCCGGGCGACCGGATCACCGCGACACCGGAGCGGAGATGGGCGCGCAGGTCGTCGCGGAGGATCTCGTCGTCGAGCGGAGCGCCGGGCGCCGCCGCCCCCGGGTGGGTGTGTGCGTCGACCAGGCCGGGGAGGATCCACCCCTCGGCGACCACGTCGGCGCCCGGAACCGGGTCGCTGGTCCAGCGGTCACCGTCGGCGTAGAGGTCGATCGATTCCCCGTCGGGCAGGCCGAAGCCCCGGATTCGCATGGCTCACCCTCTCACCCCAGCAGTAACGGCAGGAAGACCAGAACCGCCACCACTGCCGGCACGGCCAGCCGGCGCAGGACGGTCACCGCTGTTCGAGGCGCTCGATGCGCTCGATGATCGGCCGGAGTTGCTGCTGCAACGCCTCGGTGAAGGCCTGCATGCCGGCCGGTTCGCCGCCGCCCTGGGCTCGCAGGTGCACGTAGCCGGAGAGCGCCGCCGTGGTGGCCCGCCGGGTCAGCCGCGGCTCGGCGCCCCGGCCGCGCAGCACCTGACCGGCGACCCCGTCCGGCTCGGTGACCAGGCCGAGCAGCAGGTGCTCGCACCCGACGTAGTTGTGCCCGAAGGCGGTCGCCTCGGTGACGGCGAGTTCCAGCGCGCCGCTCGCCGGGACACTGAACCGCGCGGACTGGCCGGTCTCGGTGTCGGTGCGGCGCCCGAGGTCGGCGAGCACCGCGGCCGGGTCGATGTCGATCGCGTGCAGCACCCGGACGCCCAGGTTGTCCCCGCCGTTGATCATCGCGGTGAGAAGGTGCCCCGTGTTCACCGGACCACCCGCGCCGGCGTCGATCGCGGCCGCCAGCACCGCGCGGGTGCGGGGTGTCAGGTTGGGGAAGCGCTCGGCCAGGTCGTCCGGGGTGAGGTCGCCGAGCGCGGTCTCCCGAACGGCGACGACCCGGCGGACCGCTTGTTCCAGAGCGCGCTGGCAGATCGCCGAGACGGGCACACCCGTCTCCTTGACGGCCTCGGCGAGTTCGTCGGGCAGATAGACGTTGATCTTCGGCACCACGGTTCACCTCCACATGTAACCCCAATGGGGTTACTCTAGCACCCCATCGATGGGACCGTAAGGTCCCGAAGAGTGAACCGCCGATTCGTCATCGCCCTGCTCGTGATCTGCCAGAGCACCCAGGGCCTCCTGCTCGGCGGCATCGCGCTGTTCCTGCCGCTGATCCGCGCCGACCTCGGGCTGACCTTCGCCCAGGCCGGGATGCTCGCCGCGAGCGGCAACCTGGCGTATGCGCTCATGCAGATCCCGTCCGGCTACCTGGCCGACCGGTTCACCCCGCGCCGGATCTTCCTGATCGGGCTGCTCGGCACCAACCTGCTCGCCGCCCAGTTCACCGTGCTCGACTCGTTCACCCTGCTCCTGGTCAACCAGGCGGTCGCCGGCGTGTTCCGCGCCCTGATCTTCGCCCCCGGCATGCTGCTGATGACCCACCAGTTCCCGACCGACCGGCGTGCCACCGCGATGGGGCTCTACGTGGTCGGCGGCTTCTCGTCGAACGTGCTGCTCAGCTCGGTCGGCCCGTTCCTGGTCGAGCCGCTCGGCTGGCGGTTCCTGTTCGTCGCGTTCGCGGCGGCCGGACTGCTGGCCCTGGCGCTGTACCGGCGGACCTCCGGCGCCGACCCCCGCAGCCCGGGACAGCAGCGGATCACCGAACTGCCGGGGCTGCTCCGTCACCCGGTCATGTGGCTGACCGGCCTGATCCAGTTCGCCCGGCTCGCCGTGGTGCAGGGGTTCACGTTCTGGCTGCCGACGTACCTGGTGGTCGACCGGGGGCAGACCCTCGCGACGGCCGGCATGGTCACCGCCCTCGGCGCGGCGGTGACCGCCCCCGCGAACTTCCTCGGCGGATACCTCTCGGACCGGCTCGGCCGACCGTTGCTGATCATCGGGACGGCGCTCACCGCCCTGGCCGCCGGACTCGCGATGCTCACCTGGGCGCCGGGGATGCCGGCGGTGCTGGCCGTGGTCGCCCTCATCTCGATCTTCGTGCAGATCTATTTCGGTCCACTGTTCGCCCTGCCCATCGACGTGCTGGGGACCCGCAGCGCCGGCCTGATCAGCGGGTTCGGCAACTTCTGCGCCAACCTGGGGAGCTTCGCGTTCGTCTACGCGCTCGGGGCGGTCAAGGACGCCACCGGATCGTTCCGGGCCGGGTTCGTCAGCCTGGCAGTGTTGTGCCTGGTCGCGCTCGTCGCCACCTGGCTCACCCGGGGTGTTCTGCGGACCGCCGGCGCAGATCGCGTCGCAACTGATCACGACGAGAGCGGGCGCGGACCAGCAGGGTGAGCGCGGCCGCCGTCATCACCAGGCCCAGGACCGCGGCGAGGACGGCGGGCAGGCTGTGCCGGGACACGCCCAGCAGGACACTCCCCGCGGTCAGGGCGGCGCAGCAGATCGTCGCCAGCCAGCCGGCGATCACCCGGTCGACGGCGAACAGCGGACGCCGCCGCAGCGCCCAGGACCCGACGACGACCCAGGCCAGACCGATAGCGATCATGGCGGCGAAGGCCAGGCGGGTACGGGCCGGCAGCGGAGCCGGTTCGGTCGCCCACAGCAGGGTGATCATCGAGGCCATGGCGAGGCCGCCGAGACCGGCCAGGACGTGCGCCAGACGGTTCGGCAGCGAGGTGCCGCGCAGCAGCCGATCGGGGGTGAAGCCCGGACGGTCACTCATGGGTCAGACCCCTTTCGATCAGGTGGGCGCGCAGCATGCGGCGGGCCCGGAACAGCCGCGATTTCACGGTCCCCCGGGGTACGCCGAGAATCTGGGCGCAGTCCTCCGCGGACAGGTCGTGCAGGTAGTAGAGGATCAGGACCTCCCGTTCGACGGGCGGCAGACCGGCCAGCCCGTCGGCGACGATCGCCCGGTCGAGAGCCTCGTCCGCCTCGTCGGAGTGGTGCACGGTAGCCTCGCCGCCCGGCTCCGGCCGATAGCGCTCCCGAAGCTGATCAAGAACGGCCCGGCGGGCGATCGTCATCAGCCACGGCGCGAAACGGTCAGGGTCCCGCAACCGGGGAAGCGCTCGCAGCGCCGCCGCCCACGCCTCCTGCGCCACGTCGTCGGCGGCACCGGGACGGTCCAGCATTCGCCGGATATATCGCCATATCGGGTCATGCCAGTGGCTGACCAGCTCGGCCAGCGCCCGCCGGTCACCGAGTTGAGCCCGCACCACCAGCAGCGCATCGCGCCGCGCTCGATCAGTCACACCTCTACAGTCTCTGGGCGGCGCCGGGCGGTTCATCCCGCCCTTTCGGGGGTACGCGCAAAAGCGCCCCGAATCCGGCATGAGGCACAGTATGGTCCCGTTCCGGGACGATTTGCCGCCGACGATTAACTATCGCGTTCTCCGATCGGTGGTGCGTCAATGATTTTCTCGCCCCCGAACGCCATCACCGTCGATTCCAGCCCTCTCATCGGGCGAATTTCCCGGCCGGCTCATTCGAGGCTGCTATTCCTTCACATCTCCCCTCTTTCTCCAGTTCCCGGCGCGATGAGTGATGGCCAACTGGACCACCAGTTCCCGTTCTCCACCCCCTTGGTCCACCGCAGGCTCGCCCTCTCGCCGAAATGCCGGAAATTTCGTCATTAATCGACAAGTCGCTCTGCCGACGCCTGCCTCCAAGGCGGAATGATCGGTCCGGACCTGATCCTCATTCTGGCCCCGTCCGGTCCGCTTGAACGGCCGAATCACCATTCACCGTCGGCGTTCTCCGCGCATGCCGGTCGATACGAGCCCGTTCGGTCCAGCCGCGCGGTGCCGATCCAGCCCACCGTCGCCGCCTAGTCCGTCGCCGCCTGGTCCGTCGCCGCCTAGACACGTTTCGTGGTCAGGGCACGAAGCCCGTCCGCGTGGTGATTACGGGCGCGCTGGACACCCGAAGTCACCACACCCGTGGCGGTGTGGTGAATACGGGCGCGCTGGACGCCCCAAGTCACCACACCCGTGGCGGCGTGGTGAATACGGGCGCGCTGGACGCCCCAAGTCACCACACCCATGACGGCGTGGTGAATACGGGCGCGCTGGACGCCCCAAGTCACCACACCCATGACGGCGTGGTGAATACGGGCGCGCTGGACGCCCCAAATCACCACACCCATGACGGCGTGGTGAATACGGGCGCGCTGGACGCCCCAAATCACCACACCCGTGGCGGTGTGGTGATTACGGGCGGGATGGGCGGCTGAAGTCACCACGCGGACCCTGATGACGAAACATGTCGAGTCCGTCGCCGCCTCGTCCGTCGCCGCCTGATCGTCACCACCCGGTCCGTCGACGCCCGATCCGCCACCACCCCGTCCGCTGAGGCCCGAGCCGCTGCCACCCGCCCGCCGTCACGATTCGTAATCGCCGGCGGTTCGCCGACTGTGGCCGTACCCCCATCGGGGTACTTTTTCGGAATTCCCCTCACACCCCTCTGACCTGGCTTTTCTCGGTCAAAAAGAGGCTCGCGGCGGGTCTCGGCGCGGATTCGGTTTGAACCCTTCGCACGCCTGCTCCCGTACTGGCCCGCAACCGGTGACATCGACGTCCAACGACGAGGAGTGATCATGAGGTCGCGCACGTACCGACGGAACCCCGCCAACCTCGGCAACCGGCGCAAGACTCTGGGCGCGGTAGTGGTGGCCGGAGTTCTTGCCGCAGCGGGCCTGACGGGCGTCCAGCTGGCTTCCGCAAGCACGGAGGCCAAGGCAGTCGACCTGATCAACGTCGACGGTCAGCAGTTCGACGTCTCGCAGTGCGAAGCGCTGCAGATCAACGCCGGTGCTGTGGTCTGTGACGGCGAAGAGCTCGCCCCGGTCGAAGAGGCCGGCGCGCAGGACCCGGCCGAGGTGGCTGTGGAGTCCGCGGCCGCCCTGGAACTGGCCTGTGACACGTTCGCCGCAGACGTGGCGGCGGCAGCCGGAGAGGACGCCGCCGAGGAAGCGGAGGAGGCAGCCGAGCACCCCGGCGCCGCCGAGCAGGACGCCGAGGCGAAGGCCAAGAAGTACGCCAAGATCCTGAAGGGCAAGAAGAAGGAGAAGGAGGAGGCCGCCGAGGAGGGCGCCGCTGAAGAGGGCGCCGCCGAGGAAGGTGCCGCCGAAGAGGGCGCTGCCGAAGAGGGCGCTGCCGAAGAGGGCGCCGACGAGGCCGGCGCCGAGGAAGGCGCTGCTGAGGACGAGGCCGGCGCCGACGACGCCGCTGCCGCCGCCGAGGCCGTCACCGCCGCTCAGGCCGAGTTCCTGCAGGCCTGCCTGACCCTCGCCGACGCGAAGGCCGTCGCCGGTCTGGGCGACGCCGAGGAGGGTGCCGACAACGGTGCCGCCGAGGAAGGCGCCGACCAGGGCGCCGAGGACGCGGCCGGCGCCGAGGACGAGAACGCCGACGAGAACGGTGCCGCCGAAGAGGCGGGCGCCGGCGAGAAGGCCTCCACCCACAAGAAGTAAGTCCCCCTGAACAGGTGGTGCGGACGAGGTCCCGTCGTCCGCACCACCGCCTTGTTCAGCACAGACAAGCGCCTTGTTCAGCACAGGCAAGCGCCTTGTTCAGCACAGACGAGGTCCCGTCGTCCGCACTACCGCCTTGTGTGGTTTCGCAGTTTCAACGGTGTGCAGGCTCCGCGCGCGGTCCAGTCAACATGTTCATCTCGTCAACATGAGTGCCGGATCCGGCTCATCTTGACAGGAATCAACATGTGGTCAACTCAAGTTTCGGGCGGGCTGGAGAGTTCCAGCACCGGCCAGTCGGCCAAGTCTCGGCGCACCTGGCGGTCGTGGGTGGCGATGACCACCGCCGCCGATGTCTCCCGCAGCGCCCGCGTCAATCCGTCGACCATCGTGATCGACAGGTGGTTGGTCGGCTCGTCGAGCAGGATCACGTGCGGCTCGGTAGCGAGAACCTCGGCGAGAGCCAGCCGCCTCCGCTGCCCGGTCGACAACTGCTCCCCAGTCACCACCCGGTGCCCGCTCGACACATGTTGACCATCAGGCTCGTGCTGACCCTCGGGCTCGTGCTGACCTTCGGGCTCGCGCTGACCATCGGGCTCATATTGACCGTCGCGCTCGTGTTGGCCACCAGGCACATGTTGACCGCTCGGCACACGTTGGCCACCGAGCACGTGTCGACCACCCGGTGCGGTCGGGACGTGTTGACTGCCCGCTACGTTTCGCCTGCCCGGCATGTGTTGACCGTCCGGCACGTGTTGACCGTCCGGCATCTGAAGCCCACTTGGCAACGGACGGGCAGGCCTCGCCTCGGCGGCGTCGCGATGGGCGGGGTCTGGGGCTTCCTGTGATGGTCGGGTCTCCTGAGGCAGGTGGGCCACACGGATGCCGGGAGCGTGCGTCACCCGGCCGGTGGTGGGTTTGATCAGGCCGGCCAGCGCGGCTAGCAGCGTCGACTTGCCGGCGCCGTTCGCCCCGGTTATCAGAAGACGGGCACCCGGCTCGACGGTGAGGGTCACCGGGTCATGCAGGCGGCCAGCGATCACAACCTCCGAGGCCTGCACCAGGGTCAGGCCGGGCGGCGCCGATGGCAGGTCGGGCATCGTGAAGCGGGCGGGTGGCTCGGGGGCTGTCACGGCGTGCCGGTTCAGGTCTTCCTGGCGGCGGTGGACGGCGCGGACTGAGCCGGGGGCGCGGGTCGCCCGCCGATGTTTGTCGACGCCCTTGTCCGGGCGCCACCCGGACACCAGGCGGCTCTGGGCTTCGGACAGGTCACGTTCCAGGCGGGAGCGGACTGTCTGCTGGGTGGCGTACTCCTGTTCCCACCTCCGGAGGGCGGCCTCCCGTGCCACCCGGAAAGCCTGGTAGCCGCCGCCGTGAGTTGCCGGGCGGCCGTCTATCGCCGGATCCAGGTCGAGGATGCCGGTGGTCACGTCGGTCAGCAGCGCCCGGTCGTGGCTCACCAGCACCAAGCCGCCGGGGTGGGACCGCAGGCGAGCGGTGAGGAAGTCCAGCGCCTCTGCGTCCAGGTGGTTCGTCGGCTCGTCCAGCAGCAGGAAGTCGTGGTGGGCGCCGAGCAGGCTCGCCAGGCGTACCCGATGGCGCTGGCCCACCGAGAGCGTGTTCAGCGGGCGGGACCGGTCGGTGACCGCGCCGAGGTGTTCCAGGGCTTGGTCCACGCGACGTTCGGCGTCCCAGGCCTCCAGAATTTCAGCGGCGGCCAGGGCATCGGCATATTGGTCCTCGGCCGCTCCGAGAGCAACGGCCCGCGCGGAAGACGACAAGCCTGCGAAAGATGGCAAGCCGGCGGAAGACGACAAGCCTGCGGAAGACGATAAACCGGCGGAAGACGACAAACCGGCATCAGGAACGGCAGTAGACGCCGGGGCCGATGCGGGATCGGCGGCCGAGGCCAATGCCTGGGCGGCTTCCTCCAGAGACTGCAGGGCTGCACGGGCGCCCGCCAACTCCACGGCGATGACGTCGTCGACCGTGGCGGCGGGCGGGAACCTCAGCTCTTGGAGGGCCAGGCCCAGGGTTCCTACGCGGCGTACGGTTCCGGCGTCGGGGGTCAGCAGACCGGCCAGCAGGTGCAGGAGGGTGGTCTTGCCGCGGCCGTTCTCGCCCACCACGCCCCAGCGGGCGCCGGGTGTGACGGTCAGGTCCACGCCGTCCAGGACGAGAGTGCCGCCCCGGGTGACGCCCAGGCCGACGGCGATGAGCTGGGCGGCGGCACCGGCGGGCAGGCCACCGGCATCGGCACGGGTGGGCAGACCATCGGCATCGGCACGGGCAGAGAGGCCGTCGGCGGCACGGGCGGGCAGGGTGATGCCGGGCAGATCGGTGGTGCTGGGCATGGGGTTCTTCCTCTGCGGAACGGCCCCGCCTCACGGCCCGGACCGTGACGGTCCCGGACGGATTCGGGCAGGGGTGAGCGGACTCCGGCGCTGGGGTGCGGAGTCGCTCTCAGAGGAAGAACAGGTATTGCATGCCGCCACCGTAGCCGCGCCCTCCCGGAGTGGCGACGGATTTTCGCTCCCATCCGCGCCCCCGGTTCCGAAGCAACGAAGCAACGAAGCAACGGAACGACGAAGCAACGGAACGACGAAACGACGGAGCCACTGAGCCACTGAGCCACTGAGCCACTGAGCCACGGAACGACGAAGCCACAGAGCCACAGAGCCACGGATTTGCGCTCCCCATCCGCAACCTCGGTTCCGCTGGGCGGCGCAGCGGGCGGGCCGATCAGTGGCGACGACCCCCGCCGCACGATTGTCAGGAGCCGACCGATGGCCGCCGCCCCCACCGTCCTGATCGCCGACGACGACCCGGGCACCCGTGATCTGATCGCTTTCTTCCTGCGTAAGGCCGGGTACCGGACGATCACCGCCGAGGACGGGCGGGATGCTCTGGAGGTGCTCGGGGAGGTACGCCCCGATCTGGTGGTCCTGGACATGGTGATGCCGGAGCTGGACGGGGTGAGTCTGTGTTCGCGGATTCAGGCGGATGCGGCCACCGCCGGAGTCCCGGTGATCATGATGAGTGGTAAGGCGACGCGGGACGACATCATGTCGGCGTTCGACTCCGGGGCGGTGGAATACCTGGACAAGCCGGTTGTGCCGGGTGATCTGGTGTCGTTGCTGCGCCAGTTCCTGCCCGACGGTGTGGGTCGAAGATAGGAGTGCTTTCCCCCGTACAACCAGAAAAGGGTGACCGAAGCACTGCGCCGTGTGGTTGCGGGTCTCCGGTACCGTCTCCCGCGCCGATCCACAGTTTGATCACAGGGTGATCTCCGCCCGATCGGCATCCGACGATCGGAAGTGGGGAACGGGTGGGCAGACGCAGGCACGGTGTGGGCGCGGTAGCCGCCTCGGTGGTGATGCTGGCCGGGTGCACTTCGACCGCCGAGGAAGCGCAGACGCCGGGGCTGGAGGCGCGTGGCACGGTGTTGACCACGGTGACTCCCACCCGGCAGGACCTGACGAACCAGATCAGCCTGTCCGGCAAGGTGACCATCGATCCGGTGTTCGGCATCGGGGCGCCGCACGACGGCGAGTTGCGGTGGATGCAGCGGGCGCCGCAGACCACCGCGGCCACCCAGCCGGTGTGGGTGGCGACGGTGTGGAAGGGCGGGGCGCAGCACCGGGTGTCGATCCCGAAGGGGTCGATCATGGCCGGGCGTCTGATGGCGGAGAAGTCGACGGTGACCGAGGGCATGCCGGTGGTGTCGGCGCGGCACGTCGGTTACGGGATCGTGGCGACCATCGACAGTGCGCAGGCCTACCGGATCTCCGGTGCCATCGAGTCGGTCAAGGCGCAGATCAAGGACGGTCCGGGTCCGTTCTCGTGTACGGCGATCGGGTCGATCGCGGCCATGCCGGCCGGCAGCATCCCGGCGCCGGAGCCGACGGCGACCGCGACGAAGCCGGCCGGTGGCGCTTCCGCGGCTCCCCCGGTGGAGGAGCCCGAGAGTGAGTCCGCCGCCGGCAGCGGTTCGGAGGCGACCGGCATGCAGCTGGTCTGCAAGGCGCCGAAGAAGATCAAGATGATCAACGGCACCGACGTGACCCTGGACGTGGTCACCGGCACGGTGGAGAAGGCGATGGTGCTGCCGGTCGAGGCGGTCGCGGGCTCGCAGGGCAAGGGCAAGGTCGACGTCGTGGTCGGCGAGGAGCGGACCCGTAAGACGGTGGATGTCGTCCTGGGCATGTCCGACGGCAAGGTCGTCGAGATCAAGAAGGGTCTGACCGGCACCGAGACCATCGCCGTGCCGGGACCGAACCTGCCCGCCCCGGAGGCGGAGACGCAGGAGGGCACCGGGTGACCAGCCCGATCATCGAGCTTCAGGGCATCACCAAGGTGCTCAAGGGGCAGAAGGAGCCACGGACCATCCTGGACGGTGTCGACCTGCGGGTGCATGCCGGGGAGAGCCTGGCCATCGTGGGCCGGTCCGGTTCCGGCAAGAGCACGCTGCTCAGCGTGCTGGGCCTGTTCGACCGGGCCGACCAGGGCAGTTACGCGCTGGCCGGGCGGGACATCAGCCGGCTGCCGGAGGGCAAGGCGGCGAAACTGCGCAGTTCGCACTACGGCTTCGTGTTCCAGCGGTTCTTCCTGCTCAAGCATCTGACCGCGGCGCAGAACGTGGCGATGGCGCTGGTCAACGGGCAGGGCTGGCTGCCTCGCCGGGAACGCCGGGCCCGGGTCATGCAGGCCCTGGAGCAGGTCGAGATCGCGCACCTGGCCAAGAACCGGCCGTCCCGGATGTCCGGTGGTGAGCAGCAGCGGGTGGCGATCGCCCGGGCGCTGGTCCGCGAGCCGCAGATCCTGCTGGCCGACGAGCCGACCGGCGCGCTGGACACCGAGACCGGCACCCTGGTGATCGACGCGCTGCTGGCGGCGACGACCCGCGGGTGCAGTCTGATCCTGGTCACCCACGACCTGGCGCACGCCGGCCGGATGGGCCGGATCGCCCATCTCGACAAGGGCGTGCTGACCGAGCGGGTGAACGCGTGATCCGGCTGTCCGGGCGGGGACGCTCCGCGCTGATCATCGGGTTCCAGGGCATCCGGGCCCGTAAGACCCGCACCCTGCTCTCCATGATCAGCCTGTTCCTGGGTGTGCTGGCCGTGGTGATCGTGCAGGCCGGGGCGAGCATCGCCGAGAAGGCCACGATGGGCGACATCGAGCTGCAGATGGGCCTGGACGGCACCAAGCAGCTGAGCGTCCCGGCCGGGGAGCGGTCGACCCGGATCGTGCTCGACGCGGTGACCGGACGCCCGGACGCGGTGGCCATGCTCAACACGCGGGCGATCGTCGGCGAGCCCGGGGTGCGGCCGGTCAACGAGGGTGGCGGCCCGATCGGCGAGGACTGGGGCGTCCCGATGGAGTGCGACGACCAGGGGAACTGCACCGAGATCACCACCGGCGGCCCCAAGGGGCAGGCCATCGAGATGCAGGTGGTGGCGCTGACCGGGGACGTCCGGAAGTTCCGGCCGTACCGGCAGAGCAGCGGCGAGTGGCTGGACTTCACCACGGTGCCGATGATGGCGCCCCGTCTGGTTCTCAACAAGTACGCCGCGGAGGCGTTCGAGCAGTACCGGGTGCCCGCCGAGATGCGGATCAAGGGGGCGTCGGCCAACCTCACCCCGCAGTTCGTCGGCGTGGTCGACGACGGCGGCTACATGCCGACGGCGTACGTGCGTCTCGACGAGCTGAGCACCTGGCTGGGCACCGCCTCGCTGTCCGATCCGAACAGCGGTGAGCTGCAGGTGCTGCTGGCCGGGACCACGCCGGTCGAGCAGGTGCTGACCAGCAAGCTCAAGGCGATCGGCCAGGACGCGTACGTCGATGAGATCAAGAATCGGGAGGACATGGCCGAGCAGCTCCAGCTGATGCGGCTGGTGTTCCTGTCGATGGCCGGCCTGGTGCTGCTGATCGGTGTGGCCGGCATCCTCAACGTCGGCCTGGCCACGGTCGGTGAGCGGGTCGAGGAGTTCGCGCTGCGCCGGGCGGTCGGTACGCCCCGGAGTCTGCTGGCCGGGATCGTGCTCGCCGAAACGTTGATCACCGGCTTGTTGACGTCGGCGATCGCGATCGGGGTGAGTGCCGCGGCCCTCAAGGCGGTGGTGACGGTTCTCGGGCCGTCCGAGCCACTCCTGCGGGGGGTGGAGTTCCCGGTGGACGCGGGCGTGGCCGGGATCGTCGCCGGTCTGATCGCCGGCGTGCTGGGTGGCATCATTCCAGCCATCCGGGCGGCGGGCATCCCGATCGCCACCGTGATGCGGGCGTGAGGAAAGATCGCCACCGTGATGCGGGCGTGAGGAAAGATCGCCACCGTGATGCGGGCGTGAGGAAAGATCGCCACCCTGGTGCGGGTGTGAGGAAAGCCTGAGCGCGTCAGAAACGACAATCGCCGCCGGTCATGCTCCCCGGGCGTGACCGGCGGCGACACTCTGGCAGGATTGAGGCATGGGAATGGGCCAATCCTCTGTCGCGAACTGATCGCGGGCGAAGCCGTCCAAAAAGGAAAGATCTACATTCCCACTCATGTCAGTGCATACGCATCGAAGCCAGACTGGTGCCGTTGCGATCCGGCCAGTTCTGGCCCCACACCTGCAGGAGACGATCGAGTCTCTTGCCGCCGGGGAGACCGCACGAGAGATGGCGGCCCGCCTCTACATCTCTCCGAACACCGTCAAGTCCCGGCTGAAGACCCTCTATCAACAGCTGGGCGCGCGTGACCAGGCACATGCGGTCGCGATCGCGTTCCGGATGGGGGTGTTGCGGGCTGCCGACGAGCCCGACGACCCGAACGTGCAGCCGATCGTCGTCGGCGGTCTCAATCCGGACCGGCTGCGCACCACCATCGCCGACCTGACGGCCCTGCTGCGGATAGCGGAGAAGGCTCCGGCGTCCGAGGAGAACACCGCCGAGGCCTGCGAAGGATGCCGACAGGTGCTCAAGTACGTGGCGGAACTCGCCCGGCAGAGCAACGGCAACCCGTCGGTGGCACTGGACCAGATAGTGCAGATCGTGGAGGCGGCCAACGGCCGGTGAGTGGAGGCGGCCAACGGCCGCCGAGGCGCAACTCTGACCCCAGACGTCCCTGACAGATCCCGGTTCATCCCGTCGGGGAGGCGGCGGGGTGAACAGGGGCCAGGCGTCAGTCCGGCAGAG
This sequence comes from Actinoplanes rectilineatus, assembly GCF_000962825.1. Classification (GTDB taxonomy): domain Bacteria; phylum Actinomycetota; class Actinomycetes; order Mycobacteriales; family Micromonosporaceae; genus Actinoplanes; species Actinoplanes rectilineatus. The sequence continues at coordinate 26,461 of NZ_JZKF01000090.1, forward strand.
GCGCGTTCGGCGGCAGGGAGAACACCTCGACCGCACAGAACCAGGCATGCACGTGCATCCGGATCACCGGTGTGCCGGGCACCCGTGGCACCGCCGCCAGCCTGATCTGTTCCGAGCTGAACGCGCTCGCACCGCTCACCTCGACCTCGACACCCTCCGGGACGAACACCTTGAGTTCGCCGAAGACGCACGCGCCGGCGATCTCCACGACCGGTTCACCGGTCGTCATGCTGCGCAGGTCGAGTTTTGTCGAGCCGAACACCGTCCAGGTGTTCAGGCGCTGCGACCGCAGCCGCCACCGGCCGACCCGTTTGCGCTCGCCGAACACGGTGACCACCGAGTCGACCGTGCGCGCCGAGGTCACCACCGGTGTCGCGGCGAGGCCCTCGGTGGCCTTCGCCAGCTCCACCTCGGTCGAGGCGGCCCAGACGTCGCCGACGCGGACACTGAACTCCTCAAGAGTGAGTCTGCCGTCGCCGCAGGCGTGCTGCAGCAGCTCGGCCACTCTCTCGCGGTCGCCGTCGGAGATCGGCGCCGGCACGGGAACACCCACGCCAGAGACCTTAAACCTCACACGCCACAAGCGGTGCCCCTGCTGGGCTCGGCGAAGCGCGAGCTGCGAGACTGGGGGGATCATGACGCTGACCGATCGCATTCCCGGCACGGCTGAACCCGACGCCGTCTTCGACGCCTTCCAGACCTGGGTCACGGAACAGGGCATCACGCTCTATCCGCATCAGGAGGAGGCGCTGATCGAGATCGCGACCGGCGCGAACGTCATCCTCAACACCCCGACCGGCTCGGGCAAGAGCCTGGTCGCCGTCGGCGCGCACTTCGCCGCCCTGGCCGGCGACCGCACCACCTTCTACACCGCGCCGATCAAGGCACTGGTCAGCGAGAAGTTCTTCGCCCTCTGCGCGGTCTTCGGGGCCAAGAACGTCGGCATGCTGACCGGTGACGCCAGCGTCAACGCGGACGCCCCGATCATCTGCTGCACCGCGGAGATCCTGGCCAACCTGGCGTTGCGCGAGGGCGCCGACGCCGACGTCGGCCAGGTGGTCATGGACGAGTTCCACTTCTACGCCGAGCCGGACCGGGGCTGGGCGTGGCAGGTGCCGCTGATCGAGCTGCCGCAGGCGCAGTTCCTGCTGATGTCGGCCACCCTCGGCGACACCACGCGGTTCGTCGACGACCTCTCCCGGCGTACCGGGCGGCAGACCGCGGTGGTCGCCAACGCCGAGCGTCCGGTTCCGCTCCTTTTCGAGTACGCGATGACGCCGCTGCACGAGACCATCGAGGAACTCCTCTCCACCCGGCAGTCCCCGGTCTACATCGTGCACTTCACCCAGGCGGCCGCCCTGGAACGCGCGCAGTCGCTGATGAGCATCAACATGTGCACGCGCGAGGAGAAGGAGAAGATCGCCGCGGCGATCGGCAACTTCCGGTTCACGGCCGGTTTCGGGCGTACGCTCTCGCGCCTGGTCCGGCACGGCATCGGTGTGCACCACGCGGGCATGCTGCCGAAGTACCGCCGGCTGGTGGAGACCCTGGCGCAGGCCGGCCTCCTGAAGGTCATCTGTGGCACGGACACCCTCGGCGTCGGCATCAACGTGCCGATCCGCACCGTGCTGTTCACCGGCCTGTCCAAGTACGACGGGGTGAAGACCCGGCTGCTCAAGGCGCGCGAGTTCCACCAGATCGCCGGGCGGGCCGGCCGGGCCGGGTACGACACCATCGGCACCGTCATCGTGCAGGCGCCCGAGCATGTGATCGACAACGAGCGGGCCCTGGCGAAGGCCGGTGACGACCCGAAGAAGCGCCGCAAGGTGGTCCGCAAGAAGCCGCCGGAGGGCACCATCGGCTGGGGCCGGCCGACCTTCGACCGGCTGGTGGACGCCGAGCCGGAACCGTTGACGTCGTCGTTCCAGGTGTCGCACGCGATGCTGCTGAACGTGATGAACCGGGGCACCGACCCGTTCGCGGCGATGCGGCACCTGCTGACCGACAACCACGAGGAGCGTCCCGCGCAGCGCCGGCACATCCGGCGGGCCATCGCCATCGCGCGGGCCCTGATCGCCGGTGGTGTCATCGAGCGCACCGACGAGGGCGTCTACAAGCTGGTCGACGACCTGCAGCTGGACTTCGCCCTCAACCAGGCGCTGTCGCCGTTCGCGCTGGCCTGCCTGGAGTTGCTCGACAAGGAGTCTCCGGAGTACCCGCTGGACGTCGTCTCGGTGATCGAGTCGACGTTGGAGGATCCCCGGCAGATCGTCTCCGAGCAGCGTAAGAAGGCGCGGGGCGAGGCTGTCAACGCCATGAAGGCCGAGGGCATCGAATACGAGGAACGCATGCAGCTCCTCGAGGACGTGACCTGGCCGCAGCCGTTGCGGGAGCTGCTCGAGGCGGCGTACGAGACGTATCAGGGCGGGCACCCGTGGGTCGCCGACTACGAGATCAAGCCGAAGTCCGTGGTCCGCGACATGTACGAGCGGGCGATGACCTTCACCGAGTACGTGTCGTTCTACGGCCTGTCCCGGTCGGAGGGACTGGTGCTGCGGTACCTCGCGGACGCGTACCGGGCGCTGCGCCAGACGGTGCCGGAGGATGCCCGGACCGAGGAGCTCACCGACCTGGTCGAGTGGCTCGGTGAGCTGGTCCGGCAGGTCGACTCCAGCCTGCTCGACGAGTGGTCGCGGCTGCAGAATCCGACCGGCGAGGAGGTCGAGGTCCGCATCGACGACAAGCCGCCCGCGGTCACCCGTAACACCCGCGCCTTCCGGGTGCTGGTGCGTAACGCGATGTTCCGCCGGGTGGAGCTGGCCGCGTTGCGCCGCTGGGATCTGCTCGCCGAGCTGGACGCCGAGAACGGCTGGACCGCCGAACGCTGGCAGGCGGCGATCACCGAGTACTTCGAGGAGTACGACTCGCTGGGCACCGGCCCGGCGGCGCGCGGTCCGGCGTTCCTGCACATCGAGCAGGGCCCGGCGGTATGGACGGTCCGTCAGGTCTTCGAGGACCCGGAGGGTGACCACGACTGGGGCATCGAGGCCACCGTCGACCTGGAGGCCTCGGACGAGGCCGGGACCGCCGCCGTGAAGGTGACGGCGGTCGGCCCTCAGTAGATCCTCAATACTCCAGGTGGGTACGCGTCGCGGCGACGATCTTCTCGACGAGCGCGATGCCGTCCTCCTTGGACGTGTTGCCGTGTGACAGCACCACCACGGAGACGTTGGTGGTGCGGTCCGCGGAGACCAGCCGGCCCAGGGTGTTGACCACCCAGCGGTCGCCGTCGTCGGCGCGGGTGTCCCAGCCGTTCTTGACCGGGGCCTGTTCGCCGTCGCGGGCCGCGGACGGCACACCCCAGACCTGGTCGGCGTTGACCGCGGACATCAGGTCGAAGAGGTACTGCCGGCGTTCGACGGTCAGTTCGCTCTGGTCGTTCACCAGGGTGCCGAGCAGGCGGGCCTGGTCGTCGGCGGTGGTGGTGGTCAGGCCCCACTCGTCGTCGACGGTGGTCTCCTCCATGCCGAGCCGCTCGTCGCACGCGGTGAGACCGGCGGCGCCGCCGACGCTCGCGAAGAGGGCCGTGGTGGCCTCGTTGTCGCTGGCTTTGATCATGCGGTCGGCGCGGGTGCGTTCCTCGTCGGTCAGGGTCCGGTCGTCGTCCTGGGCGTGCAGCAGCACGCAGGCCAGCACGGCCACCTTCACCGCGCTGGCGGTGTCGAACCCGTCCGAGCCGTGGTAGGAGAACTCCCGGTCGTTCGCCTTGTCGAGCACGGCGACGGCGAACGCCGGGGACGTCTCGGCCAGGTCGTCGAGGGCGTTCGTCAGCCGCCACTGCTGGCGGCCCTCGGCGGTGAGCGGGGGCAGGACACCGGCCAGGATGAGTGCGCCGGCCACGGCGAGGACGGCCACCACGGCGGCGATCGGGACGAACAGTTTGCTGCGGAGCATTCGCGACTTCCTCATCGTCGGGGCGCACGGAAGAGTACGTGACGATCGCCGTCGGCGATGACCCTCACCGCGCCTGTTCCGGCAATTTCGTGATCGTCGGGAGGCGGGCGGTGAACGTGGTGCCCACTCCCGGGGTGCTCACCGCGTCCAGGGTGCCGCCCTGGTCGGCGATGATCCGGCGGGCGATGGTCAGGCCCAGCCCGGAACCGCCGGTGGCCCGCTGCCGGGCCGGGTCGGCACGCCAGAACCTGTCGAAGGCCCGGGCCAGTTCGTCGCCGGTCATGCCGACGCCGGTGTCGCGGACCGTCATCACCGCGTCCGGGCCTTCCCGGTGGACCGTCATCTCCACCTGGCCACCCGCGTCGGTGTACCGGATGGCGTTGCTGAGCAGGTTGCTGAACACCTGCCGCAGCCGTCCCGGGTCGGCGTAGACCTCGACCGGCTCGGGGGCATGGACGGTCAGGCGGATCCCGGCGGTGTCGGCGACCGCCCCGTGCGCGGTGGCCGTGGTCGCCACCATGTCGGACAGGTCAAGCAGTTCCGGCGAGTAGCCCAGGTCACCGGCCTCGGCCTGGGCCAGCACCTGCAGGTCGTCGAGGATCCGGCGCTGCAGCAGGGTCTCCTCGTGCAGGGAGGCGAACAGCTCGGGACTCGGCTCGATCACCCCGTCGGCCAGGCCCTCGAGGTAGCCGCGCAGGTTCGACAGCGGTGTCCGCAACTCGTGGGCGACGTCGGCGATCAGCCGCTGCTGGCGTTCCTCGCTGCGTTGCAGTGCTTCGGCCATCGCGTTGAACGACGCGGAGAGCCTCGCCACGTCGCCGTCGCCGCGGGCCGGCACCCGCACTTCCAGGCGTCCCGCGGCGAGTTGCAGCGAGGCCTGGGTGAGCACCCGCAGCGGCTGACTGACCCGGCGGGCTATCCACGCGGTGCCCAGGAAGGCGACCGCGACCAGGCCGATCGCGCCGAGCACGGCCGGGCGTCCCAGGTCGGTGAAGTCGGTCTCCTGCCGCGACCCGAAGTAGATCTCCACGGGGACCGCCGAGGTGGCCGCGGTGGCCTGGCTGAAGCCGCTGTTCAGGCATTCGCCGTAGGCGACCGCGCCGAACGTGCAGCCGGCCACCTGCAGCCACGCGGTGCGCAGGAACGCCCGGTCGGCGCGCACGCTGGAGGAGGCCCGGGCCAGGCACGGGCCGGCGTCGCCGCGCTGCGTGTCGCTGAGGTACGGCGGAACGTCCAGCCCCAGCGCGGCGTCCCCGGTGAGGCCGTTGTCCTGCGCGCACCGGATCGCGACCAGGGCCGCCTTGTACTGCGCCGCCTGGAACAGGGCGCGGGCTCCCGGGTCGGTGAACTCCCCGGTCCGGGGCGCGGCCGCGAACAGGTCCTTCGGCAGCGACGGCATCGCCGCGAGTTGCGTCTTGCGCTGCGCCTCCTTGGATGTGGGCTTCGTGGTGGGCCGCGGGTTGTCCAGGATCCGCTGCAGCGCCGCCTGCGAGCGGGTGATCGCGTCCTCCCAGATCCACCCGTCGAGCGCCGGCGCCGGGTCGACCCTGCGGGGCAGCAGCTGCACCGGGCCGGCGGCGCGCTTCTCCAGGTTGTCCGAGTCGGCGAGCACCTCGCTGTCCTCGGCGACCACCCGGATGTGCAGGCCGGTCCGGGCGGAGAGCCCGGCGACCACCGTGTCCAGGCCGTTCCAGCGGCCGTTGCGGGTGCCGAAGTCGCGGATCCCGTTCAGGATCTCCGCCTCGTGCCGTTCGCGCGCCTGATCGACCCGGGTCACCTCGCGTGACGTCAGACTCAGCGTCAGCCAGGCGGTGGCGCCGATCGCGGTGGTCGCCACCACCAGGACCAGCAGGAAGATCCGGAGCCGGAAGCTCACTGCTCGGCCATCCGGTATCCCCTCCCGTACACGGTCTGCACGTAACGCGGATCGGCCGGGTTGCGCTCGATCTTGCGGCGCAGGTTGACCACGTGCGCGTCGACGGTCCGTTCCGAGACGTCGTTCTCGAAGCCGAACGTCTTGTCGATGATCTGGCCGCGGGTGAAGACCCGTCCCGGCTCGCGGGCCAGCAGTTCCAGGATGCCGAACTCCTTGGCGGTCAGCGGCACCGGCTCGCCGTTCACCCGGACCTCGAACCGCGGGGGATCCACCTCGAGTTCGCCGACCCGCAGGATCTCCGAGGTCTCCGTGCTGCCGCTGCGGGCCCGGCGCAGCAGGGCGCGGACCCGGGCGGTGAGCTCCCGCGGGCTGACCGGTTTGCTCAGGTAGTCGTCGGCCCCGATGTCCAGGCCGAGCAGCATGTCGTTCTCCGCCGAGCGGGCGGTCACCAGCAGGATCGCCACCTGGGCGAGCGCGGCGTCGGACTCGGCGCGCAGGATCCGGCAGACGTCCAGGCCGTCGACGATCGGCATCATCCAGTCCAGCACCAGCAGGTCCGGCCGGCGGGCCCGGGCCTGCTCCAGAGCCGCCCTGCCGTCACTCACGGTGAGAACCTGGTGGCCCTCGCGTTCGAGGTAGAGACGGATCAGCTGGGCGTGCTTGGGGTCGTCATCGGCGACAAGGATGCGGGCGGTCACGTTTCGCATTCTTGCCGACCGGGTCCAGTCGACCAAGAAATGTCAGGAACCCGTGAAGATCCGGTCCCCGATTCGTGCCGCACAGCAATCCCCCAAGCTTCCGCACAGGTTCTTCACAACCCGGTGCCTATGTTCGGTCCGCTTCACCCACCCCCGCAGGACCAGAGGAGGCCAACATGTGCGGCCTGAGCGTGTTCGTCAGCAGCCGGTCCGTCGCCGGACCTCCGGACGCCGAGACGCAGGCGGCGTTCGCCGCCGCGCTGGAGAGCATCCACCATCGTGGACCGGACGACACCCAGATCGAGTACGGCGACGGGTACGCGTTCGGTTTCAAGCGCCTCGCGATCATCGACCGTGACCACTCGGTGCAGCCGCTGCGGTACGCCGATCGCTGGACCGTGGTCTTCAACGGGGAGATCTACAACTACCGGGAGCTGCGGGCCGACCTGATCCGCGAGCACGGCGCGGTGTTCGCCACCGAGGGCGACAGCGAGGTGCTGGCCGCGGCCTTCCACTACTGGGGTGAGGCGGCCCTGCCGCGGATGCGGGGCATGTTCGCGTTCGTCGCGTTCGACCACCGCACCGGGACCCTGCACGCCGCCCGGGACGCGTTCGGCATCAAGCCGCTGTACGTGCTGGAGACCGCCGACGGCCTGTTCCTGTCCAGCGAGCGCAAGTGCCTCGACGCGTTCGCCGCGCCGGCCGGTGCGGCGCTGAACACCGACGCCGTCGCCCACTACCTGACCTTCCAGTTCGTGCCGGACCCGCTGACCCTGCACCGGCACATCCGCCGGCTGCCCCCGGGTCACCGTCTGATCTGGACCGCCGGCGGTGGCGTCCGCGAGCACCGCTGGTTCCGCCCGTCGCTGCGGCCGCTGCGCCTGGAGCCGGAGATGGCCCAGGCCGCCATCCGGGATGCGCTGACCGCGAGCGTCAAGAAGCACCTGCACGCGGACGTGCCGGTCGGCACCTTCCTGTCCAGTGGTGTCGACTCGTCGGCGATCGCCGCGCTGGCCGCCCGGGAGAAGCCGGACCTGCACGCCTTCACCGCCGGGTTCGCCGCCCAGGGCTACTCCGAGATCGACATCGCCCAGCACACCGCCGACCAGCTCGGCATCCGGCTGACCCCGACCGTGGTCAGCGACGAGGACGTGCTGGACGCGCTGCCGCGCATCACCCAGCTGCTCGACGACCCGATCGCCGACCCGTCGCTGATCCCGCTCTACTTCCTGGCCCGCACCGCGTCGCAGCACGTCACCGTGGTGCTCTCCGGTGAGGGCTCGGACGAGTTGTTCGGCGGGTACACCATCTACCGCGAGCCGCTGTCGCTGGCCGGTGTCGAGAAGCTGCCGCCGGGCATGAAGCGCAGCCTGCACAAGCTGGCCGAGGTGCTGCCCGAGGGGGTCCGGGGACGGTCGTTCCTGGAGCGCGGCACCACCCCGATCGAGCAGCGCTACTACGGCAACGCCCGGATCTTCGACCCGGAGGAGAAGTCGCGGCTGATGCGCTACACGGCGCAGCCGCACACCGACATCACCGCGCACCTGTACGCCGAGACCGCGGACGTCGACGACGTCGCCTCGATGCAGTACGTCGACCTGCACACCTGGCTGCCCGGCGACATCCTGTGCAAGGCCGACCGGATGTCGATGGCGCACAGCATCGAACTGCGGGTGCCCTTCCTCGACCAGCAGGTCTACGCGGCCGCCGCGGGCCTGCCCACCGAGATGAAGTTGCCCTCCGGCAGCATCGCCACCAAGCACGCGCTGCGGGAGGCGATGCGCGGCATCGTCCCCGAGTCGGTCCGCGAGGCCAAGAAGCTGGGCTTCCCGACCCCGACCCGGGTCTGGCTCAAGGGCATGATCGGTGACTGGGTGGACCACCTGCTCGCCACCTCGCAGACCGGTCACCTGCTCGACCTGGGGTACGCCCGCGGCCTGCTCGCCGAGCACCGCGCCGGCGTCGCCGACCGGTCCCGCAAGGTCTGGACGGTGGCCATGTTCTGCCTGTGGCACGCCATCCACGTCGAGAAGACGATCACCGTGCAGCAGCCGCGGATCCCGGAGCGTGCCGCGTACCGCCGGTCGATGCGCGAGACCGCCCTGCTGGGCTGAGATCGCGCCGCCGGGGGTCTCCCCGCCCCCGGCGGCGGCAGTTGCGCACGACTCCTGCCATCCGCTGTGGAGGTGGCATCGTCAGCCGGTCCGGGGCCTGACGCGACCGGGGCCGACGGGACTGCTTCACGGCGTACCCGTCACAGGTCGATCGCCGAAGGCGGCGCTGATCTCCGTCGCGGACAGCGCGCCCTTGCGGAAGCCCGTGGTGCCGGTGACCTGCAGTTCGCGGGCGGCGTCGCGCAGCGCGCCGTAGGCCGCCCAGGCCAGCGCACCGCCGGTGGAGACCCGCCGCACCCCCAGCGCCGCCAGTTCCGGGACGCTCGGCGCGCCCGGCACGGTCAGCACGTTCACCGGCGCCCCGACCGCCTCGACGACCCGGGTGATGTCGGCCGGTTCGCTCAGTCCCGGGGCGTAGAGGACGTCCGCGCCCGCCTGGCGGAACGCGACCAGCCGCGCGATCGTGTCGTCGAGATCGTCGATGCCGTAGAGGTGGTTCTCGGCGCGGGCGGTCAGCACCAGCCCCCGTCCGGCGGCCGCGGCCACCCGCTCGACCGCCCGGGGCAGCTCGTCGATCCGGGCGCCCACCGGGTCGTAGTCCTCGATGGAGAGCCCCGCGGCGCCCGCCTCCGCCAGCAGGCCGGCCGTCTCGGCGACGCCCTCCGGGGTCTCGGCGTAACCCCGCTCGGCGTCCACGCTGACCGGGATCGACACCGCGGCGGTCATCAGCGCCACGTGCGCCACCAGTTCGTCGCGGGTCACCGCCTGGTCCCGTTTGCCGAGGGTGGCGGCGAAACCGGACGAGGTCGTGGCGATCGCGGCGAATCCCAGACTTTCCAGAATTTTCGCGGAACCCGTGTCCCAGGCGTTGGGCAGCAGAAACGTGCCGGACTCGTGCAGTTCGCGGAACCTCGTCGCCGTCATGGTCGCCACTTTAGGTGAACCGGAGTCGGTCTTCTGTCCGTGTCATTCCTCGACGGAGCAAGCCCCCCTCGACCGGAAGGCCCAGTGATGTCCGGATTCAAGCGCGCCAGAGGAAGACTGATCGTCGCGGCGGTCGCCGTGGTCGGTGTGGGCGCGGCGGTGGCCTTCACCAACTTCTCGTCCGCGGCCGAGGTACCCCCGGCCACCGGCGAACAGGTCGTGACCGCGAGCATCGAGGTCTCCGGTGTGTTCGACGGCGCGAACAAGCGTTTCATCGGCGGCGGTGACCTCGGCGACGGCGGTCAGGCCGAGGGCCAGGACGCGCTCTTCGAACTCGCCGACGGCGCCACCCTGAGCAACGTGATCCTGGGCAGCCCGGCCGCCGACGGCGTGCACTGCGCGGGCAGCTGCACCCTGACCAACGTGCACTGGGAGGACGTCGGCGAGGACGCGGCCACGTTCCGCGGCGAGGACGCGACGGTCGTCATCGACGGCGGCAGCGCGGCCTCCGCCTCCGACAAGGTGTTCCAGGACAACCGGGGTGCCGGCGGCTCGGTGACGATCCGCAACTTCGAGGTCTCCGACTTCGGCAAGCTCTACCGGTCCTGCGGCAACTGCTCCACCCAGGCGGCCCGCACGGTCAGCATCGAGAACATCGTCGCCACCGCCCCCGGCAACACCCTGGCCGGTATCAACGTCAACCTCGGCGACAAGCTGACCATCGACGGCGTCACCCTGGTCGGCGACGACATCAGCCTGTGCGACCTGTTCGAGGGCAACGACACCGGCGAGGAGCCCACGAAGATCGGCTCCGGCCCGGACGGCGAGGCGTGCGTCGCCACCGGGGTCACCGGTCCCTGACCCGTCATGGTCGGGGCGGGACTGCCGGTCACGCTCTCTCACCGGTACGCGTGACCGGCGGCCCCGCCCCGGCCGCGGCGCGGCCGTCCCCGACGGAGAAGCCCCGCCTTCCGCGTCTGCGGTGGGCGGGGCTTCGTCTTGTGTGGTCACTCGGTGTGCCGGTCATCGGCGGGTCTCCTCCCGCATGGTCAGCCGGCCGACACGCGGTCGGTGAAGGCGGACAGGTTGCGCAGGGACCGGTCGATGCGTTCCGGCAGGGTGAGGGTCTCCTCGCGGCGGACCAGGCGCATCCGCGGCTTGCGCTTGCCCCGCAGGTAGAGCGAGCAGGCCAGGTCGGCGCAGAGGTACTGACCGACGGTGTTGCCCTTGCGGCCGGACGGGCCGGCGAGCGGCGCCACGAACAGCGCCACCCCGGACGCGGCGTGCTCGGTCAGGCAGACCTGGCACATGCTGGATCGCAGGGCACTGGTCTTCGTGCTCTCCGGGCGGCGCAGCACGAGGCCGGTGGGACCGTCCGCGCCCGGCACGACCAGCAGCGCGCGCAGTGGCGCTGCCGGGTCGGTCCAGCCGAGGAAGTCCAGGTCGTCCCAGGGGGTCTCGCCGGTGGCGAAACCGGCCGGGAGCCTGATCCGGGTCGCCTCGCCCTTGGTGCAGTTGATGAAGGAGTCGCGGATCTCCTTCTCGTCGAGTGGTCGCATGCGCGTCAACCTAGCCTCGGTCTTTCATTTAGACGCCGATTCATAGCCGCCGTTCGATGAATTCGATGCGTCTTCTTGCTGCGGTTTTGTGGGCATGGTGAGGGCCCGGCGC
>NZ_JZKF01000091.1 GCF_000962825.1 Actinoplanes rectilineatus
TCAGCCCGAGCCGGATCGGCGACATCGTCGCCGCAGCACTTCACCTCATCCATTTCGAATACCGATACCTGACCGCCGCTCGCTGAGATCACGTCAGTGAATCCGGCCGGGGGCCGCAGAGCTGATCGATGATGCTCCCGGCCGCCGCCCCGATTCGGGATCGGCGGCATTTTTGTACGCCCGTGAGGCTGAGGAGGGTAGACCGCCGGATTCTCGATCCGGAGGACCGGGTTCAACCCCCGGACGGGCGACGCCACAAGTAAGACGCCACAACTGAGCCACAAGTAATATGCCACGAGTAAGACGCCACAGACGGAATCCCAGCATGTCCTTTTAGCTCAGTTGGTCAGAGCACGCGCCTGTCGAGCGCGGGGTCGCCGGTTCGAGTCCGGTACAGGGCGCGTCGCCGTAGCTCAGCAGGTCAGAGCGCCGCCCTGATAAGGCGGAGGCCGGTGGTTCGACCCCATCCGGCGACACGGCACCACCCTGGCGCGGTGGACGAAAGGTAGAGTCGCCCGGCTTTCACCCGGGACATGTGCGGGTTCGAATCCCGTCCGCGCTGCCGGAATGCGAAAACTAGAAAAGCCGTGCGGCGAAGGCCGACAACTGGTCGAGTTGTTCGGCGAGCGTGGGCGCCGTCACCCCGACGACGAGCCTGGTGACGCCCTGCGACGCGTACCCGGAAATGCCCTGCTCGGTGATCTCGATGGATCCCCAGCGGGTGTATTCCATCGGACGCCCGCCCCCGGATGCCGTGCGCCATTGTGCGGCCCGTTCGTCCGGGGTCGGCATGCCGCCCGGGAAATAGCCGTCGCCGCGGAGCGCGGCCCGCCGTGCCGCGGCCCGGCTCGAGCCGCCGATGTGGATCGGCAGTGTCGGCGCGCCGACCGGTTTCGGATAGCTGACCAGGCCGGTGAAGGAGTAGAACTCGCCGTCGAAGTCGACGCCGGAAGCGTCGCCGGCCCAGAGCAGGCGCATCACGTCGATCGCCTCGTCGGCGCGCCGGCCGCGGCTGTGGTAGTCCACGCCGACCCCCGCGGCCTCGCCGGGCAGACTGCCGACCCCGACGGTGAGCAGCCGCATCCGGCCGCCGGAGAGCGCGTCGACGGTGGCCAGGCGTTTCGCCAGCACCACCGGATGGTGGTACGGCAACAGCAGCACCCCGGTGCCGAGCAGGATCCGGCTGGTCGCGGCGGCCACGAAGCTCAGCGTCTCGAGCGGGTCGGCGATCGGCATCGTGGGCGGGAACTCCACGCCGCCGAACGTCGCGCCGCGGTAGAGGACCACGTGCTCCGGGACGTAGATCGCCTCGAAGCCGCACTCCTCGGCGTGCTGCGCGAAGCGGATCAGGTGCGACGGGTCCACACCGAACTGGGCGGTCGCGTAGTTGACGGCGAACTTCATGCCGCGACGCTAAACCCTGCCCCGAAGGGCAGGGCAAGCATCGTCCTGCAGCGCAGCCGTCATACGGCGCGGCCTTGTCCGCTGCGATGGCGGTCTTACGGCGCGGCCTTGTCCGCTGCGATGGCGGTCTTACAGCGCGGCCTTCTCCGCCGCGACGGTCGTCGAGTCACCGTGGCCGGTGTGCACGACGGTGGCGTCCGGCAGCGAGAACAGCCGCGCCTTGATCGACTCCACGATGACGCCGGCGTCCGAGAACGATCGGCCGGTGGCGCCCGGCCCGCCCTGGAACAGGGTGTCGCCGGTGAAGACGCAGCCCAGGTCGGGCGCGTAGAGGCAGACCGCGCCGGGAGCGTGTCCCGGCGTGTGCAGCACGGTCAGCGTCGTGCCGGCGACCTCGATCGTCTCGCCGTCGGCCAGGTCGCGGTCCCACGTCACGTCGGTGCCGTGGGTGAGCTCCCAGAGCGGGCGCTCGTCCGGGTGCAGCAGGATCGGCGCACCGGTCCGCTCGCGCAGCGCCGGCGCCACCCGCACGTGGTCGTCGTGCGCGTGGGTGCAGATGATCGCCAGCACCGTGCGGGAGCCGACGATCGCCAGGATCGCGTCCACGTCGTGCGGGGCGTCGATCACCACGCACTCGGTGTCGTCGCCGATCACCCAGACGTTGTTGTCGACGTCGAACGTCTGCCCGTCGAGGCTGAACGTGCCCGCCACGACGCCGTGGTCGATGCGGCTGCTCACAGGACGACCACCGAACGCAGCACCGGCTGGTCCTGCGGTCCGTGCATCTTGGCGAACGCGGCCTCGACGTCCTCGATGCCGATCTCCTCGGTGACGAACGCGTCCAGGTCGAGACGGCCCTGCCGGTAGAGGTCGACCAGCATCGGGAAGTCACGGCTGGGCAGGCAGTCGCCGTACCAACTGGACTTCAGCGCGCCGCCGCGGCCGAACACGTCGATCAGCGGCAGGTCCGGCACCTTCATGTCCGGCGTGGGGACGCCGACCAGGACCAGGACGCCGGCCAGGTCGCGGGCGTAGAACGCCTGCTTCCACGTCTCGGGCCGGCCGACCGCCTCGATCACCACGTCGGCGCCCTCGGCACCGGGGTAGGTCTCGGCGGAGATCCGCTTGATCTCGGCGACCGGGTCGGTCTTCGACGAGTCGACCAGGTGGGTGGCGCCGAGCTTGCGGGCGATCTCCAGCTTGGCCGGGTCGATGTCGACCGCGATGATCGGGCTCGCGCCGGCCAGCGCGGAACCGGCGACCGCCGCGACGCCGACACCACCGCAGCCGATCACCGCGACGCTCTTGCCGCGGGTCACCGCACCGGTGTTGATCGCCGCGCCGATGCCGGCCATCACGCCGCAGCCCAGCAGGCCGACCGCGGCGGGACGCGCCGACTCGTCGACCTTGGTGCACTGACCGGCCGCGACCAGGGTCTTCTCGGCGAACGCGCCGATGCCCAGGGCCGGCGACAGCTCGGTGCCGTCCTCCAGGGTCATCTTCTGCTTCGCGTTGTGGGTGTTGAAGCAGTACTTCAGGTCACCGCGCTTGCAGGCCCGGCACTCGCCGCAGACGGCCCGCCAGTTGAGCACCACGAAGTCACCGGGCGCCACCTCGGTGACCCCGGCGCCGACCGCCTCGACGATGCCGGACGCCTCGTGACCGAGAAGGAACGGGAACTCGTCGTTGATCCCGCCCTGCTGGTAGTGCAGGTCGGTATGGCACACGCCGCACGCCTGGATCTTGACCACGGCCTCGCCGGGGCCGGGGTCCGGCACGTTGATCGTCACCAGCTCGACCGGCGCGCCCTTGGCGCGGGCGATGACGGCTTTCACCTGCTGCATGGTGTGGGTGTTCCCTTCGCAGTGACCAGTTCGACCCCAGCTTATGGCCCTGAAGTGGGCACGCTCGGCGATCCGGTCGCTCTTCTTTGCCGGGTACGCGTCACCGCACGCTGATCCGGGTCCACTGCGCGACCTCCTGCCTGGTCAGGGCCGTGCCGCGGGCATACGCACACCCGGAGGATCGATCTTCCAAAAAGATCAAGATCACATCAGAGCGTGGAAACCCTCGTTCAGGAGCTCGTCGAGGTCACGCTCGCCGTTCGACCGGGTCCAGTGACCCAGGGCGATGTTCAGGCAGGCCAGCGCGGCGCCCGCGCGGACCTCGTGCGCCATGGTCACCGACTGCCCGGAGCGGGCGGCGAGCGCCGTCGCGAGCGCGGGCCGCCAGGTGTTCTGCTTGTGCAGCTGGTGGGCGCAGAGGGCCGGGGTCTCCTCGACCAGGCGGGCGGTGGCCAGCGCGTTCTCCGGGTCGGTCCGGTGCGGGGCGATCATCGTGTCCAGGGCCCGGCGCAGCGCGGTCCAGTCGTCCTCGCTCGCCGGCCGCTCCCGCAGCAGCGCCGCGATCTGCTCGAACTGCAGGTCGAACGCGCCGAGGACGGCCTCCTCCTTGGTGCCGAAGTGGCGCAGGAAGGTGCTGCGCGAGACGCCGGCCGCGGCGGCCAGGTCGTTGACGGTCACGTTGTCGAAGCCGGCCGACCGGAACATGCCGAAGGCCACCTCGGCCAGACGGGCGCGTACCGCGGCCCGCGCGATGTCCCTGCTGCTCACGCCGGTCATCCTAGCTTGATGATACCGTGTTTCATGTTTGACACTCAGTCTCACTTTGGGAGATCCCGTGATCCTCGGTCTCATCGGCAGCGGCAACATCGGCGGCGGCCTGGCCCGGCTCGCCGTCGCCGCCGGACTCGACGTCGTCCTGAGCAACTCGCGCGGCCCGGAGAGCCTCGCCGGCCTGGTCGCGTCCCTCGGCCCGCGGGCCCGCGCCGCCACCCCGGCCGAGGCGGCCGCCGCCGGCGACATCGTGATCGCGACGATCCCGCTGAACGCGTACCGGTCACTGCCCGCGGAGGCCCTCACCGGCAAGATCGTCGTCGACACCATGAACCACTACCCCGAACGCGACGGCGAACTCGACGGGCTGACCACCACGTCGTCCGCCCTGGTCCAGCAGCACCTGAAGCGGTCGGCACTGGTCAAGGCGTTCAACAACATCGACTTCCGGCGCCTCGAACTGCTGGCCCGCCCGTCCGGCGCGGCCGACCGCAGCGGACTGCCGGTCTACGGCGACGACGCGGACGCCAAGCAGGCGGTGACCGTGCTGCTCGACCGGCTCGGCTACGACGCCGTCGACCTGGGCACACTCGCCGACTCGTGGCGCAGCGAGCCGGGCACCGCGGGATACGTGCGGCCGTACCTTCCGGCCCGCCCGGAGAACGCCTCCCAGGAGGAACTCGGCGCCTGGTTCTTCACCAACCCCGGGGTGCCGGTGCCGGCCGCGAAGGTCCGGGAACTGGCCGCGGCGCAGACCACCCCGGCCACCGACGCCCGGATGAGCCTCTGACCGTCAGCCCCGCAACGCGTCCAGCAGGGCGGTCACCTCGGGACGCGGGGTGACCGACCGCCGGGCCGCCGCCACGATCCGGCGGCTGACCGGCGGATCCAGCGGACGGGTCCGGACCCGGTAGGCCGGATCGACGGCCAGCCCCGGAAGCAGGGTGATCGACCGGCCCTCGGCCACGTTCCGCAACGCGATCATGTAGTTGTTGAACCGGCGGACCACCCTCGGCTCGAAGCCGGCCTCCCGGCACAGGCGTGTGGCCAGCTCCGACATGTACGAGCCGGCCACGTCGAACGTCCACCGCTGATCGGCACACGCCGCCAGGGGGACGCTTTCGCGCGTACACAACGAATGATCCTCGGAAAGCACGACCACGATCTCGTCGGTGGTGATCGGCACCAGGTCGATCGCCGGGTCCAGCGGCGCACCGGCGAAATCGGTGGTGGTGAGGATGACGTCCACGTCCCCGCGGCGCAGCGCCGGCATGCTCTCGTGCGGCTCCATCTCCAGCAGCACCACGCCGATCCCCGGATGCCGCCCGGCCAGCCGGTGCACCGCCGGTTCGGCCAGGGCGTGCACCGCGCTCTGGAACACCGCCAGGGTCACCGTCCCGGCCGGCTCGTCGGCCAGTCCCCGCAGCTCCGACTCGGCCGCGTCCATCAGGGCCAGGATCTCCCGGGCCCGGCGGGCCAGCAGCACCCCGGCCGCGGTCAGGCGCACCCGCCGGCCGGTGCGCTCCAGCAGCGCGGTCCGGGTCTCCCGCTCCAGCGTGGCGAGCTGCTGCGACACCGCCGACGGGCTGAGACTGCCGCGCTGGGCGACCGCGCGGACCGTGCCGTACGTGGCGAGGTCGGCCAGCAACCGCAACCGCCACGGGTTGAGCGTCATGCGCGGACTGTACAGATCCGCTTAACAGCGGCGTCGGAAAAGTGAGATGGACGTGACGCTCGGTGGTTCCTACCGTCAGGGCATGGGTGCTGAATCCCCCGGATCTTCCGGGTCCTCCTTCTGGTCCGACGCCGACCGCCACCTGATCCGCTACTCCGGTGCCGGCCGGTTCGTTCCGGAGATCATCGAACGCGCCGAAGGCAGCTTCGTGATCACCGCTGACGGCCGGCGGATCCTCGACTTCACCTCCGGCCAGATGAGCGCCATCCTCGGCCACTCGCACCCGGCCGTCACCGCCACCGTGCAACGCCGGATCGCGACCCTCGACCACCTGTTCAGCGGCATGCTCAGCCGCCCGGTCGTCGACCTGGCCCGCCGCCTCGCCGAGAGCCTGCCCGACCCGCTGAGCAAGGTCCTGCTGCTCACCACCGGTGCCGAATCCAACGAAGCCGCGATCAGGATGGCGAAACTGGTCACCGGCGGCCACGAGATCATCTCGTTCGCCCGGTCCTGGCACGGCATGACCCAGGCGGCGGCGAGCGCCACCTACAGCACCGGCCGCAAGGGGTACGGTCCGGCCGCCCCCGGCAACTTCGCCATCCCGACACCGAACACGTACCGGCCCGACTTCACCACGGCCGACGGCGAGCTGGACTGGCGGCGGCAACTCGACTACGCCTTCGACATGTACGACGCCCAGTCCGTGGGTGCGCTCGCCGCCTGCATCGCCGAGCCGATCCTCAGCTCCGGCGGCGTGCTCGACCTGCCGCCCGGCTACCTGGGCGCGCTGCGCGACAAGGTGCACGCCCGCGGCGGCCTGCTCATCCTGGACGAGGCACAGACCGGCCTGTGCCGCACCGGCGACTGGTACGCGTTCCAGCGCGATGCGGTCACCCCCGACATCCTGACCCTGTCCAAGACGCTGGGCGCGGGACTCCCGCTGGCCGCGGTGATCACCAGCCCGGAGATCGAACAGGCCGCCCACGACCGCGGCTTCCTGTTCTTCACCACGCACGTCTCCGACCCGCTCGTCGCGGCAGTCGGCAACACCGTCCTGGACGTCCTCGAGTCCGGCCGGCTCGACACGCAGGCCGCCGCGCTCGGCGCCCACCTCCACAAAGGCTTGACCGCCCTGGCCGACCGCCACGAGACGATCGGCGACGTCCGGGGCCGGGGCCTGCTGGTAGGCCTGGAACTCGTCTCGGATCGCACCACGAAGCAGCCGGCCGACGCGCGGGGCGCGGCGGTCACCCGACGCTGCCTGGAACTGGGCCTGCACATGAACGTGGTCCAGCTTCCCGGCATGGGCGGGGTGTTCCGGATCGCGCCCGCCCTGACGTCCACCGTCGCCGAGCTGGACCTCGGCCTGGAGATCCTCGACCAGGCCTTGACCGACACAGCCACCTGACAGCCCACTCAATCGCCTGGTCGCCTGGTCGCCTGGTCGCCTGGTCGCCTGGTCGCCTGGTCGCCTGGTCGTCTGGTCGTCTGGTCGTCTGGTCGTCTGGTCGGGCGTCTGGTCGTCTGGTGGCCTGGTCGTCTGGTCGATAGCGAGGTCATTTCGAGCCGAGCGGCGTGTCGACCACACCGGCCGTTGCTCACGGTCGCCTGACAGCGCGGGTCGACCACTGCCGACGGCGGGGAGTGGTGAGCGGGCCGTCAGCAACGGCTCGGAGCCGTCGGCCGTGGTCGACGGCCGTTTCCGGATGACGGTCGGACCGTGGTCGACGGCTGGACCACCCCGAGCCGTCGTCGGTGGTTCTTCAGGGGGTGTTGTTGAGCCGTGTGCGACGGCTCGGGGTGGTCCAGCCGTGATTGGTGGTTGTTTTCGGCTCGTGGATGGACCGCCGACGACGGCTCGGTGGGCGGGGCAGTCGTTGGCGGCTGTTGAGTAGGCACGATGCCGGCCGGTAGCGGCGGTAGCGTCCGCTCGGCCGTCGTCCGCGGTTGCTCGAGAGGCGGAAACCGGTGAAGGAGCGGTCGGTTCGGCCGTCGTCAGCCGTCGGTGGTCGTCGGTGGTCAGCCGTCGGCGGTCGGCCGTCGTCGGTGGTTGTCAGTGGTCAGCCGTCGTCGGTGGTCGGCGGGCTGCGGCGGTTCCGTGGTGGGTGCCGGGGCGGTTCCGGGTTCTGCGGGCGATGGGGATTGCGGCAGGATGCTCGGATGGAGCGCTGGTTTCGTGGGGACTTCCATGTGCACTCGCGGCGGTCGCACGGCGGCGAACTCACCCCCGATCAGGTCGTGCAGGCCGCCCGCGAGCAGGGGCTGGACTTCGTCGCCGTCACCGAGCACGACACCACCGACACACACGCCGACTGGCTGGCTCTGGGCGACGACGACCTGCTGATCATCCCCGGACAGGAGGTCGTCACGGCGGGCGGGCACTGGCTGGCACTGGGGATCAGATCACGCCGGGGCGGGCACCGGTCACCTCACCCGCGCAGGTGCACGCCGACGGCGGGATCTGCGTGGTGGCGCACCCGTTCGCCCCGTACCCGTCGGGCAGGTTCGAGCATGACGTCACCACGTCCCACCGCGAGCGTGGTGACTTCGGGTGCCCCGTGCGCCTGAAGTCGCCACGCGGACGGGCTTCGCACCCTGACCACGAAACGTGTCTAGGGCAGGTGACTCAGCAGCTCGGCATGGCCGGAGGCGAGCAGGGTGTCGATCTCGGCGGCCGGCAGGGGACGCGCGAAATGGTAGCCCTGGGCGTGCCGGTAACCGAGGTGGGCGAGGCGTTCGGCCTGTTCGGCGGTCTCCACGCCCTCGGCGACCAGGTCCAGGCCGACGGCCTTGGCGAGGGCGATCACCGCGGCCGGCATGGTGTCGCGGCGGCTGGTGTCGGTGCCCTGCGTGAACGAACGGTCGAGTTTCAACTGGTCGACCGGTAGCTCGTGGAGCAGTGTCAACGTCGACTGCCCGGTGCCGAAGTCGTCGAGCGAGATCCGCACGCCGTGGCGGCGCAGCGCGTCCAGGCCGGCCACCGCCTCGCCCAGGCTCACCGCGGTGCTCTCGGTGATCTCCAGGGTGAGCTGGTACGGCGGAATGCCGGTCTCGGCGAGGACGGCCAGCACCCGGTCCACGAAGCCCGCGTCGCGCAGCTGGCGGGAGCTGACGTTCACGTTGAGCACGCCGGGCGAGGACGGTCCGTGCGCGGCGTGCCAGACGGCGAACTGTTCGCAGGCCTCGCGCAGCACCCAGTCGCCCAGCGGCACGATCAGGCCGGTGCGTTCGGCGACCGGGACGAACTGGTGCGGCGGCACCACGCCCATCGTCGGGTGCGCCCAGCGGACCAGTGCCTCGACGCCGCGCAGCCGGCCGGTGTCCAGGGCGACGATCGGCTGGTAGACCAGGAACATCTGCCGGTCGGTGATGGCGTGCCGCAGTTGGGCGCCGAGGGCCGCGGTGTCGGCGACCGTGCCGGCCATTCCGGGGGTGTACCGCTCGACGCCGCTGCCGCCGTCGTGCTTCGCGGCGTACATCGCGATGTCGGCCCGGCGCAGCAGGTCGGCCGGGTCCTCGCCGGCCCGGCCGTCGGCGATGCCGATGCTGGCCCGGACCAGCAGTTCGTGACCGTCGGCGACGACCGGCTCGGCGAGCGCGCCGATCATGCGGTGGGCGATCTGTTCGGCGGTCCGGGGTTCCAGGTCGTCGAGGATCACCACGAATTCGTCGCCGCCGAGGCGGGCCACGGTGTCCTCGGCCCGGACCGCCGTGGTGAGCCGCCCGGCCACCGCGATCAGCAGGGCGTCGCCGACGCCGTGGCCGAGGGTGTCGTTGACGGTCTTGAAGTCGTCCAGGTCGATCAGGGCGACACTGACCCGCCGTCCCGGGTTCTCCTCGGCGTCCAGGGTGCCGGCCAGCCGGTCGGTGAACAGCGCCCGGTTGGGCAGGCCGGTCAGGATGTCGTGGGTGGCGCCGTGGTCGAGGCGGGCGACCAGGCGGTCGTTCTCCCGGAACACGGTCTGTTGGCGGAGCACGACCAGGCCGGAGAGCAGTACCGCCGTCACCGCGATCGGCATCGCGTCGGGGTCGTGGTCGCGCAGGCAACTCAGCAGGAGCGCGTCGACGCCGCCGATCGCCAGGTACGGCAACCACACCGGGAGCCGCCGGGACAGTTGACGCCGCGGAACCGTGTCATCGGCGTTGAGTTGACTGTATGCGGCAATCAAGGTGCACGTCATGACGAACGGAACCGACAACTGTGCGGTGCTCAGCCACGGCTTGTCCAGCAGGAACCGCTGGCAGGCGGCGATGGCCGGGCCGCCGATCAGGCCGGTGGTGAGCAGCGGCAGCACCCGCGGGGCGAGGTGCGCCCGGCCGGCCAGGGCGACCTTGCCGACGGCGAACAGCGTCACCATGTTCATCGTGAACGTGATCATCCCGGTGATGATCGCCGCGGTGTCGAAGCTGGACGCCTGCACGACCGGCAGCGTCACGTAGTGCCAGGAGAAGGCGCCCGCCGCCAGTAGCACGACCGCGCCGTCCAGCCCGGCCCGCACCACCTCGCCCCGGCTGACCAGCCGCAGCGGCAGCCGGGACATCGCCCACAGGTTCATCACCACCGAACCGCCGTACGCGATCTGCGGGATCGTCGACAGGTAGGTGGGTGGGTGCCCGCCGGCCAGCGTGTCGTACGCGTTGACCGACGTCCCGGCCAGGACACATCCGCAGCTGATCGACAGGTGGCGCCAGAACCGCCGGGACTCCGCGGGCAGGCCGCCCCGCCGGGAGAGCCGGATCAGGGTGACCGTGGTGAGCAGCGAGGCGAGCGGCACCGGCAGCCAGAGGGCCGGCTCCAGTCCGTCCATCGGGCCGCGCAGGCCGATCCCGAACGCCACGGCGACGATCAGCAGGCACAGCAGACTCAGGGCGACCATGACCACCTCCCTCGGATGCCCCTACCGGACCGTCGGCGGCTCGGCGGGGCACCTGAGGGGGCGGGTCAGACCGCCGTCCGCGACCAGTGCTGGTTGGTCCCGCCGTTGCAGGTGTACTGGCTGATGTCCACGCCGTCCCCGGTGCCCGCGGCGACCACGTCCAGGCATTTGCCGCTGTGCCGGGCCACCAGCTGGTAGTAGGAGCCGGTCGCCACCCACTGCCACTGCTGGTTGGTGCCGCCGTTGCAGGCGTACTGGACGACGTTCGCGCCGTCGGCGGTGGAGGCGGACGCGACGTCCAGGCATTTGCCGCTGTTCTGGTTGACGACGCGCAGATAGCCGGTGCCGAGGTCCTCGAACGCCCAGCGCTGGTTGAGGCCCGCGTTCCAGGCGTACTGCTTGACCTCCGCGCTGTCCGACAGCGAGGCGCTGACCACGTCGAGGACACGCCCGCTGTTGCGGTTGGTCACCTGGTAGTGGGCGGTGGGGGTGTTGCCGCCGCCGTCCAGGCCCCACGAGTAGCGCAGCTGGTCACGGCCGGAGGTGCTGGTGGTGGTCAGGCCCAGGCTGGTGCCGCTGCCGGTGATGGTCTGCAGACGGTAGGGGTCGTTCGGGCGTACCCCCGGCCAGTAGACCGTGCCGAGGCCCAGGGACCGTGCCTCGGCGGCGGTGCCCCGCAGGAACGTCACGAAGGCGTCACTCGTCGACGGGGCGTTGTAGTTGCGCCCGTCGGTCATCGTCGCGCCGAACTCGGTGACCAGCACCCGGCCCGCGTAGCTGCCGACGCTGGTGCGCAGCGCCTCCCGCCAGGAGTCCTCGGTGGTGCGGGACGCGTCGAAGAACTGGTAGATGTGCCGGGAGATGAGCGTCCCGTCGAACCGGCTGTCGCTGCCGATCGTGGTGAGCCGCTGGTTGTACCCGGCACCACTGATGATCACCCGGGCGCGGGGGACGCCGGAGTAGGTGCTCAGCCACTGGGCGGCCAGGTTCTTCCAGTCGGTGTCGGAGTAGGCGTACGGCTCGTTGAACGGCTCGAAGTACACATTGCCGGTGCCGCTGTACTTCGTGACGATCGTCTGCCACATCGACCAGTACTGGGTCAGGTCGTCGACCGAGCCGTCCCGGTCCGAGGCGGCCTCCCAGTAGCTCAGGATGACCCGCATCCCCTTGCTGACGGCCGTGTCGATCGCGCCGGTGTAGGAGTTCCAGTAGCTGCCGGACACCGTCGTGTAGTTCACCGGCATCCGGACCGTGTTGGCGCCCAGGTTGTTCTGGAAGCCGGTGAGGATGCCGTTCGCCTTGGCCTGCGTGGTCGCGTAGGTGTCGGTGGTGGCCAGGCCGCCGAGCACCAGGGTGCCGTCGACGAAGTTGTCCCGTTCGTCGGCCCAGTTGACGCCGCGGAAGTCGGTGGTGGCGGCCTGTGCGGGCGCGCCCGGGACGGCCAGCAGGGCCGCGGCCAGCAGGGCGCCGGCCGCGAGGCGTGCAGCTCTCATCGCACGACCTTTCTCGTTGACATCGCCAGTCTTCGATGTTTCAGCGATGTTAACGTGACCATGGCCGTCGTGTCAGCCGTTCACATTGCCGATCATCCGGTGCAGCACCCGCAGCGTGGTCACGTAGTCGGCGTCGTCGATCCCGTGATGGATCGCGGCCCGGATCTCCGGTGTCCGTTCCGTCATGGCGATCCGCGCCTCCTCCCCGGCCTCGGTGATCCACAGGCGACCGTCCCGGCCGTCCAGCCGCAGCCAGCCCCGGTCCACCAGCACTTCGGCCTCGGCGGCCAGATCGTCCTCCGGCCGCAGATATCCGGTCATCGCCCGGCGCAGCTCCGGCACCGTCATCCCGGCGCCGCCCGCCGACAGGTCGTGCCGGGACAGGTGGCGCAGCAGCCAGAACTGCGGCTGGGTGAACCCGCACGCCGCCATCCGGGACCGGGTGAACGCGATCAGAGCCTCGTAGGCCACCCCGGTCCAGTAGGCGGCCGGCTGGGCGGGATCGTCGGGGAGCGTCATGCCGCGACCGTAGAACCTGCATCGCGCTTCAGGTCAACCCCACAAGATCAAAGATCAAGATCTGGATGTCCCACCCGGGTGGTGGGTGCGGACCGTCGCTCCCGCGGAGGCCGGGCCCGGCGATCTGGCCGCTGGCGCGTCCAGCCCGATCGCCGCACCCTTCATTCTGCGTGCCCGCTCACCCTCACCCCGTGTACACCGCACGAACCCGGCACGGGGGCCGATAAGGTACACCGCCATGAGCGCCCGTCCACAGGGTGGCGATCCCCGATGGCTGGGCGGTTACCGGGTGACCGGCGTTCTCGGCTCCGGCGGCATGGGCGTCGTCTACCGGCCCCGACCACGACCCGCCGTACCTCTACACCGGCTCCTGAGACGGGCCGCTTCCCTCAGGTCCGGCCCCGCCGGTGCGATAGAGGCGGCATGTCTTCGCACCGGCGGCATGCCGCACCCCTCTTCAAGACCGGCACCGCAGCGGTGCTGGCGGCGGTCGTCGCCGGCACCGGCCTCGGCATGACCATGATGCTGCGCACCTCGCAGGCCATGTTCTCGGGCGGCACCGACAACCAGTCCGACTCGTGGCAGACCGGCACCGTCGCGCTCTCCGACGACGACGCCGGGGTGGCCCTGTTCAGTTCGGGCGCCGACGGGTTGCTGACCGGTGGCCAGGTGCTCACCCGGTGCATCGTGGTCAAGTACGACGGCACGCTCACCTCCAACACCTCCGTCAAACTGTGGAGCACGGCGACCGGGGCGCTCGCGCCGTACCTCAACCTGACCGTCGACCAGGGCTCCGGCAGCACCGACCGGGACTGCACCAACTTCACCGCCTCGACCGCGGGCATCTACACCGGAACGGTGTCCGGGCTGGCCGCCGCCTCGACCAACTTCGCCACCGGCGCCGGATCGTGG
Organism: Actinoplanes rectilineatus; assembly: GCF_000962825.1. GTDB lineage: Bacteria > Actinomycetota > Actinomycetes > Mycobacteriales > Micromonosporaceae > Actinoplanes > Actinoplanes rectilineatus. Next base: position 13,496 of record NZ_JZKF01000091.1, read on the forward strand.
TCGCCGTCCACGAACGGCGCGACCATGACGTACCGGTTCACCGTCACCGTGCAGTCGGTGGCCGCCGCCCAGGGCAAATCGGCGAGCGGCACGTTCACCTGGGAGGCACAGGGCTGATGATCCGGCGTCGAGCCGGGGCGCACCGCTGGGCGTCCCGGCACCGGCCGCCCCACCGTCCGCACCGGGCACCCACACGGCAGGCCGTCCACGCGGCGGCGTTCGCGTTCACCGTCTCGATGGTGCTCACCCTCTTCACCGGGGCGTTCCTGCCGATGCTCTGGGGCTGGAAGCCGGTCGTCGTCACGTCCGGCTCGATGTCCCCGCTGATCACCCGCGGCGACGTGGTCGTCGTCGACCCGGCCGCCACCGGGAAGGCGGGCGACGTCGTCATGTACGACCGTCCCGGCACCGGCGCGGTCACCCACCGGATCGTCGGGTACACCCCCGACGGGAGGTACCTCACCAAGGGCGACGCCAACCCGCAACGCGACCCGCAGCCGGTCACCGCCCAGGCCGTCGAGGGCCGGGTCCGGCTGCTCGTGCCGTACCTCGGACTGCCCGGCCTGCGGCTGCGCACCGTCCCGGCCGGTGTCGTGCTCGCGCTCGGCGTCGCCGCCCTGGCCCTGCTCGCCCTGCGCCGCCGGCCCCGGCTGGTGGCGACCGCCGCGACCGCCCTGGTGGTGGCGGTGCCCGCCGGGCAGCAGGCCCAGGCCGCGTTCCTGGGGAGCACCGGCAGCGACGTCTCCCTGGCGACCAACTCGCAGTTCTACCGGGACGCCGTCCTCGCGGCCGACCCGGTGAGCTACTGGCGGCTCGGCGAGACCGGCGGCACCCGCGCCGACCAGCGCGGACTGTCCCCGCTGACCTGCTCCGGCGTGACCGGCGGGACGACCGGTGCGCTGCCGAAGGACCCGAACACGGCGATGACCCTGCCGGCCAAGACCGCCTACTGCCGGGCGACGTCCGCCGCCGCACACAACCTGACCGGCCCGTTCACGGTCGTCGCCTGGGAACGGGCCACCTCCTGGCCGCAGACCGCGAACGGCCGGATCGTGGCGAAGTACGGCGGCGGCACCGGCACCCTCAACTACATGCTGGCCTGGGACACGGCCGGCACGGCGATGCGCGCGATCGTCGACACCAGCACCGGCCGTTACCAGACCGTCAAGGCGATGACGGCCGACAGCGACTGGCATCAGGTGGCGATGACCTGGGACGGCACCAACCTGCGGCTGTTCGTCGACGGCACCCCGGCGGACGGCAAGGCGGCCCCGGGAACCCCGGTGACCACCTCCACCGTGCTCACCGTCGGCTACACCGCCTCGGACTCGGCGGTGGGCGACGTCGACGAGGTCGCGATCTTCGCCCGGGCCTTCTCCATCGCCGAGATCGCCGCCCTGTACGCCCAGGCCTGACCCGGTAGCGACACGTCCCGACCTTTCCAGGCGTGCGGCGGAGTCTCCCCTGTGTCCGGTGTGGCCGGACACCTTCCGCAGTCAGGGTCTGCCCGCGTGTTGATTTCGGGCGTGCAGCGCGCCCGTATTCACCACACCCCCACCGGTGTGGTGATTTCGGGCGTGCAGCGCGCCCGTATTCACCACACCCCCACCGGTGTGGTGATTTCGGGCGTGCAGCGCGCCCGTAATCACCACACCCCCACCGGTGTGGTGACTTCGGGCGTGCAGCGCGCCCGTATTCAACACGCCCGCGCGGGTGTGGTGATTTGGGGCGTCCAGCGCGGTGGGATACACCGACTGGTGGCTGGGACGGCAGCACGCCGAGAACGAGACACACCGGATCGCCGCGCAGACGGCCTACGACGACCACTGGCGCCGGCTGACCGGTAACGACCAGGAGCTCGTGCTCGGTGTGCTGTCCGCCGCGTTCGAGGCGGTGCCGGGCCGGGCGCCGGTCGGCGCGGTCGCTGTCGACGCCTGCCGCAGGAGGTGCAGGAGGCGTTCGTCACCGCGCACGCAGGCTGAACCGCAGGCGGCGGCCGGGGCCGGCCTCGTGCGGGGATGAGACAAGCGCAGAACTGAGCGCCGGCTCGGCGGCCGACGGGACGCCGCCGGGCACGGGACACATGGCGATCAACGGAACAACGCCGGGCACTCGGCGGCCGACAGGACGGGCCTGACCCTATCCGCGGGGGATCAGCACCGCGCCGACCCCGGGGATCGCCCGCTGCTGGCCGATCCGGATCAGCGCGCCGGCGGCGGTCCGCCCGTTCTCGCCGGTCTGCGACATCCGGGCCGCGACCATGCCGGCCACGATCGGCGTGGCGAACGACGTGCCACTCCACCCTGCCAGCCCGGTGAAGGTCGCGGACATCGGTCCCTCGCCGGGCTGCCGCTCCTGGTAGTCGTAGTGGCCGGCCGGGTACGCGTTGATCACGTCGGTGCCCGGTGCGTACACGTCCACCCAGCCGCCGTGGTTGCTGAACACCGCCCGCTGGTCGAGTGTGGCGTCGAGCGCCCCGGCGGCGACCGCGAACGGGGCGGCGGCCGGCCAGAACGGGCCGTGACTCGCGTCGTTGCCGGCCGCGGCCACCAGCACCACGCCCTTGTGGTGCCGCAACCTGCTCTCGTTGAAGGCAGCCAGGCCCAGCAGCCCGTTGTCGTCGAAGGTGTACGTCCCGGAGGACAGGCAGATGACATCCGGGTGGTCCTCGGCCAGCACGGTGCGCAGGGTGTCGACCACCTCGGTCTCGAGGGCGGCGCCCCGGTGGAAGAACAGGGTACGGACGACGACCGTGGCCGCCGGGGCGACCGTCCGCACCAGGCCGGCGATGAACGTGCCGTGTCCCCGGTAACGCAGGTCGTCCCGGGCCCCGGTGGGGTCGTTCCGCAGGGCCGCCGCGGCCCGGTCCGCGGCGGCCGGGTCCTCGATCCCGGTGACACCGGTCATCCAGGGCGTGGCGTCGCGGGTCGCCTCGTCCAGGGCGGTGTCCACGACCACCACCCGGACGCCGGCCCCGGCCTCCGGATCGGATTCCGGGGCGGGCCAGAGGGGCGTGCCGGGAGCGACGGGAACGGGCTCCGAGTACGGGCAGTGCCCGGCGTCCCCGGACCCGTGCGTGAGGTGCAGCAGGTGGTTGACCGAGGCGGCGCCGTCGCCCAGCGGCGTGGCCGCGAGCCGGACCCGCCGGCCCTCGCGGTCGGTGCCGTGCAGGATCAGGTGGAGGACGTCGATCGTGGAGCGGGGGACGTCGCCCTGTCCCAGCGGCAGCGCCAGCAACCGGTGGCCCGGCACCACCGCCGGCGGCTCGTCACGCGGCCGTCCGTCGCCCGGTCGCGGGTCCGGTCGCGTGTCGTCCTGCTGCCTGTCGTCCGGTTGCGGGTCCGGTCGCGTGTCGTCCGGCTGTCCGCCGTCCGGGCGCGTGCCCGGCTGTCTGTCGTCCGGGCGTCCGTCGTCCGGCCTGCTGCCCGGTGGGCGGAGGTCGACGGGACGGCCGGCAAGCCCGGCGATGATGGCGGTGGCACGGGCGACGGCGTCGTCGCGTACCAGGATGTGTCCCCTCTGGAAGAAGAAGCCGGAACCGGCCTCGAGATCGAACGGTCCCTGGCGGATGTAGTCCCGCTGCGCCCTCCGCCGGAGAGCCCAGCTGTCGTCGACCGGTTGCATTCCGTCCTCCTGTCCTCGGGTCACCGTTACGTAGACTGCGGTCCATGCGGCCTGATACGCCGGACCCCGAGCGACTGTTGCCCCTGGCACTGGCCCGGCCGCGGCAGGCGTACGCCGAGGCGACCCGGCTGCTCGACGGCGGCCCCGGCCCGTACACCGCGTCGATCGCCCACCAGGTGCGCGCCATCGTGGTCCGCGACCACGGCGACCACGTGCGGGCAGTCCGCGAACTGCGGCGCGCGGTCCGGCTGGCCGGCCGCTCCGGTGACCCGGAACGGCTCGCCGACGTGCGGGCCACCCTCGGGTTGACGCTCGGGCTCGCAGGGCGTACCCGCGAAGGTCTTGATCTGTTGAACGTGGCCCTCGACGGACGCCGGGGCGCCTCCGCCGGCCGGATCCTCGCCCGGCGCGCGGGTCTGCTGCGCAGCTGCGGCCGCCTCACCGAGGCCCTGGCCGATCTGCGCCGCGCGATCGTGCTGCTGGGGCGGGCCGGCGACGCAGTGTGGGAGGCCCGGTGCCGCAGTCACCGGTTCCTGATCTACGCGGCGGTGGGGCAGGCGGCCCGCGCCGACCGGGACCTGGTGATCGCCGAGCGGCTGTTCGTCGCCGCCGGCCAGGACCTGGAACACGCGATGACCGTGCACAACCGGGCCGAACTGGCCTTCCAGGTGGGCGACCTGCCGCGGGCGCTGGGATTGCTGGACGAGGCGCAGAGCCGGTACGACGCGCTGCGGGCGAACCGGCCGACCCTGCCGACGGACCGTTGCCACGTGCTGCTGGCGGCAGGCCTGGCCGGGGAGGCGCTGACCGTCACTGATCAGGCGTTGGCGCGGCACGTGGCGCGCGGTGGCGAGGCCACCCGGACGGCCGAGCTGATGCTCGCGGTGGCCGCGGCGGCGCAGGCGGCCGGGCGTCCGGAGGTGGCCGCGCACCGAGCGGCGCAGGCTCGCGCGCTGTTCCGCCGTCAGCACCGGCGGGCCTGGCAGAACCGGGCGGCGTTCGTCGAGCTGCAGGCGCTGGCCGACACGACAGCCGGCTTCGGGCTCGGTACGACAGACGGATCCGGGGCGGGGACGGCGGCTGTGACCGTGGCCGGAACTGTGGCCGGGGCGGACGCCGGGACCGCTTCCGGGGCAGCGGGCACGGCCGGGCTGCGGCGGCGGGCCATCGCGCTCGCCGACGAACTCACCGCGAGCCGGGCGCCGGAGGCCGGTGCGGCGGATCTGTTGGCAGCGCGGTTGTGCACGCCGGGCGGTGCCGCCGCCGACCGGCATCTGGCGCGGGCGGCCCGGGCCCGGCACCGGGGGCCCGGCCTGACCCGGGCGGCGGGATGGCTGGCGCAGGCCCTGCGCGCCGAGGCCCGCGGATCGGCCCGCGGCCTGCTGACCGCGTGCCGGCTCGGACTCGAGGCGGTGGCCGAGCATCAGCGCGGCCTGGCGGCGCCGGACCTGCGGGCGCATGCTTCGGGGTACGGCCGGCGGCTCGCCGCGATGGCCCAACGGCACGCGGTGCTGCGTGGTGATGCGCGGATGCTCCTGACCTGGAGTGAACGCTGGCGGGCCGGCGCGCTGGCGCTGCCCCCGGTCCGGCCGCCGTCCGATCCGGACCTGGCCGCCGACCTGGCCGCGCTGCGCGGCGTGATCCGCTCCCTGGAGCAGGCCCGGCTGGCCGAGGACCCGGTGGACCAGCTCGACCAGCGCCGCCGCAAGCTGGAGGCGTCGGTCCGCTCCCGGGCCCGCCGGGTACCGGGCGGCACGACCGGCGGCGGACCGGGCCGGATGCGGATCGGTGACCTGCTCGACGGGCTGGCCGGGCACCGGCTGATCGGGCTGGCCGTGGTCGACGGCCGCATCCACGCCACCACGGTCGCCGGTCGCCGGGTGCGGGCCTTCCCTGCCGGGACGCTCGACGCCGCCATGCGGGAGGCGGAGCTGGCCCGGTTCCTGCTGCGCCGCCTCGCCCACGGCCTACCGTCGCCGCGCTGGCGCGAGGAACTGGCCACGGCCGGCGCCCGCTTGCAGGAGCTGCTGCTCGGCGCGGCCGCCGGCCTGCTCGACGACGGCCCCACGGTGATCGTGCCGCCGGCCCGCTTCCACACCGTGCCGTGGTCCCTGCTGCCGGCCCTGACGGGCGTACCGGTGGTGGTGTCGCCCTCCGCGCTGATGTGGCTGCGCGCCGGAGCCGCCGAGGAGCCCGGCACCGGCGCGGCCGTGTCCAATGCCGGTGCGGCCTCGTCCGTTGCCGGCGCGTCCTTGTCCAATGCCGGTGCGATCGCTGGGCGGGCTGGGGAGCGGCGGGTGGTGGTGGCCGGTGGACCGGGACTGCCGGGTGGGGCGGGTGAGGTCGCCGCGGTGGCGCGGGAACACCCGGGGGCGGTGGTGCTCGACGGTCCGGCGGCGACCGTGGACGCGGTACTCGCCGCACTGGACGGGGCGTGGCTCGCGCACATCGCCGCGCACGGCCGGTTCCGGGCGGACAACCCGCTGTTCACGTCGGTCACTCTCGCCGACGGTCCGCTGACCGCCTACGACCTGGGCCGGTTGCGGCGGGCGCCCCGGCAGCTGGTGCTGTCCAGTTGCGACTCGGCGGTGGCGGCCCCGGTCGGTGGCGACGAACTGCTGGGCATGGTCAGCGCGCTCGCGCCGCTCGGCACCACCGGGCTGCTGGCCAGTGTGGTACCGGTCAACGACGGGGCGGCCTGCCCGATGATGGTGATCGTTCATCGGCGGCTGGCGGTGGGGGAGTCGTTCGGTGAGGCGCTGTGTGCGGCCCGGGCCGCCGCGCGGGCGACCGGTGACCCGGTGGCCATCGCGACGGCGGCGTCGTTCATAGCCGTCGGACGCTGAGAGTGCCGATATCGCGGCCATGGTCACAGGGTCATCCACTCGGTCAGGACGACCGCCCCGTCCGCCGTCCGGCACCGCAACCGGGCCGGACCCGGTGCCACCCCGGTCACCACGAAACGGCCCAGGTCGTCCGCCTCCACCGGCGCCGGAGGCAGCCCCGGATCCGGCCCCGCCCGGTCGAGCATCAGCCCGTCCACCGGCGCCCCCGTGAGCTGACCGATCAGGGTCAGCGCCGCCCCCTCCCGGTGGACTTCCAGGTCGAGGTGGACGTCGCCGTCCGCGTACCGCAGCATCCGCCCGTCGCCCTCGGCACCCCGGACGACCGCCAGGGTGTCGCCGCGGACCGCGGCGGCCGTGTCGGCGATCAGCCGGGCCAGCCGGGCGTCCATCCGCCGGGTCTCGAAGGCGGCGTCCGCGGCGGCCAGCACCGCCTCCGGGGTCGGGTCGGCCGTGTCGAGTACCCGGCGCAACCCGGCGAGCAGGGCGTCGTCGTTCCGGTGTGACGCGGTGGGCGGGCTGTCGTCGTCGCGGTGTGGCGTAGCGGGTGGGCTGTCGTCGTCGCGGTGTGGCGTGGCGGGCGGGCTGTCGTCCTTCCGGTGTGGCGTGGCGGGCGGGCTGTCGTCGTTCCGGTGTGGCGTGGTGGGCGGGGCGTCGTCGGGGTTCACAGCGGGTACGGCCCCGCCGCCAGCACCTCCCGCAGGCGGGCCAGGCAGCGTTGCCGGGTCGGGCCGATGCTGCCGATCGGCATGTCCAGCGTCACCGACACCAGCGCGTAGCTCGGTGGCGGGTCCGCCAGCAGCAACCGCAGCAGGGTCTCGCAGCGGGGCCCGAGGGAGCGGAACGCCCGCCACAGCGCGGCGTCCCGTTCGGTGCGCAGCAGGTGCCGGTCCAGCGGTTCGGACGGTCCGGGCAGTTCGTCGAACCGGTCCTGGTCGATCACGCGCTGCCGCCGGGCCAGGGTGTCCAGGCACTGGCGGCGCATCGTGGTGGTCAGCCAGCCGCCGACCCGGTCGGGTTCGCGCAGGTCGTCGAGGCGTTCGACGAGGCGCAGCCATGTGGTCTGCACGGCGTCAGCCGCGTCGTCGGGCCGTAGCCGCATGCCGCGGGCGACGGCCCACAGCCGTCCGCTGTAGCGCCGGACCAGTGCCTGCCAGGCGTCGCGTTCGCCGGCACGGATCCGTTTGACCAGGTCCTCGTCGCTCGTATCCTGCCAGCCGGCCATCGCGACCACTCCCGGGCTCGGGGACCGAACCCCCATTGTCGGCACGCCCCGGTGACGCTGTCCATGCACCTGTCGGTGACTTGTCGTGTGTCCTCATACCGGTCAGGACGGTTCGCCCGGTCGGCTGATACCGGTATCAGCTGGCCTCGGTGGGCCCTCTCTGCCAATGACGAACGCCACCGGCGAACGCTACTGACGAACGCCGTCGGCGAAGAGCGGTGACGAGGGCTGACGAACGCCACCGGTGAAGGCCGATGAGGAGGGGAGATGCCGGGATGACACGGATCTGCGCCTGTCTGCTGGGCGAGTTCCGCCTCACCGTCGACGGCCGGGAGGTGCGCGGACTTCCCGGCCGCCGCGGCCGGGACGTGCTGGCCTACCTGCTCACCCACCGGGAGGCGGCCTGCCCGGCGGACGTCCTGATGGAGGCGATCTGGCCGGGTGCGTGCCCGGCCGCCGCCCACAACCGGCTCCATGTGGCGCTCAGCGGCGCCCGCCGGGCCCTGCGGGAGGTGTCGGCGGCGACGATCGTGGAGCGCGGTCCGGGCGGTTACCGGATCGGCCGGCGGGTGGAGGTCTGGACCGATGTGGAGCGTTTCGAGGCCGCCTGCCGGGCGTCCCGCATGGTGCGGACCGAGGGGGTACGCCCCGGCGAGGAGGCCGTCATGTTGGCCCGCGGTGACTTCCTCGCGGGTGAGCCGTGTGCCCCGTGGGCGCTGGCCCGGCGGGCGGCGGTCCGAACGCAGCTGCTCGAGGTGCAGAGCCGCCTGGTCGCCTGCTATCTGGCCCGCGGTGACTTCGGGCCGGCCGCGACGCTCGCCCACCGGGTGCTCGCCGACGACCCGTGCAACGAGGACGTGCACCGGGCGCTGATGCTCTGCTACGCGCGGACCGGGATGCGGCACCTGGCGTTGCTGCACTACCGGCAGGTGGTCGAGGTGCTGTGGGACGCGCTGCGGGTCCGCCCGTCCGCGGAGACCGAGCGCCTCCACGACGAGTTGCGCCGCCCGTCCCCGGAGACCGAGCGCCTTCACGATGAGCTGCGCCGCCCGTCCCCGGAGACCGAACGCCTCCAGGACCGGCCGCGCCGGCCGGGAACGGTGCCCCAGCCGGCGTAGCCGTGGTCGCAGGTCACACGATCTGCACGGTGGTGCTCTCGATGTTGGAGATGTCGAAGTTCACGCCCGCCTCGACCTTGTACGAGGCCCGCGCCACCAGCACGTCCCCGGCGGCCACGCCACCGGGCGCCGGGAAGGTCACCTTCAGCGTCTCGGTCCGGAAGGTCTGCTCCTGGGCCTTCAACGGCTCGTCGATCTTGCCGCTGCCGACGACGGCCCCGGTGAACAGGTTGACGACCACGACCCGCAGGAGGTGGTGGCTGACCGACTCGTTCAGGTCCTTGCCGATCTCGATGTCGGCGTGCACCTCGTACCCGGCGGCGTCGTCGAGGGTGGTGACGGCGGTGTTCTTGGCCGTCTCGGTGAAGAAGAGCCGTACGATGCGGGCGTCCCCGTCGTTGGTACCCATTGCTGTGCTCCTTGCGTCGCCTGACTTGACGCCGGTAGCTGACCAGCCCGCACTTACCGCGCACTTATCGATCAGGCGTCCCTGATCGCGCCGTCCGCCCGGTCACCAGCGCCGATCCCCCTTACGAGTACCAGGCGGGCGGACCGGAGATCGGCGACGGACGTCCCGGTCTGGATCTCCACCACGCCCGGTTCGAGGTACGGCCGCCCCACCTCGTCCACCGCATGCAACTGCTCGGCGCCGACCGGCAGCTCGACCGTCACCGACTCGCCGGCCGGCACCGGGACCCGCCGGAAGCCGCGCAGTTCCCGGCTCCGCGGCCAGGTCGCGGCGGTGACCCGGCGCAGGTGGAGCTGGACCACCGCGGTCGCGTCCCGTGGGCCGTCGTTGTTGACCGTGACCCGGCAGGTGATCTCCCCGGGCGCCCCGATGTCGATCACCGTGCCGCTCAGGACGGGTGCGGACACCGCGAGACCGGCCGGCCCGCCCGCTCCGAACGGCAGCAGCGGCCCGGGTGGCGCGTCCAGGTAACCGGGCCAGTCGTGGTCCCGGTGGTTGTAGTGGACCGGCAGGCTCGCCGCGTCGCGGGGCATCGACACCGGCAGCCGCCCGGTTGCCTCCCGCCGGCCGAGCAGCACGTCGGCGACCACCGTGCCCAGCGCCGGACCGGGGTAGAACACCGTCAGGCAGGCACCCGCCGCGGCCAGTTCGGCGCCGATCACGTGCGGACGGCCCTGCACCAGCACCACCACCAGGGGTGTGCCGGTCGTGGCCACCCGGCGCAGCAGTTCCCGCTGGCCGTCGCCGAGGCGCAGCCCGGCCAGGTCGACGCCCTCCCCGGCGGTCATCTGCGACGCCGGCCCGCCGGCCCGGGCCGCGCCGTTGACGTCGAAGGACACGCCGTCCTCGCGGGCGCTGGACCCGCCGAGGCAGAGCACGACGGCGCCGGCGTCGCGGGCCAGGTCCACCGCGGCCGGGATCGCCCCGTCGGCGCCGGTGGCGATGTCCGCGCCGGGGGCGGTGGTGACGGTCAGGCCGGCGTCGCGCAGGGCCGCCGCGACGGTGACACCGCTGCCGGGGCGCTGCGGCGCGGTGTAGTCGCCGAGCGCGTGCGCCACGGTGTCGGCGTGCGGGCCGAGCACGGCCACCGTCGTGTCCCCGCGCAGCGGCAGCAGGCCGGCGTCGTCGTGCAGCAGCGTCACCGACCGGGCGGCGATCTCCACCGACAGCCGGGCCGCCTCGCCGGCCGGGGGAGCGGCGACGTGCACCGGCGGGTCGAACAGGCCGAGGCGGAACTTCAGCGCCAGCACCCGGCCGACGGCCGCGTCCAGGTCCGCGGTCGTCGCCAGGCCGGCCGTGACCGCGGCGCCGACGTGCGGGAACACCTCGTCCCACAGGCTCAGGTCGGTGCCGGAGCGCAGGGCGAGCGCGGCCGCCGCGACCGGGTCTCCGGTCATCCGCAGCAGGCGGTCCAGCGCCGTGCCGTCCGCCATGATCAGCCCGCGGAAGCCCAGGGACTCGCGGATCACCGTCGTCAGCAGCCACCGGTTGGCGGCGGCGGGCAGCCCGTCGACCTCGCTGTACGCGGCCATCATCCCGGCCGCACCGGCCGCGGCGGCGGCCCGGACCGGGGGCAGGTGGATCTCGGCGAGTTCCCGCCGGCCCAGTTCGGTGGCGGCCCAGTTGCGCCCGCCCACGGTCGCGCCCTGCCCGGCCGCGTGTTTGAGCACGACCGCGAGACGGTCCGGCGCGATCGGCGCGCCGGCGCCGCAACCCTGCATCCCGCGTACCGTCGCGGTGGTGAAAGCGGCCGCGAGGTGCGGGTCCTCGCCGAAGGTCTCCTCGGCCCGGCCCCACCGCGGATCCCGCAGCACGTCCAGCGTGGACACCAGCGCGACGTGCGCACCCCGCGCGCGGACCTCGGCCGCCACCTCCCGGCACGCTTGTTCGTAGAGGTCCGGGTCCCAGGTCGAGGCGACCGCCAGGGCGACCGGCAGCACCGTGCCGTCCAGCGCCTGATGCCCGTGCGGTACCTCCTCGACGAACAGGGCCGGGATGCCCAGCCGTGACGTGGCGACGATCGTCCGCTGGATCTCCGCGCACAGCTCGGCGCTGTCAGAAGCGGTCACGCCGGTGTCCCAGGTCTGTCCTGACCAGGCGTCCGCGCGCTGCAGGCCGTAGACCGCGCCGATCCCGCCGAACCGCCGCGCCTCGGCGACCAGTTCCTCGGTGGCCGCGAAGCGGGAGGCGGCGGAGCCGGGCGCGGTGGAGCCGGGCGCGGTGGAGCCGGATGCGGTGCGCCGCCAGGCCCGCCAACCGTAGAGACGCTGGTTGACCTGGCCCACCTTCTCCTCGAGGGTCATCCGGCCGAGCAGGTCGGCGACCCGTGCGGCGACCGGCAGGCCCGCGTCGCGGTAGGTCATGCTTGGAACATCTCGCTGTCGCTGACCGCGCTGTAGACGCCCGGTGTGTTGTGCGCGGCGGGCGGGAACACGGAGGCGTACCCGTGATCGGTCTCGGACAACACCAGAGCGGGCCGGACGCCGCGCGCGGCCGCCTCCATCCAGGCCGTGAAAACGGCCCCACCGGGTGCGAGGGTGGTCCGGCTCACCGGGACGCCCGCGCTGTCCGCGGGGATGCGCACGGCCACGGTACGAGGTGACGCCGGCCGTTCCCGCCACGCGGCGCGGACCTGGCCCGCCACCTCGGCGAACGCCTTGCCCAGTGGCTTGACCGTCCCGTCGGCGTCGAACAGGCCGAGCGAGTGCTCCAGGTCCGGGAAGTCGCCGAGGCCGCGCCGCACGTCGTGCGAGCACCACCAGGTGACTCCCCACAGCGCGTCCGACTCGGCCGCCGCCAGCACCGTCCGCCGGCAGAACTCCGGGGCCTGCGCCTCGGTGAGGCAGTTGAGGGGTGCGCCGACCTCCTGCAGCCACACCGGCCGGTGCGGGTCGGTGGCGAACGCCCGGGACAGCTCGATCAGGTATTCGGCGTGCCGGATGCTCTGCTCCGACATCGCGCCGTAGTGCTGCGCGGTCCCGTTGAAGATCCACGAGTGGACGGCGGTCACGTCGCCGAACCGGCTCGCGTGGGTGGGCAGGAACGGGTGCCCGTCCTGGTACCAGACGGCGTCGTACTCGGCGTGCACCCGCAGGCCCCGGCCGTCCGCGGGGGCCGCGGCCAGCAGGGTCTCCAGCCAGGCGGTCACCTCGGCGGGGGTGGCCGGCATCGGGCTCGGGTGCGGGCGGGAGGAGAACTGGTTGACCTCGTTGCCGAGCGTCACGCCCAGATAGCCGGGCAGGTCGGCGACCGCGCCGTGCACCGCCGCGACCAGGTCGGCCTGGGCGGCGACGGCGTCCGGGTCGGTGAACATGTTGGTCCGGTGCCAGCTGGACAGCCACGACGGCAGGAAGTCGAAGCTGGACAGGTGGCCCTGCAGCACGTCGACGCTCGCGTCCAGCCCGGCCTCTCCGGCGATCTCCATGACCCGGCGCACATCGGCGAGGGCCTGGTCCCGGATCAGGGTCCGGTTCGGCTGCAGCACCGGCCAGAGCGGCAGCACCCGCACGTGGTCCAGGCCGAGCGCGGCGATGCCGTCCAGGTCGCGGCGGACCGCGTCCCAGCGCGGCGACAGCCACTCGTAGAACCAGTCGCCGGACGGGACGTAGTTGACGCCGAAGCGGGGCGTGGCGTTGTGCACGGGGATCATCCTTTGATGCCGCCGGCCTGCAGGCCGCGGAAGAAGTAGCGTTGGAGCAGGGCGAAGACGGCCAGGATCGGGACCAGCGCGATGATGGTGCCGGCCGCGATCAGCCGTGGGTCGGAGACGAACGTGCCGCGCAGCCGGTTCAGGCCCAGGGTGAGGGTGTAGTTCTCCTCGCCGGAGAGCACGATCAGCGGCCAGAGGAAGTCGTTCCAGGCGCCGACGAACGAGAAGACCGCCACCACCGTCATCACGCCGCGGACCTGCGGGGCGCAGATGTGCCGGAACCGCTGCCAGACGCCGGCGCCGTCGATCCGGGCCGCCTCCTCCAGTTCGTTCGGGATGGACTGGAAGGCGTTGCGCATCAGCAGCACGTTCAGCGCGCCGACCGCGGTCGGCAGCGCCACCCCGAGCAGGGTGTCGGCGAGCCCGGTCGAGCGGACCAGCAGGAACTGGGCGATGATGATCGCCTCGATCGGCACCAGCAGGGCCACCACGAACAGGCCGGTGACGAGGCCGCGGAACCGGAACCGGAGCCGGGCCAGGGCGTACCCGGCGAGGGTGGCGCCGGCGACGTTGCCGCCGACCACGATCAGCGCCACGAGACCTGAGTTCCACACGTAGCTGAGGACCGGCACCCGGTCCAGCACGCCGGTGTAGTTGTCGAGTGTCGGATCGGACGGGATGATCTGCGGCGGCTGGGCGTACAGGTCGTCGCCGGGGCCCTTGACCGACAGTGACAGCTGCCAGAGAAGCGGTCCGGCCAGCAGCAGGAAGAACCCGGTCAGCACCAGGTAGCGTCCGGCCCTCTGGGCGCGCGTCACTTGTCGCCTCCCCGGTTCTGGAACCACAGCTGGGCGGCCAGCAGACCGCCGAGCAGCACGAACATCACCATGCTGATCGCTCCGGCGTACCCGGTCTGCGCCTGCAGGCCGGTGCCCTCCTGCTGGATGAGCATGGTGACGGTGATGTTCTGGCCGCCGGTGCCACCGGTCCCGCCGGTGAGCACGTACACCTCGCCGAAGACCCGGAACGCCGACACCGAGGAGAACAGGCCGATCAGCGCCGACGTGGCCCGCACCCCGGGCACGGTCACGTGCCGGAACTGCCGGAACGGTCCGGCGCCGTCCATCGCGGCCGCCTCGTACAGCGACCGGTCGATGTTGGCCATCGCCGCCAGGTAGATGACCATGTAGTAGCCGAGGCCGGTCCAGACCGTCACGACCATCGCGCTGATCAGTGTCAGCCAGCGGTCGCTGAGGAAACCGATCGGCTCGTTGATCACGCCGAGCCAGCCGAGCAGCTGGTTGATCAGGCCACGGGTGTCCAGCAGGTTGGTCCAGATCAGGCCGACGATCACCGACGACATGACCACCGGCAGGTAGTACGCGGTCCGGAAGAACCCGAGGATCCGGGTGGTGCCGTTGACCAGGGCGGCCAGGGCCAGTGGCGCCGCGATCATCACCGGGACGACGCAGACCACGTACAGCATCGAGTTGACCATCGCGGTGCGGAACCGCTCGTCGCCGGCGAGCCTGACGAAGTTGTCGACGCCGATGAACTGTCCGGGTTTGAGCAGCGTCGCGTCGGTGACCGACAGGGCGAGCGTGTTGACGAACGGGAACAGGACGAAGACCGCGACGATCAGGAGGGCGGGCGCCAGGAACAGCCACGGCGCCCACCACCGGTCGTGTGTCCGGTCGGCCCCGCCGCGGGCCTGGCCGGCCCGCGACGGGGTGATGGTGGTGGTGGTCGTCATTACTTGGGCAGGTTGTCCTGCGCGTACTTGACCGACTCGTCCAGCGCGGCCTGCACGTCCTTCTTGCCGAGGACCGCGAGGGCGATCTGCTCGCGCATGAAGTCGACGCTCTTGCTGGAGAACGCGGCCGGCCAGTACACGATCGCCTCGGAGACGGCCTTGGCCGACTCGACGCGCAGCTTCGCCTCGGGGGTGCCGTCGTCGGTGGTGAAGTACGCGTCCTCGAGGGCACCCGCCGCGGACGGGAAGATCGCCGCCTTGCTGCTGAACCCGAGCTGGTTCTCCCTGTTCGTGGCGAACTTGGCGAACGCGACGGCCGTGGCGGTGTTCTTCGACTTCGCGTTGACGGCGAGGGACTCGATGTACATGTTCGGCTTGTCGTTGGTGATCTGCGGGGAGATCGCCACCGTCTCGGCGATCTTCGGTGCCGTCGACTTGAGGTCCTTCAACGTGTACGAGCTGCCCGGCAGCCAGCCGACCTGACCGGCCTTGAACGCGTCCACCTCACCGGTCTGCAGCTCGTTCAGCGTCGCCTCGGTGAGCCCGCCCGCCTCGAACAGCTGCTTGTACCTGGTCACCAGCTCGACACCCTTGGCGTCGTTGAAGGTGAACGTCGTGCCCTCGGCGTTCATCAGCGGAACCCCGTACGCGCCGAAGGTCTCGATGGCCGGAAGCCGGCCCACCATGGTCTCGCCGCTCTTGCACTTACTCGCCATGGTCTGGCCGGCGGTGAACAGCGCGTCGAAGGTGGTCGGCAGGGCGGCCTTGTCGACGCCGCACTTGTCCAGCAGCGCGGTGTTGAAGAACGACGGGCCGGTGTTCAGGTACCACGGGTACGCGTAGGTGCCGCCCAGCGACGGGAAGTGGTTCGCGTCCCACGCCTTCGGCAGGTAGTCCTTCGCCGCGTCCGGGTCGGTCTTCGACAGGTCCAGCAGCATCCCGGCACCGGCCAGGGTGAACGCCGCCTCCGGTCCGATGTCGACCACGTCCGGCAGCGATCCGGCGGCCGCGTCCGCGGACAGCTTGTCCTGGTACCCCTCCGGCGGCTGGTCGATCCACGTGACCGTGGTCCCCGGGTTGGCGGTCTGGAACGCCGTCACCAGGCCGGTGAAGTACTCCTCGTAGCCGCCCTTGAGGTTCCAGGTCTGGAAGGTGATCTCACCCTTGATCTCGCCGCTGACGGTGGCCGTGGTGTCGTCGGAGCCGGAACCCCCGACCCCGCACGCGCCGAGGGCGAGCGCGGCGACGACGGGAAGGACGAATCTTGCCGGTTGACGGAACATTCAGCGCTCCTTGATGGGGGAAAAGCGGAGAGTCGTGATCTGGTACGGGCCGAGGATCAGGCCGTCGCCGTTCGCGGGGGACTCGGGGCGCTCCAGCAGATCGGTCTCGGTCACCGTGGCGGGGAAGGAGGCGTGCGGGCGTGCGGTGGCCCGGCCGCCGCGGCTCTCGTGGATCCGGACGATCACGTCGCCGCTGCGGTCGTCGGCCAGCTTGATCCAGTCGATGACGGCGGCGCCGGACTCCAGTCCGAGCTCGATCAGCGGCTCGGTGTCCGCGAGGCCGTCCAGCCGTGGGGCGTTGAGGTCGTCGGCGGCGGCCCGGGTGGCGGTCTCGTCGCCGGCCACCACGGCGAACCGGAAGGTGTGCCGTCCCCGGTCGGTGTCCGGGTCCGGGAACCGCGGGGCGCGCAGCAGCGTGGGCCGGATGTCGGTGCCGCCGGGGATGCGGCGCACGTCGCAGCCGTAGGTGGAGTCGTTGACGACGCCGACACCGAGGCCGGGTTCGCCGACGTGCACGAAGCGGTGCGAGCAGACCTCGTACTGGGCCTCGTCGGCGAGGGTGTTCTCGTGGGTGGGGCGGTCGAGGGCGCCGTACTGGGTCTCGTAGCGGGCCCGCAGCGTGCGCACGCCGACCGGGATGCTCAGCTTGAGCAGGTGTTCCGTCTCCTGCCAGTCCACGTCGACGGTGATGTCGAGCTGCGCACTGCCCGGTAGCAAGGAGTAGGTGATCGTGAAAGCCGACTCATCGTGATCAATCAGGGCCGAGATCGACATGTCTGAGATTTCGACGCGGGCCGCGGGGAGCGCACGCTCGTTCCGGAACACGTGACGGTCCAGATCCCAGGCGTCCCAGCGCACCGGCTCGTCCCGGAAGAGGCGCAGCACCCCCAGGTCACCCACGTTGAGCTGACGACCGTCCCGCAGGTCCACCAGCGACACCACGTGCCCGTTGTCGCCGATCTCGGCCCGCAGGATCCCGTTGTCGAGGACGTTGCCCACCGGCGCGACCGGAGTGACATCGCGGACGACCTGCCAGCCGCTCACCCGCCCCGGTGCGCCGCCGCCGGGGACGAGCCCGGTCAGGTCGTCGAGGAGGGCGTCATAGGTGGCCCGCGCCTCCCGGTGCACCCAGGAGATCGACGACCCGGGCAGGATGTCGTGGAACTGGTGCAGCAGTACGGTCTGCCACGCCTTCTCCAACTCGTCGTAGGGGTATGCCACCCCATCGCGCACCGCCGCCACGGCCGCCAGGTACTCCACGGTCCGCAGCAGCGCCTCGGCCCGCCGGTTGCCCTGCTTCATCGCGATCTGCGAGGTCAGCGTGCCCCGGTGCAGTTCCAGGTACAGCTCACCGGCCCACACCGGCGCGCGGTCGCCCATCTCCGCCTCGGCGGCCGCGAAGAACTCCTCCGGCGAGCCGAGTTCGACGCGCGCCGTACCCTCGAGGTCGCGGAACCGGTGGGCGCGGGCGGCCATCTCCCGGTTGGGGCCGCCGCCACCGTCGCCGTACCCGTAGAGCAGCAGCGACCGTCCGGAGATCGCCTTGTCCCGGAAGTTGCGGACCGCGTGCTTGAGCTCGGCCGGGGTCACCTCGGCCGCGTAGGTGTCGGCCGGCGGGAAGTGCGTGAAGATCCGGCTGCCGTCGATGCCCTCCCACGCGAACGTGTGGTGCGGGAAGGTGGTGGTGTCGTTCCAGGAGATCTTCTGGGTGAGGAACCAGCGGTACCCGGCCCGGCGGGCGATCTGCGGCCACGCCCCGGAATACCCGAAACTGTCCGGCAGCCAGACGACCTCGCTCTCGTGGCCGAACGTCTCCCGGAAATAGCGCTTGCCCATGCTGATCTGCCGGACCAGGGACTCGCCGCTGGGCATCATCGCGTCGGACTCCACCCACATGCCGCCGACCGGGACGATCCGGCCCTCGGCCACCTTCTGCTTCACCCGTTCGAACAACTCCGGGTGGTCCTCCTGCACCCACGCGAACTGCTGCGCGGACGACATCGCGTACACCAGATCGGGATCGGTCTCCATCAGGGTGAGCACGTTGGTGAGCGTGCGGGCCACCTTGCGGCGGGTCTCGCGCAGCGGCCACAGCCAGGCCGAGTCGATGTGCGCGTGACCGATCGCGGTCATGGTGTGCGCGGAGGCGTGCGCCGGCTGGGCCAGCGCCCCGGCCAGCGCGGCCCGCGCCTGCCCGGTGGTCGGCGCGTCCAGGGCGGACTCGACGGCGGTCAGCACCCGCCAGTAGCGGGGCTCGTCGGTGTCCAGGTGCGGCAGCAGGTCGCCGGTCGCCTCGAGATCCCGCAGCAGGTCGAAGACGTCCGGATCGAACGCGCACAGCTGCGCCGAGACCAGCCGGTAGGGCTCCGGCTCACCGGGTCCGGGCTTCTCCCCCCACGTCGTCTCGACGAAGGGCGGCAGGCCGAGCAGCAGTGGGTTCGCCGCCGCTTCCACGTACACGACGAAGGTCCTGTCCTCAGCGACCAGACCCGGTGCGGCTCCGGGCCCGGTGAGCCGCACCCAGCCGTTGCGGGGATGCAGTGCCTTGACGGGTACGCCGTCCGGCCGGTACGCGAGGCCCTCGGCGTGGCCGCCGACGGAATGGTCGAACCAGCCCAGGTCGAGAACCAGCTCGACCGGTAGGCCGGTGTCCGGGACGCGCCCCTCGATCCGTAGCCAGGTGGTGCCCCAGGCGGGCGCCCAGGTGTCGCCGATCGCGAACGGGGTGTAGTCGGCCTCCAGCGCGCGGGCCACCGGCACCGGTTCGCCGTCGCCGTCGACCCGCCAGGCGGTGACGGTCACGTCGGCGACCGGGGTGTGCAGGCGGGGGCGGATGCGATCCCGGACCACCCGTTGCAGGCGTGCGAGGACGTGGGACGGATTCAGGTGCATGGGGCGCGACCTCCGATCTGGAGAGAACGCTAAAGCGCTTTAGTTCATGAGTCAACGGTGTGACGGAATCGATGCACATCGGCATCAGCGCTGCTGGGTGCTCTCCCGGACGGCGAGGTTCGGCTGCTGCGCGTCGGCGTCCGGCACCGGCTCGTCGTGGATCAGCCGCAGCAGCTTCGCCGCCACCGCCTCACCGAAAACCGCCGGATCACGCTGCACCGCGGTCAGCGACGGCTGCAACGCCGTGCAGATCGCCGAGTCCTCGCAGCTGACCACCGAGATGTCCGCCGGCACCGACAGGCCCGCGCTGCGCAGCGCCCGCACCCCGGCCACCGCGAGCACCTCGTTGTCGAAGACCACCGCGTCCGGCCGCACCGGCGCCTCGATCAGCCACCGGGTCGCGGCCAGGCCCTGCTCGTCGCCGTAATCGGTGCCGATCACCCCGGGCTCGGCCAGACTGCCCGCCGCGGCCTTGCGGAACGCCGCGATCCGCCGGTGCACGTGCAACAGGTCGGCCGGCCCGCTGACATAGGCCAGACGCCGGTGACCGGTCGCCCGCAGATGGTCGACGATCAACCGCATCGCCGCCGCGTCGTCGACCGTCACACACGGGAGCAGCTTCTTCGGATCCGGGCCACCGGCCAGCACGGCCGGAAGACCCAGTTCCTTGAGGTACGCCGGACGCGGGTCCCCCCGGCGCAGATCACTGATGATCACGCCCTCGACGCGGCGCTCCTCGCTCCACCGGCGCAACACGGCCAGCTCCTCGTCGACCGCGGAGGTCATCTGGAAGAGCAGGCCGTACCCGCGGGTGCTGAGCACGGACTGGGCGCCGGTCAGCAGCCGCAGGTAGAAGCTCTCCATGCCGAACTCCCGCACGTCGCGGGTCAGCACGAAACCGACGGTCATCGACGTGATGCCCGACAGCGTGCGCGCCGCGTGGTGCGGCGCCCACTGCAGCTCCTTGGCCAGGTCGAGCACCCGGCGGCGGGTCTCCTCGGAGACGCCGGGCCGGCCGTTGAGGGCGAACGAGGCGGCCGACTCCGAGATCCCCAGACGGGCGGCGAGATCCTTCAGGGTCGGGCGGTGGCGGCGCGGCGGCATGGATCCTCGTTCTTCTCCGGTGTGGCGTTACGGTACACGCGCCTACCTGATCACCGTGGTGGCCTTGTTCCCCGAGTAATCCTCGATCGTCACGGTCAACCGCGAGGTCGTGGACACCGGCGTGACGGTCAGCGCCACCGTCGTGGTCCGGCCCCGGATGATGTACGGCTTGGCGCCCGACGAGTACGTGGTGGCGAACGTCTTGGCCACCCCGTCCTCCTCGACGTACAGCTTGTACCAGTCCTTCGTCGCGGGCGTGTGGAACGTGTACCTGTTCCCGCTGATCGCGACCAGGTCCGCGGGGTAGGGCTCGACCGTGGTGTCCGCGTACTCGCCCCGGAAGGCCACCGGTGTGCCCTTCGCGGCCTCGACCGTCACCTGGTAGTGCCCGCCGTCGGTGGGCCGGCCGGTCAGCACGGCCTCGGTGGCGGTGTCCGGGACCGCGACGCCGTCGACGGTGGTGCCCTTGCCGGCGTTCCGCCACTTCACGGTGAGGGTGCCGTCGGCTGCGGCGGTGGCGGTGACAGCACCCGGACCGCGGGTGAAGTCGTAGTCCAGTCGCTGCGGCTTGCTGACACTGCCGTCGTGGCCGATCGCCCGCAACTCCAGGGTGCCCTTCGTCTCGGCTTTCCCGGCCGTGAAGTGCTTGACGTACAGCACGTCGTCGTAGACACCGCCCAGGTAGCGGCCGTCGTCGTAGACGGCGTACTCCGCGACCTCGTCGTAGGGCGCCAGGTCCCAGCCGAGTTCGAGTTCGTCGCTGGCGGTCAGGGCTCCGCGGATGTGCAGACCGGTCGGCTTGCCGGGGGTGTGCTTGCGACCATCGTTGACGGTGAGGCGGCCGATGTTGACTTGATAGTCATCGACCGTGGCACCGTCAACATCGAGGCCGACCGTGGCGATGGTGCGACCCCGGTGGGCGCCGAGGTCGAGCGTCGCCGTCGTCCAGCCCGCGGTCTGCACGCCGCTGTCCGGGACGGGGATGGTGACCACCGTCGACGGGTCGTCCGTGAACGTCAGGGCGGCACTCACCGTCGAGGCGTCGGTGGGGGAGACCTTGCGGTAGGTCAGGTCGATCGTCGACTTCGTGTCGACTCGCAGCTCGGTACGGTAGAGCTTGAGGTGGTTCCTCCCCGTCAGATCCCCCTGGATCACCAGGGAACTGCCACCCTGGTAGCCGCCGATCTGCTGGTAGTCGAAGCGGTCGGCCTTGACGTAGTCCGGTCCGTAGTCGTAGTCGACGCCGAGCGTGCCGGTGTTGTTCCACTGCCAGGTGACCGGCTTGTCCTGCACGTTGATGTTCGACCACTCGGCCCGGTCCGAGATCACGCCCTTCTCCCGCCACTCCAGTCCGTGGCCGGTGTTGAAGGTCGTGTCGAAGACGGTGCCGCCGATGGTCGAGCGCTCGGTGATGTAACTGTCGATGCCCTTCCAGCCGGCCGCGTCGTCGGTGGCGCTGCCGGTCGTGCTGCCGGTCCACCACCGGCGCTCCCGGTCGTACGCCCTCCACTGCTCGGCGTCGTCCTCCTTGTTCGCCATGTCCGCGTGCACGAAGTCCGCGCCCAGCGTGGCGATCGCGTTCATCGGCACACCGTTCGCGTCCAGGTTGTCCCGCAGGTCGTACGGCTGCTCGAACTGGTACATGCCGGCCTCGACCCCGGCGAACGACACCTTCCGCGGATCCAGGCCGATCGACTTCGCGTGCGCCGCCGACGACGTCAGGCGCGACCTGTTCCACCAGTAGTTGAGGAACATCGAGTCGCTGACGTCACCGAGCTGCGGATCCCTGACGAACGGGCTGTTCAAGCTGTTGAACGCGTTCTGGTACGTCCGTGCGCCGGTGGTGTCGTGCACCGAGTCGTAGAACTGCACGTACAGTCCCGCGTCCTTGATGACCTTCAGGAACTGCTTGTAGCGGGGGATGTCGGCGACCGCGACGGACGGTTCCTCCTGGTTGATGAAGTAGCCGTCGAAGCCGTACCACCGGGCCAGCTCGATCAGCTTGCGCGCCACCGGGTAGTCCCCGCTCGCGTCCTGCTTCAGCAACTCGGTGTACGTCTGGGTGCCCCGGTCGTTCTCCGAGAAGAAGATCGTCCCGAGCGACTTGACGCCGTTACGGTGCGCCGCATTGGTGTATCCGGCGTTCGGCAGATTCAACATGCCGAACTCGAACCACTTCTCCCGCCAGTCGGCGGTCGGGTCGTACATCTCCTCCGGCACACCCTCGACCGGCATCCCGTGCCACGATGCGTAGTAGTCGGTGTACTGCCAGAAGTTGAACAGGTACGCACTGAACTCGTTGTTGTACTGGTAGCTCTCGAAGAACGCGTTCCCGTAGTCTCCGGCGAGCGTCAGGTTCTCCACCGCCGGATCCAGGGCGGGGTGTTGCTGGGTCGCGCTCTGCGGCGAGACACGCTTCTCCAGGGGTACGCGGGAGCGCAGCAACTCGCCGAACAGATCCGACTCCGGTGTCCATCGCAGCAGGTCCGCGGTGGAGTATCCGTGCTGGTAAGGCTGGTTGGCACCCTTCGCCGCGTCCCCCGTCCAGGGCAGGGTGTCGCTGGCGCGGGCGGGCAGGGGCGCTGCGGTGAGCAGCAGGGCGGTGGCGGCCGCAGCCACCGCCGTCGTTCGTCTACGGGACACGATGACCTCCGGCGACGGAAACTAATGCGCTTTAGCGTAGGGACGAGCCTCGATCCCGACAACCCTTGCTCAACCAGCCATAATGCGCTTTAGTGGTAGTCGCTCCGTCGCCGGCCGGGCCGTCGCGATCGGCCCGGCCGGCCATGGCTCCTCCCTGTCGGCCGTGGCTCCTTTCGGCTGGTCATTCCCTCCCTCTGGTCATGTCCCTCTCGGCTGGTCAGGCACTCCCCGCTGGTCATGTTTTTTGGCTGGTCAGGCCCTCCCCGCCGTCACTTCTTCGCCCCGAAGTCGCCTTCTGGCGTCCCGTCGGCGCCGCCCCGTTGCCGGTTGTGCCGCTGTAGTCCGGGGCGCCGCCGCCCTGTTGCCGGTGTTCTGCTGTAGTCCGGGGCGCCGCCGCGTAGTGGTCCACTCCGACTCGTCATTTGTTCCGGCTGTCCACTTCCACCCGGAGTCAAGTCCTCGGGCCGTAGCCCACGGTTGTCCCCAAGGTGGGAGGGCGCCATGGACAACGGCCGGTCGACGGCAGGTGGGTGTCAGCCGTGGCCCACGGTGGTGTCCTTCGCCGAGCAGCGCCGTGGACGACGGCCAGCTGTGGCCGGCCGTCGTTGGCGGCCGTTCCCGCCTTCAGGGTTGAGCCGTGGGTGACGGCTGGGTGTTCTCGGCCGTCGTTCATGGTTGGGTTTAGTTGCGGGTTGGGCCGTGGGCGACGGCTGGTGGTGATCGGCCGTGCTTGACGGCTGTTTCTGGGTGCTGATTGAACCGTGGGCGACGGCTGATGGGGTTCGGCCGTCGTCCACGGTTGGTCCATCCTTCGAGATGAGCCGTGAACGACGGCTGGCGGCGGGCTGCTGGCGGCGGGCGGAACAGGGCTGCCTGGCCCGGATCGCGGCGGAGGCCGCCGACACCAAGCAGCCCTCTGTGCCAAGATCATGAGAGGCAAGATCTACTCTTGAAACGTTGAGTTGAGGGCGAGCGAGGAGACCACCACCGGTGGGTTCGAACAGTGAGGT
>NZ_JZKF01000092.1 GCF_000962825.1 Actinoplanes rectilineatus
GCGGCATGGATCAACCCGCCCGCAGAGAACCAGGCTGACCAGCAGATTCACTCAAAGAATCCGTGATCAACCCGCCTCAAAAATCTTGACACGTTCCGGGGCGGCTCGCCGGCGAACGGCAGTTCGCAACAGGCGGTGGTCGGCTCACCCGCGGACGGCGCTCGCCGACGAGCAGCGGCTGCCGGGCGAGGACTACCGGGCGGGAGAGCGGGACCTCCACGGGAGGAACGCTCGGAATGCTGGGGGCTCGGGGACGCGTAGCTGCTGAGGGAGGTGTGGCTCGTACACGAAAAAAGAGGGAGGAAGGTGATCAGCTTGCGGCGGAGGTCATGTGGCGGGTGAGGAAGTCGGGCTGCGGGACCGGCTTGCTGAAGAAATAGCCCTGGCCCAGGTGGTAGCCCAGTTCCCGCAGGTAGTCCGCCTGCTCGGCAGTCTCGACGCCCTCGGCCACCGCTCGCAGGCCCAGGCCCGTGGTGACGTGGATGAGGGCGTCGACGATCACCGGTTTCTTGCCCGGTTCGATGATCTCGTCGACGAAGGACTTGTCGACCTTGATGACGTCCACCGGGACGGTGCGGAGCAGGCCCAGCGAGGAGTGGCCGGTGCCGAAGTCGTCGAGGGCTATCCGGACGCCGCTGCGGTGCAGGGCCTCGACGGCTTCGACGGCGGTGCCGCCGGTGAACAGGGCCGTCTCGGTGACCTCGACCAGCAGGGCGGCGGGCGGCAGGCCGGTCTCGGTGAGGATTCCGGCCACCACGTCGGGGAAGCCGGGTTCGCTGAGCTGGCGGGCCGAGACGTTGACGCTGACGTAGCCGGGTGCGGCGGCGCCG
This sequence comes from Actinoplanes rectilineatus, assembly GCF_000962825.1. GTDB lineage: Bacteria > Actinomycetota > Actinomycetes > Mycobacteriales > Micromonosporaceae > Actinoplanes > Actinoplanes rectilineatus. Next base: position 831 of record NZ_JZKF01000092.1, read on the forward strand.
AGGTCGCGGTGCCAGGTGGCGAACTGGCGGCAGGAGGTGCGCATCACCCATTCGCCGAGTTCCACGATCAGGCCGTTGTCCTCCGCTACCGGGATGAAGGCGGCGGGGCTGACGAAACCGCGGACCGGGTGCTGCCAGCGGACCAGGGCCTCCACCGCTACCGTGCTGCCGTCGCACAGGGCGACGATCGGCTGGTAGACGACGTGGAAGTCGCCGTCGTCGAGGCTGTGCCGCAGGTCGGCGGCGAGGCGTTCGGCGGCTTCGGCGCGTTCGTCGAGGTCGGCGGTGTAGTCGAGGACGGGCAGGCCGGCGGCTTTGGCGGCGTAGCGGGCGGTGTCGGCGCGGCGGACCAGTTCGCCGGCGGGGATGTCGCCGTGGCTGACGGCCACGCCGAGGCGGGCGTTGAGCAGCAGTTCGTGTTCGCCGGCCTGGACCGGGTGGCGCAGCAGGTCGAGGAGCCGTTCGGCGACTGTTTCGCCGTTCCGGCGCGGGGCCGAGCGGACCAGGACGGCGAATTCGTCGGCGCCGAGGCGGGCCACCAGGTCGTCGCCGCGGACCCGGTCGCGCAGCAGGGCGGCGACCGCGGCCAGTGCCTGGTCGCCGACGGCCCGGCCGAGGCGGTCGTTGATGTGTTTGAAGCCGGCCAGGTCGATGACGATGACGTGGCAGGGTCCGGCGGCGACGGCTCCGGCGACCCGCAGGTCGAACTCGCGACGGTTGGGCAGGCCGGTCAGGTCGTCGTGCATGGCGAGTTCGCGCAGCTGCCCGGCCTGGTGGTCGACGCGGGCGATGTATCCGGACATCCGGCTGACGATCAGCACGAACAGGGCCATCGACCCGAATGCGACGGCGCCCCAGCTGAACCGGCCGCCGGTGCGTTCCTGGATCAGCAGGGTGGCCGGGACCATCAGCATCGAGGCGGTCAGGACGATCAGGCGGGACCGGCCGAGACCGTCGATGTCGGGGGGCGGCACCTTCATCGTGGGGTGTGCGGCGGCGGCCGCCCAGAGGATGTACGCGAGCAGGAACCCCGCCCAGACCAGTTCCTGACTGTCCGCCAGCACCTGCGGGAACAGTGTGTAGACGACGTTGCAGACCAGCGTCAGGGTGGCGCCGGCCGTCAGCAGCCACAGGCTCACCGTCCGGGGGCCGCGGCGCAGCAGGATCGGCGTGACCACCCCGCAGACCAGCACGCTGGCGGTCGGGTAGCCGACGCTGACGATCCGGGCCGGCAGCGGCAGACCGGTGTCGGTGAGCACCGGCTCGATCACGAACGTCCAGTACACGATGCCGATGCCGATCGCCACGATCGCCGAGTCGATCAGGTTGCCGGACCAGACCGGGCCGCGCTGGCGGGTCAGCCCGAACAGGCCCACCACCAGCGGCGGGTAGGCGCTCAGGTAGAGGTAGTCGGCCGGGGACGGGTAGGCCTGGCTGTGCATGACGAGTTGCTGGTAGGCGAAGACCGCGTCGCCGAGGACCCAGAGGATCAGGCCGGCGAGGAAGACGCTCCAGGAGCCGAGCGCGGCCGGCCGGTGCCGGCGGATCCCGGCGACGACCACGGCGCACGCGAGCAGCCCGGACAGCGGTGACAGGCCGAGTTTCCACCAGCCCCAGGGCAGCACGGGGTAGAGGACCGCCGCTGCGGTCCCGCCCGCGAGCCACGCCCACCACCAGGTGCGGGCGCCCAAGGTCGTCACGCTCACACCCTTCGGCGGGGAGCCTGAGAAGTTGAGCGCCGGGTCACACGCCGATCATCAGGTCCGCCTCGATCGCGGCGGCGGCGGCCCGCAGCGGGGGCAGCAGACGGTCGCGGACGTCGTCGAGGGTGGTCCGGGCCGCGTGCACGGAGATGTTGACGGCGCCGACCGTCGCGCCGGTGCGGTCGCGGATCGGCACGGCGACCGCGCGCAGGCCCTCTTCGAGTTCCTGATCGACCACGGCGTACCCCTGGATGCGAATTCGGGCGATCTCCGCGCGCAGCGCGGCGGGGGAACAGAGCGTGCGGTCCGTCAGCTGCCGCAGGTGCGCTCTTCGGAGGTACGCGGTGAGCCCGGTCTCCGGCAGGGCGGCGAGCAGCACCCGGCCCATCGAGGTGGCGTACGCCGGGAAGCGGGTGCCGACGTTGATCGTGACGGTCATGATGCGGCTGGTCGGCACCCGGGCGACGTAGACGATGTCGTCGCCGTCGAGCACCGACACCGACGAGGATTCGTGCACCTCGGCGACCAGGTGTTCCAGGTGGGGTTCGGCGACTTCGGGAAGGGTCAGCCCGGACAGGAAGGCGTAGCCGAGTTCGAGCACCCGCGGGGTGAGCGAGAACAGCCGGCCGTCGGTGCGGACGTATCCGAGGTCGGTGAGGGTCAGCAGGAACCGCCGGGCGGCCGCCCTGGTCAGCCCGCAGGACCGGGCGACGTCACTGAGGGTGAGCTCGCGGTGTGTCGCGTCGAACGCCCGGATGACGGCCAGTCCCCGTTCCAGCGACTGCACGTAGTACGGTTCCCGCGACATCAAGTGATCGAAGCCAATCGTTGACGTGACACGGGGCACATCTTAGCGTTCTCGATGAGAACTCATGTTCGTTGTGCGCACACATTTCGAAGGAGTAGACATGCGGCGCTTCCTCGCGGGGATGACGGCGATGGTGCTCGCCGGGTCCCTTGCGGCATGCGGATCGTCCGACGACGCGTCCGGCACGGACGGCGTGGACGCCGTCAAGGTCGGCGTCATCCCGATCATCGACGTGGCCCCGATCTATCTCGGTCAGAAGCAGGGCTTCTTCAAGTCCCGCAACATCGAGCTGACGCTCGAGAGCGGCCAGGGCGGCGCGGCGATCGTGCCCGGCGTGGTGAGCGGCCAGTTCCAGTTCGGCTTCAGCAACCTGACCTCGCTGATGATCGCCCAGACCAAGAACGTGCCGATCAAGGCGGTGGCCGCGGGTGTCGCGTCGACCGGCCAGGACGGTGCCGACTTCGGTGGTGTGGTGGTCAAGGCGGACAGCCCGATCAAGACCGCGGCCGACCTGGCCGGCAAGAAGATCTCGGTGAACACGCTGAAGAACATCGGCGACACCGTGGTCCGCGAGTCGGTCCGCAAGAAGGGCGGCGACCCGAAGGACATCGCGTTCGTCGAGATGCCGTTCCCGAACATGCCGGCCGCGCTCGCCGAGGGCCAGATCGACGCCGCGTGGGTGGTCGAGCCGCAGCTCTCCACGATCAAGGCGGCCGGTGGCCGGGTGGTCGCGTCGACGTTCGTGGACGCGGCGCCGAACCTGACCGTGGCGGCGTACTTCGCCTCGACGAAGCTGGTCCAGGAGGACGCGGACCTGGTCAAGCGCTTCACCGAGGCGATCAACGAGTCGCTGACGTACGCCGACGCGCACCCCGACGAGGTGCGGGAGGTGCTCGGGTCGTACACGAAGATCGACGAGAAGTTGCGGGCGTCGCTGATCCTGCCGAAGTGGCCGGTGGAGATCAACGAGGCGTCGGTCCAGAAGCTGGCCGAACTCGGCAACACCGACGGCATCTTCACCGGCAGCCCGGATCTGGCGGAACTGCTGCCGTGACCCGGTTCCGGCCTGTTCTTCTGGGTGCGGCGGGCCTGGCCGGGCTGCTCCTGGTGATCGAGCTGGCGCCCCGGACCGGGCTGGTCGACGAGCGGTTCCTGCCGCCGGCCAGCCGGATCCTGGCGGCGCTCGCCCGGGAGGCCGGGTCACCGGCCTTCTGGGCGGCGCTCGGCGACACCCTGGTGGCGTGGGCGCTGGGGCTGGCCGTCGCGGCCGGCGCCGGCGTCCTGGCCGGGCTGGTGATCGGCTCGGTGCCGGCGTTGCGGGCGCTGACCGCCTCGACGGTGGAGTTCCTGCGGCCGATCCCGTCGGTCGCGCTGATCCCGCTGGCGGTGCTGCTCTACGGCACCGGGCTCGGCTCGACCCTGATGCTGGTCTGCTACGCCGCGTTCTGGCAGGTGCTGGTGCAGGTGCTCTACGGGGTGGCGGACGTCGACCCGGTGGCGTTCGAGACGGCCCGCAGTTTCCGGTTCTCGCCGTGGGCCCGGGTCCGTTACGTGCTGTGGCCGACGGCGCTGCCCTACGTCTTCACCGGGGTACGCCTGGCGGCCTCGGTGGCGCTGGTGCTGGCGATCACGGCCGAGCTGGTGATCGGCTCGCCCGGTCTCGGCAAGGAGATCGCGGTGGCGCAGGCCTCCGAGGCGGTGCCGGCGATGTACGCGCTGATCGTGGTCACCGGCCTGCTCGGCGTCGTGATCAACGTGGCGGCGCGGTTCTCCGAGCGGCGTTTCCTGGCGTGGCACCAGTCGGTGCGAGGTGAGATCTAGTGTCTTTCATGCGAAAAATCGGATATGCGGTGGGGCTGCCGCTGATCCTGTTCGGCCTGTGGTTCGTGCTCAGTTCCGGTAGCGAAAGCTTCTACGCTCCCCCGCTCGGCACCATTCTGACCGCATTCGGCGACACCTGGACCTGGCCCGCGATCCGCGCCGACGTGCTGCCCAGCCTGCTCCGCCTGGCCGCCGGCTACCTGCTCGCCGCCGTGGTCGGCGTGACCCTCGGCGTCGCGATCGGCCTGGACCGCCGGCTGCGCGCCACCGTCGAGCCGGTACTGGAGTTCTTCCGGGCCGTTCCGCCGCCGGTTCTCGTACCGGTGATCATGCTGTTCGCCGGCATCGGTGACGCGATGAAGGTGATCGTGATCGTCTTCGGCTGCGTCTGGCCGATCCTGCTCAACACGGTCGAGGGTGTGCGCGCGGTGGACAGCGTGCAGCTGGAGACCGCCCGCGCGTACGGCGTCACCGGCCCGGCCCGGATCACCCGCGTGATCCTGCCGTCGGCGAGCCCGCAGATCGCGGCCGGACTGCGCCAGGCGCTGTCCATCGCGATCATCCTGATGGTGATCAGTGAGATGTTCGCGGCCAGCAACGGCCTCGGCTTCACCATCGTCCAGTTCCAGCGCAGCTTCGCGATCCCCGAGATGTGGAGCGGGATCATCCTGCTCGGACTGCTCGGTTTCGGTCTGTCGCTGCTCTTCCGGCTCGCCGAACGGCGGGCCCTGCGGTGGTACGAGGGCCTGCGCGCCGCGCAGCGCACACGTTAGGGGGTCGGCGATGCTCGAGGTGAAGGGCCTACGGAAGGTCTACCAGGCCGGCGGCCGGGAGGTGGAGGCGCTGCGCGACCTGACGTTCACGGTGGACCGCGGCGAGCTGGTCTGCCTGGTCGGCCCGTCCGGCTGCGGCAAGACCACGCTGCTGCGCTGCGTCGCGGGCCTGCTCGACCCGAGCGGCGGCGAGGTCGAGGTGGACGGCAAGGCGGTGGACGGCCCGCCGCCGGGCATGGCGGTCGTCTTCCAGGAGTACGGGCGGAGCCTGTTCCCCTGGATGACCGTGAAGGCCAACGTCGAGCTGCCGCTGAAGCAGAAGAAGGTGCCGAAGCCGCGGCGCGCCGAACTGGTCGAACAGTCCCTGGACGCGGTCGGCCTGACCGGCAACGCGGACGCGTACCCGTGGCAGCTCTCCGGCGGCATGCAGCAGCGGGTGGCGATCGCGCGGGCCGTCGCCTACGAGCCGCGGACGCTGCTGATGGACGAACCGTTCGCGGCGGTCGACGCGCAGACCCGGGCCGACCTGGAGGACCTGGTCCGCTCGCTGTGGAAGCGGCTGGACGTGACCATCCTGTTCGTCACGCACGACATCGACGAGTCGGTCTATCTGGGACAGCGGGTGGTGATGCTGTCGTCGTCGCCGACCGTGGTCCAGGACGAGCTGACGATCGACCTGCCGGCCGAGCGGGACCAGCTGACCACCCGGGCGGATCCGCGGTTCGCCGAGTTGCGGACCAAGGTCTACCAGCAGATCCAGCTGGCCAAGAAGGGCGCCTGACACCGCTCGCGTGTTGAGTTCGGGCGCTCAGCACGCCCAAACTCAACACACCCAAACCGGCGTGGTGACTTCGGGCGCCCAACACACCCAAACTCAACACACCCAAACCGGCGTGGTGACTTCGGGCGCCCAACACGCCCAAACTCAACACACCCAAACCGGCGTGGTGACTTCGGGCGCGCAGCACGCCTGAAATCAACACACCCAAGCCGGTGTGGTGAGTTTGGGCGCGCAGCGCGCCCGAAATCAACACACCGGGGGACTCAGCGAGCGCCGATCGCCTCGCGGATCTCGGCGCGGGCGGAGTCCGGAGCGGACCGCAGGGTGGCCGCCGCCGACGGATCCGGCTGCGGGTTGGGCTCACACTGCACGTCAGAGCGGTTGCCGCGGACCCGGTCCGGCAGGGCGCCGGTGGCCAGGTAGGCGGCGATCAGGTCGTCAGTGCAGGCGATGCCGTTGAGCGAGCCGGAGTGCGTGGTGCCCCCGACGCCCTCGATCAGCACCGACTTCGGGAAGCGCTTGCGTACCTCGATCGCCCCGGAGTACGGCGTCGCGGCGTCGTACGTCTCGGCGATCAGCAGCGACGCGGGCGCCTTCCTGCCGTTGATCTCGACCGGCTTGCCGGCCTTGGCGCCCCAGGTGAGGCAGGGCGCGTTGAACCAGGCGTTGTTCCAGGCCATGAACGGGTACTTGGCGTGGATCGCCCAGTTGTCCCGCTGCCACGTCGACCACCGGGTCGGCCATTGCACGTCGGTGCATTCGGTCGCCAGGTACATCGCGTAGCCGTTGTCCGCGCCGGCACCGCCCGGCTCGCCGTACAGGCCGAGCAGACCGGAGGCGTCCTTGTCGTTGACCCAGGCGGCGAACGCCTCGGCGATCGACTCCCAGCCGTAGACGTAGTAGCCGGCGGACAGGAAGATGTCGTTGAACTCGGACGGGCCGATCTTGCCGGCCGCCGGGGTCTTCCGCAGCGCCTCGAGGGTGGCGTAGTACTTCTTCTCCACCGTCCTGGCGCTGGTGCCCAGGTGGTACACGGCGTCGTTGCGGGCGACCCACGCCCAGTACACGTCCATGTTCTTGTCGAACTGGACGTCCTGGTCGAGGTTGGCGTCGTACCACACCCGGCGGGGGTCGACGACACCGTCGAAGACCAGCCGGCGGACCTTGTCCGGGTGCAGCGTCGCGTAGACCTGGCCCAGGTAGGTGCCGTACGAGAAACCGTAGTAGTTGATCTTCGACTGGCCGAGCGCCTTGCGCAGGCTCTCCATGTCGGCGACCGTGTCGGTCGTCTTCACGTGGTCGAGCAGGGCACCGCCGGCGGCGTCACAGGCCTTCGCGTATCCGGCGGCCTTCGCCAGCCAGGTCTTCTCCAGCGCCTTGGTGACCGGCACGTAGTAGGGCCGGTTGTAGCCGGCGTAGCCCGGGTCGCAGCTCAGCGCCGGGACGCTGGACCCGACACCGCGCGGGTCGAACCCGATCCAGTCGTAGTACTCCCCCGCTCCGTCCGGGACGAACTCGCCCAGGATGGCGAGACCGAGACCGGAACCGCCGGGACCACCCGGGTTGACGAGCATGACGCCCTGGTAGTCGGCGTCGGCGGACTTGTGCTTGATCCGGGACACCGCGACCTTGATCGTGGCGCCCTTCGGCTTGGCGTAGTCCAGCGGGACGACCAGGAAGCCGCACTGCGCGCCGCGGGCGACCAGACTGGCCCGGGTGCAGACTCCCCAGTCGATGGGTGGTGGCGTGTAACCGCCCTTGGTGGCTCCTGTCGTGACCCCGTGCGCCTGTGCCGTCGCCGGGATCACGCCGGCGCCGAGGAGCAGGCCGACAGTTGCGGCGATGGTGGCCGCAAGGACTCTTCGCATCCTCTGCCTTCCGTTCACTGTGGTCGATCGATCTCTCGCACAGTAAACATTCGTCGCTGGACGGGCGCCCGGTCGCGGCGGTGATTCATTTGCCGGATCATCGGGTTGCGGAACGGTCGATGCGATAGGTGTCGATTGATATGCCCTGCTGACCTGGTTCCTCTGCGATGCTCGGGCGACCTTCCGTTCCCTAGGCATCCACGGAGGACACCCGTGCGAGCATTCCCCCTCCTCGGCGTCGCGGCGCTGATCGCCGGCGGCCTGTCCGCGGCCACCCCGGCGTACGCGGCGGCCGCCCCGGACATCCCGGTCGCCAACGTCAAGGCGCACCTGACCCAGCTACAGAGCATCGCCACCGCCAACGGCGGCAACCGGGCGCACGGCCGGGCCGGGTACCTGGCCTCGGTCACCTACGTGAAAGGCCTGCTGGACGCGGCCGGATTCACCACCACACAGCAGTCGTTCACCTACAACGGCGCGACCGGGTACAACCTGATCGCCGACTGGCCGGGCGGCGACACGTCCGACACGCTGATGATCGGCGGGCACCTGGACAGCGTCACCGCGGGCCCCGGCATCAACGACAACGGCTCCGGCTCGGCCGGCATCCTCGAGGTGGCGCTGCAGGTGTCCCGCTCGAACTTCCAGCCCGGCCGGCATCTGCGGTTCGGCTGGTGGGGCGCCGAGGAACTCGGGTTGCGGGGCTCGACCGCGTACGTGAACTCGCTGAGCACCGCGCAGAAGGCGGCGATCACCGGGTACCTGAACTTCGACATGATCGGCTCCCCCAACCCCGGCTACTTCCTCTACGACGGGGACAACTCGGACAACACCGGGTCGGGACCGGGACCGGCCGGATCCGCGGAGATCGAACAGGTGCTCGCCGACTACTTCACGTCCATCGGGGTGCCGACCCGCGGCACCGACTTCGACGGGCGCAGCGATTACGGGCCGTTCATCGCGGCCGGCATCCCGGCCGGCGGCACCTTCACCGGGGCGGAGGGCACCAAGACCGCCGCGCAGGTGACGCTCTGGGGCGGCACGGCCACCCGCTTCGACCCGTGCTACCACGCGGCCTGCGACACCAGCACGAACATCAGCGACACCGCGCTGGACCGCAACACGGACGCCATCGCGTACGCCGTCTGGACCTTGGCGGACAGCGCGGGCGAACCGCCGACCGGGACCACCGTCTGGTCCGACGGCTTCGAGACGGCGACCACCTGGACGCGCGGCACGGCCGACACCGCGACGGCCGGTCTGCTCGAACGCGGCAACCCGGAGGCGACCACCAGCTCCGGCGTGGCCACCCAGCTGGACGCGGCGGCCGGCGGCAGCTACGCCCTGGTCACCGGGGCGACGGCCGGGGCGAGCGCGGGCGCGAACGACCTGGACGGTGGCACCACCGGCCTCACCTCCCCGGCGATCACCCTGCCGTCGACGGGGACGTTGACGCTGAACCTGAGCTGGTACCTGGCGTACCTGAACAACGCGACGAGCGCCGACTACCTGCGGGTGAGCGTGGTGACCGGCTCGGGCAGCACGATCGTGCTGTCGCAGACGGCCGCGGCGGCGAACAAGGCGGCGGCGTGGACGACCGGCACGGCGAACCTGTCGGCGTACGCCGGGCAGACGATCCGGCTGACCGTGGAGGCGGCCGACCTGGGGACGGCGTCGCTGGTCGAGGCCGCGGTGGACGACCTGCGGATCGTCCAGTCCTGAGACGGGGCAACCCCTCGCTGTGGTGGGCCGCCCCGAGGGCCCACCACAGCACCCCGTGACACCGCGGAAAATCAGCGGGCGGGACGGAGTGAGGGCTCAAGCGGCCGGGTGCGCCGCCGATCGGGACGGCGGCAGCACCGCATCGCCCCGCATGACGAGCCCGCAGGAGGACCGCCCCGCATGACGAGCCCCGCGCAGCCCGCCGGCTGGTACGCCGACCCGCACGGCCTGCCCGCGCAGCGCTGGTGGGACGGGCACCGCTGGACCGAGCACGTGCAGCCGGGCGGCACACCGATTCCACCGGTCACCGGGTTCTTCCCGCCGATGGCGCCGCGCGGGCGGGCCGCGCCGGGACCGCACACGGTGGCGCCGACCGACCCCGAGCAGGCGGAGATCTTCGCGGCCCGCCAGCAGATCATGCCGGGCAGCGTGCCGCCGGTGAGCCCGCCGGCAGGGCCGTTCCTGCGGCCCGCCGGCCCGGAGAACGCCGGGGACCCCGCGGAGGCCATGCCCACGGCGGAGGTCCCGCCGATGTACCGGATGCCGCCGGTGGACGCCGCCCCGGCTCTGCCGCGACCGGCCGTCTCCCCTTCCGGCACGCCCTCCGCCGGGGAGGCGCCGAGCCCACGACGTTGGCGGCTCAGCCCGATCCTGCTGGCCACGCTCGGCGTCGTCGCCCTGGCGGTGATCGCCTACCTGGTCGCCTGAATCGCCCGGAGTGACCGATCACGGATAGAAGGCTGCGATCCTCCCACGGGGTCGCTAACGTGACGGTCCCCCTCCCGGAGAGGCACGACGATGGCCGACGACAGTTACCCGGCGTCCGGCGGCCGTGGGCGGCGCACGCGGCAGATCGCGCTCGGCGTCGCCCTGCTGGTCGCATTGATCCTGCTCTTCCTGCTGCTCGCCTTCTGCACGCGGGACGGTGGCGGCACGGTGACCGAGCCCTCCTACCCGGTGACCCCGACCTCCGCCCCGCCCGGTGGTCACCCGTCGGCGAGCGTCGACCCCTCGCTCTCCTACCCGCCCTCCTCGCCCCCGTCGCCGCCCCCGTCCCCGACCTACCCACCCGACTCGCCGACGCCCCCGGCCTCGTCGCCGCCGGCGCCGTCGTCACCGGTGCCCAGCGACTCCGGGCCGGGCTCAGCGGGGCCGACACCCTCGGGCGGGGTGGACGCCGGCGGCGGCAGCACGGCCTCCGGCACCCGGGTGGCCCTGCTGGCCGGTGGCCTGTTCTTCCTGGTCGCCGCGATGGGCGCGGGATGGCGTGCGGTCCGCCGCTGACGCCGCCCACCGGCCGCACGCCCCGGCCCCCCGCCGGTCACGGTTCGCACTGCCCGTGGTGCGTGACCGGCGGGCGGCCGCCGCGGCGGTGTTGTTCGCGGTGCTGGGTTCGACCCTGACCGCGATGGGGGTACGCGCGGAGCCGGCACTCCCACCGCCGGTGGCCGCGCCCGTCGCCACCGCCTCCGCGTCACCACCGGCCGACCGCGGTGAGGCGTCGCCACCGGACGACCGCGGTGAGGCGTCGCCACCGGACAACCGTGCCGGCGCGATGCCGCGGTCGGTGCCGGTGCGGTTGAGTGTCCCGGCGATCGGCGTGGACACCGCGGTCATGAAACTGGGGCTGCGCGGGGACGGCACGCTGCAGGTTCCGCCGCTGCGGGCGGACGCTCCGGCCGGCTGGTACGAACATTCGCCCACGCCGGGTGAGCCGGGCGCCTCGGTGATCGCCGGGCATGTGGACACGGCACGTGAGGGCGCCGCGGTCTTCTTCCGGCTCCGGGAGCTCACCCCGGGCGACATCATCCTGGTACGCCGTGCCGACCGTTCCGTGGCCCGCTTCGCGGTGCGACGGGTCCTCGCGTACCCGAAGGACGACTTCCCGACGGCGGCGGTCTACGGGCCGGTGAGTTACGCGGCGTTGCGTCTCGTCACGTGCGGCGGAACGCTGGACCGGGGTCGCGGCAGTTACCGGGACAACGTGGTGGTGTTCGCGGAAGCGGTACCGGAAGCGGTTTCGGGCAGCTGAACGGGCATCCGGTTCCGGAACCCGGGTGACTCGTCCCGGAAGCGTGGGGTATGCCGGATCGCCACCCTTGACATGGAGCTTCGCCGATTGGTTCCGTGACGGGGATCATTGCGATCTTGTTACGGAAGGACACCCTCCGCATGACGAGACTCTCCCGCCGCGAGCCACGGTCGCGGTCGTTACGGCGTACCCCCGCGGTGTTTCTGTCGATGGTCCTCGCCGTCACCGCGGCACCCAGCCCGGCCACCGCCTCGCCGGCGGCCGTGAAAGCCCCCGATCTCGGCACGAACGTGACCGTCTTCGACCCGAGCATGCCGGTGAGCAGCATCCAGGCGAAACTGGACGCCACCTACGCGGCGCAGGTCGACAACGAGATGGGCACGAGCCGGTTCGCGTTCCTGTTCAAACCGGGCACCTACGGCACGGCCGAGCAGCCGTTGCAGGTCAAGGTCGGCTACTACACGGAGATCAGCGGCCTGGGCGCGAACCCGGGCGACGTGGTGATCAACGGCAAGGTGGAGGCCTACAACCGCTGCCTGAGCTCGGATCCGGCCAACCCGAACTGCATCGCGCTGGTCAACTTCTGGCGCACGGTGTCGAACCTGACCGTCAACATCAACGGTGCGGGCCAGGACGGCTGCCGGCAGACGGCGAACTTCTGGGCGGTATCGCAGGCGGTGTCGCTGCGCCGGGTGGAGTTCACCGGCGGCACGCTGTCGCTGATGGACTACTGCACGGCCGGACCGCAGTACGCAAGCGGCGGGTTCATCGCGGACTCGAAGCTGCCGGCGACGACGAACGGGTCGCAGCAGCAGTGGCTGACCCGGAACAGTTCGGTGGCGTCGTGGTCGAACGCGGTGTGGAACCAGGTGTTCTCGGGTGTCGACGGGGCTCCTGACGACTCCGCCTTCCCGGATCCGCCCTACACGACACTCGCGAAGACGCCGGTGAGTCGGGAGAAGCCGTTCCTGTTCGTCGACTCTCGCGGGAAGTATCAGGTGCGGGTGCCGGCTGCGGCACGGAACACGAGCGGGACGTCCTGGAACGCCAAGTCTGGAAAAGTGCTGCCTTTGTCGGATTTTTACGTCGCTAAGCCCGGCGACTCGGTGGCGAAGATCAACCTGGCGCTCGCGCTCGGCAAGCACCTGCTGCTCACGCCGGGCGTGTACGACATCGCCCGCAGCATCCAGGTGACCCGGCCGAACACCGTCGTGCTCGGCATCGGGCACGCCACGCTGACCGCCGTCAACGGCGCGACGCCGCTGGACCTCGCGGACGTGCCCGGCGTGATCGTGGCCGGCGTGACCATCGATGCCGGCACCGAGGAATCACCGGTGCTGCTGCGCGTCGGCCGCGGCAAGGGCGTCACCTCGCCGTCGAACCCGACCACGCTGAGCGACGTCTACTTCCGGGTCGGCGGGCCGCACATCGGCAAGACGAACATCGCGCTCGAGGTGAACAGCGACGACGTGCTGATCGACCACACCTGGGTGTGGCGCGGCGACCACGGCGTGGAGGGCTTCACCCAGGGCGTCAACGGTGACACCGACCGCTGGCGGACCAACACCGGACGGTACGGCGCGGTGATCAACGGCGACGACGTGACCGCGACCGGGCTGTTCGTCGAGCACTTCCAGAAGTACAACACGGTCTGGAACGGCGAACGCGGCACGACCGTGCTGTACCAGAACGAGCTCCCGTACGACCCGCCGACGCAGGCGGACTGGATGAACGGGTCGACACTCGGATACGCCGGATACAAGGTCGGCAACCGCGTGAGGCAGCACAGGCTGTACGGCGCGGGCGTCTACGTGTTCAACCAGAACAACCCGTCGATCCACACCGCGAACGGGTTCGAGGTGCCGTCCACACCGGGCGTCGAGCTGCACCACATCATGACCGTCAACCTGAGTGCGGGCGTCATCGACCACGTGGTGAACGGTGTCGGCGCGGCCGCGGACACCACCAAGGTGGGCCAGCCGGTCTTCGTGACCTCCTACTGATCCGTCCGGGTGGTCATCCGTCCGTCACCGGGCGGATGGCCACCCGTGGCCGTAGAGTCCATAGGTCATGGTGGATACGACGCTCAACCGGGTGATCGGACCGTGGCTGCTGCTGCTCTTCGTGGTCGGCGACATCCTCGGCACCGGTGTCTACGCGCTCACCGGCAAGGTCGCCACCGAGGTCGGCGGCGCGGTCTGGCTGCCGTTCCTGCTGGCGTTCGTGGTGGCGCTGCTGACCGCGTGCAGCTACCTCGAACTGGTGACGAAGTATCCACAGGCCGCGGGCGCGGCGCTCTACACGCACAAGGCGTTCGGCCTGCACTTCCTGACCTTCATGATCACGTACGCGGTGATGTGCTCCGGGCTGACGTCGGCGTCCAGCGCGGCCAAGGCGTTCGCCGGCAACTTCGCCGCCGTGTTCGGCCCCTCCACCGGCGTGGCGATCGGCTTCATGGCCCTGGTCGCGGTGATCAACTTCCGGGGCGTGGGCGAGAGCGTCAAAGCGAACGTGGTACTCACCACGGTCGAACTGACCGGGCTGCTGATCGTCATCGTCATCGGCGCGTGGGCCATCGGCGGCGGAGACGGCGACCTGTCCCGGCTCACGTCGTTCTCCTCCCCGGACGGGAACGTCGTCCTGTCGGTCACCGCCGGGACAGCCCTCGCGTTCTTCGCCATGGTCGGCTTCGAGGACTCGGTGAACATGGCCGAGGAGACCCGCGACCCGGTCCGGATCTTCCCCAAGGTGATGCTGACCGGGCTCTGCATCACCGGACTGATCTACATCCTGGTGGCGATCTCGGCGGTCGCGCTGGTGCCGCCCGCCGCCCTGGGCGAGGGCGAGACCCCGCTGCTCAAGGTGGTGTCCGCCGGGGCGCCGGGCTTCCCGCTCTCGGTGTTCGCGTTCATCACCATGTTCGCGGTGGCCAACAGCGCGCTGATCAACATGATGATGGCGTCCCGGCTGCTCTACGGGATGGCCCGCGAAGGCGTGCTCCCCGCGGCCTTCGGCCGGGTCCACGCCGGGCGGCGTACGCCATGGGTCGGGATCCTCTTCACCACCGTCGTGGCCTTCGGACTGATCGGGTACGCCGACCTGACCGCGCTCGGTGGGACCACGGCGCTGCTGCTGCTCGTCGTCTTCACTGTGGTGAACGTCGCGGTCCTGGTCCTGCGCCGCGACCCGGTGTCGCACCGGCACTTCCGCACCCCGACGGTCATTCCGGTCATCGGGGCGGTCAGCTGCGCATTCCTGGCGAGCCCGTGGAGCGGGCGGGACGGCGCGGACTACCGCGTCGCGGGAATCCTCCTGCTCATCGGTGGCATCCTCTGGGCGATCACGTACGCGGCGAACCGTTTCGTACTCTCCAGGCCCTGATACCCGTCACGCCCTGCAACGACCGACCGGGCGTAACCTGCCGGAAATGATCTGGCGCCCCGGTCCGGGTGCAGGTGGCACCGTATGGCGGACGAACGGCACCCTCGTTCTCGCTGCGTACGGTGATGTGCGAAGCTGCCCGCTACCGCAAAGCATCCTCCTCTCCTGTCCGGAGGCCCCATATGGCATCATTCCTCTCCTTTGTCGCCGGGCTGGTCATCGGCGCGATCGCGGGTTGGCTGGTGTGGGGACGCCAGCTCAACGCGAAGTCCGCGCCGGCCGCCGCCTTCAAGCCCAAGTCGTCCACCACCCCCGCCGCCACGGAATCCGCCGACGCGCCGACGCCGGAGCCGGCCGCGGTCATCGCCGCGGTGGCGGCCACGTCGGCTGCTTCTCCGGCCGCCGCATCTCCGGCCGCCGATTCCTCCGTCGCGTCTTCGCCTGCCGCGCCTTCCGCCTCCTCCTCGGATGACGACGCGGAGGCGACCTCGGTCTTCACGTCGCCCGTCGTCGCGACGCCGGAGGCGGTTACGGACACTCCGGCCAGCGAGTCCACCGCGGTGATCCCGCTCGACCCGGCCTCCTCCTCCTCCTCCTCCTCCTCCTCCTCCTCCTCCTCCGGCACCGCCGCGGGCAGCGTCTCGGGGATCGACGAGCCGGTGGCCGAGGCCGAGCCGGTGGTGGCGTCCGCGCCGCTCGTCGAGTCCGCGTACTACGAGAACGAGGACGAGCCGACCGCGGTCATCATCCCGGAGAAGGCCCCGGCCGCCGAGCCGCTCGACCCGGCCGCGTCCGCCGAGGAGACCTCGCTGATCGTGCCGGCGCAGGCCACCGAGTCCGCCGCTCCGGCCACCGCGGCCGTGCCGGACGCTCCGGTTGCGCTGGACGCCCCGGCCGTGGACGAGGCCCCGGTCAAGGCCGACGCTGAGATCGCGGACGTTCCGGCCACCGCGTCGGAGGACAACGGCGACGAGCCCACCGCCGTGATCATCCCGGTGCAGCCGTCCGAGCCCGTGATCGTCGAGTCCGCGTCCGCCTCGTCGGCCGCCGCTGAGCCCGTCGTCTCCGAGCCGGTTGCCTCCGAGCCCGTTGCCGCTGAGCCCGTTGCTTCCGAGCCTGTCCTCTCCGAGCCCGTTGTCACCGAGCCCGTTGCCTCCGCCGTCGACGAGCCGGCCACGGTCATCCCCGCGCAGGCCTCCGCGCCCGCCGAGACCGCCGCGGTCGAGGCCGTCGACGAGCCGACGTCGGTCATTCCGGCCCAGGCCGGTGAGCCCGCGCTCGAGTCGGATGCCGCCGCCGCGCCGGTTCCCGCCGTGGACGACCCGTCCGTCATCGTGCCGATCGACTCCCCCGGCGTCGAGCAGCCCGACGACCTGACCAAGATCCCCGGCATCGGCCCGAAGATCGCGATCGCGCTGGCCGCCGCGGGGATCACCACCTACGACAAGCTGGCCGAATCCGACGTGAACGACCTCAAGCAGGCGGTCACCGCGGCCGGCATGCGTGGCTCCGCGAGCCTCGCCACCTGGCCCGAGAAGGCCCGCGCGCTGGCGGCCGTCGCCGGCTGACCCTTCGCGGTCCGGCACCCGGGCGTCGTCAGCTGACACGCCTCGTGCCCGCTCTTCCAGGACCGGTCCGGCTATCCGCCGGGCCGGTCCTTTCGTCTGTCACCGGTCCGCCGCAGAGCCCTCAGGCCGGGTCGGCAGCGCCCGTGTGACGACTTCAGGCGCTCAGCGCGCCCGAAATCACCACACCCAAACGAGCGTGACGACTTCAGGCGCCCAACACGCCCGAAATCACCACACCCAAACGAGCGTGACGACTTCGGGCGCCTGGCGCGGCTGATGTCACCACGCGGAGGGGCTTCGCACACTGACCACGGAACGCGCATAGACCTCGAAGGCGGGCTGCGGGCCAGAATCACGAGAAATCAACCTTTCAGCCGCTCAGAGTAACCGAACGGCCAGCTAAAAGAGATTTTCGGATGATGTTGGGTTCGAGAGTTGCAACCCGGGAGCGGAGCTGCCGATCAGAGGGATCGTCCTGCCCGGCCTAGACAAACAAGGAGTCCCGATGTCCGTCAGCGCCACCGCCGCACCCGCCGCGAACTGGAACAGCCACGCCGCCTGGACGCGCCTGCAGACCGCCCGCCTCAAGCTGGCCGCCGACCTCACGCCGGTCCAGGCCGGTCACTCGGTCATCACCGCCGACCGGGCGGCCGTCACCGCGGCCGAGAACGCGGTGGCTCGGATCGAGTCGTCCCAGGACATCGAGGCCCTGCGGCTCCGGATCGCCCGCAGCAACACCGGGAACGCCGTGGACGTCACCGTCTGACCGTTCCCGTCGACGGCACCGCCGTACCCGAGTTCCGCCCGGCCAGGTTTCCGCCGGTGCGGTGCGGACGCACGTACGCGTCCCGCACACCGCACTCATCGGCGTGATCACGATCGGTCTGAGCTCGCTGCCCGCCGTCCATCCCGTCAACGCCGCCGGACACCAGCCGGCGTCGTCCAGCATGCTGCCGGTGCGAGGTGGCACGCTGCCCAGCGCCGCTGCTCAGCATCCGGCGTCCCCCGCCATGTCACCGAACACCCGGTGACCAGCCTTCGTAGGTCACGTCGTCCCCGTTCACCGACCCCTTCGACTCCACCGCCGAGTACCCGTCGGCCGCACCACGACGCCGCCGAGT
Organism: Actinoplanes rectilineatus; assembly: GCF_000962825.1. Classification (GTDB taxonomy): domain Bacteria; phylum Actinomycetota; class Actinomycetes; order Mycobacteriales; family Micromonosporaceae; genus Actinoplanes; species Actinoplanes rectilineatus. The sequence continues at coordinate 18,409 of NZ_JZKF01000092.1, forward strand.
ACCAGTAGGCCCGCACCACAACGCCGCCGAGCGCCAGTCGGCGTGCTGCACAACGCCGCCGAGCCGCAGCCGGCGTGCGGAGCACGGGCATGCCCCGGTTCCCCACGCACCGCTGGGGCGCTGCGGCATCCGACAGCCGGATCGTCACCGCGCCCCCAGCGCGGCCGCTGACGTTTCCGTGCCCGGTCGACGACCATCAGGCTCGCCTGCCAGTGAACGGCAGGCGAGCCACTTGTGCGCCCAGCCGGCCCCGGCCCCGCGCGCGTCCCCCGAGGGGCGAACGCCGTACCGGTGACCACCCACCGTGAGCCCGGCGCCGGCGCAACGGCATCGAGCGGCAGTCAGGCCGCAACCGCTCTCCGGGGAGGTGTGGTTGCCGGGGAGGGGCTGTCGCGTACCCCCAAGGAAGATCGGGAGGAGCGGAAGCCGGCGGCGACAGACGGGTTTCCGGCATTTCGGAAGGGTGGGCACGCACCTTCCACTGGATCCGGTGAAATTCTCGGCTGATTCGGACATCCGACAGTCGGTGCGCCGGGGCTCCTGGGTGCGCACCGGGCGCGGGTAACATCATCGCAGGTAGATCGGTGTTCTTGGGCTGTCCGAAACGGACCGGGAACACGGAGATCAACAACTCTGTGTTGTGGAGGCCTGGCGTTTCGTAATCATCAAAGGGTTTCGTGGCTCGCTCCGGCAACGCACCATGGATGAAGGGTGATGCGATGAGCGGGCGACGACTGGCTGTTGTGGTGACGATCGAGCACCACGACGATCCGGTGCTGGGCAGATTCGCGGTGCCGTCGGCTGACGTGCCCGCACTCTCCGAAGTGCTCGGTGACTCGGGGCTCGGCGGGTTCGAGGTGACGTTCCTGCGCGACCCCAGCACCGCCGAGACGTTCGAGCAGGTGAAGTCCCTCTTCGAGGGCCGGGCGCAGGACGACTGCGTGATCCTCTACTTCCGGGGCGTGATGCTCACCGGGCCGGGCGGCGGGCTCCATCTCGCCGCGGCGGACACCGTGATGGGCCGGCCGGCCGAGACCGCGGTCGACGTGTCGCAGGTCGCCTCGCTGCTGCAACGCTGCCGGGCCGGGCAGGCCGTGGTGATGCTCGACGGGCGGACCGGCGGACCGGTCGACGCGGGACACCACTTCCGGGCGGCGCGGTCCGCCGAGTGGCAGAGCCGCGTGGTGATGGCCACGACGGCCCGCGCCGAACCCCCGACGTTCGCCGGCCTGATCGCCGACGGCGTCCGCGGCGCCGCCGCCGACCGCGACCGGGACGGGTTCGTCGGTGTCGGCGAACTCTACGAATACTTGCGGGAACGCGACCCGAGCGTGCGGCAGTGGGTGTTCGGGTCGGGCCGCCAGGCCTATCTGTCACGGATCCGCCGGCCGGGCAGCGACCAGATGACCCGCATCGCGGGACTGGCGGCGGACGCGGCCGGCGACGACCTGTCCCGCGCGGTCGAGGCACGGGAGACACTCCGCGGGCTGACCAGCGGCGAGGGCCGGGTCGCGGCAGCCGCGGCGGCGGCACTGCGGCGGACCTCCCTGCGCGTCACAGAGTCGAGCCTCGACTTCGGCCGGGTCGCCCCCGGCACCCGCCAGCTGACCGCGGAGATCCCGGTCCAGGGCCCGCCCCTGGCCGCGGCGTCGGCGGTGAGCAGCACGGCGGAGGGCCTGCGCGCCCGCCTCGAGGGCAACACGCTGCGGGTCTCCTGGTTCCCGACGGTCGGCAGGTTGCACGGCGAGATCATTCTGGACGGTCCGGCGGGGAACGCCCGGGTCGCGGTGATCGGCGAGGTCGCGGCGGACTTCGAGACGGGGGCCGCCCTTACTGCCGGTCCGTCGGGGCGGACGGCGCGGGCTCTACCGGCTGGGCCGGGAGCGCGTGAGGCGGTGTCGGCGCCTTCGGTCCCGGTCGTACCCACCCCGGCATCCGGTGCGGCATCTTCGGTGCCCGTTTTGCGGTCACCGGCCCCCGCAGCGTCGTCCTCCGGGCCCGCCGTCTCTTCGCCCGGACCTGCCGTGCCGTCTTCCGCCGGGTCCGATTCCGGTTCTGGTTCTGGTGGCAGGCCCGCGGGGGTTCCGGCAGGTCAGCCGGTCCCTGCCGCGGGGTGGCCCCAGCCCGGTGCGGTGGGCGGTGGGTGGCCCGGTGCGGGTTTCGGACAGTCAGGCACCTCTCCGGGTACGCCGCAGAGCCCTCCCGCCGACACCGGCACACCGCCGCGTCCAGCTGTCGACGCGGTGACCGGTGGCGGTGGCGGTGGCGGTGGCGGTGGCGCAGTGGGCACCCCCGCGGCGACCGGGCCCGGCCACGATGAGGAAGCGCCGATCCTGCCGCGCGCCGGGGTGAAGGCCAGCGCGCCGGTTCCGTCCGCGACAGTTCCCACCGTGGTTCCTGTGCCGGTTCCCGAGCAGATTCCGCCCTCGGTCACGAAGGATGCCGAGCCTCCTACGACCGGACCTACGACTGCCCGTGCCGAGGCTGTCACGCCTTCCCTGGAGACAGCTGTGGAAACCAGCGCTGTGCCTCTGAACGGTGACTCCGCGAACGCCCTTCCCCCCGAAGCACCGTCGGCGGTTGCTGTCCCGAAGGCTCCCGCCGATGGGACGGTCGGGGCGGCTTCGGGAACCACGGGTCCAGCAGGCGAACAGCCGACAACGACAGCGCGGGAGGAACGACAGGGAACAGTGGACGACCGGCCGTCGACGACGGCCGCAGCCGCAGCCGCAGCCGCAGCTGGCGAACGACCGGCAACGACAGCCGCGGGGGAACGACCGGCCGGGACGACGCCGGAGCGACAGTCGGCAGGAACGGCCTCGGACAGCCGGCCGGCGGGGACGGCTTGGCCCGGTTCCGGAGGTGGTTGGCCCAGCCCTGGCGGCGGGTGGCCCGGCGGAAGCTGGACAGGTTCGGCGTGGCCCGGAAGCAGCTGGTCGGACGCCGCCTCCGTTAATCAGCCGGCGCCGGAACCCGAACCGGCGAAGGCCGCGGACATCGCGGCTCCCGCGGCTACGGAAACTCCAGCGGCTACGGCTCCAACCCCGGCGGCGCCGGCGGCTACGGCTCCAACTCCGGCGGCTACGGCCCCGGAGCCTCCTGTCTCGGACGTCGCGGCCCCGACGGTTGCGGAATCGAAGGCCCCGGTTACGGACGTCGCGCATACGGACGTCACGCATACGGACTCGGGAGCCGTTCCCCCCGACGGCCCTGCTGCGGCGAGTGGTTCCCCAGTAACGGCGGATGAGCCCACCACTTCCTCATCCTCTTCCTCGAGGATCCCCGACGAGTCGGAGCAAGAAGTCGGGGAGCCGATTCCCCACACAGGCGATTCCGCAGCGAGCTCGACAGCCTCGAAGACTGAGGACTCGATCCCGGACAGCAGCCCGGTCACGGCCAACGAGGCGGCGTCTCAGGAGCAGGCGTCTCAGGAGCGAGCTTCTCAGGAGCGGGCGTCTCACGAACAGGCGTCTCACGAGCACGCTCCTCACGAGTGGGCATCTCACGAACAGGCTCCGCACAAGCCGGTGACGGCTGTGCCCGCTGTGGAGTCGGCTCCGGGTCAAGGACCGGAATCGGGTTCGACTTCGAGTTCGGCTTCTGGTTCGGATTCGCGTGGTGGGCCGGCTGAGCGGGAGGATCGGGACAACCCTGGTGACTCCGCAACGTTCAGCGAGAGCGGGAAACGGCATGCCCCGGTGGGTGGGAGTGTCGGGGCGTTCATGGTGGCCGCCGCCGGGCCGAACGCGGTCCGGCCGGTAACGAGAACCGGCGACACCGATCCCACCTCTACTCCCACCTCCACCGAAGCGACGACGGCGACATCGGCGACGGCAACGACACCAACGACGGCGGCGACATCGGCGGCGGCGGGCACGGGATCGACGGCAGCAGCGGCGAGCACGGCGTCGGACGGCGATGCCGTCACGACAGCTGTGCCCTGGAGCGCTGGACCGGACAGCACCGATTCTGGGACTGCTGCGCCGTGGGACTCGGCGGCCACCACTCGGGTGGACAACGTCTCAGGTCGCGCGGACGCCGTCTCCGGTGGTGCGGGTGACGGCTTCGGGCGTTCGGACGCCACCTCTGGTGGCGCGGGCGGTGGCTCCGGGCGTACGGATGCCGTCGCCGGGGGTGTGGATGGCGGCTCTGTGGGTTCGGCTTCGGAGGGGCCGGGGACTTCGCCGGGGAGCAATCCCTGGTCGACCACTCCGGTTCGGGCCGAGGGCGTGGGGAACATGGTGGACGCCTGGAACAGTCAGGTGCCGGTTCCGCCTCCGCCTGCGGACAATCCGACCCGGCACTGGGGACCTGGGGCCGCTCCGACGTCGGGGACTCCGGCTTCGTCCTGGCCTCCGGCGGGGGCCGGGGCACCCACGTCGGGTGTGAGTCCGAGCTGGAACGAGACGCCCAGCGGGGCGTGGCCGATGTCGCCCGCTGCTTCCGGATGGCCCGCGCCCGCCGACGGGTGGAACGCCCCACATCAGGCCGGGCCACACGGACAGCCAGGGCCGCATGGGCAATCAGGGCCGCACGGGCGACCCGGACCGACTCCGCCGAGCGGACCCTACACGGGACAATCGGGCCCCACACCGACGAGCGGACCCTACTCGGGGCAGCCTGGGCCGGCACCGACAAGCGGGGCCTATCACGGGCAGCCTGGACCGACGCCGCCGGGCGGATCCTACGCGCCGCACGGGCAGAATCCGCCGGATGGGCCCTGGGCCGGACAGCAGCATGGCACCGACCCGACATATCCGGGAGCGCAGCAAGGGGCGATGCCGCCGGGCTCCGCCTATCCGGGATCTCCGATGGCTCCGGGGTATCCCGTGCCTCCGGGCCAGGGGTATCCGCCTCCGCCTGGACAGGGATACCCGGCTCAGCCCGGGCAGGGATACCCGGCTCAGCCCTACTCCGGGCCGCCCTATCAGGCGCCGGGTCAGGGTTATCCGGTGCCCGGTCAGCCCTATGCCGAAGCGGGCCACTCCGAGCAGCCGGGACAGGCGCATCCGGGACAGGGGTATCCGGGTCAGGGTCATCCGGGTCCCGGTTACGGCCGGCCCGACCAGTCCTATCCCCCTCAGGGGCATTCATATCCGCCTGCCCAAGCGAACCAGGGATATCCGCCTACCCAGGCGGGTCCGGCTTATCCGGTCAGTCCGGCTTATCCGGCTCAGGGTTATCCCGCGCCGGCCTATCCGGTCAGTCCCGCCTACCCGGTGCCACCGCACCAGGCGACGGCGCCGCCTCAGTACCCCGCTTCTCAGAATGGTCCGGCCTATGCGGCTGCCGCGGCTCAGGTGAGCCCGGCCTACCCGGGGTTCCCGTCGGCGCCCGCTCTGCCGGGTGGTCCTGCGGGACCGGCCGGCCCCGGCGGGCCCGGGCAGCCGGTTCCGCCGTCGGCTGACCCGTACCCCGGAAATGGTGCGCCACCGCCTCGCCGGCGGCGGGCCTGGGTAGCTGCGGTGCTCCTGGTCGTGTTGATGTTGGCGACCGGGTCCTATGTCGGGTTCCGGGTGCTGACCTCTGATCAGGATCAGCAGGACGCTGCGCCTCCGGCGGCCGGTTCGCAGGCGACGCCGGATCCGGCGGGGACCGGGCCGTCGCCGGTGGAGCCGACGGCCGCGCCGGTGGAGAGCGTGCCGCAGCCCGCGGTGGTGGACACGTTCCCGCTGGGCCGCGAGCCGGAGGGTGTCGCGGTGTCGCCGGACAACAAGACCGTCTACGTCGCTGACCAGAATTCCAAGGACGTGCACTTCGTCAACGCGGCGACCGGGACGGCGAGCGCAGTGAGGGTGCCGAACACGCCGAGGTTCCTCGCGGTGTCGCAGGACGGCGGGCGACTGTACGTGTCGCTGTTCGAGAACGACTTCACCGGCAACGGCCTCGCCGTGATCGACACTGCCTCGCGGAAGCTGGTGAAGACGATCAGAACCGGTCCTCGGCCGTTCGAGCCGGCGGTGGACGCGGCCGGGAGGATCTGGGTGCCGATTCACAATGCGGGACGGGTGGAGATCTACGACCCGGAGACGCTGACCGAGGACGGGCGGATCACGGTGCCGCCGAACCCGCACTGGGTGGTGTTCTCGCCGGACGGGAGGACGGCGTACACGGCCAACCACGAGTCGAGCCAGATCTCGGTGATCGGGGCCGAGGATCGCCTGGTCAAGCGCAACATCAAGGTCGGCAGGTCGCCGCACGCGCTGGCGGTCACCCCGGACGGCAAGCAGCTGATCGTGACCAACTACGACGTGGACACCGTGGAGATCTATGACACGTCGGACATGCGGCAACTCCACAAGATCAAGGTGGGCCGGGAACCGCAGGCTGTGATGATCTCGACGGACGGCGTGCACGCGTACGTCGTCAACGAGGGCACCGACAACATGTCGGTCGTCGACCTGAAGGACGGGAAGGTCGTGTCGACGGTCGGGGTCGGTGACAGCCCGCGCGTGGTGGCGATCTCCCCGGACGGGCTGCGTCTCTACGTGTCCGACGGCCGGGGCCAGTCCATCACCGTGCTGCGCACCTCGAAGGAGTAGACGCCGCCATCGACCGCTCGCTGCTGCACCGTCTCACCGACCGTGAGCGGGTGACGTTCGCGGACCGTCACCCGCGGTCGGCGGCCGCGTACCGCAAAGCCGGTCATCTCTTCGGTCGTGTCCCGATGACCTGGATGAACAAGACCGCCGCGGGTTTCCCGATCCACCTGGCCACCGCCCGCGGCAACCGGATCACCGACGTCGACGGCAACACGTTCGTCGACTTCTGCCTGGGCGACACGGCGGCGATGGCGGGCCACTCCCCCGCGCCGGTGGTCGCCGCGGTCACCCGGCGGCTCGGCGTCCTCGGCGGCGCGAGCACGATGCTGCCCACCGAGGACGCGGCGGCCGCGGGCGCCGAACTGGCCCGGCGGTTCGGACTGCCGTACTGGAGTTTCGCGCTCACCGCCACCGACGCCAACCGGTGGGCGATCCGGCTGCTGCGCGCGGTCACCGGCCGTCCGAAGATCCTGGTGAACAGTTGGTGCTACCACGGCTCGGTCGACGAATCACTGATCGTTTCCGGTCCGGACGGTGGTGGGCGCAGCCGGGACGGCAACGTCGGGGCGCCGGTGGACGTGACCGTCACGAGCCGGGTCGCCGAGTTCAACGACCTGGCCGGCCTGGAACGGGAGCTGGCGCACGGCGATGTGGCGGCGGTGCTGATGGAACCGGCGCTGACCAACATCGGCATCGTGCTGCCGGAGGACGGCTACCTGGCCGGGGTGCGGGACCTGACCCGGCGCCACGGCACGTACCTGATCAACGACGAGACGCACACGTTCTCGGCGGGGCCGGGCGGGGCGACCGGATTCTGGCACCTGGATCCGGATGTCGTGACCATCGGAAAGGCGATCGGCGGCGGCATCCCGGTGGGCGCCTACGGCCTGTCGGCGGAGCTGGCGGACGCACTGGGCGGCCGCGCGGACCTCGACCTGATCGACATGGGTGGGGTGGGCGGCACGCTCGCGGGCAATCCGGTGTCGATGGCGGCCGCCCGCGCGACCCTCGAGGAGGTGCTCACCGACGACGCCTTCGCCGCCATGACCGCGAGAGCATCGACGTTCGCCGCCGGCCTTTCCACGATCATTGCGGGGTACGCGCTGCCGTGGTCCGTCAGCCGCCTCGGAGCCCGGGTGGAGTACCGGTTCGCGGACCCGGCTCCCCGTGACGGGGCGCAGGCGGCGCGGAGTGCGGACGCGGAGCTGGAGGACTTCCTCCACCTGTACCTGGCGAACCGCGGAGTGCTGCTGACACCGTTCCACAACATGGTGTTGATGTGCCCGGAGACGAGTGAGCGGGACGTGGATCGGCATCATGAGGTCTTCCACGCGGCGTTGGGCGAGCTGGCGGGCTGACGATCCGGTCAGGCGGCCAGTACGTGGGCGGCACGCTTCTGGGCTGCCTGGTAGCGGGCGTTCCAGGCGATCAGGCCGGTGATCGTGACGACGGTGAGGACCGTGGACAGGCCCACCATGACCGACACCGGGAGAACGTAGATCAGGACCAGCCGGACGGCCGCCTCGGCGAGCAGCCCGGCGCCCCAGACGATGGACGACACCCGGTGACCGCGCTGGAAACGGGAGCTGGTCGCGTACAGCTCGGCGAGCTCGGCGGCCTTCGCCGGCAGGAAGCTCTGCTGGGCGGCGAGCGTGAGCGGGCGTCCCCGCATCGTCGAGGCGAGGAACGCCAGTCCCAGGATCGCGGTGGTCACCGAATGCTTGACCAGCATCATCCGCGGGTCACCGGTGACCAGGGTGAAGACCAGGCCGACGCCGAACATCGCGCCGATCACCAGGGAGAAGGCGCTCAGCGTACGATCGCGGACGGCGACCGTGGCGAGGCGCAGACCGGCGGCGACCGTCCCGGCGAACAGCGCCGCCGTGTCGCCGACGCCCGCCGCGTGCAGGGCGTAGTAGGTGGCGACCGGCAATCCGAGGTCCCAGGCCAGGGCGCGGATCATCGAACCCACCCCGCCGGGTACGGAGGAGGCAGGAGCAGCAGGGTCCGCCGGAACGGTGGCGGGAATGGTGGCGGCGGTCGAAGCCGGCACGCCCCGGCCGGTGGTGATGGTCGCGTCGTGCTGCATGGTGTCGTCTCCCTCGGCTGGACCGCCGCGTTGCGGCGACGGTTCCCTCTGGCCCGCCGGCATGTCGCGGCGATGAGGTAATCCTGGCCGGACAGTGGTCGTCCCCGGGACGACCGACCCACCGAGGCCGGTTGTCAACCGGTCGGTGGACACGCTCTCACCGCGCACCGCCGGCGGCCGGAGTGGGGGCGCTGACGGGTGCGGTGGCGGGGATGCGCAGGATCACCAGGGCGATGTCGTCCTCGCTGTCGGCGAAACGGTCCAGCAGCAGGTCGCACAGGTCCTCGACCGACCGGCCGGCGTGGGCGGTCAGCGTGTCCGTCAGATCGGCCAGGCCCGCGTCGATGATCTGTCCACGGCGCTCCACCAGGCCGTCGGTGTAGAGGACGACGACGCTACCCGGCGGCAGGCCCACCACGTGATCGCGACGGGTGTTCCCGGCCGCCCGGACGGCGGAACGCGGGCTGCCGGAGTCGGCGGGCGACGGTGCCGGCCGGGCGGCACCGGTGAGGCCGAGGCCGAGGAGGATGTCGACCGGAGTCGTCAGCAGGCGGGCCGGGCCGTCCGGCGGGATCAGCACCGGCGGCGGGTGGCCCGCGTTGGACCAGCGCAGACGGTGGCCATGCTCGTCGTGTTCCACGCGGGCCAGGATCGCGGTGGCGAAGGAGCCGACCCGCAGGCCCCGCATCGCGGCGTCGAGGGTGGTGAGGATCTGCGCGGGTGAGCGGTCCCCGTCGTAGGCGACGCCGCGCAGCAGGTTCCGCATCTGCGCCATCACCGCGGCGGCGTGCCGGTCGTGGCCGGACACGTCGCCGACGACCAGGGCCAGGGAGCCGTCCGGCAGCAGGAACGAGTCGTACCAGTCGCCGCCGACGTGGGTCTGCTCGGCGGCGCTGCGGTAGCGGACGGCGACGTCGAGGTCCTCCGGCCTGGCGGGTGCGGTGAGCAGGCTGAGCTGGAGGGCTTCCGACATCTGGTGTTCGAGTTCGGCCAGTCGCCGTTCGGCCTGCCACTGGCGGACCCGGGTGAACGCCTGTGTGAGGGCGGCGGCGATCAGCCGGAGGAATCCGCGGTACTCGTCGTCGACGGGCAGGTGGTCGCTGAGGCGGACATCCAGATACGGGTGTCCGGCGTCGGCGGACAGCGGTATCCGGATGATGCGGGCATCCCGCATCGGCGTCGAACCTCCCGATGACGGCGCCACGCCGAGACTTTCGGCACCGCCGGCGACAGCGGCTGCGGCAGGCGGTGGGGACAGGCGGACGGCGAACTCGGGGAGGTCGTCGGCGGCGCCGGCCAGCACCTCGGTCGCCCGCGTGACGATCTCGGCGTCGGTCGTGGCCTCGGACAGAGCGTCCGTCAGGCGGGCCAGGGCTGCCAGCCGGCGGTGGGCGAGGATGCGGCCCGTCGTCTCGGTCGCGATGTCGATGACGCCCTCGATGTCGCCGGATTCGCCGACCACCGCCGAGTAGCAGAACGTGAAGTACGTTTCCTCGAGGAAGCCGTGCCGGTCCATCATGAGGCGCAGGTCCTCGGCCATCGTCGCCTCGCCGGTGCTGATCACGCCGTGCAGCATCGGGCCGATGGTGTCCCAGATCTCCGGGAAGATCGTCGCTACCGGGGCGCCCAGGGCGGACGGGTGTTTGGCGCCGATCATCTCGACGTACGCCTCGTTGTAGATCAGGGTCAGGTCGGGTCCCCAGAACAGGGTGACCGGAAACCTGCTGTGCAGGGCGAGGGCCACCGCCGACCGCAGCGCCGTGCTCCAGGACGCGACCGGGCCGAGCGGCGTCGCCGTCCAGTCGATGCTCTCGTAGCGCACCCGGAGCGTACCCGCGGCATCGAACAGTTGATCCACGGGACGACTGTAGTCGTCACGGCGCGTGTCGATCTCAGCGACGTTTGCGGCGGCGGTGGATCAGGACGACGGCTACGGCGGCGGCGAACACGTCGACGGCGATGATCACGCCGGGCCAGCCGAACAGCAGCATGACCAGCGGTGCGCAGATGAAGAGCAGTGCGCAGAGGCCCGCGACGGCGGGGAACGGCTGTTCGGCCGCCGGTGCGGACATCCGGGCGGCGAATTCGGGGTCGGCGACGGCGAGCTGCTGCTCGAGGTCGTCGAGGATGCGGCGGTCTCGATCGTCCAACATCGATACCCTTTTCGGAGTCCTCAGATCGAGGGGTCGTACCCCGGCGGGTCGCTCGTCAAACGCCGTCCGCGTCAGAGATGCCTCAGGAGAGCGGCGAGCAGGGCGGTGCGTTCGGTGATCCCGGCGGCGGACACCCATTCGGTACGCGCATGCGCACCCCCACCCCGAGGGGCGAGTCCATCCACAGTAGGCCTTCCGAGTGCTCCCGTGGTGTTCGTGTCGGCGGCCCCGTCCGCCGGCCGTCCGCCGATGTCCTGTCCGATGCCGGCCGCGATCTCCCGGATCCGTCCGAGGAGCCGCTCCCCCGCCGGGCCGGGCCGCCAGGTGGGCCGGTGCGACAGCAGTTCCGTGGTGATGGTCGCGCCGCCCCGGACCGGGTGCAGGGCGTGGAGCCCGCCGAGCACGGCTTCTTCGTCGACCGGGTCGAGGAAGCGGAGTCCCAGGTCGGCGTGGGCGTGTCCGGCGACCACGTTGGTGCGCCCACCGCCGGCCACCGTCCCGGTGTTGAGCAGGACCTGACGGCCGGTGACGAGGCCCCGGATCCCGGTCAGCTGGTCGACGAGTTCGTCGATGGCGCTGACGCCGGTGTCCGGGTCGAGGGCGGCGTGCGCTTCGACGCCGGTGATCGTGATGCGGGCCCGGGTGCTGCCGCGCCGACCGGTTTTCAGGTCACCGCCGGGGTGCGGGGGTTCCAGTCCGAGGATCGCGGTGGCCCGGTTCGCCTCGGCGCGGACCAGGCCGCCGGCGGTCGGGGAGCCGATCTCCTCGTCCGCGACGACGATCACCCGGAGTTCCGGGTGGGGACCGCCGGCGATCGTCCGGACGGCGGTGAGCAGGGCGGCGAGGCCCGCCTTGGTGTCATAGACGCCGGGGCCCCGGATCACGTCACCGTCCACGGTCCAGGGCAGTTCGGCGAGGGTGCCGACGGGCCAGACGGTGTCGTAGTGGCTGAGCAGCAAAATCGGCCCGCCGTCCGTGTCCCGGGCGGGCAGGGTCCAGATCAGGTGGTCGCCGGTCGGGTGCCGCTCCCGGTCGACGTGGAATCCGGCGTGCGCCGCGTCGGTCTCCAGCGCGGCGGCGAGCGTGTCCAGGGATCGGCGGTCGCCGGTCGGCGATTCGAGCAGCGTGTACCGGCGGAGCGCCTCAACGGTCTCGGAATCCATATATGAACGCTAAGTTTCCGGTCAGGCGTTGTCAACGAGCGCAGTAGCGGCCAGGATGGCGGTTATACGTTTCTTATCCTGGGGGTGGCAGCATGGTGGGAGACAGCGTGGACGGTGTCACGGTCCGCGAGCTGGACACCCTCACCGAGTGGACGGCCGCCTCCGCGCTGTACCGGTCGGTCTTCGACTACCGGGATCCCGAGTGGGCGCTCAGCCCGCGACTGCTGGCCGCGTTGCGGGAGAACTCCGGTTCGGTGATCGGGGCGTTCGACCCGCACGGTGTCATGGTGGGTTTCTGTTTCGGTTTCTGCGCGGTCGAGGACGGCGAGATCTACCACTACAGCCAGGCCGCGGTGGTCGCGCCGGGTGCGCAGGGCGGCGGGGTGGGACGCGAGCTGAAACGGGCGCAGGCCCTGGTGGCGCGACGCACGGGGGCGCATTCCATGCGGTGGACCTTCGATCCGTACGCGCTGCGTAACGCGCATTTCAATCTGCATGTGCTGGGGGCGACCGGAATCCGTTTCCTGCCCGATTTCTACGGGACCGCCGGGGCGGACCGGGTTCTCGTCCGGTGGGATCTCGACGGGACCGCTTCTCCGCGTACCCGGAAGGGCTCGAGCGTGGTGGCACCGGCGGGTGAGTCGATCGCCGCGCCGGGGGCGGAGGACCGGGTCTGGTTGCGGCGCGAGTTGCTGGACCGGTTCGCCGGCGGCGGTGTCCTGACGGCGGTGACACGGCCGCCCGGCGTCACCGACCGCGTGGTCTATTCATTCTCGGACAGCGACACCACGGCATCACCGGGCGTCGACGGCGGGACGGCTGCGGGGGAACGACGCGACCGGAACGCGCCCGGACACCCGGGGGCTGTCGCGTGACGACGCCGGCGGAGCGGTTCGACCGCAATGTGCAGCGGCGGTCGGCGAAGGTGCTCAAGCAGCGGGTCCTGGAGCAGCAGCGGGCCGAGTTCGGCAAGGCACTGGCCTGGGCCGCCGAACATGATGCGATCGAGCGGGCGGCCGCGCTGATCGTGTCGGCGCGGCGCCGTTTCCTTCTGGGGTACGGCAAGTCGCACGGTTACGCGTCGTTGCTGGCCACCGACCTGAGCGGTGGTCTGTCCGGCGTGCACCTGGTCGGGGACGGTGCGTTGCGGCCGTTGGACGTGCTCGGTGACATCCGGCAGGGTGATCTGCTCGTCGCGGTGTCGATGGAGCGGTACCGGCGGGAGACCGTCGAGGTGGCGTCGGCCTATGTGCGGCACGGCGGTGACCTGGTGCTGATCACCGATGCCGAGGATGCCCCGCTGGCGGGGGCGGCCACGGCACGGATCGTGATCGGCGCGGATTCGGCGTCGTTCGCGAATTCGCCGACGGCGGTGGCGCTCGCGTTGCATCTGCTCGCCACGTTGACCATCGCCAGCTCGAAGGGGGCCGGGCGGCGTCTGCGGGACCGGGATGCGCTCGCCGCGGAGCTGGGACTCTATGTCGAGGAGGGCTGATGCGGGTCGAGCGGGTGGAGTTGCGGCGGGTGCGGTTGCCGCTGGTGCACGAGTTCCGGACCAGTTCGCATGCGAAGCGGTCGCTGGAGCACATCCTGGTGACGTTCACCGACGGTGACGGCACGGTGGGGTGGGGCGAGATCGCGTCGCCGAGCGGTCCCTGGTACGCGGCGGAGACCGTGGACACCTGCTGGGAGGTGGCGCGGTCGTTCCTGATCCCGTTGACCCTGGGGTGTTCGTGGGAGCATCCGGCGGACCTGGCCGCGGCGCTGGCGAAGGTGCGGGGCAATCACTTCGCGCGCGCCGGGTTCGACATGGCGGCGTGGTCGCTGTGGACGACGGCGCGCGGGGTGTCGCTGGCGTCGGCGCTCGGCGGGACGCGGGACCGGGTGGCGGCCGGGGTGTCGCTGGGCATCGAGGCGACCGTGGACGATCTGCTGCGCCAGGTCGCGGCACAGGTGGATGCGGGGTACCGGCGGGTCAAGCTGAAGATCGCCCCGGGGTGGGACGTCGAGCCGGTGCGGGCGGTGCGGGCGGCCTTCCCGTCGCTGGCGGTGCACGTGGACGCGAACGGCGCGTACACGCCGGCCGACACGCCGATTTTCACGGCGCTCGACGACTGCGGGCTGACGATGATCGAGCAGCCGTTCGCGCCGCGGGATCTGATCGGGCACGCCGGGCTGCAGGAACGGCTGGGCACCCCGGTGTGCCTGGACGAGTCGGTCGAGGAGACGGCCGATCTGGCCACCGCGTTACGGCTGGGGTCGGGTCGCGTACTCAACATCAAGGTGTCCCGGATGGGTGGCCTGACCGCCGCGGTCCGCGCCCACGACATGGCGGTGGCGCACGGCATGGCGGTGTGGTGCGGTGGCATGCACGAGTTCGGGATCGGCCGGGCTGCGAACGTGGCGCTCAGCGCCCTGCCCGGTTTCACCCTGCCGTCGGACGTCTCCGGGTCGGACAAGTATTACGCCCGGGACGTGACCACCCGGCCGATCGTCTGCACGGACGGTTTCGTGGCGGTGCCGGCAACGCCGGGCACAGGCTGGGATCCGGACCTCGACTTCATTGCGGAAAATGTGATCGACTCCACTTCGGCGTCGCATCCCGCGCATATTCCGTGACATTTCCGGACGATTGTCGGCAATTCTGTCCGACGGCTTTCCGATGCCTTTGCGATCGCTGTGACAATAGCATTCCCGGAAATGCGATGATCGGCCGATGCATCGGATCCGCCGCCCCCTGGTCTGCCTGACGGCCGTCGCGCTGCTGCTCACCGGGGCCTGCAAGACGCAGTCGTCGGCCGCGAGCACCCCGGTCGCCGTCGTCGCGAGCACCTCCGCGTCCACCGCGCCGTCGGCGTCGTCCGCGTCGCCGTCACCGGTGCGGTCGCTGTCGTCGACGGCCGCGACCGCCACCGCGTCGCCGTCGCCGTCGGCGTCCCGATCCGCCACGGTCGCCGCGACGACGGCCGACAAGGCGCCGGCCGCCGCGCCCTACCTGGACGTGGTCAGCGGGACCGCGGACATCGCGGCGATCAGCAAGAAGACCGGGCTGACCGACTTCACCCTGGCGTTCGTGCTGGCCGCCGCGGACGGGTCCTGCACGGCCACCTGGGGCGGCGAGAAGAAGATCACCGACAGCGGAGTCCAGGAGATCACCGACGCGATCGGTGACGTCGGCGGCGAGGCGGTGGTCGCCACCGGCGGCGCGAGCGGAACCTACCTGGAGAGCGCCTGCTCCGCATCCGAACTGGCCACGGCCTACGGGGACGCGCTCGACGCGGCGGACAGCAACACCCTCGACGTCGACATCGAACAGTCGGTCGACGTCGACACGGTCACGTCCGCACTGGCGATCCTGCAGAAGAAGCGGGACACCGCGATCAGCCTGACCGTGCCGGTCGAGGGCACCAGCGCCGGCCTGTCCGACGCGGCGACCACCCTGCTGCGGTCCGCCGAGAAAGCCGGCGTCGAAGTCACCGTCAATGCGATGACGATGAACTTCGGGTACGACGGCAACTGGGGTGACGCGATGAACGCGGCCACCGAGGCCGTGCACGCCGACATGGCCGCCATCTGGACCGGCCGCAGCGACGCGCAGCTGTACCGGATGCTCGGCATCACCCCGATGATCGGCGTCAACGACACCGGGCCGGTGACCACGGTCGCGCACGCGAAGACGGTCCTGTCGTTCGCCGAGGAGAAGAACCTCGCTTTCGTACGCTTCTGGTCCATCAACCGTGACAACGGCGACTGCGCCGACGGCTCCCTGAGTTTCGACTGCTCCGGCATCGACCAGAACGACTACGCGTTCACCAAACTGTTCGCCGACTTCGACGAATAGGGCATCACGCCCACACCCTGAGCCGGACTGCCCCGCCCCGTGTACACCCCGCCACAGGCTTGCCGACGGCGGAGGTTGCGGTGGACGACGGATCGTTGAACGTGCCGGCCGGCGACGTGCGCCGGCACACCGGCCACCTGAACACGATCGCCGGCGCGCTGGAAGCAGCACGGCAGGCGGGCGACACCGTCCGGCCCGGGCCGCAGACGTACGGCCGCCTCTGCGTGATCGTCCCCGCGCTGCTCGGCCGGCTCCAAGCCCCACTGGTCGAGGTCATGGCCGCGGCCTCGCGGTCGGTCCGCGAAACCGCGAGGGATCTGGACGCGGCGGTCGAGGGCTACACGGGCGCCGACGAGGCGGCCGCCACCGGGCTCCGCGACACCGGAACCCTCCGGTGAGCCAGCCGATCGCGCCGGGGATGGCGTGGGCCGGAGTCGGGATCGCCGAGGACATCGCGTCGATCCGGCACGGTGTCGAGAACGGCAGCTGGATCGACGGCTCCCTCGGCGTGGTGGGCGCCGGACTCGACACTCTCGCCCTGGTCAGTGATCCGCTGGGCGTCCTGATGCAGTACGGCGTCGCCTGGATCATCGAGCACGTCCGGCCGCTCACCGAGGCTTTGGACCAGCTCGCCGGCGATCCGGCGGCGATCGCCGGCGCCACGGCGACCTGGCGGGACATCGCTGCCGGACATCCGTATCCACAGACCGACGCCGATGTTCCCCCGTTCGAGGACCGGGCCTACGCATATGAGGAGTACTGGTGGAACAATCAGCCGATCCGCCCCGAACCGAAAGCCCGGTGATGGCGACATTTGAGGCTTGGCTCGACGCTTGGGACGCCGTGTACGACCTGCCGCCCGGGCCGTATCCGGCTGCCTGCCCCCGATGCGGCGAACGGTGTCTGCGTCTCGTCTTCACCGCCCTTCCCGGCTGGGAATCGGGCTACGCGCATCTATGGTGTGACAGTTGTCTGCACGGCATCGTGATCTCACGCGCTTCGGTTCCTGACGATGCCGTCGTTCAGGACATGTCGCAGCCGCCGGAGGAGCGGGAGCCGCGGATTCCGAACTTCCGCCTCGAACACTGATCCGCAGCCCGGCATGCGAGACCGGGCTGCGGCGCCGGTCAGCGCGGGGCGCCGCCGGGACCGCCGCCCTGCTGCGGGCCGGCGCCGGAGCCGTTGGGCGGGACGGCACCCGCCGACGGGATCACCGGCGGTGCCGCAGAGGCCGCGGCGGCCTGGGTGGCGGTGGCTTCGGTAGCGGGGGCCGCTGAGGCCGAGGAGGTGGCGGCGGCCTCGGTGGCGGAGACCGTCGCCTTCGTGGTGAGTTCGGCGCTGGGGGCGCGGACCACGCTCGTCACCACGACGCCGATGTAGAGGACGGCACCCGCGGCCGCCACCAGGCCGGACGTCATGAGCAGACGACGGCGGCGACCGGAGCTGTCGACGAAGACCTTGGCGTTGGTGGGTTCGTTGAGCTTGGTGGAGGCGTAGATCATGGTCGCGGGTCCCCTTGAATCCTGGTTGGTGGTGTCCAGGACGCTAAGCGCGTTTTCTGAGGGAACCCTTTGCCGAATCCCAGCGAACTCTGTGGAAACGGATCATCTGTGGGAGCGGGCCGCACGGGCCTGGCGCCGGGAGAACCTCCCGGGACTTCTCGAGGCCCGTGCCGGTGACGGCTCCCCGGTCAGGCCTTCACATCCAGGATGTCCCCGCTGCTGAGCACGCTGCGCAGCTGGGTCAGGTCGACACCGCGGTTCTGCATCAGGCCGATCAGTCCGGCGGCGCTGGTGGCCTGCTCGGTGACGTCCTTGGTGTCCATGTCCAGCAGGTCGCTGACCTGCTGAAGCTTCTCCTTGTCCTGGAGGCCGGAGTTCTCGCCGCGGCCGGCCGGCGCGGCGGGCGGCGGGGGGGGGGGCGGCGGCCGGGCGGCGCCGTCGCCCCAGGGGAGCTTTTCGGCGGGGGCCGGGGGCGCGGGGGGCG
>NZ_JZKF01000093.1 GCF_000962825.1 Actinoplanes rectilineatus
GGGCAAGGCTGGACACCTGTCTGCGTGGTGACTTCGGGCACGCTGACCACCCGAAATCACCACACTGCTGTGGGGCGTGGTGATTTCGGCCGCGCTGAGCGCCCGAAGTCACCACGCAGACAGACCCTGACTGCGAAAGGTGTCCGGAGGACGTCCTCGTGGCCGGTGCAGTGGCCGAAGGCGTCAGACCGGGAAGGCGTAGTGATCTGGTGTCAGCTGGTCCGGAACGGTCAGAGCTCGCCGATCTTCTCGGCCCCGAACGCGTCGCGCAGAAGCTGCATGGCCTGTGCCTCGCCGCTCAGCCGGGCCGTCTTCTCGTCGATCACGTCGTCGGTGGGCTCGTCCCCCGGATCGAAGCCCTGGAAGCCACCGGAGGGCGCCCCGTCGTACTCGGGGTCGTACGGCGCTTCCTCGGTAGGCGTGCCGTCGGACCAGGCGGAACTGCCGGGCGCATTACCGGTGTTCGGTCCCGTCGAATCCGCCGGCCGGCCCGGAGGTGCGTTGCGGGCGTTGGCCAGCGCAGCACGCGCCGCCGAGGCCCCCTGACCGGTTCCACCGCCGACGCCGCCCCCACGGGCAGCCGCCCGGGCAGCCTCCATGGCGGCGGAGCGAACCGGCGCCCCCGGCCCCGCCGCCCCCGACGCAGCGGCAGCAGGTGAGGCCTGTGCAGGCCGTGCCGCCGCAGCAGCCCCCTGAGCCGACCGCGCCACGGCAGCAGCCGCAGCAGCCGGACCACCGGCCGAGCCGGCCCCCGGCGCTGAAGGCGCCCCCGCCGATGCCGATCCCGACACCGGTGCTGCCGACGTCGATGCTGCCAATCCCGACACCGGTGCTGCCGACGCCGATCCCGATGCTGCCGGCGGTGCCGAAGACGGCAGTGCCGAAGACGCTGGCGACATCGAAACGGCCGCTCCGCCGAACGCCGAGCCACCGCCCAACCCCGATGCCGGCCGAGCAGCCGACGACGGCCCCGAGCCTGTCACCGACCCGGAACTCGTTCCGCCCGCCGAACCCGCCCCCACTGCCGAACCGGAATCACCGGTGTCACCAGCTTCGAACCCGGCACCAGCAGCACTGACACCGCCAGAAGCCTCGGAAGCACCGAATGTTCCGGAAGCGTAGGGGTCTTCGTCAGCATCGGAGGCACCCACGGCATGGGAAGTCCCGGCATCGTCGAAGGCCGCAGCCCTGCCACCGATCTCCGAAGACTCGATCGGCTTCGCGAGCCCGGACGCGCCCTTGCCGGAAGCTCCGGTGCCCGGCTTGACCGGTTCGGGCCAGCCGTCGTCATCCACCGGAACAGCCCGCTGCGGGGTGGCACTGTCCGGCCGGACCGGTTCCGGCCAGTCGGAGTCGCCGCCCGCAGAAACAGCGGAAGCACCGCCCGCGGACATGGCGGAAGCACCGCCCGCGGACACAGCGAAGCCGCCGCCCGGCGAAACGCCGGCAACAGCGCTTCCGAACGGGCTGCCCTGAGTCGCACCGGCTCCGAAGCCCTGGCCCGCGAATCGAGCCGCCGACCCTGCCGAAGCGCCGCCGGACCGAGACCGGTCAGGCGCCGAGCGGTCAGGTGCTGAGCGGTCAGGTGCTGAGCGGTCAGGTGCTGAGCGGTCAGGTGCTGAGCGGTCAGGTGCTGAGCGGTCAGGTGCTGAGCGGTCAGATGTCGAATGGTCGGGTGCTGGGCGGGCCGGTACCGGCCAGCCTTCGTCGTCGCTGTCGGCGGCGGGTGCGCGCGGCGAGCGGGACGGGCGGGATTCGGTCCGGCCGGTGTTGTGCTCGGGGGCGGCGGAGGCCGCCTGCCCGGACGTGCGGCCCTCCGGCATCCGGCGGCCCGCCGACTGGTCGCGGGACGGGGCGGTGTTGCGGCCACCGGCGTTGCGGGCGGCCACCGGCGCGTTCGGGTCGACGATCTCGCAGCGGATCTGCCATGAACCGGCGACGACGCTGCTCAACGCCTCGCTGATCTTCTCCCGGAACTCGAGGAAACGCTCCGCATAGCGCGCCGTCGGTGCGGTGAAGACCACCGTGTCACCGTCGAGGTCGCGGATGGCGATACCGCCCTGCTTCATCTTGCTGACCAGGTCCTGCTGCCCGCTGAGGGTCTGCCAGGCGTCACGGACCCGGGCCAGCCGCGATTCGGGCGAACTCGCGGCCTCGACAGGCTCCGGCGGCTCCTCGTCCCACGGCGGCTCGTCGTCGTAGTCACCCGAGGCCTGGGCAACCCCGGCCGGACGACCACCGGCGACCGGATGCCCGTCCTGCTCGCCGGACGCCCCCGAGCCGGCCCCGGAAGAGACCTGCCCGGCAGAGGAGTCCGACCCCGAAGGAGAGGCCGAGCCACCGGAAGAGACCGAAGCGTCGTCGCCCGGAGCACCGCCCCCGGCGACCGGCTCCGCCGAAACGCCGTCGTTCCCCGAAGCCGCCGAGCCGTCCGCCGAACCCGTGGGCGCGCCCGCCGGATCGGCTGTCGTCATCGCAGGCGCAGCCGGAGACGCAGGCGCGGCCGAAGACGCAGGCCGCCCGCCCGGAGCCGCAGGACGCCGCGTGCTCGAGCCCGAGCCCGAGGCCGCAGCCCTGGCAGCAGCCTTCGCAGCAGCCAGTCCACCACCGGCACCACCCGCGACGCCACCACCCGCGATCCCGCCACCGGTGGGCAGCCCCGAACCGGCGACCGGACCAACGCCGGAACCAGCCGCAGCCGCCGGCAGACTTGCTGACGACAGCTCACCGCCACCCCCGGCGGCCGCCGGAAGCACCATCCCCCGCTCCAAGCGGTCCAGCCGCTGCAGCAGGGCACCCATCGAGTCGTCCGCACCGGGCAGGAGCATCCGGGCCGTGATCAGCTCGAGCAGCAGCCGTGGCGCGGTCGTGCCGCGCATCTCGACCAGGCCGGTGTGCACGATGTCGGCGCAGCGGGACAGCATCGCCGGGCCCATCCGGGAGGCCTGCGAGGTCATCGCCTCGAGCTGGTCGGCCGGGCCGTCGATCAGGCCCTTGGCGACCGCGTCCGGCACCTGCTGCAGGACGATCAGGTCGCGGAGGCGTTCCAGCAGGTCGGAGGCGAAGCGGCGGGGGTCGTGGCCGGCCTCGGCGACCCGGTCGATCGCGGCGTAGGCGCCGGCGCCGTCGGCCGCCGCCAGCGCGTCGCACATCTCGTCGATCAGGGCGACGTCGGTGACGCCGAGCAGGGCGACCGCCCGCGGGTAGCTCACGCCGTCGTCGCCGGCACCGGCGATCAGCTGGTCGAGGACCGACAGGGTGTCCCGGGCGCTGCCGCCGCCGGCCCGCACCACCAGCGGGAACACCGCCGGGTCGACGTGCACGCCCTCGGCCTCGGTGAGCTGCTGCAGGTAGGGACGCAGCACCGCGGGCGGGATCAGCCGGAACGGGTAGTGGTGGGTGCGCGAGCGGATGGTGCCGAGGACCTTGTCGGGCTCGGTGGTGGCGAAGATGAACTTCACGAAGTCGGGCGGCTCCTCGACCAGCTTGAGGAGCGCGTTGAAGCCGGCCGACGAGACCATGTGCGCCTCGTCGATCACGTAGATCTTGTAGCGGCTGTTCGCCGGCGCGAAGAACGCCTTCTCGCGCAGTTCGCGGGCGTCGTCGACACCACCGTGGCTGGCCGCGTCGATCTCGATGACGTCGATCGATCCGGCACCGTCGGTGGCCAGCGACTTGCAGGAGCCGCACACGCCGCACGGGTCGGGCGTGGGACCCTGCTCACAGTTGAGCGAGCGCGCCAGGATCCGGGCGCTCGAGGTCTTGCCGCAGCCGCGGGGGCCGGAGAAGAGGTAGGCGTGGTTGAGCCGCCCGCTGCGCAGCGCCTGCGACAGCGGTTCGGTTACGTGTTCCTGACCGATGACCTCGGCGAACGTGCGCGGCCTGTATTTCCGGTAGAGCGCGAGTGCCACTCCGACCCCTCTCAACGACCGCGCCATTGTCCGCCGGGGGTACGACAAGAACCAACACTGTCCCGCTGCCGTGGAACCCGCGCCGGAACGCAAAGGACCCCTCGTGCACCCGTCAGAGCCCGCTTATCCTTGCTGCCTTCCGGCCCTGGGGAGGTTCACGAGATACACGCCGCACGAGGGGCTGCCCGCCACCTTACCCTCTCCGAGATCAGCCCCCGAGTGGGACCCCCGTGCGTGAGCTAACGTACGAAGGTCTGTACTCTGGCCCACGGAGGATTCGCCTAGTGGCCTAGGGCGCACGCTTGGAAAGCGTGTTGGGGGAAACCCCTCACGAGTTCGAATCTCGTATCCTCCGCCAGCAACACGAGTGAGGCCGGACCCCCAGGGTCCGGCCTTCTTGCTGTGTCCGCCACCTTCGCCGCGGTGGCAATCTTGGTCCTACCGCAAGTAGCATCCTGCTATGAAGATTAGCGTCAGCCTCCCTGAGGAGGATGTCAGGTTCCTCGACGAGCAGGGGACGAACCGGTCGGCAACCCTTCACGAGGCCGTCGCCCTTCTGCGTGACCGGCAACTCGCCGATCAGTACGCGGCGGCGTTCTCCGAATGGCACGACTCACCTGACGCCGAGCTGTGGGATGCCACGACCGCCGACGGACCCTTGTCATGAAGTGGGGCGACATCGTGCGAGTCGATCTGAACCCCGTGGTCGGCAGCGAGGCCGACAAGGTTCGGCCCGCGGTGGTCGTCGGTAACGACGGCGCCAACCAGGCGGCGGAGCGGTGGGGGCGCGGCGTCGTCACGGTCGCACCGATCACCTCGAACGTCAGTAAGGTCTATCCGTTCCAGGTGCTGATCGCCGCCGATCACGATATGACAGGCCTCTCGACCGAGTCCAAGATTCAGGTGGAACAGATCCGGGCTGTCGACGTCGCGCGCATCGGGCGGCAGCTCGGGCGCCTTCCGAACAGCCTGCACGAACCACTCCGCGACGCCTTGGCCCTGCATCTCGGCCTGAAGAGCAGCAGAGCCTTCTGACAGCGAGTCACTACCATCTTCGGGTTCGCGTGCGGTGAGCGGGTGGGCACCGGCAGCGAGAAGGCCCGGGACTATTCTCGGTCACGAAAACAGTGCGGGCGAGGGCCGGCTCCTGATCGGAGCCGGCCCTCGCCTTCTGTGTCGGTGCGGTGCGCTACTTCTTCTTGACCGTCACGGTCGCGCTGACCGCCTTGCCGTCGGTGTGGCCGGTGCGCCTGGCGATCACGGTCACCGTCAGCTTCTTGCCGGACCAGGCCTTCTTCAGGGTCAGCGTGGACGTGCGGGCGACGACCTTGCCGGCGACCCTCCACTCGTACGCGTAAGAGGTCGCCGAGGGCGACCAGGCACCCACCGAGACCTTCACCTTCTTGCCCACCTTGACCGTGCCGGTGATCTTCGGCTTCTTGGTCGCGGCCGGCGCGATGCCGTAGGCCACCGTCGTCGCGGCCGAGGCCACGGCGGAGGATCCACGGTTGGTGCGCTTGGCGGTCACGGTCACCCCGAGGCGCTTGCCGCGCTGGGCGGCGGGGATGGCGTACGCCGCCCCGGTAGCCCCCTTGATGGCCGCGCCGTTCGACGTCCACTGGTAGGTGTAGGACGTCGCCGCCGGGGTCCAGGTGCCGGTGACCGCCTTCACGGTGGCGCCGACCCGGACGGTCCCGCTGATCGTCGGCGCCTTGGTCGAACGCAGCAGTGCGGCCGAGACGCGGACCGCGCCCTTCAGCGTCGCCGTGGTGCCCCGCAGGCCGGACGTGACCGTGACGTCCCAGGTTCCCGCCTGCGCCTCGGTGATGTCGGCTTCGACGGTGAGCGCGGTGCGGAAGTTGTTGACGTTCCGGACCACCGCGGTGATCGGCTTCTGGCCGGCGCGGGTCAGGACGACCCGGTCGGCCGGGTCGAAGGAGGTGCCCACGAAGTACAGCGGCACCGGGTTGTCGTTGATCGTGTCCGGCTGGTCGACCATCGTCACGCTGAACGGCTCGTCGGCGCACGGCTGGTATTCGCAGGTGGTGGTCGCCCGGAACGGGATCGTCGCGGTGCTCGCGCCGGCGGTGATCAGCAGCAGGCCGTACCCGGACTGGTTGTCGATGCCGCAGGCCCGGTCGCAGGGCAGCGGAGAGCTGTCCGTGCTGTCGGTGGCCTTGAGGTAGTACGTCTCCGGGAGCTCGCTGCCGCCTCCGGTGTTGGTGGCGGTCAGCGCGAACCGGTGGGTCGGCTCGTTGAGCGGCACCGCCGCGCAGTACGCCGTCCGGCTCGCGTCGAGCGTCCCGGTGAACGGCCCGAATCCGCCGGGCGCTCCGGTGAGCTGGCGGGTGCAGGCTTCGGCGGGCTGGTCCGGGGTGCCCAGGTTCCAGGTGTTCAGCCGGTATCCGCCGACCGCGCCGGCCGGCATGATCACCTGGTAGGAGCTGGATCCGGTGACCCGGCATGGGGTGCTGGTGCATTTGAAGGCGCCGGTGCCGTCGGTGACCCAGCCGCCGCCGGAGACCCAGTAGCTGGCTTTCGCCGTGGCCGGGAACCGGTAGCAGGCGAGGTCGTCGGTGGCGGTGCGGGCGCCGGTGGTGGCCGGCCCGCCGAGCGTGGTGCCGACGGTCTGGCAGGCGGCGCCGACGGTCGGCTTGCGGGTGATCCGGAAGGTCGCGTCGTAGCGATTGCTGACCAGCACCGCGGTGTACGCCTTGCCGGCGTCGAAGCGGCACCGGAAGGTCTTGGTGGCGACCCGTGCCGCCACGTCCGACGAGGCGTTGCCGCAGACGATCGTGCCGGCGCTGTCCCGAACTGTCAGGGCGACTCCGGCCCGCGGCGCGACGTCCGTGGTCGTCAGCGTCGCGATGCTGACCATCTCGGAGGTCGCCTGCGCGGAGGCCGGGATGGTGTAGCAGGTGGCGAACCGGTCGGCGCCGAACCGCGGGGTCGCGCCGACGGTGTCGCCGTATCCACCGCGGGGCAGGACCGCGCAGTCGCCGAGCTGGTCCATCCGCTGGACGGCCACGCCGTAGTCGTCGACGCTGCCACCGCCCGCGCCGGCCGTGACCAGCACCCGGTACGGTGCCGGCCCGCTCAGCGTGCAGTTGGTGCCGCTGCAGGCGGCGGCACCGTCGGCGTCGACCACGGCGGTGGTGACCTCGGCGCCGCGGTAGATCCGCCAGGCCGTCAGCACGTTGATCCGTGCGCCGGCCGGTGTGTCGAGTGTCAGGCAGTCCGTCTCGCCCTCAGCGAGCGATCCGCGGTATCCGCCGTCGATCAGGCCCTGGTCGGAGACCGGTGTGCAGTTCGCCGGAATGTCGACCCGGGCGACCGGAGCGGCGGCGGCCTGAGCGGCCGGTATGCCGACCAGGAAACCCGATGTCAAAGCCGCACCGATCCATGCGGCCACTGTGCGTCTCACGACGACTCCCCCGTGCGTGTCCATGTAGCACGGATCTTGTCATCGGAGTCAATGTCCGCCTATTGATGTCCCATGATGCGGGAAGATCCAGGCCGGAGGCGACTACGGACCCGTAACGACCTCACAGGACACTCACAGTTGGGCGGCCGCTATGGCGTCGTCCACCTCAGGAAAAATAGCGAAATAACGGGCTAGACCGACCGTCTCCATCAGCTGCGCCAGGAACGGGCTGGCCGCCGCGAAGCTCAACCAGCCGCCGCGCGCCGCGATCACCTCCTTGCTGGTGATGAACGCGCTCAGCCCGATCGAGTCGCAGAACTTCAGTGCGGTGAGGTCCACGACGATTCTCGGCACCGGGCGCTCCAGCAGGACGTCGAGCTCGCGCTGGAGTTGCGCCGCGGTGTCGGCGTCCAACTCGCCGCGAAGGTGCAGCACGGCGACGTCGGAGCGGTGATCGGTGACTGTGGCCTGCATGGTGATGGCTTCCTACCCGTCGATGGGAACTCAGCCTAGATCCATTATTTCGCCACACATCGGACAGAGCGTGCGTCGGGATCATGGACCGCGGGCGCCCGGAAGCACGACGCCGGCGCAGGAATGCACGAGAGAGCCGGACCCGTTCGGGTCCGGCTCTCTCGTAAGGCTGGCCGA
Organism: Actinoplanes rectilineatus; assembly: GCF_000962825.1. Classification (GTDB taxonomy): domain Bacteria; phylum Actinomycetota; class Actinomycetes; order Mycobacteriales; family Micromonosporaceae; genus Actinoplanes; species Actinoplanes rectilineatus. The sequence continues at coordinate 7,987 of NZ_JZKF01000093.1, forward strand.
GACAGTCAAGCAGGAACGGCGCAGCCCAGGCTCTTGGCGGGCTCGGTCAGAGCTCGCGCCACCGCCAGCGTGGACCACGCCACGCGTCGGCCAGGATCATCGCGGATGCCCGGCCGGGACACTGTTGCACCTTGGACTTCCCGTCGGGGCCGCCCAACTGTGCCTCGACCTCCCAGCTGACGCCGTCCGTGCGGACGTAGACGTCCCGCCGCTGAAGACGGAGGTCCCCATTCCACCAGTGATGCTCAACTCTCACGTGACAAATCTAGGACACATATCGAAGTATCTGGGTGGGGCGATCCTGTGAAAGTTTCTCGCCGCCCGGTCGGAACCACATTGTCTGATCCGGTGTAATTGGCTCCGGTGACTTGCGCTACACCCTACGTCGCAGGGCCGTCCCCGATCGAGCACTCTCGGTGACCGAGCAATGTGATACCCCCAGGAAACACATACGTTACAAGAGCACCGCTGATCATGGAGAACGACCGAACGGCCGATCCACCGATCGTGCGTGTGGGGGAACCCGCCGAGAAACACGGAGGGTAATCAACGAGCCGAACCGGCCCGGAAAAGCCGGAAGCCCGGTCCTCGACGGACCGGGCTTCCGGTTTGGCGGTGGCGGAGGGATTTGAACCCTCGGAGGGCGTAAACCCTCACACGCTTTCGAGGCGTGCTCCTTAGGCCGCTCGGACACGCCACCGGTACGTACGTTACCTGACGCCGGAGCGCGCTTGACGCCGGGTCACCCATAACCCTGCGCCACCGCGCTGACCTGGCAAGATCGGCGACATGAACTACCGAAACGGAGATCTGGCATGAGCGTGCACATCGGCGGCAAGCCGGGAGACATCGCCGAGCGGGTGCTTCTGCCCGGTGACCCGATGCGGGCGAAGTGGATCGCCGAGACGTTCCTCGAGGACGCGGTCTGCTACACCGAGGTCCGCGGGATGCTGGGCTTCACCGGCACCTGGCAGGGCGTCCGGGTCTCGGTGCAGGGCTCCGGCATGGGCATGCCGTCGGCCTCCATCTACACCCACGAGCTGATCAACGACTACGGCGTGAAGTCGCTGATCAGAATCGGTTCCTGCGGCGCGCTCGCACCCGACCTGCACCTGGGTGACGTGGTCGCCGCGATCGGCTCCGCGACCGACTCCAACATGAACCGGTCCCGGTTCGACGGCCTGATCGACTACGCCCCGGTGGCCGACTTCGGCCTGCTGCGCACCGCGGTCGAGGCCGCCGAGGCGCAGGGCACCCCGATCCGGGTCGGCCCGATCCTGGCCGCCGACGCCTTCTACACCGACCGCCCCGACCTCTACGACTCGCTGGCCGACTACGGCGTGCTCGCGGTCGAGATGGAGTCCGCCGCGATCTACACGATCGCCGCCCGCTACGGCGCGAAGGCCCTGACCGTCCTCACCGTCAGCGACCACATCAAGCGTGGCGAGGCGATGGATTCGGCACAGCGCGAGAAGGGCTTCAGCAACATGGTCAAGATCGGTCTCGCGACCGCCATCGCTTAAGTCCTCCGGGGTACGGCCGGACCACCTCGCCCGCACGGGCCGAGGTGGTCCACCGCGCTCTCAGCGGAAGAAGTCCCGCAACTGCCGCGCGCACTCGGACTCCAGTACGCCGGCGTACACCTCGGGCCGGTGGTTGAGCCGGTTGTCGCGCACCACGTCCCACAGCGAGCCCACCGCGCCCGTCTTCGGCTCCCAGGCGCCGAAGACCACGACGGCGATCCGGGCCAGCACGATCGCCCCGGCACACATCGTGCACGGCTCCAGCGTCACGACGAGCGTGCAGCCCTCCAGACGCCACGTGCCGAGCCGTTCCGCCGCCCGGCGCAGCGCCAGCACCTCGGCGTGCGCGGTGGGGTCACCGGTGAGTTCCCGTTCGTTCCCGGCCGCCGCGATCTCGGCGCCGTCCGGCCCGAGCACGATCGCCCCGACCGGGACGTCCTCCGGCGAGGAGGACGCGACGGACATCGCCCGCCGCATCCATTCCTCGTGTCGCACGCGACGGTTCACGCCTCGCGCAACTCCTCCATCTCGTCACCACAGCCGATCCTCTGGCAGATCTCGGCGGTGATGTCGGACGGCAGCATGCCCTCCATGCCGCACAGGGCCAGCAGGCGCTGCGCGGTCACCCCCAGATCGGCAAGCAGCTCGGCGTCACCGACCGGGTCGGCGTCCGGATCGACCGGGGTGCCGTTGTCCTCGTCGTCGGTGGTGGCCAGGTCGTCCACACCGAGCGCCGGGTTCTCCACCTCACCCAGCAGCACCGCACCGATCCGCGACTCCTCCGCGTAGGCGGAGTCCGAACCGAAGACCCTCAGGTCCTCGCCCTCGTCCAGGCGAAGGATCGCAAGGTACTCGTCATCGCTCTCGACGAACAGCAACGCGAGATCCGCGTCCGCCTCGGTGTCCCGCAATGCGTCCACGACCTCGTCGATGTCCGCCAGGCCCGAAAGCTCCAGCTCCGACGCCGTCCAACCGCTCTTGCCCCGGGCGACGGCGGCAGCGAAAATCGACACGATTCCCCCAACACGACTCTTGTTCCTCAGCGCCTGACGGTAGCGGGTGGCGCGGCGGGCGCATCGCGCCACGCCTTGAGGGAGGTCAAGTCAGTTGGCGGGGCGACGCCGCGTGGCGATCAGCTCACGCAACCGCATGCCGTGCACCCGCTGGAAGGGGTTGGAATCACGCACCGACTTGGCGTGGGCGAGAGCCGCCAGCAGCTCCAGCCGGCGGCGGCAGCGTTCCGGGTCGAGCCGGTACGGCGAGGGGGCCATGGTGCCGAGCGTGAAGGAGTCGTGCGGCTTTCGTCAAGGGTCGATGAGCGCGCCGCTTCACCACAGCGGGAAGTCGTACGTCCCGATCCAGCGCAGGGCCACGAACACCATCGCCAGGGACAGGCCGAAACCGCTGGCCACGGCGATGCCGACGGCCACCCCGCGATCGCCGAGCAGGCTCAGGACCACGGCCACCAGCCAGGCGCTCGCGGCGGCGCCGATCGTCCACCACGCGTACGACATGAGGGAGCCGCCGAGGGCGCCGAAGAGGACGAACCAGGCCGTGGTGCCGGCCAGCCCGGCGAGCACCGGCAGGGCCGTCACCCGGTGCACCTCGCGGTAGACCGGGCGCGGTGGCGGCACGGCGAACGGCGCGGACTGCGGAAGCGGCCGCTGCGGTGGCGGGAGGTAACCCGCCGGCGGGGCGGCCGTCGTCCAGGGGCCCTGCTGCCCGTCGGCCATCCGTCGCCCCTCTCCGCCGTTCACACGGCCGGTCTCGCGTCCCTCGATGCAGCGTAGCCACACCGGCGCCGTCGTGGCGCCGGCCGGTGAGGATCGTCGCGAGGTCGGCGGACCGTCCCGGGTTCTGTCAGGATGGCGCGGTGCGATTCCTCCGTACCCTCTCCGGCCTGACCGCCGCGGCTGTCTGCCTGACCGCCTGCGGCTCCTCCGGCGGTGCGGTCTCCACGGCCTCCACGCCGCTGTTCGTGCAGCCCTCGGGGAGCACCCCGGCCTCGGCCTCGGCCCCGGCGGCCGGATCGGCCGCCGTGCCCGCGCCGAGCGCCACCACCGCCGACCCGGCCACCTCCTCCGCCCCGCCGAGCACGTCCCCGGCGCCGCCGGCGACCACCGAGGTGAAATACGTCTTCCCGGTGGACGCGTCGAACGTGGATTTCCACACCACCCACTCGAAGTACCCGGCGACCGACATCTTCGTCGACTGCGGTGAGCGTTTCGTCGCCACCACCAGCGGCGTGGTTCTGGAGACGAGCCGCGCGGACAACTACGTCGAGGGCAGCGCCGACGGTCCGAACAACGGTGGTCTGTCGGTCTCGATCCTCGGTGACGACGGCGTGCGTTACTACGGCTCGCACCTGAGCAAGGTGCAGTCCGGCATCGAGGCGGGCGTCCGGGTGACCGCCGGCCAGCTGCTCGGCAGGAGCGGCAAGACCGGCAACGCCAACAACGTCTGCCACGTGCACTACGGCATCTCGCCGCCGTGCGCGAAGACCGGCGACTGGAAGGTGCGGCGCGGGGTGATCTGGCCGGCGACGTTCCTCAAGTCGTGGCGCAACGGCGGCCGGAAGAGCCCGGTCGCGACCGTCGCCGCCTGGGAGAAGAAGAACGACTGCAAGGCGTGACGATGCGGACAGCAGTGATCGGTCTCGGTCTCATCGGCGGCTCGCTGCTGCGGGCCTCCGCGGCGGCCGGCCACGAGACGACCGGCTTCGACGTGGACCCGGCGACCCGGGAGGCGGCCCGCGCGGCCGGTCACCGGGTCGCCGAGACGGTGGGCGCGGCGGTCGAGGGCGCCGACGTGACTGTTGTGGGCGTACCCCTCACGGTGTTGCACGAGGTGCTGCCGGAGCTTGCCGGGCACGACGGCCTGGTGACCGATGTGACGTCGGTGAAGGGCCCGGTGCGGGACCTGATGGCGAAACACGGGATCCGCCGGTTCGTGGGTGGGCACCCGATGGCCGGCAAGGAGACCTCGGGCTTCGCGGCGTCCGATCCTGATCTGTTCACCGGGTGTGCCTGGGTGCTCTGCCTGGAGCCGCACGGCACCGACCTGGGCGACTGGCTGACGCTGGCCCGGCTGTTCACCGGGATGGGCGCGCGGGTGGTGCCGGTGACCGCCGACGAGCACGACGACGCGGTGGCCGGCATCAGTCATGTGCCGCACCTGGTGGCTGCGGCGCTGGCCGCGCCGATCGCGGCGGATCCGCTGGCCGGCGCGCTCGCGGCGGGTTCCTTCCGGGACGGCACCCGGGTGGCGGCGACGCGCGCCGCACTGACCGCGGCGATGTGCGGGGGCAACGCGAGCGCGGTGCATCGACGACTGCGATCGATCATCGACGACCTCACCGTGATGGCGGACGCGCTGTCGACCGGCGATCCGGTGCCGGCCCTGATCCCGCACCTGAAGCCGGGCGAGCGGGCCCGCAAGGCGTGGCCGGCCGCACCGGGCCGTCCGGAGACCGTCGTGACCGAGATCGAGCCGCTGCTGGCGCTCGGACGGTCCGGCGGATGGGTGACATCGGTGGGCGACGGCGACGTTCTCGCCCTGCGGCCGGAAAGTGGCCGCAATCGCTCCTAGCGTGGTGTGCAGACACCCACGAAGGAGCCCGTCATGCCTGGTCAGGTCCGTCCCGTCACCGATGAGCAGGATGGTCTGCTCGCCTACCTCGCCCAGATGCGCTACGTGCTGCGGTTGACCGCTTTCGGACTCACGCCGGAGCAGCTGCGAGCCACCCCGTCGGCCAGCACGCTCAGCGTCGCCGGGCTGATCAAGCACTGCGCGGCGACCGAGGAGAGCTGGATGACCACCGTGCGCGGCGAGGCGCAGCCGGTGGACTACGCGGCCTACGCCGCGAACTTCGTGATGGCCGAGGACGAGACGATCGAGGAGATCCTTTCCGGGTACGACCGGATCGCCGCCGAGACCGAGAAGACCGTCACCGGGCTGGCCGATCTCGATCATCCGGTACCAATCGACCACTCGGTGCCGTGGAACCCGCGGGACGCCGACTTCTGGTCCCTGCGGTGGGTGCTGCTGCACCTGATCCAGGAGACCGCACGGCACACCGGGCACGCCGACGTCATCCGGGAGACCGTCGACGGGGCCTCCGCGTACCCGCTGATGGCGGCCGCCGAGGGGTGGCCGGAGACCGCCTGGCTCAAGCCCTGGACGAAGTCCTAGAGCTTCTCGCCGTGGTCGAGCCGGATCACCCGCCGGTCGGTGACGATCGCGGTCACCAGGTCGTGCGGGGTGACGTCGAACGCCGGGTTCACCGCCTCGCTCCACGCGGTGACCTCGGCCGAACCACGGTCCTCGATCTCCACGTCCGCGCCGGTGGCGGTCGCGACGTCGACCGTCGACTCCGGCGCGACCACGATGAACGGGATGCCGGCACGACGGGCGCCGAGAGCGTGCGAGTACGACCCGATCTTGTTGATCACGTCGCCGTCGGCGCAGATCCGGTCGGCGCCCAGGATCACCGCGTCCACCTCGCCGCGGGCCATCAGGAACGGGCCGGCCGAGTCCACCGCCACCCGGTGCTCGACGCCCCAGCTGCTCAGCTCCCAGGAGGTGAGCCGGGCGCCCTGCAGCAGCGGCCGGGTCTCGCTGGCGATCACCCCGCCCAGCCGGCCCCGCCGGTGCAGCTCGCCGACCACCCCGAGGGCGGTGCCGACGGTCACCGCGGCCAGCGCGCCGGTGTTGCAGTGGGTCAGCAGCCGGGCCCGCTCCCCGCACAGCTCGGTCACCAGATCCGCGCCGCGGGCCGCCATCGCCTCGGAGGCGGCGATCTCGGAGTCCCGGATCGCGCACGCCTCGGCCAGCACCGCGTCCGGTCCCTGCCCGAGCCGGCCCGCGGCACGCCGGGCGCCACCGGCCAGGTTGACCGCGGTCGGCCGGGCGTTCTCGATCCGGTGGACGGCCGCCTCGAGCGCGGCCGGGTCGTCGGCGTGGATCCGGGCCGCCAGGGCGACCCCGAAGGCCCCGGCCACACCGAGCGCGGGAGCACCCCGGACCGCCAGCGACTGGATGGCCGCGATCAGCTCCCCCACCGTGTGCAGCCGGAGAATCCGCAGTTCACCGGGGAGGGCCGTCTGATCGATGATCTCGACGGCCCCGTTCACCCAATCGATCGTCCGCATCCGACGACAGTAATGCCGGCCCTAGGCGTTCGCGCGCTCGTTGATCCGGTTCAGGACCTTCTCGAAGATGTCCCGGCTGTCCCCGATCGTGTCGCTGGTCCAGCGCTCCTTGAGGGTCAGCGAGGTGCCGTCGTGCAGGCTCAGCACCACGTTCATCGGCACCGTCTTGACGATCTGTGCGGCCGCCACGTCCTCGTACGCCACGAAGCGGTAGTGCGCGGCCAGCCGCTCCGGCCCGGCCGCGACCAGCGCCGCCACCCGCTTCTCGCCCTCGTTGGTGTCCTTCGGGGCCGGCACCAGCACCATGCCGCGGGTCAGCAGGATCAGGTCGGTCTCGTCGTCGCCGGCCCGCACGTTGGGCAGCGCGCCGATCACGTCCGCGCCGCTCGCGGTGGCCTTGGTCTCGACCACCCGGGCCGCCGCGACCTCGATGCCGGCCTCGGCCAGTTTCGCCCGGGCCTCACCGAGCGTCTCCGGGGCGACCGCCAGCTTCGCGATCGGGCTGTAGTCGACCGGCTCGCCGGCCGCGTCGACCAGCCGGGCCGGCTCGGACCACGAGTGCTTCCAGACGGCCGCGCCGGAACGTACCGCGGCCAGCTCGAACAGGTCGTCGAGCACGGCGGCGAACCGGGTGGCCGCCTCCTCGCGGCTCACGTTCGGGGCGAACTCGGCGGCCAGCTCACCGAGACGGCCGGCCTCGACCAGGCCGAGCACCTCGGCGAGTCCGGCCTCCGGGACCCCCAGCCGGCGGGCGGCCGCACGGAACACCCGGTCGGCACGGCGCTGACCGATCGCGATCAGTGAGGCGGCGGTGAAGTCGGGCCAGGACAGGACGGTACGCGTACCGAAGTCGATGACCTCGCTCTGCAGTTCCAGGGCGGCGCCGCCGAGCTGGGGCAGCAGCACCGAGGCGGGACGGCCGTCGGTCGGGTGTTCGGAGGCCGGTGCGGCCCGCATGGCGGCGATCCGCTCGCCGGGCGCCGGGTGCGAGTCCCAGCGGGACGTCTCCGAGTCCGGTTCCTCGTCGCGCAACTCCGCCAGTTCCTCGGTACGGGCGGCGTACAGCCGGCCGAACCCGCCGAAGATGTCGTCCGGGGCGTACCCGATCTCCCACCCGTACGCGACGTAGTTTCCGAAGTAGAAGTTCCAGGCGGAGGCGACGACCGGCAGGTCCCGCATGGTGCTGACGGCGGCGTCGACACCGGCGACCCGGACCGACGCGAGGTCCGCCTCGAGCTCCTGGCGACGGCCGACGGCGTTGCTCACCAGCAGGTACAGGTAGCCGTACCCCTTGAAGACCCAGCCGAAGACGTTCCACTTCCCGACCCGGCTGAGGGTCTCGTGCATGGCGAGCCGCCCGCGGTAGGCGATCTCCGCCATCCGGGTGTGCGACCCGGAGTAGTGGCCGAGCTCGTGGGCGAGCACCGAGCGCATCTGGTCGACGGTGAACGTCTGGAGCAGCGGCATGCCGATGTAGAGGCGGCGGGTCCCGGCGATCAGGCCGAGCAGCCTGGTGTCCTCGCTGACCGCCGCGTTGACCTCGGGGACCAGCCGGATCTCGTCCGGGGCTCGGGTGCCGGCCTCGTCGGCCATCTCCCGGACCGTGGCCCACAGCTCGGGCGCCTGCTCGGGGGTGAGGATCAGGCCGTGCGGCTCGTCGGGCCGGGCCCGGAGCGCCCGCCAGAGTCCGGCCGCGATCGCGCCGACCGCGCCGAGCAGGATCCAGCTGAACTTGGCGGCGGCGAGGCCGCTGAAGTGGCCCCAGATCCAGAGGACACCGAGCAGGGCGGCGGCGAACTGGACGAGGCCGAGTACGTAGAAACCGACGAGCATCACGACGGACAAACCGGCGCGCATGGCCGTAGACATATTCTTTTCTCCCCGTTGACCTGCCCGAAGAGCCCGGACAGCGGTGGGAAGATACCGGCCTCGATATACACCCAGCAAGATCCTTTCGGGGCCATAAGGTGGCAGGTATGACGTCGCGTGACCCGGTCGCCGATCTGCGGCGCATCGCGTTCCTGTTGGAGCGGGCGAACGAGGCCACCTACCGGGTCCGGGCGTTCCGGTCGGCGGCCGCCACCGTGGCGGCCACCCCGCCGGAGGACCTGCGGGCCCGGGCCGAGGCCGGCACGCTGGCGAAACTGCCGGGGGTGGGTGACGTGACCGCCCGCTGCGTCACCGAGTCGCTGGCCGGTGAGGAGCCGGTCTACCTGCGCCGGATCAGCGCCACCGCGGGCACCGACCTGCCCGCCGCGGCTGCCGCGCTGCGGTCCGCCCTGCGCGGCGACTGCCACGTGCACTCGGACTGGTCCGACGGCGGCTCGCCGATCGAGGAGATGGCGCTGGCCGCCGCCGACCTCGGCCACGAGTGGTTCGTGCTCACCGACCACTCACCGAAACTCACCGTGGCCCGCGGCCTGACCGCGGACCGGCTGCGCCGTCAGCTCGACCACGTGGCCGCGCTCAACGAGGCGCTGCCGGACGGCTTCCGCATCCTCACCGGGATCGAGGTGGACATCCTCGAGGACGGTTCGCTGGATCAGGAGGACGAGCTGCTGGCCCGGCTCGACCTGGTGGTCGGCTCGGTGCACAGCAGGCTGCGCGACGACTCGCCGCGGATGACCCGGCGGATGCTCACCGCGATCGCCGACCCGCACCTGGACGTGCTCGGCCACATGACCGGCCGCAAGGTCGCCACCACCGGCGAGGGCGACGCCGCGCACGGGAAGTCGCGGACCCGCCCGCCGAGCACGTTCGACCTGGACCGGGTGGTCACCGCCTGCCGGGAACACGACAAGGCCATCGAGATCAACTCCCGGCCGGACCGGCTGGACCCGCCGAAACGGATGCTCACCGTGGCGGTGGAGGCCGGCTGCCGGTTCAGCATCGACACCGACGCGCACGCCCCGGGTCAGCTGGACTGGCTGGGCAACGGGTGCGAGCGGGCCGCGCTGTGCGGTGTGCCGGCCGAGCGCGTGGTCAACACCTGGACGGCCGAGCAGCTGCTCTCCTGGACCGGCTCGCACGCCTGAAACCGGCGGTTACCGGACGCTCTCGTCCCGTAGGGTCGGCGAGGTGGGAAGAATTGACGAACTCGCCGATCGATACGTGGACGAGTGGGCCGAGCTCAACCCGACGGGCGCGACCGCCGTGGGCATCGCCGGCCACGACGACAAGACCGACGACCTCTCGCCGGAGGGTTACGCCGCCCAGGCCGAGCTGGTCCGCCGCACCATCAACGACCTGGACACCGTCGATCCGGTGGACGAGCCGGAGAACGTCGCCAAGGAGGCGATGCTCGAGCGCCTCGGCCTGGAGCTGACCCGTTACGACACCGGCTACGCGGCCACCGACGTCAACGTCATCACCAGTGGGCTGCACGGCCTGCGGATGACGTTCGACGTGATGCCGACCGAGGGCGAGGAGGCGGTCGCCAACATCGCGGCCCGGCTCAACGCCTTCCCGACCGCCCTGGAGCAGTACCGCCGGACCCTGCTGGAGGGCGCCGACAAGGGCCTGATCAGTGCCCGGGCCCAGCTCCTGGCGGTGGCCGAGCAGTGCGAGGCGTGGACCGACCCGACCCGGGACGGTTTCTTCCAGGGCCTGGCGAGCCGGCTCCGGGCGACCGGCGCGCTCGCCACCGAGCTGCAGCACGGTGCGGCCGCCGCCACCGCCGCCACCGCCGCGTTCGGGGTCTTCCTCCGGGAGGAGCTGGCCCCGCGGGGACGTGACAAGGAGGCGGCCGGGCCGGAGCGGTACGCGCTCGGCTCGCAGTACTTCCTCGGCGCCAAGGTGGACCAGCTGGAGACGTACCTCTGGGGCTTCGACGAGCTGGACCGGCTGGAACGCGAGATGCGCGCCGTGTCGGCGGTGATCGCCGGGAAGGGCGCCACCGTGGACGAGGCGGTCGCCGTCCTGGACGCCGACCCGGCCCGCAACATCGGCAGCAAGGAGGAGTTCCGGGACTGGATGCAGGCGCTGTCCGACCGGGCGATCTCCGAGCTGAACGGGACGCACTTCGACATCGAGCCGCCGGCCCAGAAACTGGAGTGCTGTCTCACGCCGACCAGCGACGGCGCGATCTACTACACCGGGCCGAGCGAGGACTTCTCCCGTCCGGGCCGGATGTGGTGGGCGGTGCCGGAGGGGCAGGCGTCCTTCTCCACCTGGCGCGAGGTCACCACCGTCTACCACGAGGGTGTCCCGGGTCACCATCTGCAGGTCAGCCAGGCGTTGCTGCGGGCCGACTCGCTCAACCGCTGGCAGCGCCTGCTGTGCTGGTGTTCGGGACACGGCGAGGGCTGGGCGCTCTACGCCGAGCGGCTGATGGACGATCTGGGTTACCTCACCGATCCGGGCGACCGGCTCGGCATGCTCGACGCCCAGGCGCTCCGCGCGTGCCGGGTGATCGTCGACATCGGCATGCATCTGGAGCTGGAGATCCCGCGGGACAACCCGTTCGGCTTTCACCCGGGTGAGCGGTGGACGCCGCAGCTGGGCTGGGACTTCCTCCGGGCGCACACCCGCCAGCCGGAGGAGGTGCTGCGCTTCGAGTGGAAGCGGTACCTGGGGTGGCCGGGGCAGGCGCCGTCGTACAAGGTCGGCGAGCGGATCTGGCTGCAGGCCCGGGACGAGGCAAAGCGCCGTAAAGGCAGTGATTTCAACCTCAAATCGTTCCACCGCGATGCTCTGGACCTCGGGTCACTCGGGCTCGATCCGCTCCGAAAGGCACTGGCCAGGATTTGAGTCATTAGGGCCTCTCCGTATCCAAAACGGGACGGAGAGGCCCCCGTTTGCGTATGGGATCAACTACGCACAGTCATTTGTAACGCGAGCGCGAGTAGAGCAGCACTTACTGTGAAAGTCGAGTATCCGAGACGTAACAAATCCGAAGTAGAAGTCATATTCACGTCCTGCCTGCGGTCCGGATACGATCTGCCCGGCGCGCGTCACTTTGTTCTTGGAACCCGCCTGGACAGGAGCTTCACCCCGTCTCAGCGGTTGCTACAGCCAAGTGGGCGACGTCGCGTATCCACCGATCAGCCGAGCGAACTCTGACCCTTGGAAAGGGGTTTTCTGAGGTTTTCTCGGATAGATTGACCCAGATCGGTGCGCCCTCATGGCTACCGTCGGTAGCCACCATAGGCCCATCGCGTGTGCATGGCGGAGGACTAAAGCAATGTCAGTCTCGGTGTCCAGCCGGCGAAACCGTTTACGCTCCAGCCTCGCGGCGGTGCTGACGGTCCTCGTCCTGCTGCCGACCGCAGCCCTGTTCCTGCGAGTCCTGAGCGACAACTCGGAACAGCGGGACGAGACCCTGCTCCAGCAGCAGGGCGTGGAATACCTGACCGCCCTCTCACCGCTGGTCAGCGCGCTCGCCGAGTCCCAGGCGTCGTCGCTGCAGGGCGTCAAGGAGGTGCCGCAGTCGGTGACGGCCGCCACCGCCCGCGTGACCGAGGTCGACGCGCGACTCGGTGACGTCCTCGGCACCACCCAGCGCTGGACCGGCCTGAAGGACAAGATCGGCCGGCTGCCGAGCGTCACCGGTGACGCCGCCACGATCTACCAGGCCCACCAAGAGGTCACCGACCTGACCCTCGAGCTCTTCACCGCGCTCCGGCAGCGGTCGCAGCTCAACCAGGTCTCGCAGAACGACCTCTGGTATCTCCAGGAGGCCGCCACGGTGAACCTGCCGGAGGCCGTGACCTGGGCCAGCCGCATGAGTGACCTCGCGAACATGGCCGCCAACGCCAAGAAGGCGCAGAAGCCCGCACTGAACATCGCCGGCGCCACCGCCGTACAGAACGTGGAGAGCGCCGTCAACGCGCTGACCGAGAACCTGCAGGCCGCCGCCGCCGACACCGAGAGCGCCACCCTCAGCGGCAGCCTGGTCAGCAACCTCGACTCCTTCCGCCGGGGCATCGAGGCCGCCAACCGCGGTGTCTCCGTCGCCGGCGTTCCGAACGCCGCCGCCCTGGCGACCGCGCAGGTCACCCTGCAAAAGGCCCTCGACGCGCTCAGCAACGTCGTCTACGGCGAGATGAAGAACCTGTACGACGACCGTCTCGACAGCGATGACTACCGCCGCATCGAAGCCTGGGGCCTGTTCGTGCTCGCGCTGGCCCTGATGGCCGCCGGCATCTACTGGGGCCGTGGCCGCGGTGCCGCGCCCGCCACCACCACCGGCGAGACCGGCCGCGAGGTGTCCGTCCAGAGCGACGCCGGCAACGGCTCCACCTACGGCGGCAACAGCCCCAACCCGTACGACCAGCCGAACTACGGCGAGGCCTCCGGCTACGGTGACGTCAACCGGCGGGAGCGTTCCAGTGCTCTTCGGTAAGTTCCGCATCCTGGGCAAGCTGGCCCTGCTGGTGCTGGTGCCCCTTCTCGGGGTCGTCGGCCTCAGTGTCCCGGTCATCTACGAGCGCGCCAACGCGGCGCGCATCGCCCAGGAGACCTCCGACACGGTCCAGTTGGCCACCCAGGTGAGTTCGGCCCTGATCCAGCTCCAGGAGGAGCGGCTCCTCTCGGTCGGCTACCGCCTCGGCCTCGTCGAGCAGCCTGTGCTCGTGGTGCAGAGCGCCGAGGCCGCCGACGCGATCGCGATCCTCGACCGCACCGAGGGTCTCTCGCTCGAGATGCGCCGGGCCGTCAACATCGCCACCCGCCTCGACAGCACCCGGCAGAACGTGCTCAACGGCACGGTCACCCCGGTGCAGATCGTCGACCAGTTCACCAGCGTGGTCACCCCGCTGATCGACGGTCTGGGCCTGTCCACCAGCGCCGACCTGTCGACCGGCGTCGGCCGCCAGGTCTTCGCGCTCGAGCAGGCCATGCGCTCCGACGACCTGATCAGCCAGGCGTCCGGCTACCTGGCCATCGCGGCCACCGCCAAACCCGGCTCGCAGGACGCCGACCTGCTGCTCAACCAGTTCAACGCGACGTTCGCCGAGATCTCCTCGATCATTGCGTCGTCGAAGGTCTTCTTCACCGACGCGCAGTACAAGCTCTACCTGAACACCCAGGAAGCGTTCTCGTTCCGCATCGGCTCGAAGTTCATCACCGCCCTGCAGAGCAACCCGTCGACGGCGATCGCCACGCTCAACGTCGAGACGCTGTTCCCCTCCCTGCAGTCCGTCACGGTCCTCGGCTCGTTCGTCGAGAAGCGCGTGGCGAAGGACGTGGACGTCACCGTCACCGCCAACCGTGACAGCGCCATCCAACAGGCGCTGCTCATCGGTGGTGGCGCACTGCTGCTGCTGATCCTGGTGGTCACGCTCAGCATCTTCATGGCCCGCGCGGTCGCCCGGCCGCTGCGCCGTCTGACCGTCTCCGCCGACCGCATCGCCCGCGCCGCCGAGGCCGAGCTAGAGCGGGTGGCCGACGACGAGCAGGAAGCCGCCGTCCGCCCGATCCGCCTCGACCCGGTCGACGTGGAGGCCCAGGACGAGATCGGCGACCTGGCCCGCGCGTTCGACCGCGTACAGACCACCGCCGCCCGGCTGGTGGAACGCCAGGTGCTCGGCCGCCGAAACGTCGCCCAGATGTTCGGGCACGTCGGACGGCGTACCCAGAACCTGGTCGGCCGTCAGCTGTCCCTGATCGACGGCCTGGAGCGCCGCGAGACCGACAGCGACCGTCTCCGCGAGCTCTACCGACTGGACCACATGTCCAGCCGTCTGCGCCGGAACGCGTCCGCGCTCGTCGTGCTCTCCGGTGCCGCCGGCGCCAACGAGCACATGGCTCCGCTGCCGCTCTCCGACGTCGTCCGTCTCGCCCTGGGTGAGATCGAGGACTACACCCGTGTCGAGGTGGACATCCCGGAGGACATCGTCGTGGTGCCGGCCGTCCTGGCCGACCTGACGCTGCTCCTGGCCGAGCTGCTGGAGAACGCCACCACGTTCTCCCCGCCGCACACCAACGTCACGGTCAGCGCCGACGAACTGCGCGGCGGCGCCCGCCTCGCGATCATCGACCACGGCCTGGGTCTGGCACCCGAACGTCTGGCCGAGGAGAACGCCCGTCTGACCCGTCGTGAGCGACTCGACCTGGCCCCCACCGAGGTGCTCGGTCTGTTCGTGGTCGGCCGGCTCGCCCGCCGGCACGGCATCGAGGTCACCCTCACCGACACCCCGGACGGCGGTCTGACCGCCTGGATCGACCTCAACCCGTCGCACATGATCGCCCGCACGGAGAGCCTGGCCCCGGTTCCGGCCATCCAGACCGCGCACACCGCGGCCGCCGCGGTGCAGGCGCCCCCGGCGATGCCGGCCCCCGCCGAGATGCCGCAGATCCAGGCGCCGGAGTACGGCATGCGCCCGGTCTCGGCACAGCCGGCGATGGCCCCGGCCTACTCGGCGGCCCTGCGCGGCAACACCACCGAGGTCGCTATCGCCAGCTCGGCGGTCCGCTCGGTGCCCGGCAGCCAGCAGCCGTTCGACCCGAACAAGCTGAGCCGGGCGACCCACACGCTGGAGTCGTCGAACTCGTGGAACGCGTTCGGCGGCGGTGGCAGGGAGACCGCGGACCCGTACGCGGGACAGCCGGTCTACGATGCGGAACCGGTCTACTCGCCCGGCCCCGCGTATCAGGAGCCGGTCTACACCACCGGTTCCGGCCTTCCGGAGCAGGCGCCCTCGTTCGACATGGGCACCCCGGTGGCGGGCCGGGTTCCGGCAGCGTTGCCGGAACTCCCCTCCGCCGCACCGGCCGGTCCGGTCTGGAGCCACGAACAACAGGCTGTTCAGCCGGCGTGGGGCCAGACACCGGCCGCACCGGCGGCATGGAACACCCCGTCGGCCCCCACTCCCTCCGAGGCGATCCCGATTCCGCACCAGCGTTCCGGCGACGACTTCACTGCACAGCCTCCGGCTGTGGAGCAGCCCGCCGCCACCCCACCCTCGCAGCGCAACGGCGCCGCGCCGCTGCGCCGGCGGGTGCCGGGCAGTCAGCTGCCCCAGGAGACCGCGCCGCAGCAGCACGCCAAGGCGCCGACCCAGGACGACGCCCTCGCGGCCCGCGCCGCCTTCGACGCGTTCGAGGCCGGCGTCAGCAAGGCCCAGTGGGACGTCGCGGAGACCAGCGCCACCATGCCGGCTCCGATGCTCGGCCGTCCCGACTGGGAACAGCCGGCCATCGGCGGCCCGCAGTGGGACACCCCCGCGCCGAGCTCTCCGGCGCCCGCTCCGCAGTGGAACACTCCGGCACCGAGCTCCCCGGTTCCGGCTCCGCAGTGGAACACCCCGGCGCCGGCCGCTTCCTCGTGGGACGCTCCGGCATCGAACGGCGGCGTCCAGTGGAACGTGCCGTCGGCGGCCGCCGCGGCGCCGCCCGCTGCGGCCGCTCCTCCGGCGCCCCCGGCTCCGCCCGGTGCTCCCGCCGGTCTCACCCGTCGTGTGCCCGGTGCCTCGCTGCCGAACGACGAGCCCTACCGCCCCACTCCACCGCCGGCCCCGGCTCAGCTGGACCCGGATGCCGCCCGAGCCCTGATGGATCAGTTCGAGTACGGCGTCGCACTCGCACTGAATGAAAGCCAGCCACAACACGAGGGACAACCGCGATGACTTCCCCTTACCCCCCCGCGCAAAGTCAGCTCAGTGCTGAAGCCAAGACCTTCAACTGGCTGCTGGACTCCTTCACCTCCGGTACCGCGGGCGTGATCGAGGCCATCGCGGTCTCCTCGGACGGTCTGCTGATGGCCATGTCCGCGATCAAGGACCGGCCGAACGCCGAGCGCCTCGCGGCCGTGGTCTCCGGCCTGACCAGCCTCTCCGGTGGCGCTGCCAGCTGGTACCGCCTGGGCGCCCTGAACCGCGTCATCATCGACATGGCGGACGGCTACCTGCTGGTCACGGCGATCAGCGCGGGTTCGGTGCTCGGCGTGATCGCCGACCGCTCGGCCAACCTCGGCACCCTGGCGTACGAGATGACGCTGTTCGCCACGCGTGCCGGCGGTGCTCTCAGCCCGCGCCTCATCGCCGAGCTCAAGAA
This sequence comes from Actinoplanes rectilineatus, assembly GCF_000962825.1. Taxonomy (GTDB): domain Bacteria; phylum Actinomycetota; class Actinomycetes; order Mycobacteriales; family Micromonosporaceae; genus Actinoplanes; species Actinoplanes rectilineatus. Next base: position 24,653 of record NZ_JZKF01000093.1, read on the forward strand.
CGCCGTTCAGCAATGACCTACCCGGACCCCGACGACCCGGTAGCTCCGGCGCGCCCCGGAGTCCGGCCCTTCCTGCAATCCGGTCCGCAGCAGCCCTCGTCCGGCGGCTACACCCCCACCGGGGAACAGCCGCCGGTCGAGACGCAGGCCAACAGTTTTTTGCGCCCGTTCGTCATCACGTCCGGGCGGACCGATGGAGGCGACCCCGACATCGGTATGGAAACTCAGGTGACGATGGTGCACGGTGCGCCACCGTCGCGGCTATCTCCGGAAACCAGGGCGATCGTGTCCCTCTGCGAGGACAGTCCGATCTCTGTGGCCGAGATCTCCGCTCGCTTGCGCCTTCATCTGGGCGTCTGCCGAATCCTCGTCGGTGACCTTCGGGCCGCCGGCCAACTGGATGTCCACGTGCTGGACAACGACACACCTGACCCCGAGACCATCATGCGAGTGATCCGTGGACTTCGATCCATCAGCTAACCGCGTCGTCGGTAGCGCGCGCGTACAAGGCAGCGCGCCCAAGAAGGCTCCGGTCCCCGTCAAGATCATCGTGGCGGGCGGATTCGGCGTGGGCAAGACCACCACGGTCGGTGCCATCTCCGAGATCTCGCCCCTCACCACGGAAGCCGAGATGACCTCGGAGTCCGTCGGCATCGACAACCCCGGTCAGGCGACCATGAAGACCGGAACCACGGTCGCGATGGACTTCGGCGTTCTGACCATCGACCAGACGTTGAAGCTCTACATTTTCGGTACGCCGGGGCAGACCCGGTTCGCCTTCATGTGGGACGACCTGGTGAAGGGTGCCCTCGGCGCCCTGGTTGTGGTAGATACCAACCGAATAGACGACTGCTATCCGGCGGTCGACTACTTCGAGCGGGCTGGGCTTCCGTTCGTCGTCGGTATCAACACCTTCAACGGGCAGATGAACTACAGCGTCGACGAGGTTCGGTGGGCGCTGGCGGTTCGTGAGGACGTGCCGGTCATCTCGTTCGACGCCCGTTTCCGGGCGTCGGTGCGGGATGCCCTGCTGATCGTCCTGGACCAGGCACTCGACAAGGCGATCCGGATGAAGTCGTAGGAGGGTGTCGACCGGTCGCCCGGTCACGGTTCCCAAATCCCGTCCGGGGAGGGACAGTGAAAGACCGGGCGACCGCGTGAGGAAGAGGACGGTGACGTGCGAGGCGGACTGGACGACGCGCTCGACAAGCTCGCCCGGCGGGACGAGCTCCGGCGCCGCGCCACCGGAGACGGCAGCAGCACCCCGCCGGCGGTGACCGAGTTGGTCGAGGCGATCGCGGGTGTGGTCGCCCGTCATCCGAGCCTGAACGTCACGGTCGGCGTCGAGGGCGCCGGTGATCCGACTCTGCTGCACTTCGCCTTCGCCGACGGCGTGGTGCAGGTGAACGCCGACCACGCGGTCGCGGCACGGGCCGACGATGTCCCGCCGCCGCACGCCGACTTCGTGATCGACGTGGAGGAGCCGGAGGAGCCACCGGTCGCGTACGGCCCGCGGGGCCACCAGGACGATCAGGACCGGTTCGGCCCGACCGCGGATTACGACTATCCCGATCCGCCCACTGCCGAGCGCCCGTTCGTGGCGCCGGCGGCCCAGGAGCACACCGGTGAACGCCCGTTCGTGGCGCCGGCGGCCCAGGCGCAGCACACCGGTGAACGCCCGTTCGTGGCGCCACCGGCCAACTGGCCCCGGCGCCCGGAGCCGTCCGCGACGCAGCCCGGTCAGCCGATCACGCCGGACCGGGTGCCGGGCGAGACGACCCGGGAGGATCTCGCGGCCCGCCTGGCGCAGGCCCGCGAGTCCGCGCCGAACCCGTTCGCGGCCGCCGCCCCGCCGCCTCCGCCGACGACTCCGGCGGCGTTCAAGCCGCAGCCACCGCCGGCCTACATCGAACGCCCGGGTCCGGCGTCGCCCTACGCGGCGCCCGCTTCGGCACCGCCGTTCCCGACCGCGCACGCCGAACCGCAGCACACCGATGCGACGGGCGGCTTCGAGCAGTTGCGGGAGCCGATCCCGCTGCAGGTGGAGCGCCCGGAGGAGACCGAGATGGCGGCCCGCCGGCTGGCCGCTCTGCTCCGCAGCAATCCCAGCCTTCTGGACAACCCGCCCGAATAGCGACACCAGCACCGACAGGCCCCGGCCGCTTCCCGCGAGCCGGGGTTTCTCATGCCCGGAGTCATCACCCGATTACTCAGAGTGTCGGCATGAGCGATAACCCCACCGCAACCGTGAGGTCACTCTCCGCAGCATTCTCCGGCGGCGGGCCGAGGCCGCGAACCGAACCCCACGCGCCCGGTTTTGGACCCATTTGCCCTGCCTGAGATGTCTGGGTTCGCCCTTTTGGCCGGTCTCGCTCTCCGTTCGGGGATCACCTCTTGAGTGACGCTCGGTAGTTCCCTAATGTCCTATTACGTCCGAGGGAACGGGGGCCACCCGCCCCTCGGATCTCACGAACAGTGACCAGGGCAGAGGAGGCGACATTGACGGCGTCACAGGGCTGGCTCTTCGCGGTTGCGGGCTACGCGCTGCTGCTGGCCTGGCCGCTCTCCACGGTGGTCCTGGTCTGGTTCGGCGTCCGCTACGTCGGCACCCACCGCGCCAAGGTCGTCAACCGGGCGGTGGCCGGCGGCGACGCCCGCCCCGAGCACTTCTGGGTCATCGTCCCGGCCCTCAACGAGGAGGCCGTGGTCGCCAACACGGTCAGCGCGGCGCTCGGCCTGCACGGCCCGGCCGGCACCCTGGCCCGGGTCCTGGTCGTCGACGACGGCTCCGACGACCGCACTCCCGAGGTCCTCGCCGCCATCGACCACCCGCGGCTGCACATCATGCGGCGGGAGCTGCCCGAGGCCCGGCAGGGCAAGGGTGAGGCGCTGAACGCGGCGTACCGGCACATCAGCATGCTGACCGCGCAGGCCGGCGTCAGCCCCGAGCGCGTGGTCATCGGCATCATCGACGGCGACGGTCAGGGCAGCGAGAACATCCTGATCGAGGTCTCCCGCCTGATGCGGGACAGCAACGTCGGTGCGGTGCAGGTGCAGGTCCGGATCCGGAACCGCAACAAGATCCTCGGCGCGGTACAGGATCTGGAGTTCGGCGCGATCGTCGACGCCTGCCAGAACCTGCGCGACGTGCTGGACACCGTCGGCCTCGGCGGCAACGGCCAGTTCAGCCGGCTCTCCACCCTCCAGTCACTGGGCACCGCCCCCTGGTCCAGCTGCCTGGTCGAGGACATGGAGCTGGGCCTGCGGATGCACCTGGACGGCGTCTCGATCCGCTACACCTCCCGGTCGAGCGTCACCCAGCAGGCGGTCGTCGACGTCCGCCGGCTCACCCGGCAGCGCACCCGCTGGGCGCAGGGCAACATGCAGTGCGCCCGGTACCTCGGCACGCTGTTCAGCTCGCCGCGGATCGCCCGGTCCGCGCTGATGGAGATCATGCATTACCTGCTCTCCCCCTGGGCCAACGCGATCGTCACCATCCTGCTGATGATCATGTTCGGGTCCGGCGCGCTGGGCCTGGCGATCGGCCACCCGGTGCTGTTCCTGCCGACCTGGGCCGCTCTCGCCGAGAGCATCGTCATCTGGGCGGTGGTCACCACCATCCCCGGCCTGATCTGGGCGATGGTCCACAAGTACAAGCGTGGCGACGAGGCCATGCCGCGCATGATGGTCGCCGCTCTGGCGTACCCCGCCTTCCTGGTCCTGGGTCTGGCCGCCACCTACCGCGCTCTGGGCCGTCAGGCCAGCGGCCGGCAGGGCTGGGCCAAGACCGAACGGCTCGCCGAGGAGCCGCTGGCAGCGCTCCCCACTGCTGCCTGATCCGAAATATCCCCTTAAATCCCCCCCCCTGCAGAAGGCTGGTCCCCCTTGTCCCTGCACGAGAACAACGACACCCTGCGCGAGAACAACCACACCCTGCGCGAGGTCCACCTGATCGGCGGCACCCGCCCGGAGGCCGTCAAGCTCGCCCCCGTCGCCATCGCCATGCGGGAGGCCGGCCTGCTCCAGCCGGTGCTGCTCGCCAGCGGCCAGCACCCCACGATGGTCACCCAGGCGCTCGCCGCCTTCGGCCTCACCCCCGACATCACCCTGCAGATCGACCGCGGCACCGGCGGCCAGGCCGAGCTGCTCACCGCGATGATCCGCGAGCTCGACGAACTCTGGTCGGTACGCACCCCCGCCGCCGTGATCGTCCAGGGCGACACCACCACCAGCCTGGCCGGCGCCCTGGCCGCGTTCTGGCGGCGCATCCCGGTCGTCCACCTGGAGGCCGGCCTGCGCTCCGGTGACCTCGAGTCACCGTTCCCCGAGGAGGGCAACCGCCGCCTGGTCGCCCAGGTCGCCGCCCTGCACCTGGCCCCGACACCACTCGCCGCGATGAACCTGCTGGACGAGAAGATCACCCCGTCCGACGTGCTGATCACCGGTAACACCGTGGTCGACGCCGCGCTGACGATGGCCGGCCGCAAGCTGCCCTTCGATAACGCCGCCGTGGCCGCCGCCCGGGCCGGCAGCACCAACCGGCTGGTCCTGGTCACCGCGCACCGCCGGGAGTCGTGGGGACAGCCGCTGGACCGGATCCTCACCGCCGTCAAGGAACTGATCGAGACCTACCCGGACATCGACGTGATCCTGCCGAGCCACCCGAACCCGGCGGTCCGCGCCCAGGTCGACGCCGCCCTCGCCGGGGTCGAGCGGGTGACGGTCACCGACCCGCTGCCCTACCCGGACCTGGCACGACTGCTGTCCGAGGCGTACCTGGTGCTCACCGACTCGGGCGGCATCCAGGAGGAGGCCCCGTCGTTCGGCGTGCCGGCACTCGTGCTGCGCGACGTCACCGAACGGGTCGAGTCGCTGGAGGCGGGCTGCGCCAAACTGGTCGGCTCGGACACCGGGCGGATCGTCGAGGAGGCGTCCGTGCTGCTGGACAGCCGGGTCCGCCGCGATGCGATGACCGCCGGCGGCAACCCGTACGGCGATGGTCTCGCCGCCCGGCGCACCGCCCAGGCCACCGCCGCTCTGCTGGGTCTCGCCGCCGTGCCCGACGCGATGCCCGTCCTGACCTCGACCGTCCTCACCTCCGGAGCCGTGGCCTGATGCGCGACAACATCGTCACCCGCCGTGCCGTGCTCGCCGGCGCGGGCGCCGCTGTCACCGCCACCGCGATCGGTCTGAGCACCGTCGAGGCGGACGCCGCCGCCCCGAAGGTCACCACCGCCGCGGCCACCAGTACCACGAAGACCGGCAAGGCCGCCCCCGGCGCCGGTGCGGCGAAGACCCTCGTCCTGTACGACACCACCGGCGACTACGGCTGGCTGGGCGAGGTCTACGCGACCCAGACCGCGAACCTGGCCTCGCACTTCGGCACGTGGACGGCGGCGCCGGTCTCCGGTTACCGGGCCGGCGACCTGAACGCGTACACCGCGGTGATCTATCTGGGTTCGACCTACGACGAGCCGCTGCCGGCCGCGTTCCTGACCGACGTGACCACCACGACCAAGTCGGTGACCTGGGTCTACAACAACATCTGGCAGCTCGCCAAGCAGGACGGGTTCGCCGCGAAGTACGGCTTCACCAGCGGGCTGTTCGACTTCGCCCAGGTAGGCGAGGTCACCTACAAGGGACGGTCGCTGACCCGCGGCTCGGAGAACAACTCCGGGATCATGAACCTGACGATCAGCGACGCCGCGAAGGTCACCACGGTGGCGACCGCGACCCGCGCCGACGGCACCACCTTCCCGTGGGCGGTGACCTCGGGCAACCTGACCTACGTCGGGGAGATCCCGTTCTCGTACGTCACGCACGACGACCGCTACCTGGTCTTCGCCGACCTGCTCTTCACCGTGCTGGGCAGCACCGCCGGCGAGCGGCACCGGGCGCTGGTCCGGATCGAGGACGTCGGACCGGACTCGGACCCGGACGAGCTGCGCGCCATCGCCGACTACCTGTCGTCGGTGAAGGTGCCGTTCAGCGTCGCCGTCTACCCGCGGTACCGGGACCCGAAGGGTGCGCAGAACGACGGCAAGGCCCAGGACTACACGCTGCTGAAGAAGCCGAAGGTCATCGCGGCGCTGAAGTACATGCAGTCCAAGGGCGGCACGCTGCTGATGCACGGCTACACCCACCAGTACGGTTCGGTGGCGAACCCCTACGACGGGGTCAGCGCGAACGACTTCGAGTTCTTCACCGCGCACGTGGACGACGCCGACCGGGTCGTCTACGACGGTCCGGTGGACGGTGACTCGGTCGCGTGGGCCACCTCGCGGATGCTCGCCTCGGGGGCGCTCTTCGTCGCCGCGGGTCTCGGCTCGCCCAAGATCTTCGAGTTCCCGCACTACGCCGCCAGCCCGGCCGACTACCAGGCGGTCCACGCGCTGTTCGGCAAGCGTTACGACCGTGGCCTGTACTTCCCCGGGGTGCTCACCGGCGCCAGATACGACTACACCCGCCAGTTCGGACAGTTCTTCCCCTACACCGTCCGGGACGTCTACGGCTCGGTCGTCGTGCCGGAGAACGTCGGCAACGTGGAGCCGACGGCGTACAACACGCACCCGGTGCGCCTGCCGTCCGACATCATCGCCTCGGCCGAGCGCAACCTGGTCGTGCGGGACGGTGTGGCGAGCTGCTTCTACCACTCGTACCTGGGCACCGATTACCTCAAGGAGCTCGTCACCGGCCTCACCAAGGTCGGTTACACCTTCGTGAGTGCCGATTCGATGCTCAACGGCTGATCCACCGCTTGAGAGGAACCCCCGTGAATGTGGTCGACTTCTGGATCCGGTCCTGGACCAGCGACGATCTGCCGGCCGCCCGCAGACTCCTGACGTCCGGCGCCGAAGCCGAGTGGAACTTCGACGCCCCGGTCGACGACGAGGAGCTGCTGCAGGTCCTGCACCGGATCGCCGCATTCGCGGACAAGGTCACCGTGGTGGCGCGTACCGATGCGATCGACGGCTCGGCCCTGGTCTACGACCTGGACGCGCCGTTCGGCACCGCCCGGATGGTGGAGTTCCTCGCGGTCGAGGACGACCGGATCCAGGAGGTGCGGCACGTCTACGACGTGACCGCGATCGACCGCTACTTCCCGGGTCTTTACAGCAACTGACGACGATCGCTCCAGGCGCGCCGGTCACTCTCTCCTTCAGGGGTACGAGTGACCGGCGTTCCCCGTCGGGGCATGAAACGTCAGTCGTGCCGTGGACCGTGCGGAAGTACCCGGCCGAACAGCGCGAACAGGGCCGCCCAGTGGCGCAGTTCGGCCTCCGGGTGGTGCATCGCGGTGTCCGACATGGTGAAGCCGTGCGGGGCGCCCTCGTACAGCTCCGACGTGTACGTGACGCCGGCCGCCTCCAGGGCCGCCTCGAGCGCCTTGACGTTCTCCGGTGTCATCGACCCGTCGTTGTCGGCGTGCGCGAAGTACACCTCGGCGGTGATCGAGCCGACGCCCAGGTGCGGGCTGTCCGGCCGGTCGGTGACGACGTGCCCGGCGTGGAAACTGGCCAGCACCGCGAACCGCTGCGGGTTGCTCGCGACCGCGACCAGGGCGTTCCGGCCTCCCATGCAGTACCCGAGGATGCCCGCCCGGACCGGTTCCACACCCTCCTGGGCCGCGAGGAAGTCCAGGTAGGCGGCGGTGTCCGCGGCCACCCGGGACGGCGTGAGGCTCTGCATCATCGGGCCGAGCCGGCCGAAAACGGCGCCGCGCCGCTCCACGTCGGTCAGGTCCTCGGGCTGCACCAGCGGGCTGCGGGCGTCCCGGTAGAAGAGGTTGGGGACCAGGACGGCGTACCCGCGTTCGGCGATCCGGTCGGCCATCTCCTTGATCCGTGGCCGGATGCCGAACGCATCCATGAACAGCAGCACCGGTGGGTACAGCCCCGGGGCCGCGGGCTTCACGAAGTACGCGTCGGCGGTGCCGTCCGCGGTCGGGACGTCGATGTCGATCTGCTGCATGGTCGCACCTCTCGCACCATTGGTCGTGATCGTGGGGACCGTAACACCGAGACGGAGCAAAACCGCAGGAACGTCGTATCCTGTGGCACATGGCCCCCCGGCTACGCGCGGATGCCCGGCGCAACCGTGTCGCTCTCCTCGCTGCCGCCCGTGAAGTCTTCGCCGAGCACGGACTCGACGCGTCGCTCGACGAGATCGCGCGGCGGGCCGGCGTCGGCAACGCCACCCTCTACCGCCGGTTCCCCAGCCGGCGGCATCTGATCGCCGAGGTCTTCGCGAGTCACCTGACCGCCGCGGTACGCCTCGCCGACCAGGCCGTCGAGCATCCCGACCCGTGGGCCGCGTTCGTCGGCTACCTGACCCGGATCTGCGAGCTGCAGGCCACCGACCGTGGCCTGGCGGAGCTGCTGGTCACCACCGCCTTCGACGACGACGAGCGGCTGGCCGTGCTGCGCGCGGCCGCCCAGCGGCGGTCGGTGGACGTGCTGACCCGGGCCCAGCGGGCCGGCCGGCTGCGCGCGGACTTCACCCGCAACGACATGTCGCTGCTGATGATGGCGAACGCCGGGGTGGCCCAACACGCCGGCGATCCGCAGGCCTGGCGCCGGCAGCTGGCGCTCGTGATCGGCGGGCTCGCCGCCCGATGATTTTAAAGATCTTTAAGGCAACGACCCGGACTCCTTAAGCCGCCCGGTCGCAGAATCGACTCCCGTCGGAGTCCTTCGCGATCGGAGTTCCACCATGCAACGCAGCCCCCTGCGGCTCGCCATCTACGCCACGGCCGCGGTGCTCGCGGTCGGCGGCGGTATCGGCGCTGCGGTCGCCGCCACCGGGCCGGGCGGCACCGGAACCCTGACCGCGTCGTTCGCCAAGGACAGTGACTGGGGCACCGGCTACCAGGCCCAATACACGATCACGAACGGCACCTCGGCGGCGGTCGAGGGCTGGAAGGTCGCGTTCGCGCTGCCGTCGAGCGCGAAGCTGGGCAGCTTCTGGGACACCAAGATCACGACGGCCGGCGGGGTGCAGACCGCGGAGGGCGTCGCCTGGAACAGCACCATCCCGGCCGGCGGCACCCTGTCGTTCGGTTTCATCGTCGCCGGCAGCGGCGACCCGACCAACTGCACGATCAACGGCGCGCCCTGCTCCGGCGGCACGGCGGTCACCACCGCCCCCACCGCGACCACCAGCCCGGCCGCTTCCCCCTCGAAGACCGCCACCACCGCGCCGACCGCCACCAGGACCACCACGGCCGCACCGGCACCGACCGCGACCAAGACGGCCACCGCCGCCCCGACGACCTCGGCACCCACCACCAAGGCCGGCGACGTGCTGGTCGCGCCCTATGTGGACATGGGTCTGCTGTCCAACGGCGCGACCACGCTCTCCTCGCTGACCAAGGGCGGCAACGTCACGTCGGCCAGCCTCGGCTTCGTCACCGGCGCCGGCTGCAAGGCGAGCTGGTTCGGCGCGTTCGACCCGCGCACCAAGGAGTTCGGCGGGCAGATCGACGCGATCCGGGCGGCCGGCGGCGACGTCAAGGTCTCCTTCGGCGGCGCGACCGGCGTCGAACTGGCCTCGGCGTGCACCAGCGTGAGCGCGCTGCAGGCCGAGTACCAGGCCGTCGTGGACGCCTACCAGCTCGAGTACATCGACCTGGACATCGAGGGCGCGGCCGTCGCCGACGGCACCTCGATCGCCCGCCGGTCCACCGCCCTGGCCGCCCTGCAGAAGGCGAACCCGGGCCTGAAGATCTCGCTGACCCTCCCGGTGCTGCCCGAGGGCCTGACCGCCGACGGCCTGAACGTGGTCACGTCGGCCAAGAACGCCGGTGTCGACGTCGACCTGGTCAACATCATGGCGATGGACTACGGACGGGCCGGCCAGGACTACGGCGACCTCGCCATCCAGGCCGTGAAATCCACCAAGGACCAGATCAAGTCGGTGTACGGGAACAGCGACGCGGCCGCCTTCGCCATGGTCGGCGTGACCCCGATGCTGGGCGTGAACGACGACAACGGGGTGTTCGGCCTGAGCGACGCCCGTGACCTGGTCGCTTTCGCCAACCAGAACCACCTCGGCATGGTCTCGGCCTGGGAGTTCCACCGCGACTTCAACGCCTGCACCGGCGCGCTCTTCCAGTGCACCAACGTCAGTCAGTCGTCGCTCGAGTTCACCAAGATCCTGGCGGGCTTCAAGGGCTGACCGGTGTGTTGACTTCAGGCGCGTAGGGCGCCCGAACTCAACACACGGCTCTGACCGACGCCACCGAGACAACGGCCCCGGGAGATTCTCCCGGGGCCGTTCGCCGTCACCACCCCAGTCGGGGCGTGTTGAACTGGGGCGCCGTAGACGCCCAAAATCACCACACCCATCAGGGCGTGTTGAACTGGGGCGCCGTAGACGCCCGAAATCACCACACCCATCGGGGTGTGTTG
>NZ_JZKF01000094.1 GCF_000962825.1 Actinoplanes rectilineatus
GGCGCGCTGGACGCCCGAAATCACCACGCTGTTGTGGGTGTGGTGAATACGGGCGTGCTGAGCGCCCGAAATCACCACAGAGGCAGACCCTGACTGCGAAAGGTGTCTCGCCTCCTTCGCCGGGCTCCCCGCCCTGGAGTACCACTCCGGCCTGGACACCCCCGATCCCGGGGCCGTCGCCTGGCGGCTCAGCTGGGGCGGCATGTGGCACGGCGGCTGTCCCTGTTCCACCCGTGAGGACGATCGTGAGCGGCGCCCCGAGATCGTCGGGCGCAGCTGCGGCATGGACTTCGACGGCTTCCTCGAACAGTGGGGTGACTCCGCCACCGCCCTGATCGTCACCGACGGCGACGACGACGCCCCCGACATCGGCGAGTGACGCCGCCGGCCACGGCGCCGCGGAGCACCTGAACGTTCGCGGTCGCGCACGGGGGCGGACCGCATCGTCACGGAGAGAGACCGCCCCGACGGAGGCGGGCCGGTCGCCTCTACCCGCGCGGGGCGGGGAGGAGCACGATGCGATCATGCGGACCAGAGAGCGAGCCGGGTTGTCATGACACATGCCGCAGAACCACACGACGGCGTGCCGGCCGGCCGTCTGAACTGGCTCCGGGCCGGGGTTCTGGGCGCCAACGACGGGATCGTCTCGACCGCGGGCCTGGTCGTCGGCGTAGCCGGGGCGACCCTTTCCCTCGCCGCGATCGCCACGGCCGGAGTCGCCGGTGTCGTCGCCGGTGCGGTGTCCATGGCCCTCGGCGAGTACGTCTCGGTCAGCAGCCAGCGCGACAGCGAACGGGCCCTGCTCGCCAGGGAACGCAGCGAACTCGCCGCGTTCCCCGAGGAGGAACTCGCCGAACTCGCCACCCTGTACGAGGCCAAGGGCCTGACTACGGCAACCGCCCGCCAGGTGGCGCTGGAGTTGACCGCGAGGGACGCCTTCGCCGCCCACGCGGACGTGGAGCTGCGCATCGACCCCGATGCCCTGACGAATCCCTGGCACGCGGCCGGCGCCTCGGCGGTCGCCTTCACCGCCGGTTCGCTGCTCCCGCTGATCGCGATCCTGCTGCCGCCGCCGGGCCTACGGTTGCCGGTCACCGTCGCCGTGGTCGTCGTCGCCCTGGCCGTGACCGGCGCGGTGAGCGCCGTGCTGGGCTCGGCCGGTGTCGCCCGTGCGGTCGCACGCCTGGTCGGCGGCGGTTCCCTGGCCATGGCGGTGACCTTCGGCATCGGGCAGTTGGTCGGTGCCGCCGTGGGTTGAGGGCGTCCCGCCCGGGCCGCCTGATCAGGAATCCCGGCGCGGGTGGGTACCTCTGTCAGGTGATGATGCGGGGCCCTTAACCGGTCTACCGTTACCGGTGAGGTCGGTGGCCATCCACCGCCGCACGCTGCCCCAGCCCTCGGTAGTGCGCTCGACGATCCGTCCGCACACCCGGGAGCAGCATGCGCCCGGACTGTGCTTCACGATGACTGCCGCTTCACTACCTTCACGGCACGGCGACGCCTCGTTGCGGCCGCGTCCAGGCCCCGGGCCTCGGCGCGCCATCCGGACGTGCGCTGGGCCGGCGGGCGGCAGCCGGAAGGGCTTCACGCGATGCCATCGCGCTCCGCACACACCGACGCGACATCCGATCCGGTATCCGCCGCCGGGCCCGCGGCCACCGTCGTGGCCGAGCTCGAGGTACACGGGCCGTGGTCGCGCCGTCTCGGCACCGAGATCACCCAGCGGCTTCGTGAACACCTCGCCACCCGGCCGGCCGCGCTCATCGTCGACCTTCACCACCTGGTCGACCCGGACGCCGCCAGTCTGCCGTTGTGGCTGGCGGCCCGCAGGACCACCAGCGTCCTGCGCCCGCCGATCCAGCTTGCACTGTGTCTGCCGGTCACGGCCCTGCTGGAACAGCGCCTGCAACGGCTCAGCCCGCGCCGTCTGCCGATCTTCGCCACGATGCCCGAGGCCCGCACGGCGCTCGTGGACCGGATGCTCAATCCATGAACTTCTGCCGCTGCCGCAGCGGGCCGGTGCGGATCGAGACCCTGCTCGCCGACCGGGACCCGGCAGAACGTTCCCGGCCACGACGACTGGGGGCCACCCCCGCCTGACCGGGCGCCCGCGTCGCCAATCCGGCTCTGTCAGATCTAGAGATGCGGCCCCGGAGCAGCCGATCCTACAGTGACCGCCATCACACCGCATCGGCCCGGACGAATGGCGCCCGGGCCGGCACGAGGGGAGCGGTACATGCCATCGAGACTGGCCACCCGTGTGGCCGCCACCGTCCTGTTATCCGCGGCCACCGCGGTCGCCGCGGGCACCGGCACGGCTCAGGCCGCCGCCGACGGCATCGCGTACGTCGACAGCGACGGCGTGCTGAACTACACCAGCGTTCCCGGCGGCGGCAGCCGCATCGATCTGACCCAGTCGGCACCGGAGTATGTATGGATCCGGGACTACGCCGGGGTCACCGCCGGTGAGGGCTGCGAGCAGTACAACAACAACCGGGCGATCGTCCGGTGCGCCGCCGGGTCGATCACCGCGCTCGTGCTGGACGCCGGCGACGGCAGGGACCGGGTCAGCAACAACACTCAGCTACCCAGCACGATCCGCGCCGGCGACGGCGACGACACCGTCTACGGCAACGGCTTGCCCGAGGTCATCGAGGGCGGCGCCGGCAACGACTGGCTCTACGGCGACGGCGGCGACAACGTGGTCGACGGCGGGCCCGGATCGGACCGGCTGTTCGGCGGGGCCGACAGCGACACGCTGCGCGGCGGTGACGACCGGGACCGGCTCTACGGCCGGGGCGGCGCCGATCACGTCTTCGGCGAGGGTGGTGACGACGACGTCTACGGCAACCTGGGCGCGGACGAGGCCTCCGGTGGCGCGGGCGACGACAGCGTGCACGGCGATGACGGTGACGACACGCTCCGTGGCGACGACGGTGACGACGCGGTCTACGGCGGCAACGGCAACGACCTGCTGTACGGCGGCGCCGGCAACGACGAGCTGCACGGCGAGAACGACAACGACGACATCTACGGCGAGGACGGCGACGACTACCTGAACGGCGGCGACAGCGGCCTCAACCGCTACTACAGCGGCCCCGGCAACGACGAGTGCGTCGTCGCCGCCGAGGACTCCTGCTGATCCGTCGCGGCCGGCCCGCATCCCCTCACCGGTCGTGAGGGGTGCGGGCCGGACGTCTCAGAAGCGGGCGACGATCCAGTCCGCGACCAGGTCGGCCGAGTCGATGACGGCCTGGTCGTGGCTGGCGCCGGGGATGGTCTCCAGTTCGGCGGACACCCCGTACGCCTGGATCTGGTCCTGCAGGATCTCGGACAGGAAGTACGGCACGGCCTCGTCGTCGGTCCCGTGGACGATGAGCACCGGTGCGCTCGGCGCGGTCTGCGCCGGGTTCTCGTAACTCGCCATCTTGGTGACGACCGCGGGCGGCACCTCGCCGCCGACGACCATCTGCTCCGCGGTGAGGTCCTCGAACGCGTCGAGGATCTCGTAGAGGCAGCCGGTCTGCAGGACGCCCAGTTTGGCCTTGGCCGGGGCGGCCAGCACGGTCAGCGGGTTGAAGGTGGCGTCGACCGCGGCCACGCCGTACATCGCCATCGGCAGGTAGCCCTGGACCGGGGTGCCGGCGATGTACGGGATGATCTCCTGGGTGTTGGAGACCGGTGCGATGGTGGCGGTGCCCTTGAGCACCAGGTTCCCGTCGTAGGACGGGGCGAGCTGGCTGGCGAAGATCGCGCCTTGGCCGCCCTGGGAGTGGCCGTCGACGGCGTAGTTGACGGTCAGCGCGGAGTCCAGGCTGCGGGCCGCCTTGACGCTGTCGATGATGGAGCGTCCCTCACTGGCCCCGACCAGGTACGGGTGGGCGCCCACACTGCCGAGCCCGGGGTAGTCGGGAGCGGCCACGGTGAAGCCGCGGGAGAGCAGTTCGGCGATGGCGATGCGCGCCTCGGGCCAGAAGACGCTCTGGTTCGCCGATGGTGCGCACTGGTCGGCGAGGCCGGTGGTGCCGTGCGCCCAGACGACGGTCTTGTTGTTCTTTCCGGTCTTCGGGGTGAGTACCAGACCGGTCGAGGTGGTGGTGCTGCCGTTGATGGTGGTGGTGACGTACTGGATGCGTTTGCCGTTGGCCAGCCCGGACAGTTCCGTGGGCAGGCTGGCGGTGCTCGATGTGAGCACGAATCCCGGTGCCAGCGCGACCGCCGGTCCGGTGGTCCCGACGACGGCCCCTACCGCCGCGATCAGCGTGGCGAGGAGCAGGCGTGAGATCCTTTTCATGGGAACCCCGTTCCATCGAAGATCCAACATGGTGATCGGTGCAGGCCACAGCGTAAGTCCGATCACGACACTGTGGATCAGTATCGAGGGGTAGGGATCTTTAACTTTTCAGGCATCGGCGCACGTCAACTGCCCGATAGGCGTTCCCGGTAGCAAAGATCGATTTAATCGGCTCTTCATTATCAGAATCAGACACCGGCGGGGGAAGTGCCCGGTTCGTGGCCGTCCACCTCACGAGGGCCGGATTCACGCGAACGAAGGCGCCCGGGGCAGGGCCTTGCGCGGCCGCCGGCAGGCGGGGCGGATGGTGACCAGATCCGGTCGCGGGGCGTGTCGCGGCCGGCGGAGTCCCGCCTTTTCCGAGGACTGCTCATGTAAGACTTCACAGGTTATTCGGCGGCGATGGCGCGCCACGGTTGCCGTGGGTCGGTCTCCACTGCGGCTTTTTTCACGCGTACACCATAGATATCCTGAAAAATGACGCCAAGGTACTCGTGGCCGGTCAAGTGGCACCAGGCCGGCAGGTCGAGGGGCGCGGCCGGATCCGTCGCACGCAGGTGAACCACCGCTTCGGGCTCCAGCGTGGCGATCAGCTTCCGCAGCTCGATCAACAGCAGCACACACCGCTTGTCACCGCCGTCCAGCAGGACCGGTGTCACTTCCCGGTCACCGCCCCGGCCAGCGCCAGCGTCGCCGCCAGCTGCGAATGCAACGGCGCCGGCAACTCCCCCGCACCGAACCAGCCCAACTCGTCGAACTTGTGCGGCTCCCCGATCCGCGCCGCCGCCGGATCCACCCGCACCGCGAACACGATCGCCACCCAGTGTGACGCCGGCTCGGCCCGCACCACGTTCCGCACACCCAACTGGACGATCTCCAGGGGCGCGGTCGCGTACTCCTCGGTGACCTCCCGGGTCACCGCCGCCTCGAACGACTCCCCGAACTCCAGCGCCCCCGCACCGCAGTCCCAGACGCCCGGCTCGTCCCTGGCCTGCTTCGACCGCCGCGCCAGCAGGATCCGCCCCGCACCGTCATGACACACGAACACGCAGGAAACCGAGGGAGTCACCGACTGATGATCTCAGCCCAGCAGCACGAAAATCAAAGCCAGCACCGCCGGAACGGTCTGCACGAACAGGATCCGCTTACTCGCGGTAGCCGCCCCGTAGAGCCCGGCAATCGCCACACACACCAGGAAGAAGATCTTCGCGGCGGTCCCGGTGTCCCCGCCCACGATCAGCCCCCCGAACAACCCGGCCGCGAGGAACCCGTTGTACAGCCCCTGGTTCGCGCCCAGCACCTTGGTCTGCTGCGCGAACTCCGGCGTCAGACCGAACGCCCGGTAACCGCGCGGCTTGGTCCACAGGAACATCTCCAGCACGAGGATGTAGACGTGGATCAGCGCAACCAGCGCCACCAGCACATTTCCCACCATGATCACCGCGTCACCCTACTCCCCCGGGTCCCTCCGGCCGTCTTTCCCCTTCTCCCCATGGGGTACGAGACGACGCGTCCCGGGTGAGGGCGACGGCGATCCGGGCGGTCCGTCCCGGCCGTCCGGCGCTGCCGGGCCCCGCTGCACCCGCACTCCCCACGCCGTCACCGTCCGGCGGGCGTACCGGGCACCGGCGGATCCGGGGGCACGCCGATCCGCCCGGCGACCACCCCGCGAGCACAGTGGACGGATCAGCGGAAGGACGCCGCACTGGGACACGGGGTCAGCCCGGCCAGCCTCGCGTCCGCCATCGACGGCCGGACCGCCAGGATGCACGCGTCGTCGTCGGGATTGGCGCGGCGCAGACGGCCCAGCAGATCGGTCAGCGGCTGCTCCGGCGCGGACCCCGCCGCGTCCATCATGGTGATCACCGAGTCGAGGCCGGCGTCCCAGCCCCACCGGCGGCTCTCCACCAGCCCGTCGGTGTACAGCAGCAGCACGTCGTCGCCACCGAACGGGGTGACCGCGCTCGTGTACGCCGCGTCGTCCAGCACCCCGAGCATCGGCCCCGGCGGGCGGTGCAGCGGCGCGGTCCGCCCGGACCGGCTCACCAGCGGCGGCGGGTGGCCGGCCTGCGCCCAGGTCAGCTCCCCCCGGATCGGGTCGAAGCGGGCGATCACCGCGGTCGCGGCGAGTTCCGGGTTGTCGCGTTCCAGGTCGCAGGTCAGCCGGTTGAGGTGCCCGAGCAGCGCGCCCGGATCGCTGGTGACCACGGCCAGCGCGCGCAGGGCGTGCCGCAGCTGGGCCATCGTGGTGGCCGCCTGGGTGCCGTGGCCGGCGACGTCGCCGACGGCCAGCAGCACCGAGTCGTCCGGCAGCGGGATCGCCTGGTACCAGTCGCCGCCCAGCGCGGTGTCGTCACCGGCCGGCAGGTAGCGGACGGCCGCACTGAGACCGGGCAGGTCGATCGCCTCGGTCGGCACCGGCAGGATGATGCGCTGGAGGCGGGCGGCCAGTTCGTGTTCGGCGGCCAGGTCACGTTCCACCTCGGCGAGACGTTCCGCTCCCGCCTGCTGTTCGGTGACGTCCTGGATGATCCCGTACAGCCGCAGGGTCCGGCCCTCGCCGTCGCGGACCGCCTCGCAGACGATGCGCAGATGCTTGACCCGGTCGCCGGAGCGGATCCGGGTGACGACGTCGGCGCGCCGGCCGCGGTGCAGGAACTCCAGCGCGGACAGCAGTTGGGGGCGGTCCTCGACCACGGTGAGGGCGTGCCCGTCGTCGAGGCTGAGCGGGCCGAGACCCGGGTCCCGGTCGTAGATCCGGTACATCTGCGGGGACCAGGAGATCTCGCCGCTGACCAGGTTCCACTCGCCCCAGCCGAGGTTGGCCAGGCGTTCCACCCGGGACCGGTCGGTGGCGTCGCGGCGGTCCCAGCTGAGCAACAGGCCGGGGCCGAGCGCGCGGGCCCGGACGGTGAACTCGGCATCGCCGAGGTGCAGCGGACCGATGTCGGCGGGTTCGCCGGTCTCCAGCACCCGCTGGTAGGTCTGCCAGCGGTCGGCGGTCAGCACGTCCGGGTAGTGCCGGCTGACCGGCAGGCCGAGCAGTTCGGCACCGCACCGGCCGTCCGGGCTGATCGCGTCGGGGCTGACGGCCGCCCACACCAGGTCGGTCAGGCCGGTGCCGTCGGGGCCGCGGACCGGGGTGAGATATCCGGCCATGCCGGGCAGCGCGTCGAGCACACCCTGCACGATGGACAGCCACGGGGTGGGGCCGGTGGCCGGGGCGGGCTCCGGGACGGCCGTGCCCGGTCCGGCGAGGGCGACGGCGACCAGGCGCTGCACGGTCTCCGGGCCGGGCCGGTCGTCGACGGCTCCGGCGCTGTCCAGCAGCCGGATCACCCGGCCGGCGACCTCACCCACGTCGCGGTGCTGGGCGGACGCCATCCGCATCAGGTGCCGGTGGGCGTCGGCGAGGCGGCACCGGGCCCGCCCGGCGAGCAGTCCGACGGCCCGGGCCACCACGATCCGGCCCGGTTCGCTGCCGGCCGTCGACCAGAGCTCGCTCGTTGCCTGCGCGTACACCTGACCTCCCACCGGCGACCTCCCCCGTCTCCCAGCTTCCTGCTTACGCCAGTACGACGGGGCGTCGCATCCCCCGATCATCCGGCCACGGCCGTGGCCTGCGGGGACGCCGCCGGTGGTCACCCGGTCGGGCGTCGCATGATCGCCAGCGGTGGCGGGCCGAACGGGGGATCCGGACCGTCGGCGGCCGGATGGTCACATCTCGAAGAGGTCGCGCATCGCCTCGGTGAGGCGGGCCATGCTGGCACCGGTGACCATGCCGATGCGTTCGGCACCGGTGGCGGCGGGCAGGCGGCGCATCCGGTTGACCACGACGACCCCGGTGATCGGGTCCTGCTCGGTGAGGGCGACCGCGAACGGGGGAAGCTCGGTGACACCACGCTGCCGGACGATGGGCGCGCAGAACGGCGCGGCGTTGCCCCGCTCGTTGTAGGTGTCCGCGGAGAGCACCAGGACCCGGTAACGCAGATCGGATCGGTCACCGATCGTCCAGATCTCGCCGCGTCTCATGTCAGCATGATCCGGTCATCGGATGGCGGATCGGCATGGCGAGAAGCGTACCGCCGCACGGATCTCCGCGACGTGCACCCCCGGCCCCGGCGTGCCGTGCGGAAACGCGTCGATATCAGGCGCTCCGGGCGGCCTTGTGCGCGTACATCCGCTCGTCGGCACGCCGGATCAGCTCGTCGGCACCGGCCCCGCCGGCCGAGAGGACCACACCGACGCTGGCGCTGACCGTCACCTGTTCACCGGACAACGTCACCGGCACGCCGAGGGCGTCGTGGACGTGGCCGGCCAGCCGGTCGGCGGCCTCCTCCTGGGCGCCCGGCTCCTCGCAGAGCAGCACGAACTCGTCACCGCCGTACCGCGCCAGGGTGTCCCCGGCCCGCAGCCCGGCCCGGATCCGGGCGGCCACCTCGGTCAGCAGCCGGTCGCCGGCCAGATGGCCGAGCCGGTCGTTGACCGCCTTGAACCCGTTGAGGTCGCAGAACAGCAGCACCACGCCGGGCCGGCCGGCCCGGCGCTCGGCGTCCAGGGCGGCGTCCAGCCGGGACCACAACTCGGCCCGGTTGGGCAGGCCGGTGAGCAGGTCGTGGGTGGCCTGGTGCCGCAGCCGCCGTTCGGCACGCTCCCGCTGCCGGCCCAGCCAGCCGATGCGCAGCATCACCAGCGGCACCACGAGCAGGCTCTGCAGGGCGAGCAGCACACCGTCACCCTGCAGGCCGGCGATCTCACGGATCCCGGCCACGCACGGCGCCAGCCCGAGGGCCCCGCCGAGGAACAGCAACCGGCCGGTGGAGAGGGTGTCCTGCGGGGCGTGCCCGGGCCGGGCCAGACTCGACGCCGACGGATCCAGGACCGCAAGACCCAGGAAGACATACGAGGGTACGTAGATCGCGTCGTACCAGGCGGCGGCCTGACTGGCCGTCGCCCCGGTCGCGGTGATCATCGCGATGTCGGCGGCGAGCAGGCCCGCGACCGCCGCGGCGAAGTACTTGAGCACCGGCGCCCGTCCGTCGGCCAGCCACAGCCGGGTCATCGCACCGAGCACCCCGAACAGCAGCAGCACCGTGGCGAGCAGGACGATCTGCTGGTCGACCGGCACCGCGAAGTCGCGCAGCCGGGGCAGCAGCACCGTGGTCCACAGCAGCCCGCCCGCGCCGAGCGAGACCAGCGTGACGTCGAGCACCCCGCCGATGTCGCTGCGGCCCCGGCGCAGCACCAGCAGTACCGCGGCGGCCAGCATGTGCGCGTTGCCCACGCTGACCAGCAGGTCGGCGAGCGGCACCGCCGCGTCCCCGCCGATCAGCACGGTCAGATTGTTGGCGAGCACCAGGCCCAGTGCCACGCCGAGAAGGACCCACGGCAGACGCTGCCCACGCGGCAGGCGTGGCAGGATTCCCAGTACGGGAAGAAGCGCGCAGAGTGTGACCAGCACGAACAGGACGCGGCGACCGGTGGCGGGGGTGACCAGCATGGCAGCGGTGAGCACGACGCCGGCCCCGACGACGGCCGGCACACCCCGGATACGGATCACGCCGCAAGCCATCGGCGGGCGGGCGTCACACCTGAGTGAGTTCAACACGTGGACGTGATCGAACCGTCGGGCCCCGCGTCCCGTAAGAATGACCGCGGGGCCCGTAACGGGCGGGTAACGAGGAAGGACGCATGACGATGTCGCAGAAGGCGCAGATCGGTGTCACCGGCCTGGCGGTGATGGGCCGCAACCTGGCTCGCAACTTCGCCCGGCACGGGCACACCGTGGCGTTGCACAACCGGTCCTACGGCCGCACCAAGGAGCTCGTCGAGGAGTTCGGCCACGAGGGCGCCTTCCTGCCGGCCGAGACCGCCGAGGATTTCGTGGCGAGCCTGGAACGCCCCCGCCGTGTGGTGATCATGGTGAAGGCCGGGCCGGCCACCGACGCGGTCATCGACGAGTTCGCCCCCCTCCTGGAGGAGGGCGACATGCTGATCGACGCCGGCAACGCGCATTTCGCGGACACCCGTCGCCGTGAGGCGGCCCTGAAGGCGAAGGGCCTGCACTTCGTGGGCGCCGGCGTCTCCGGCGGCGAGGAGGGCGCGCTGCACGGGCCGAGCATCATGCCGGGCGGCCCGAAGGAGAGCTACGACGCCCTGGGCCCGCTGCTCGAGGACATCGCGGCGAAGGTCGACGGCGAGCCGTGCTGCGTGCACGTCGGCCCGGACGGCGCCGGCCACTTCGTCAAGATGGTGCACAACGGCATCGAGTACGCCGACATGCAGCTCATCGCCGAGGCGTACGACCTGCTGCGCCGGGTCGGCGGGCACTCCCCGTCGGACATCGCCGAGATCTTCAAGGGCTGGAACGAGGGCCGTCTCGGCTCGTACCTGATCGAGATCACCGCCGAGGTCCTCAAGCAGACCGACGCCGCCACCGGCAAGCCGTTCGTGGACATCGTGGCCGACGCCGCCGAGCAGAAGGGCACCGGCCGCTGGACCGTGCAGGCCGCCCTCGACCTGGGTGTGCCCGTCTCCGGCATCGCCGAGTCGGTGTTCGCCCGCGCGCTGTCCGGCGGCGAGGACGAGCGCAAGGCCGCCGCCGAGGCGGGCCTGCCCGGCCCGTCCGCGAACCTCGGCCAGCACGCCGGTGACCTGGTCGCCGACGTCGAGCAGGCGCTGTTCGCGTCGAAGATCGTCGCGTACGCGCAGGGCTTCCAGCAGATCCAGGCGGCCAGCAAGGAGTACGGCTGGGAGATCGACCCCGGCGCGATGGCCAAGATCTGGCGGGACGGCTGCATCATCCGGGCCAAGTTCCTGGACTTCATCAAGCAGGCGTACGACAAGCAGCCCACCCTGCCGACACTGCTCGTGGACCAGTACTTCCTGGACGCCGTCAGCGGTGCCCAGGACGCCTGGCGCAAGGTCGTCGTCACGGCCGCCCAGCAGGGCATCCCGGCGCCGGGCTTCGCGTCCGCGCTGGCGTACTACGACGGTCTGCGGGCCGAGCGCCTGCCGGCCGCCCTGATCCAGGGCCAGCGGGACTTCTTCGGTGCGCACACCTACCACCGGGTGGACAAGCCGGGCTCGTTCCACACCCTGTGGGCGGCCGAGGGGCGCCCCGAGGTGGACGCCTGATCCCCGGCATGAGTAACGTCTGACTTCCGCGAGTCCCGACGTCCGCTACTCTCCCTTTCGCTAAAAGGCGCGGAACTTCGATACAGCGCGGAACGAACGCCCCGGCCGGGCCATCGGCCGGGGCGTTCGCCTTTTCCGGGCGGGGGCGGGCAGGTCTGGACCGAGCCGGGACGGGCGGGTCCGGGCAGGTCCGGGCAGGTCCGGGACGGGCGGGAACACGTCCGAGCAGCGGATCCGGCAGCGCGGCGATAATCGGTGGAGGGCGGGCGGGGGCGCTGCTAGCGTCGCTGTCGCATCGCCTGTGACATGTGGTCCGGGCGCCGACGAGAGAGGCCGGCCGTTGTATCACCGCTGAGACAGTTCACCGCGCACCGGCAGTCCCGCACGACCGGGGCGGGCGCGGCGTGCCGCCCAGGACGGACGGCCACGCCCCTCGCCACACCGTCGTGGGCGGACATTCCCGCGGAGCCGCGTCTCCGCACGCGAACGTCGCAGCAGAACGGCACCCCTCTGTGATCATCACCCTGAGCACCGCACTCAACCGCCGCGACCGGCGCCGGGCCGGCCGCCCGGAGTCGGCCGTCCCGATGTGGGCGGTCTCGCTGACGGCCCGGGGCCGCGGGCGACGCTGCCGTCAGCGCCGCCCCGTTCCCCGCCCGACCCGTCGCCGCCGCACCGGGCGTTCCCTCTACTGAGGCCGCCCACCGGGCACGCCACCCGCTGACTGTCCGGGCCACCCACCGGTCCGGGGTTGCCGAGCCGCTCTCCGATCCGGCTCGGCAGCCTCGGACCGCAGTCCGGCCCGGCCCGGCAACCTCGGACCGCAGTCCGATCCGGCCCGGCAACCCCGAACCGCAGTCCGATCCGGCCCGGCAACCCCGAACCGCAGTCCGATCCGGCCCGGAATACCCGAGTCGTTCTTTCAATCCGGCCCGGCAACCCCGGTCCGGATGATCCCGTCACCGACGCCACCCGCCCCCGTCACACGACGATCGTCCTCACCCGGTCCAGCCTCACCGCGACCGTCCCCATCCGGCCCGGCAAGGCCGGGACCGTCCCCATCCGGCCCGGCAAGGCCGCGACCGTCCCCATCCGGGCCGGCCTCACCGCTGCCGTCCTCATCAGGTTCGGCGGCACGGGGACGGGCGATCCCGGCGTTGAGACGACGGTAGGGCCGGCTGAGCATCGCCAGGGTCGTAGCGATCACCCCGATGATCCCGGTCAGCACGAACACCAGCGCCAGCCCGCGGGCCGGCCCGGTCCCGAACCACGATCCGATCAGGTCCGCGCCCGCCCCGCCCGTACTCATGAACGGGATGAACACGAACTGCGCGATCGGCGAGATCAGGAAGGCCGTCAGCGGTGACGCCGCCTGTTCGGCGCTCTGGGCCAGCCCGAACACCCGGCCCTGCCGCTCGTACGGCACCGCCTGTTGCAGGATCGTCTGTTCGGCCGCTTCCGCGTACGGCACCAGCACCATGTAGGCGTAGAAGCCGATCGCCAGCGGGATGATCGACGCCCACAGCGGGAACACCACGATCACGGTCCACAGGGCGATGTTGACCAGCAGGAGCAGGCGCACCGGCCGGCGGCTCAGCCCGGTCCGGGCCACCATCAGGCCGCCCACGATGAATCCGGTGCTCAGGACGCCCCAGAGCAGCCCCCACGTCTGCACCGACACCAGGGACAGCCCGTACGCGTCGGCGAGCGCCATGAACACACCGCCGAGGAAGTTGTTGAACGTGGTGAACAGGATCAGCGCGAACAGTCCCGGTACGCCCGCGATGATCCGCAGGGTGCCGCGCAGGTCCACGCCGCCGGTCGCGGAACCGCCGACGGGAGCGACACGTTCCGGGATGGGCACGAAGGCCAGGTGGGCCAGGGCGATGATCAGCACCACGATGGTCAGGAGCAGCACGGACCGCATCCCGTCGAACGCCACCAGCACCCCGCTGATCACCGAGGTGACCAGCATGCTGCCGCCCGAGACGGTGCCGACCAGCCCGTTGGCCCGGTCCCGTCCGCCCTCCTCGATGAGCAGGGTGACCAGGGTGGGCAGGGCGATGCCGCGGATGTTGCCGGCGATCACGCCGAACATCAGCAGCAGGACGAACAGCCACAGCCGGGCGCTCGCCGGGTCGGAGAAGTCCGGGGTGGCCAGGTAGACGGCGAAGGCGACCGCGTACAGGGTCAGCGAGGCGGCCGCGGAGATCTGCAGGGCGGTCTTCTTGCGGTGGCCGTCGACGAGGCTGCCGAACCAGATGCCGGTGAGCGCGGTGAGCACCAGGAAGATGCCGGAGATCATGCCGGTGGCGAACACCGACCGGGTCTCCAGATATACCCAGAAGGTGACGGCGAACCAGACGGTGTAGTTCATCACCGACACCAGCAGCGTGTTGGCCAGCAGCTGGTAGAAGGTCTTCAGGTGTCCGTGGATGGCGGGCATGCCACCGAAGGTAAGGCCTCACCCCGCCTTGAGGTCCACCGGAATTGCGGTCATCAGGGCGCCGCATTCGGCGGCGGGCAGGGGTTTCGCCATGAAATAGCCCTGACCGTACCGGTATCCCATTTCGCGGAGCCGGTCCATCTGGTCGCGGCTCTCGATGCCTTCGGCGACGGCTTTGAGTTTCAGGTGTTCGGCGAGCTGGGCGACGGCGGCGGCGACCGCGAGCCGGCCCCGGTCGGCGCCGGAGGCGATGCCGTCGACGAACGACTTGTCCAGTTTGAGGACGTCGACCGGGAAGGCGCGCAGCAGGCTCAGCGACGACTGGCCGGTGCCGAAGTCGTCGAGGGCCAGGCGTACGCCCATCCGGTGCAGGGCTTCCAGGGTTTCGGAGACCTGCCAGCCGTCGGCCACCGACGACTCGGTGACCTCGAGGATCAGGTTGACCGGCTGCAAATCGTGTTCGCTGAGGACCGCGGCCACCTCGTCGACGAACCCGGCCTGGCGCAGCTGGCGGACGGCCACGTTCACGTTGACCGCCTCGATGGCCGCGTCGCCGAGTTCGCCGCGCCACCGGTGCAGCTGGGAGCAGGCTTCGCGCAGCACCCAGGAGCCCAGTGGCACGATCAGGCCGGACTTCTCGGCGACCGGGATGAATTCGGCGGGCGACACGAATCCGCGGTGCGGGTGCTGCCAGCGGACCAGCGCCTCGGCGCCGCTGACGGCTCCGGTGACCAGGTCGTACACCGGCTGGTAGAGCAACCGCAGTTCGCCGCGCAGGATGCCGTCGCGCAGTTCGCCGGCGACCCGGGCGTGGCCGACCATGTCCTGGCGCATCCGCGGTTCGAAGAGGACCGCGGACGCCTTGCCGGCTTCCTTGGCCGCGTACATCGCGATGTCGGCGTTGCGCAGCACCTCGTCGGCGGTCTCGCCGGGCACCGCGATGGCGATGCCGGCGCTGGCGTGCAGCAGCAGTTGCTGGTCGCCGACGCGCAGCGGCTCGGCGAGGGTCTGCAGCAGCCGAGCGGTGGAGTGTTCGGCGGCGGCCGGTTCGTCCAGGGGCAGCAGGACCGCGAACTCGTCGCCGCCCAGCCGGGCCGGGAGTTCGCTGTCCGCGCAGCGGTCCCGCAGGCGTTCGGCGATCCGCCGCAGCAGCTGGTCGCCGGCGGCCGGCCCGAGCGTGTCGTTGATCATCTTGAAGTCGTCGACGTCGATCAGGACCGTGGCGGCGGGCAGTCCGTGGTCCAGTCGCTGGGCGAGCGCCATGCTGTAACCGGTGCGGTTGCGCAGGCCGGACAGCGGGTCGACGAGGGCGAGCCGTTCGAGTTCCTCCTGCTGGCGGCGGATGCCGCGCAGGGCCACCGTGTTCTCCCGCAGCGACAGCAGCTGGCGGGCGACCACGAACCCGGCGATCAGCACCGCGCCGATGATCACCGTACGCTGGCGGGCGGTCATCTCCTGCGCGCTGACGCTGATCACCATGGCCGCGGTGGCGACCACCGCCACGACCGGCAGCAGGTTGAACAGTGACCGCCCGGAGAGCGGCTCGTCGTCTCCGGCGGGCGCGGCCGGCACCCGGGACTGCACGTGGGCGGCGATCGCCAGGGCCACGCCGACCAGGGATATGGCCAGCACCGAGAAGGCCAGGCGGCTGGTGTCGTTGCCGGCGATCAGCAGGACCGTGCCGACGACCGCGGAGAGCGGCGCGATGGTGAGGACCCGCAGCGCGCCCGGCGAGATCAGGCTTGCCGGGCGGGCCGCCGATTTGCCGATCACCACGAGCAGCAGCACGCCGCCCACCCCGAGCACGCCGGCGGCCACCCGTTTGACCAGCGAGGAGCCCTCCGGGGCCAGGTCGAGCACCAGGTACCAGAAGATCAGCCCGCTGGCGACGGCGACGGTCGCGCCGTCGAGCAGTGCCCGCAGCCAGCCGGCCGCGGTCCGGCGCGCCACCGGCAGCCGCAGGAACGCGATCATCAGCAGGAGCAGGCCGAGCAGCAGCGGCAGCCCGACCCACGGCGACAGGCCGGTGTCGTTGTTGGCCTGGGCCAGCGAGACGACCGACGCGGCCAGCAGACTGAACCCGGACGCCAGCAGCATCCGCCAGAACGCCCGGGCCGGCCGCGGCAGACCGGGCCGGGCCGCGAGCCGGAACACCGCGACCACACCCGCCGTCATCGCCACCGGCGCGGCGAGATAGCCGTGCGTCACGTCGGCCGGGTCCCGGACGACCAGCCACACCACCGCCCCGGCGATGGCCGCGAGGGAGACCACCACGGCGGTGAGTCCGCCGGGGCCGGACCGGGGCGTGCTCATGGCATACCTGTCGGCGGGCGCATCCGGAACCTGAGTGACGCCCCGGTCAGCCCCCGAGGGCTGCCGAGACGACCCCGCGGGCCTCGTCCTGGATCCGGGCCAGGTGGTCCGGGCCCTGGAACGACTCGGCGTAGATCTTGTAGACGTCCTCGGTGCCGGACGGCCGGGCGGCGAACCAGCCGGAGGCGGTGACCACCTTGAGGCCGCCGATCGCCGCGCCGTTGCCCGGCGCGCTGGTCAGCACGCCGGTGATCGGCTCGCCGGCCAGTTCCTTCGCGGTGACCTGCTCGGGGGACAGCCTGCCGAGGATCGCCTTCTGCTCCCGGGTGGCCGGCGCGTCGATCCGGGCGTAGGCCGGCTCGCCGAACTGCCCGGTCAGCGACCGGTAGTGCTCACTGGGCGTCTTGCCGGTGGTGGCGATGATCTCCGCGGCGAGCAGGTCGAGCAGCAGCCCGTCCTTGTCGGTGCTCCACACGCTGCCGTCGCGGCGCAGGAACGACGCCCCGGCGCTCTCCTCGCCGCCGAAGCCGATCGACGCGTCGATCAGGCCGGGCACGAACCACTTGAAGCCGACCGGCACCTCGTCGAGGCGGCGGCCGAGCTGAGCGGCCACCCGGTCGATCATCGAGGAGGAGACCAGCGTCTTGCCGATCCCGGCGCCCGCCGGCCAGCCGGTACGGGTCCGGAACAGGTAGTCGATCGCCACCGCGAGGTAGTGGTTCGGGTTCATCAGCCCGCCGTCCGGGGTGACGATGCCGTGCCGGTCGGCGTCGGCGTCGTTGCCGGTGGCGATCTGGAACCGGTCCTTCTGCTCGATCAGGGACGCCATCGCGTACGGCGACGAGCAGTCCATCCGGATCTTGCCGTCCCAGTCCAGGGTCATGAAGCCGAACCGCGGGTCGACGGCCGGGTTGACCACGGTCAGGTGCAGGCCGTGCCGGTCGGCGATCTCCCCCCAGTACGCCACGCTCGCCCCGCCGAGCGGGTCGGCGCCGATGCGCACCCCCGCCTTGCGGATCGCGTCCACGTCGATCACCGAGGGCAGGTCGTCCACGTACGCGGCCAGGAAGTCGTAGCCGGAGACGGTGGCCGACTGCCGGGCCCGGGCCGCACTGATCCGCCGCACGTCCTTGAGGCCGCCGGCGATCAGCTCGTTGGCCCGGTCCTGGATCCACTTGGTGGCGTCGGTGTCGGCCGGCCCGCCGTTCGGCGGGTTGTACTTGAAGCCGCCGTCGTCCGGCGGATTGTGCGACGGGGTGACCACCACGCCGTCCGCCTTGACCGGGGACGTCCGGTTGTAGGTGAGGATCGCGTGCGACAGGGCGGGCGTCGGCGTGTAGCCGTCCCGGCTGTCGATCAGCGTGGTCACGTCGTTCGCCGCGAACACCTCGAGCGCGGTGATCATCGCGGGTTCACTGAGGGCGTGGGTGTCGCGGCCCAGGAACAGCGGGCCGGTGGTGCCCTGCTCCCGGCGGTACTCCACGATCGCCTGGCTGGTCGCGGCGATGTGATCCTCGTTGAAGGCGGACCGCAGGCTGGACCCACGGTGCCCGGAGGTGCCGAACGCGACCCGCTGCCCCGCCTGCGACGGGTCCGGGTGCTCCGTGTAGTAACGCGAGATGACCTGGGGAACATCGATCAGGTCGGCGGCCTCGGCCGGCCGGCCGGCGCGGGGATGGACTGACAAGGCGGCCTCCTGGAGAGCGTGGACCTGCCCCGAATCGTATCCAGCGCGCTTGAACCTTTCTCGGGTGGCATCCGAACTACCCGGTGTGACGAGGCCGCGCGTACTGCTGTTCCTGCTCATCCTGTTCGGCGCGCTGCTCGCCCCCGCCGCCCCGGCGTCCGCGCACGCCACCCCGGTCGGGTCGGACCCCGCACCGGGCAGCGTGATCAGCACCTCACCGTCGGTGGTGACCGTCACGTTCAGCGAGCCGGTGGCGCCGGTCGCCGGGCGGATCCAGGTGATCGCCCCGGACGGCGAGCGCATCAACGGCACCCCGACGATCGACGGCGCGGTGCTGACCATCCCGGTCCGCAAACCGGACCGGCCGCTCGGCACGTACCTGATCAGCTTCCGGGTGATCTCCGCCGACAGCCACCCGATCGGCGGCGCGATCACCTTCTCGGTCGGTGCGCCCTCGGCCCGTCCGGAGGCCGCCACCAGCACCGGACCCCACTGGTCGGTCGCGGCCGCGGTCCCCACCCTGCGTTTCACCGGGTACGCCGGAGTCACGCTGATCGCCGGCCCCGCCCTGTTCCTGGCCCTGCTGTGGCCGCCCCGGCGCTCCCGTCGCGGGGCGCTGCGGCTCGTGCGGGCCGGCGTGGCGCTGACCGCCGTCGCCACCGTCGGCGCCCTGCTGCTCCAGGCACCGCAGGGCAGCGGATCCGCGGCCTGGCAGGTCAGCATTCCGGAGATCGCCGAGGTGCTGAACAGCCAGTTCGGCTGGATCCTGATGGCCCGGCTGGCGGTCCTCGCCCTGATCGCCCTGCTCGTGCCGCCGCTGCTGCGCCCCGCGGCGGCCACCACCGCACCGGCCCGCCCGGTCACCCTGGTCTCCACCGACCCGCCCGCCGACGGGGCCGTGCTGACCCTCACCGCTCCCCCGGCCACCACACTCGCCGCCCGGCGCCCGGACCGGTCGCGGGCACGCGCCGTCCTCGTCCTCGCGCTCGGCGCCGCCGGGCTGACCACCTGGCCGCTCACCGGCCACGCCGTCGCCGCCCCGATGCCCTGGCTCACCGTCACCGTCGGTGCCGTGCACATGGCCGCCATGGCGGTGTGGATCGGCGGGCTGGTCACCCTGATCGGGTTCCTGCTGCGCGGCGTGCACCGGCGGGTCCTCGGCCGGATCCTGCCGGTCTGGTCACGTTGGGCGGCCATGTCGGTGCTCTGGCTGGCCATCGCCGGCGGCATCCAGTCGGCCGTCCAGCTCGGCTCGGTCGCGGCCCTCTGGAACACCGGCTACGGCCGGCTCCTGCTCGCCAAACTGGGCCTGCTCGCCGTGGTCCTCGGGTTCGCCGCCCTGGCCCGCAAGCTCGTGCTCACCGCGCGGCACGGGACCGGGCTGGCGCGTACCGTGGGCGTCGAGGTCGTCGCGACGGTCGTGATCCTGGCGCTCAGCGCCGTGCTGGTGCAGGTCGACCCGGGCCGCACCGCGGGCGTCAAGGACGGCGCGATCACCGGCAAGGGCGCTGCCGAGACGCTGGACAGCTCGATCTACGCGCTGCAGTTCGACCTCTACCCGGTCGAGCTCGGCGAGTACAACACGGTGCACGCCTTCCTGTACGCGCCGTCCGGCGCCCCGCTGCGGGCCGCCGAATGGGAGCTGACCGCCCGTCTGCTCGACGAGAACCTCGACCTGGAGGCGGTCGAACAGGAGATCGCCCCGTTGGACAGCCCGGCGCACCAGGCCCTCGGTTCGATCACGTTCCCGCTGCCCGGCACGTACGAGCTGGCCTTCACCATCCGGGTCGACGACCTGAACCGGGCCACCGTGAAGACCACCGTGACCGTCCCGCCGGGCAAGTGATGTGACAGCCAGTCACTTTTTGGGCAGAGAGGGGACTCAAGGAGGTCCCCCATGTTGAATGTTTCGATTGCTGATAACCCCGGATCACCCGCCGTGGTCCTGACCGTGCAGGGCAACCTCGACCTGGACACCGCGCCGCTGCTGGCCGACCGGATCGAGGAAGCCCTGGCCCGGCCCGAGCCACGGGTGGTCGTCGACCTCGCCGGCGTCGACTTCTGCGACTCGATCGGGCTCAGCACGTTCGTGATCGGCCACAACCGGGCCAAGTGGGCCGGCGGCTGGCTGCGGATCGCCGGGCCCGGCGAGTTCCTGGAACGCCTGCTCGACACGGTGGGCCTGACCCAGCGTCTCGGGATCTACCCCAGCGTGGCGGACGCCCTCGCCGATCGTCAGGACGGCCACGCGGGCTAATGTCGCCCGCGTGCTGATCCTGCTTCCCCCGTCCGAGGGCAAGACCCCGGCCGTGTCCGGCGACCCCGCCGACCCGGCCGGGCTCCGGCTGCCCGAACTCGCCGCCGCCCGCACCCGGGTGCTCCAGCGTCTGGTCGCCCTCTGCGGGCGCAGCAGCGAACGGTCGATCACCGACTCGCTGAGGGTGCTCGGGTTGAGCGAGGGGCAGCGCGGGGAGATCGCCCGCAACGCGGGACTGCTGACGGCACCGGCCGCCCCGGCGGCGGAGATCTACACCGGGGTGCTGTACGACGCGCTGGGTGCGGACACCCTGGCGCCGCCGGAACGGGAGTGGCTGGACCGGACCGCCCTCGTCTTCTCCGGCCTGTGGGGCGTGGTCGGGCTCGGTGACCGGATCCCGGCGTACCGGTGCGCGATCGGCGTGACGCTGCCCGCTCCGGTCGGCGGGCTCACCGCGTACTGGAAGAAGAATCTGACCGTGGCTCTGAAGAATGCCACCGAGGGGCGGACCGTGCTCGACCTGCGGTCCGGCGCCTACGCGGCGGTCTGGACGCCGGGGCCGGACGCCGCCGCCCTGCGGGTGCTGCACGAGCGGGTGGTCGACGGCGTGCCGAAACGGTCGGTGGTGAGCCACTTCAACAAGGCCACCAAGGGCCGTCTGGTGCGGGCCCTCGCTACCGAACGCGTCACCGCGACCGGCGTCGACGAGCTGGTCACCGCGCTGCGGGACCTGAAGTTCACGGTCGAGGAACGCCCCGGACCGGCCACCAGGCCCCGCCAGCTCGACGTGGTCGTCACCGACCTGTAGCTATTTGGCGTCCAGGATGTCGACGACGAACCGCAGGTCGCCGCGCTCCGGGCCGTAGGCGAGATCGGCCGGCACGTCCATCTGGATCCGGCTGCCCACCTTCTGCCCGGGAATGCCCTGGTCCCAGCCCTTGATCAGCGAGCCGACGCCGATCTGGCTGGTGAACGGCTCGCCCCGGCTCCACGACGAGTCCATCATCTCGCCGGACGTGTACGACACCAGCTTGTAGTTGAACGTCACGGTCTGCCCGCTCTGCACGACCGGGCCCGCCCCCGCGACGATCTCCGTGATGCCCAGCGCGGTGAGCGGCGCCCCGTCACCCTTGGTGACCTCGGGCTCCTTCTGGAGTTCGGGCGACAGGGTGGCGGCGGTGCTCTCCGGGGCTGCGGTCGCGCCCTTGTCATCACCGGACCGCACCATGACGAAGACGACGACCGCCACCACGAGGATCAGGACCGCGGCGGCGAGACCCGCCAGCGCCGGACCCCGGCGCGTGTTCGTCGAGGCGTTCTTGTCGGGCATCGCGGTCCCCTTGGGCTCGGAACGGACGGAAAGCAACAGCCCGGACACCGTACTAGTCATCGCCACCGATGTGGCGGGGAACATCCCTCTCTTCACCACCGGACCGGCAGGATGAGATCGTTTACGGCCCTTCCCCGTCCGATCCTGGAGGCGTCCGTGCCTGATCGCCCGCCCACCGGCCGCGCCGCCCGCCGCCGTACCCGGCACGAGGTGCAGGCAGTGCCGATGGACGGCGGACGGCGCCCCTGGCGTGATCACGCCGCGACCGGCGCGGTGATCCTGGTGGGCATCATCGCCGTGGTCTCCTTCGGTCTCGTGGTCCTCGACACCAGCCGGCCGAACCCGCCACCGCCGGCCGGGCCGCCGGTCGACGGACTCGCCGCCACCCCCGGCCCGCAGATCCCGATCCCGCTCGGCAGCGCCTCGGTGGCACCGTCGTTCGTCTCCATCGACTCGGTCTCCATCGAGCGGTCCGTGGTGCCGGAGGCCGTCGACCTGACCGAGGAGGGCGTCGCCGACTGGGTGCACTGGGGCGAGCAGGGCCGGTACGCGATGGACCGCAACGCCGCCGGCGGCTTCGCCATCCTGGAGGGCACCCCCGGCACCGCCCGGGAACGGCACACCCTGAGCCCGGAGAGGTTCAGCTGGACCGGCGGGAAGCCGCTGGCCGCGGCGACCGGGGTGACCAGCGGCGCCCGGGTCTGCGGCGCCGGTCAGGGCTTCACGCTGTCCGCCCCGGCCGGCAGCGGCATCAGCATCCTGCGGCTGTACGTCGGGCTGGCCGCCGCCGAGGGCGAACTGCGCCTGAAACTGTCCACCGGGGGTGAGACGGTGACCGATTCCTGGGAGCATCGGGGCACGGGGCTGAAGACCGCGGCCTACACGGTTCACTACAGCGCGACCCGCCCTGGCAAGATCTCCGTCGAATGGATCACCCGGCAGTCCTTCGACGAGGATTGCGGTGGTGTCGCCCTGCAGGCTGCGACTCTGAGCTGACCTGCGGGAGAAGCATGACTGCGGGAGGTTGCGGTGTTCGCGGGCTGGGGATCACGAGTCACCCGACGTCGGTGGCCGGTACTGATCGTCGCGCTGGTCGCGGTGCTCGGCGCCGGTGTCTGGGGCTTCGGGGTGTTCGGGCAGCTCACCGAGGGCGGTTACAACGACCCGGGAAGTGAGTCGTCGCGGGCCGCCGACGTGGCCGCCACGGCGGCCGGTGGGCAGGGCGGTGACGTCATCGCCATCTACCGCCCGGACCAGGGCGGCATCGACGACGCGGCGCTCGCCGAGCGGATCACCGCACGGCTCGCGGCACTGCCCGCCGACGCGGTCAGCGCCAAGGTGTCGTACTGGGAGACGAAATCCGCGGCGTTCGCCGCCGCGGACAAGTCGAGCGCGGTCGCCATGATCACGCTGGTCGGCGAGAACGACGCGGACAAGCTGGCCGCGTACGCCGGGATCGAGGACGACTTCACGGTCCCCGGCGCGAGCGTCGAACTGGCCGGCGGCATCCCGCTCGCCCACGCCTCGACGTCACGGTCCACCGACGACCTGGTCTTCGCCGAGATGATCTCGCTGCCGATCGTGCTGGTGCTGCTGCTGGTCATCTTCGGTTCGCTGGTCGCCGCGTCCCTGCCCGTCGTGGTCGGCGGCGCCGCGGTCCTCGGCTCCCTCGGGGTGCTGCACGCGGTCGCCCTCACCCACGAGGTCAACTCGTTCGCGGTCAACGTGGCCAGCCTGCTCGGCCTGGGCATGGCCATCGACTACGGCCTCTTCATGGTCGGCCGGTTCCGTGAGGAGCAGGCCAAGCACGACACCGCGGAGGCGGTCCGCCGGACCGTGGCGACCGCCGGGCGTACCGTGCTCTTCTCCGCCACCCTGCTGATGACCGCCCTGGCCGGCCTGCTGCTGTTCCCGCAGGGCTTCCTCAAGTCGCTCGCCTACGGCGGTCTCGCGGCCGTCTTCCTGGCGATGCTGCTGTCCCTGACGCTGCTCCCGGCGCTGCTCGCGAT
Organism: Actinoplanes rectilineatus; assembly: GCF_000962825.1. Lineage (GTDB taxonomy): Bacteria > Actinomycetota > Actinomycetes > Mycobacteriales > Micromonosporaceae > Actinoplanes > Actinoplanes rectilineatus. The sequence goes on from NZ_JZKF01000094.1 coordinate 23,474, forward strand.
CCTCGGCCCGCGCGTCGACAAGCTGCCGGTCCGGCTGCCGTTCACCGGCAACGGCGGCGGCACCGGCTGGGAACGCCTCTCCGGGGCCGTGCTGCGCCGCCCGCTGCTCGTGGCCGCGCCGATCCTGATCGGACTCGTCCTGCTCGCCCTACCGATCACCGGCGTCCGCTTCGGCGAGGTCGACGAACGTACCCTGCCGGCCGGCGACCCGTCCCGCATCGCCATCGAGACGCTCAAGGCCGACTACCCGCAGTTCAGCGCCGACGGTGTGCAGGTGGTGGTGCGTACCGCCGACGGCAGCGAACCGGACGTGACCACGCTGACGCAGGCCGCCGGTGCCGTGCCGGGTGTCGCCGCGGTGACCCCGTCCGGTCAGGGCCCGGGCGTCGTGGTGCTGACCGCCGCGCTCACCGACGGCGACTCGTTCAGCGACGCCTCCCGCCAGGTCGTCACGGACCTGCGCGCCCTCACCCCACCCGCGAACGCCGAGATCCTGGTCGGCGGCACCACCGCCCGCAACGTCGACAGCCTGGAGGCCATCGCCGGCAAACTGCCCCTGATGATCGGCCTGCTGGCCGGCGCCACCCTGATCCTGATGTTCCTGGCCTTCGGCTCGATCCTGCTGCCGATCAAGGCGGTGGTGATGAGCGGCCTCAGCCTCACCGCCACCTTCGGCCTGCTCGTCGCGATCTTCCAGGACGGCCACGGCGCCGGGCTGCTCGACGTCACTCCCGCACCGCTGGAAGCGGGCATCGTGGTCCTGATGGCCGCCGTCGTCTTCGGCCTCTCCACCGACTACGAGGTGTTCCTGCTCTCCCGGATGGTCGAGGCCCGGCTCAAGGGCGCCACCAGCCGCGAGGCCGTCACCGCCGGCCTGGCCAGCACCGGCCGCGTGATCACCGCGGCGGCGCTGCTCCTGATCGTGGTCACCGGCGCGTTCGCCCTCTCCACCGTCACCACGATGCGCTTCGTCGGCGTCGGCATGATCATCGCGCTGGTCCTGGACGCCACGGTCGTCCGGATGCTGCTGGTCCCCGCGGTACTCGCCCTCTTCGGCGACGCGGCCTGGTGGGCGCCGGGGCCGCTGCGGCGCCTTCAGGAGCGTGCGGGCCTGGCGGAACACGCCGGCGAGGAGGACGACGACGAGCCCACCGGGCGGCATTCCCTCCTTCCGGGTACGCCTCCGTCAGCTCCCGAAGGTCCCCCCACCCCGAGCCCCGCGGCGACGACGGCGGCGCCGGCCGCTCCCGCCCCGCCCGCCGGCCCGGTTCCCGCGGCTCCTCCCGTCCCGTCCGACACCGCGATCGTTCCCGACGACCCGGCGGTCGCCGTCCCCGACGAACCGGACGTCGCTGTTCCCGAGGATCCCGCCGCCACCGTCACCACCCTCGTGGCGCCCATCTCGCCGGTTCCGACCCACCCGTCACCCCTGACCCGGAGCCGGGCGACACGAACCGATCCCGCCCAGCCCGCAGCGGCCTACCAGGATCCGGCCGTCACCCAGCTCAACCTGACCCGGGACGACGAGACGTCGATGAAGCGCTACGAGGCGCTCCGCGACCTGGACAACCCCGGCAACGAGACACCGGCGAAGCCGTCCGAGGCGCTCGGCGAGGTCGAACACCCCGACGACAAGCCCACCGCTGCGGAGAAGCCCTCCAAGCCGGAGAGACTCTCCAAGCCGGAGAAACCGTCCGAGGAGTCGGCGACCCACGCCGAGGCGCTCGGCGAGTCCGGCCGCCCGGCCGAGAAGACAGAATCCGGCCGCCCGGCCGAGAAGGCACCGGACGAGCCGGACGACTCAGACGCGAAGAGCGACCCGAAGCCTCCCGCGCTGACCGGCACGATCGCCGATCCCACCCAGTACCTCACCGTCCTGGCTCTGCCCGCAGGCTCCTCGCCCGCATCGGACGCGGACGTCAACAGAACGGCCATCCTGGACTACGAGACGGTCCTCGACTTCCTCGCCGAGAAGGAGTCCTCCCACGAGGCCACCCGTCTGGTGGAGGCGGCCGGCCGTCAGGACGCCCTCTCCGGCCGCAAGGACACTCCCCCCGACAGCACCGAGCCCCGGGCCACCCCCGACGCCGGCACCTCGCCCGGTACCGCCGAGGCTCTTCCCGGCACCACCGAGGCCCTTCCCGGTGGCACCGAGGCCCTTCCCGGTGGCACCGCCGAGGCCGGCCCCGATGCGATCAGGACCGACGAGGCCGAGACCGACGTCGAGGTTGACGTCCTGGACGTGCCCGTGCCGGAGGCGACCACCGACCCCGGTCCGGACGCGACGACAGTCCTGCCGGTGTTCGCCGCCGCCGAGGTCCAGGTAGCCATCTCCGCCGAACCGGTACCCACCTGGTCCGCCCTGATGGAAGACCTGTCGGTCCCCCGCGCCGAGCCCACCGGCACAGAACCCGAACCAGACGAGCCCACCTCTCAGGATTCCCCAGCCCCGGAACCTCAGCCCGAGGAACCGCAGGCCGAAGAGACCCTGCACGAGGAACCGCAGGCCGAAGAACCGCAGGCCGAAGAGACCCTGCACGAGGAACCGCAGTCCCCGGAGCAGGTGCCCCAGGAATCCGATTCTGCGGAGGCGCCCCAACCGGCCGGAAGCGACGACATCTGGGCCGAGGTGGATGCCACCCTGGCCGCCGGCGCCGCGGCGATCGAGGCAGAACCCGAACCCGAGACCCCCGAAGCCGAGGAGTCCGAGCCGAAGCCCGAGGAACCAGCCGCCGAAGAGCCGGAGCTGGCGACCGAGCTCGAGGAACTCGCGCAGCAGGAGTCCATCCAGGACCTTCCCGAGACGGTCCCCGCCGAGCCGTCCGAATCCGCGGCGAATGAGACGGCTGAGGCTGAGACAGCTGAGGTCGTTGAGGCAGTTGAGCTCGTTGAGGCAGTTGAGCTCGTTGAGGCAGTCGAGGCAGTTGAGCTCGTTGAGGCAGTCGAGGCAGTTGAGGTTGTTGAGACAGCTGAGGTAGCCGAGGTAGCCGAATCGGACGAGGTAGCCGAATCGGACGAGGTAGCCGAATCGGACGCGGACGAAGAGTCCACGCCTGCCGAAACGACGGACGAGGTTGCGGCGTCCCCGTCTGTGGAGGCCGACGAGCCTGCGGCATCTCCGCCTGCGGAGCTGGAGGAAGCTGCCACCCCGACAGCCGTTGAGGCGGTCGAGGACGTAGCCGTTGATGTCTCTGGTGATGTCTCTGATGATGTCGCCGTCGATGATGCGGGCACCCGCGAGGCTGCCCCGGATCCGTTCGCGTGGCGGGCGGATCCCCGGCTGGCGGATCTCACTTCGGGGGCGGGTTCGTTCGACTGGTTGTCGCAGCGCAAGCCGGAGGCGGAACTTCCCTACCCGCCCAGCGCACCCCGGCCCGCGACGCTCGACGACTGGCTGGTCCGCACCCAGAGCGGCGACGACGGGCCGAGCGCCGCCACCGGTCCGACCGCCGCGGGTTCGACCGCCACCGGTTCGACCGTCAGCACACCCGAGACGCCCACCACACCCGAGACACCCGCCGCGCCCGAGACACCCGCCACATCCGAGGCGCCCGCCGCGCCCGAGACACCCGCCGCTCCCCAGCGGGCCACGCCCCCTCAGCCGGCCACGACCCCTCAGGCGGCTACCACGCCCGAAACGCCCGTGCCGATCGCGGGCACCGCGAGCGAGCGGCAGCGGCGGCCGCACACTCTTGACGAGTGGCTGTCGGGTGGGTCCTCGCCGATCGAGCCGGTTTCTCCCGCTACGGACCGTCCGGCGACCCTGGGCGACCTCTCGACCGGACGAAGCACCGAGCCCAGCACCACGGAACGACGCCCCGTCGAAGCCGAGAACATCGTGACCGGGACCGCCGCGAACCAGGGTGTCGAGGGTCAGGATCCCGCGGGTCGGGGTTCCGGTGTGACGGGGGGCCGCAGGGCGGCCGGCACGCCGGCGCGGCGGCCGCGGACGCTGGAGGATGCCGAGCCCCGGCGGAAGAAGGACGCCGAGTCCCGCAGGACGCGGGGCGAGACGCACGAGGGCGGGCGTCACGCCGGCCCTCCGGCGTCCACCAGTGGCGCGGGCGATCACTCGTACCCCGAGAGGAGCCGGCGCCCGGCATCGCTGGCCGACCACCCGGGCACGAAGCGCACCTCGCGCAAGAAGGACGACGAGCCGGACCACAGCCCCGACGCGGGGAAGTGACGGGTCCGCGTTCCGGGGGAAAATCACCTCCCGCAGGCGTGACCGGCATCCTTGCGGGATGATGCCCGGCGGCCGATAGGACCGCCGGGTCAGTACAGTGCCTCCGGTGGGAACAGAGGGCCCCGCGGTGGGATCAGACAAGGACGTGGGAATGACCGGCAGTGTCGCTGCGGGCGTGGAGCCGGGTGTGGAACAGCGCTTGGGACGGGGTGGGGGACCGAGCTCGGACCGAAGCGCCGGGCAGGGCGCGGCATCGGGTGCCGGGCCGGGCGCGGAGCACGGGCCGGAACGGACTCCGGACCTGGATGTAACGCTGGGCGCCGAAACGGACATGGTCCCCGGCATCGAGCCGGAACGGCTCGCGGCCTGCCTCGCGGTGATCGCCGAGGCGGAGGGTCTGCCGCCGGAGCACCCGGACGCGGTCGCGGTGCGGCGGGCGACCGCCAGCCTGTTCAAGACGGTGAAGGTGCAGCGGCGCAAGGACCGGCGGCAGGCGATGCTGGCGCACGACGACGCGGTGACCGCGTCGACCGCGACCGGCGCGCCGGGACGGATCGACGACGAGACCGCCGGCATCCCGTTGAAGAGCACCGTGCGCGGCGCGTCGGCGGGTGTGCTCAAGCAGGCGCGCGGGTGCTACGTGTGCAAGCAGCGGTTCACCGTGGTGGACGCGTTCTACCACCAGTTGTGTCCGCGGTGCGCCGAGCTGAACCATGCGCGGCGGGACGCGCGCACCGACCTCACCGGCCGGACCGCGCTGCTCACCGGCGGGCGGGCGAAGATCGGCATGTACATCGCGTTGCGGCTGCTCCGCGACGGGGCCGATCTGACGATCACGACGCGGTTCCCGCATGACGCGGTCCGGCGGTTCACGGCGATGCCGGACAGCGGTGACTGGATGCACCGGCTGCGGGTGGTCGGCCTCGACCTGCGGGATCCGGCCCAGGTGGTGGGTCTGGCCGAATCGGTGGCGGCGCGCGGGCCGTTGGACATCCTGGTGAACAACGCGGCGCAGACGGTACGCCGGACCGCCGGCTCCTACGCGGCGATCGCGGCGGCCGAGGCCGAGTCGCTGCCGTCCGGTCCGCTGCCCGAGCTGGAGTATTTCGGGACTGCCGGTTCGTCGCCGGCGGCCGCGCTGACGTCGGGTGTGACCACGTTGACGCCGCAGCAGATCACCGAGATGGCGCTGACCGCGCGGTCGGTGGCGATCGACGCGGGTGGCCTGGTGCCGGACACGACGTCAACGAACAGCTGGAGCGACCGGGTGCACGAGGTCGACCCCCTCGAACTGCTCGAGGTGCAGCTGTGCAACGTGACCGCGCCGTTCATCCTGGTCAGCCGTCTGCGTACGGCGATGACCGCGTCCTCGTTCCCCCGGCGGTACGTGGTGAACGTGTCCGCGATGGAGGGGATCTTCGCCCGTGGGTACAAGGGTGCCGGGCATCCGCACACGAACATGGCGAAGGCCGCGCTGAACATGCTGACCCGCACCAGTGCGGAGGACATGTTCGCCGACGGGATCCTGATGACGAGCGTGGACACCGGCTGGATCACCGACGAGCGCCCGCATCCGACGAAGATGCGCCTGCACGAGGAGGGGTTCCACGCGCCGCTGGACCTGGTGGACGGGGCGGCCCGGGTGTACGACCCGATCGTCCGCGGTGAGCGGGGCGAGGACGTCTACGGGTGTTTCCTGAAGGATTACGCGCCGGTCGCCTGGTAGGACGACGGTGACACGGCGAGGGCCGCGCCGGAGTGATCCGGTGCGGCCCTCGTCAGTCCGCGATCTCAGAAGCCGCCGCCGAGCACGGAGATGCTGACGCTGCCTTTCGGCCTGTCCCAGTTGCCGGGGCCGCCGGGTCCGCCAGGTCCGCCAGGGCCGCCAGGGCCGCCCTTCGGGCCGTCCCAGTTACCCGGTCCGCCGGGGCCGCCAGGACCACCGGGTCCCCCGGGTCCGCCGGGGCCACCCTTCGGACCGTCCCAGTTACCCGGTCCGCCAGGTCCGCCGGGGCCACCTTTCGGGCCGTCCCAGTTACCCGGTCCGCCGGGGCCGCCAGGACCACCGGGTCCCCCAGGTCCGCCGGGGCCACCCTTCGGACCGTCCCAGTTACCCGGTCCGCCGGGACCACCGGGGCCGTCCCAGTTGCCCGGCCCGTTCCGGAACGGGTGCTTGTAGGGACCACCGATGTGGTAGACCCCGACCACCCAGTCCGGGCGCTCCGGCCAGTCACCCGGCCAGCCGCCCCGCCAGTCCCGCCACCGCCAGTTGTCCTGCTCGACCTCGAGCACGGTCACCCAGCCGTATCCGGGAACCCGGGCGTTGTAGCACCGGTAGTCGTCCCAGGCGCCCCGCCGCTCGCCGATCCAGCCGGCCCGCTGGCAGCGGCGCTCGGACCGGAAGTAGCCGACCACGTAGTCGTCGTCGTAGGGTCCCTGGACCTGAGCGGTGCTGCTGCTCCCGCCGGGGGTGCTCGTGGTGGCCGCCGGAGCCGCCTGAGCCGGTCCGATTCCCATCATCGCGCCCGCGGCCACACTCATGCCCGTGAGCGCCACCATGCGCGTCACATCATTCATTGCCAACACCTTTTTCGACCACATTTGCTTGACTCCCTCAGCCCATCACGGGCGATAGCAGAAATCAGGCGTTTGCCGAAACCGGGCCGTTCGGACGATCCTTTCCGTGGCCGTGCGGACATATTCCGGCCGATCATGTTTCAAGCGCGTGGAACCTCTTTCCGCAGCTCTCCACAGGTACTTGCCAGGCGCACGGCGGCCACCGCGTCACCACGGGGACACTTATATGCGAAATGCAGAATCCGTGTTTAACGCGCCTTGACCGGGAAATACGAGATTCCGAATCAGTCGGGTAACGCGAGATATGCCTCGCGCAGAACCTCGTTCACCGGACGTCCTTCATGGGTGAGCCCGGGCGGATCCAACTGATCCAGCAATGCATCCGGGCGGGCGCCGGCCGGCGGCTCCACCGGGTCCTCCGGGCGGACCTCTCCCCAGAAGGCGTCCGGATCGGCCGGGTCGACGAGCGGACGCTCCACCCGGCGAGGATCCGACGCCGACGCCGAGGTCGAGGTCCCGGTCGAGGCCGAGGCCGAGGTCATCGAGTCCACCGCCGCCGACTCCCGCAGCCGCCGCAACCGCATCAGCAGCTCGTCACGCTGGCGCCCCCGCCAGGTGAAGACCTCGAACGGATCACTCTCGAACGTACGAGCCAGGGCGTAACACATGGCCGCCAGATGGATACACGGCATCGGCCACCGCTCGCACGTACAGTCCATCGCCACCTCGTCGAGCGACAGCGGCAACAGCCCGAGACCGGCTTCGGCGAACACCGCCTCGATCCCGGCCGGCATCCGCCCGTCGAGCAGGTCCGCCACGAACCGGGCCTCCGCGACCAGGGCCTTCTCCACCCGGGACCAGTCGGCCGCGCCGAACGAGCGCACCGCGATCCGGGACCGGAACGCCACCGGGTCGTCGGGGCCGCGGACCAGCGCGACGGCCAGGCTCCCGGACACGGTCAGACTGCGGACGTGCCCGGCGCGTTCGTCGCGGCGGCCCCGGGCGAACGTGGGCCCCATCCGCAGCGACTCGAACATGCCCAGGAAGGCGAGTGGCAGGTCAGTCAACGATCGCCTCCGGGGCCAGCGTGACCAGGTCACGCAGTTCGGTGGTGGACAGCCCGGTGAGCCAGCCCTCGCCGTTGCCGACCACCCGTTCGGCGAGCACGCCCTTGTCGGCGATCAGCCGGTCGATGCGTTCCTCCAGGGTGCCCAGGCAGACCAGCGTGTGGACGTGCACGTCACGCCGCTGGCCGATACGGAAGGCCCGGTCGGAGGCCTGGGTCTCGGTGGCCGGGTTCCACCAGCGGTCGACGTGCACCACATGGTTGGCCGCGGTCAGGTTGATCCCGGTGCCGCCGGCTTTCAGCGACAGCACGAACACGCCCGGCCGGGTGGCCTGCTGGAACTCGCTGACCATGGTGTCGCGGGCGCCGCGCGGGGTGCCGCCGTGCAGGTACCGCACCGGCACGTTGAACCGCGCCGCCAGATGCGGTTGCAGCATCGCGCCGAACGTGGCGAACTGGGTGAAGCACAGCACGCTCTCCCCCGCGGCCAGCGCGTGATCGACGATCTCCTCGAGCCGTTCCACCTTGCCGGACCGGCCGGGCAGCGCCGAATTGTCCTTGAGCAGCAGCGCCGGGTGCACGCACGCCTGTTTCAGCTTGGTCATCGCGGCCAGTACCAGGCCCTTGCGGCGGGTCTCGCCGGGCTCCTCGAGGTGCAGCAGCAGTTCGTCGAGAACCGCCTTGTAGAGGCTGACCTGCTCGGTGGTCATCCCGCACAGGTGGCGGACGTGCCGTTTCGCGGGCAGGTCACCGGCGATCCCCGGGTCGGCCTTGGTGCGCCGCAGCAGGAACGGCCGGGTCGCCTGGCGCAGGCGGGCGGCCGCGTCCTCCTCGGCGTGGCGTTCGATCGGCACGGCGAACCGTGCCCGGAACGTGTGCGCCGAGGCCAGCACGCCGGGGTTGAGGAAGTCGAGGATCGACCAGAGTTCGGCCAGCCGGTTCTCCACCGGGGTGCCGGTCAGCGCGATCCGGTTACGGGCCGGCAACCGCCGCACCGCCCGAGCCGCCTGCCCGGCGCTGTTCTTGATGTGCTGGGCCTCGTCGAGCACCACCCGGTCCCAGTCGATCGCGGCCAGGGCGTCGATGTCGCTGACCGCCGTGGCGTACGTGGTCAGCACCACGTCGGCGCCGGCCGCCAGCGAGGCCGGGTCGTCGCGCCCGGCGCCGTGCAGCACCCGCACCCGCAGCGAGGGGGCGAAACGTTCCGCCTCACGCTGCCAGTTGCCGAGCACCGACAGCGGACAGATCAGCAGCGCCGGACCGGCCCGATGATGCAGCAGCAGCGCCAGGAGCTGCACCGTCTTACCCAGCCCCATGTCGTCGGCGAGGCAGGCCCCCAGACCCAGGGCGTCCATGAAGGCGAGCCAGGAGAAACCCCTTCTCTGGTACGCCCGGAGCACCGTCCCCAGACCCTCCGGCTGGTCGAGCAGCTCGAGCCGGGAGTCGAGGCGCCCGGAGAGCAGGTCGGCCAGCCAGCCCTCGCCCCGGGCGTCGGTCACCGGCAGCGGCAGCTCCTCGGGCGGCAGCAGCCGCGTCACCTTGAGCGCGTCGCCGGCCGTCATCGTCCCGCCGCCGCGCGCCAGGAACCGCAGGCCGGCCGCGAGCCGGCCGGCGTCCAGGAACACCCAGCGCCCGCGCAGCCGGACCAGCGGCACCTTGGCGCGGGCCAGGTCGGTCAGCTCGTCGGCGGTGAGCGTGCGGCCGCCGAGTGCCAGCCCCCACCGGTAGTCGACGATCTCCCGCAACCCGACCGCCTGGTCCCGCAGCACCGTGGCGACCGGCTCGCGGCCCCGCACGTCGAGCGACAGGCCGAGCCCGGGACGGCGCTGCCACCATGCGGGCAGCAACACGCCGTAGCCCGCCTCGGCGAGCACCCCGGCGTGGCTGAGGAACCGGTGGGCACCCTCGGTGTCGAGCAGCATCTCGGCCGGGCGCGCCTCACGCAGCGCCTCGGCCAGGCCGGGGAACAGACGGGCGGCCCGGCCCAGCCCGGCGAGCAGCCGCTCCTGCGGATGGTCGGTCCACCGGCTCAGCGGCGAGTAGTGGTCGCTCCAGACCTCGGCGGCCGACACCAGCACACTGGGCTCGTCGGTGGCCTGGAGCAGGAACTCGAGACGCCACGCGTCCTCCGGCAGCGGCACCTCGTCGGGCATCACCGGCTCGTGCTCGCGCGGGTCGGACAGCCGGAAACAGACCCGCACCCCGGCCCCGCGGGCGGCCTGCTCGTGCCAGCCGTCGAGCCGCCGGATCAGCTCGTCGAGCAGCGCGGGCGCGGCCGCGAACGCGGGCTCGCCGGTGAGCGCGGCCAGCCATCCGTATCCGGCCAGCTCCACGCCCGCCTCGGCCAGCCGGGTCCGCACCAGGCCGTCGACGAGCAGTTCCAGCGCGCTCCCGGCCAGGTCGGCGGCCGCCACGGTGGGGTCACCGGCCCGGCACGCGGGCGGCATCCGCTCGATCAGGGCGGCCTGCCGGGCGGTGTCGCCACCGATCAGAACCGGTCGCCAGTAGGCCACCGGCCGCGCGCCGTCGGCCCGCACCAGCGGCAGCACCCGCCCCCGCCGCACCAGCGACGCGGCGAACGCGCACAGCTCGACGAGCCAGGCCGCCGACGGCGCGACCCGCCCCTCGAACTCGGCGGTCACGTCGGCGTCGACGAACGGCACCGCCACCACCGGCACCCGCCAGGTGCGCGCCCGTGGACGGCCCTGCCGCGGGGGCAGTCCCAGCTGCGGCGAGGCCAGCGGACCGGTACTGGTGGACGGCAGCATCACGGTGACGCCGTCGCGTACCTCCCCGGCCGGCAACTCCCCCGCGGCGACCGCGAACGGATGCCAGGGCGCATACCCCCGCCGCGGCCGCTGCACCGCGGACGAGACCCCACCGGCCGACCTGCCCGGCTGCCCGGCCACGCCAGGCCCACCGGACGTGGCCGCAGGCGCGCCCTCGCGGGACGGGTCCTCGCGGGACGGATCATCGCGCGACGGATCATCGCGCGACGGGATCGTGGGGGCGCCGCCGTCGGACTCGGCCCAGAGAAGCAGGGAACCGTCGCGGGCGACCAGGCCGTGCAGGACGCGGACGCCGGTTGCGAGCATCGTGCTCATGCGGGGACCCCGATCGTCCCGGGCCACACCGTCCGGGAACGACCGCTCTCCGGCGGCGTCGTCATCCTCATCAGCACGCCGACGACTCTAGACACGTTTCGCGGCCAGCGTCCCCGTGGTGACTTGGGGCACGCAGCCCGCCCGAATTCACCACGCCCACCACAGGCGTGGTGACTTCAGGCGCCCACCACGCCCGTAAACAACACACCACCACGGGCGTGATGACTTCAGGCGCCCAGTGCGCCCGTAATCAACACACCACCACGGGCGTGGTGACTTCAGGCGCCCAGTGCGCCCGTAATCAACACACCACCACGGGCG
>NZ_JZKF01000095.1 GCF_000962825.1 Actinoplanes rectilineatus
ACCCGCCGAATACGAGGCACTGCACGCGATGACCCACCCGGTCACCGCACCCCTGAAAACCAGCTAACCAACTCTCCACCAAACCCGGGGCTTGACAGTCGACACCAAATCAAATGAAATCCCAGCATTCACCCCGCTTCTCACCGAGGTCGAAAACGTGCTGGGCAGCCTGACTGGAGTCCTGTTCGTCGCCGACGCCCTGCATACCCAGACCGACCACGCCGAGCAGATCACCAGCCGCGGAGCACACCTGTTGCTACCGGCGAAGGGCAACCAGCCCACCCTTCACACTCAGCTCAAGACCCTGCCGTGGGCGCAGATCCCGGTCGGTGACCGCACCCGCGACCGCGGACACGGCCGCAAGGAGACCCGCACGGTCAAGGCCGTCACCCTGCACACCCCGGGCGGAACGCCTTCCCGAAAGCCCGACAGGCCGCCCGGATCACCCGGACCCGCACCATCGACGGCAAAACCAGCCGCGAGACCGCCTACCTGATCGCCTCCCTGACCGCCGCCGACGCCCAGCCCGCTGACCTGCAGAAATGGGCCAGAGCAGAGTGGTTGATCGAGAACAAGGTCCACAACGTCAGAGACGTCACTTTCCGTGAGGATCTTCACCAAGCCCGGACCGGCACCGGGCCCGCCGTTATGGCCACCCTGCGTAACACCGCGATCGGGTAGCACCGCATCAACGGCGACACCAACATCGCCCGCGCCAACCGACGCGCCGACCGCCGACCACACGACCTGATCACCGCCGTGACCAGCAGTTACCCCAGAACGCAATGACCCTGCTGAGATCAACGGCTTGGGAGCGTGTCACCACGCAGTATCCCGGGCTGTTTGCCACTGGTCTTTCGAAAAGCATCTTCGGGTGTCCGGAAAACCGGGAGAAGCTCAGGGATGGTTGTTCCGACGTGATGATCCTCGTGGATGGACCAACTCCACACCCGCCAGATCTAGTTGTTGACCCCAGTCTGGTTGTCCGGCAATGTGGTCTGAGTTCGTCTTCGTCAACCACTGCCGGGTGGCCCGGCGCCGCCATGATCATTTGAACGATCGTCGCGCAGCTGGCGAGTCCGGGTGTCTCAGCGACGGCACAGCCCGTACTCTTCCAGTAGATCCTATCTGATATCGACACAATGGCAACCGTGGCTCGGGAGCATTGCATGAGAACCGTTTTCGTCGTTCTGCCCAACGTTCTGGAGAACGAGGCCGCGGCCGAGAAATTGCATCAAGCATTTGATCGAGTTGTCGTCGCCTCAGAACGAAGCGTCGCGGTTTCGGAGCTTGTGGATCTCGGGTCGAGCGTCGATGCAGCCGTAGTCGGCGTCAAAGAACGTATCGACGCATCGGTCCTGGACAAACTACCGAACCTGAGAGCTATCGGGTCCGTCTCGGCCGGGACCGATCACATCGACGTCCCAGCCGTGCAATCGCGCGGGGTGAAGCTGGTGACGTCCGGCAACGCGAATTCGCAATCTGTCGCCGAGCATGCGTTAGCCATGATTCTTTGTATCGTCAAGCGGCTGCGGGAGGGGCATGCCGCGTCGCTTTCTGGCGCCGATCGTGCAGGCATGGTTAACGCGCCGCACGAGTTCCGCGGGATGAATGTAGGCATTCTCGGCGCTGGCGCCACTGCGCAAGCGCTGCTGCGGCTGCTGCAACCATTTGGCGTCAATGTCCTCGTCTGGACCCGCAACCCCGCGAGCCACCCCGAGATTCTCGAGTACGGTGCCGAAAACTCGGGACTGGACAAGATCTTCGGAACCTGCAACGTGGTTTCGATTCATTTGCCCCTGACGGACGAAACTAGGCACATGGTGGACGGCCGCCTCCTCAACAAGTTGCCTAAGAATGCGTGCGTGGTCAATGTCGCTCGCAAGGACATTTTTGACCTTGGCCAGCTGACTGAGTCGATGGTCGACCGGCCAGATCTCTCCCTGGCTGTGGACGACTTCGGGCTGGCCGGTGAGGATTTCGTCAGCCGGCTGGACGACCGCTTTCTCGTCACGCCGCACGTTGCCGGGGTGACCGTGGAGGCCGAGAGAGCAATGCAGAACATTGTGGTTGACGGCGTCATCCGCACGTTTGAGTAACCCATGATTATTCCTTTTCTCGACGATGTCAAAGATGTTCTCAGCTTCATCGCGGATGTTCTCGGCATCATCGCGTTTGCCATCGCGATCATCACCCTCGTTCGCGTCCATTCGGTGCAGAAGACCCAGGAGGAGGAGCGACGTCTACTTCATCGGATATACGGAATTGAGTCGCTGGTGGTGCGCCTGCGGTCGGCGAGCGTTTTTTTGCGTAAAACGCAGGACGTGGACGCGAGCGACCTCGCCGAGGATCTGATACGGATCTGCGGCCAAATCGAGGGGATCATGCGGGTACTGAACATTGCAGGAAACGAGTCGAAGTCAAACCAGTCCGCCATACCTCTGCTGAAAAGCGGCTACATGACTCCGCAGTTCCAGAAGGCGGCGGTGATGGAGGCGCGGCATGCCGTGGATTTCCTGGTGATCCGGAGCATGCAGTTCGCCAACGTCGACCTCATGGAGGAGATGCGATCAGCCGCCCTTCGGGGTGTTCGCATCAGAATCCTGGCCATCTCTGCGAGCGCATCCGACACGCTGCTGCAGTACGCCACGAACTTCCTGCCATGGCCTGTTGCCACCAGTGCCGCGGAACTGCGAGGGCAGCTGCAAGAGGTCGAGAACCGGATGCGGCAGTTCACGGCCTCGTCCTGGCCGGAGGAGGCGCGGCGCCGTTTTCTCTATCGCGGCTACAACCTCCCGCCGAACATGCACTTTGCGAGGGTCGACTCTGTCATCCGTCAGGGGTTTGTTGGGACGCTTTCCTCAGCTCAGCCCGGGCGGTTGGAGGATCGCCCGTACATCGAGCTCAGCACTAACTCGGCCCCCGGCTCGAGCCTCATGACGCACTTCGACCAACTGTGGGACCTCAGTGCCGCCGACCAGGTGGTCCCGCTGTCCACGGAGGCGCAGAATGCGGTCCAGGCAAGCCCGCCCGAATCCTCCTAGCCTCATATCGGTGGCCCGGGCTGCCCGAATGGCGGACAACGAATTGCACTAGCGCCCGCGTCAACCACGTGAACCAGCTCCGGCGGGGTAGCCCGAGCGGGAATTGACGTCGCCTGCAGGAGGAGTCATCTTGTTGGAATGTGTGGAACCGGGGTCGTCACTGTCGCGATCTGAACTCAGATCCAGCTTCATCGAGGCGGCCACAGATGCGGAGCGGGTCGGCATCGAGGTTGAAAGCGCGATTCTGAATCCGGTGACTGGCGCGAGCATCCCGTATGAAGGGTCGCGCGGCATTCGCGTCTACCTGGAGACGATTCAGGCACAGTTCGGCGGCACGGTCTGCGTGGAGAACGGCAACCTACTCGGCCTGGGATTTCCCGACGGGTCGAGTCTGTCGCTCGAGCACGGCGGCGCGATCGAGTATTCCTCGAGCCCTTGCGCGAATGCCACCGGCGCGGTCGGGCAAACGTACGAGATGTACCGCCGGCTAGCGGCGGTGGCGGACGACCTCGACCTTGCGCTCGTTCCGGGGGGCAATTTTCCGTTCACTGGACGATCCGATGTCTCCTGGGTGCCCCACCTACGCGGCCCGATCATGCGTGGATACTTTCGCAGCCTGGGGGCGGCCGGCAGCCATGGACCCGACATCATGAGCCGCACCCTTTCGACGCAGGTCACCTTCGACTACTCCGACGAGGATGACCTGATCGATAAGCTTGGCATGCAGTCGGCGGTCTCCACGTTCGCCACGGCGATGTTCGTGAACTCACCACTAGAGAGTGGGCAGGTCTCGCAATCCCTGTCACGACGCATGGATTACTGGGCAGGAGCTGACGCGCGCCGGACAGGGATCATTCCGCCCGCGCTCACCGACAGCCTCAGCATCGACGCGCTTGTGGATTGGAGCATGAGTCAGCCGCTGATGTACCGGCGGCATGCGGATGGACGGTGCTCGGTCGCGCCGACCGCACCGTTCGGTTCACTGCTCGCCTCCGGGTTCGGCGACGGCACATACCCTGACGTGGCTGACTGGCGGTCACACCTCACGCAGGTAATCTCCGACGTCAGGGTTCGCCGGACGCTCGAGATCCGCGCCATGGACGGGCCGTCGTTCGAGACGTTCTCCAGCGTCCCAGCCTTCTGGACCGGGCTGACCTACGATGCCAGCGCGCGGCGTCAGGCGTGGGAGCTGGTCGGTGAATTCACGAGAGATCAGCACACAGCCGCCCGGCTACAGATCGCGAAGTATGGAACCGGCGCGACAATCGCGGGCCAGCCGATCAAGACCTTTCTCGCCGAGCTCCTGCAGTTGAGCAGACAGGGCCTGACGACGCGGGTCAAGGACGGCGTCGAGAACCCGGCCATCCTCACCTGGCTCGATCCGCTCTTCGACATTGTCGAGACCGGTCGAACGATGGCCCATGTGTGCCGGGATCTATGGCAGAACGCTTTTTCACATGATGTGCGGAAGTACATTGATTTCTATCGCGTGCGCTGAGCCACAACCCGGAGAGGTTGTTCGTCCATGAACCGCGAAGAGCATCTGGCCTCGGGCGGCAGTACGTGGCTGCATACAAAAACTGAAGCGCGCTCGCGCCACGGCATGGTGTGCGCACGACATCCGCTTGCCGCGGCGGCCGGCTGCCAGATATTGCGCCAAGGCGGCAACGCCGTCGACGCGGCCGCGGCGGCGTCGTTCGCCAATGGCGTCGTGCAGCCATTCGCAAATTCCCTTGGCGGCGGCGGGCTCCTCGTTATGAGCGGATTCGGCGATCAGCCTCGCTACATCGACTACCGGTACGAGGCACCGTCGAACTCGACGCCCGACATGTTCACGGTTAGGTCGCAGACCCTGCAGGACCCGATGGGCTGGCGTGGCGTGGCGAACCGCGAAAACGAGGTCGGATACCGCGCCGTCGGCGTGCCCGGATCCGCCGCGGGCCTGGTCGCGGCCGTCGAACAATTCGGGAGCCTCGCCCTGAGTGATGTCATGGCCCCGGCCATCGAACTGGCCGCATCGGGCTTTGAAACTGACTGGCTGGGCGCCCTCATGCAGGGGATCCACCTCGACGAACTGTGCCGGTTCCCCGCCACCGCCCACAGCATGCTCCGCGACGGGCGGTTCCCGTACCGGCCAGCGACGGTAAACCCAGCGGACGTACAACGGCAACCCCTCCTGGCCGAAACCATGCGCGGCATCGCAGAGGCGGGCGCGTCTTTCTTCTACGCGGGCGGGCTCGCACAGCAGATGTCTGCCGACATCATGGGGCATGGGGGCATCTTGGACGCAGCGGACCTTGCCGCCTATCGCCCCCGCCAGGGAACCGCACGACGCACGCCCTACCGAAGATTCGAGATTCTCGGGGCCGACAACGTCAGCGTCGCACCGTTCCTGTTTGGCGTGCTCGCACGGCTTGACCTCGCCGGCCGGGACCCCCTCGACCCGCGGCGCATCCACCTGATCCTCGAGGCGATCAAGCGATGCCGAACGATCGAGCGCCGGCACCTGGGCGATACGCTCTTCATGGACGGCACCTGGCCGCAGCTGTGCACGCCCGAGCGCATGGACGAAATAGCGGACAGTATCAGCCCGGACCGTGCGAGCCCTCTCACCGATCTTGACGAAGCAGGCGTCGCCGGAGGCCATCCGGGCAAGCAGCCGGTAGAGGGCACGACCCACATCTGCGCGACGGACGCCGACGGCAACGTAGTCAGTCTCACCGAGACCGTCCTGAGCAGCTACGGGTCAAGGGTGGTGACCGCCGGCGGCGTGCTGCTGAACAATGCGATGTTCGCCTTCTCGCCGCATCCCGGCAAGCCCAATTCGATCGCGCCCGGAAAGCGACCGCTGTCGAACATGACGCCGATCATCGTTTCCGATCGATCGGGTGGCCCCTTTCTTTGCCTCGGCGCAACCGGTGGTCAGCGCATCTCGACGGCGGTCGCGCAGATACTCAGCCTCGTCGTTGACGCGGGATACGGCATACAGGACGCGATCAGCACCCCGCGTTTCGACGTTTCGGTGGACGATGTCATCTTGGATTCCCGAATGCCCAGACACGTGGTGACGGACCTTGAGCGGCGGGGACATTCAATTGTGCTGAGAAGCGAAGAGTTCACCACGCTACACTTTGCCAATGCGTGCGGAATCCTGCGGTCGTCGGACGGCGAGTACACCTCCGGCGTGAATCCATTGTCGATGACTGCGGCAGCCGCCTACTAGCGTCCGCGGTCGTCCAGCGATCCGCGGGCTTACGCCCTACATTCAAGATCGATATTACCGCGGAGCTCAGCTCCTTCTCTGTTGGGGGATATTTGCCGCGGATCGACAAGGGCGTTGATCATTTGCGGATCGATGCCAGGCTTCTGATATCGCTTAGTTTCAAGAACTAGGACCAACCTTGACTGCCGCGGAACGAGTGATTTACGGTTGTCTTTGTGCACGCCGCGCCTAGCACGCCATGGGCGCACGAATAGGTGTGTCGGCAATTAGACAGCGAACTATTTCGACGGATGATTTTGGGGGAGCACAAGGCATAGCCCAGTGACGTCAGTGATCCGATAGGCAGCGCGAGGCCCCGTGTCCTTTGACGGCCGTGTCGGCGTGCCCAAATTGCGTCCGCCGCCGTCGCAGATCACTAGGTGCGCATGCGGCGCCACGCCAGAACCAAGCCCAGCGCAGGCCGTCGGGACACGGCACGTCAGCCGTGGCAGTACGTACCAACAGGCGTCGATCGTGCCGCCCACGGCGAGTCCAGCTGTCCGCGACCCGCTGCCTTTCCCGTCCACCCGGCGCTAAGGAGACCTGCCATGACCGAAGCCGTCCAGGTCGTCAGAACCCTGACGAACGACGTCGCCCCCGAGCTGACTACGCAGACCCTGTTGCAGCTGGCTGGCCGCGAGATCGCCGCGGTCCACATCCGCGGCTACTACCCTGCCGACATCGCCGCTAAGGTCGCGCACAAGGCCATCGACCACCCGGCCCTCGGTCACTATCACAAGCAGCTCGCCGGTAGCGTCGGCCGTGTCTACATGCCGCACATCGACACCAAGTGGGACCCAGAGCTCACCGCCAAATACCACGACGCAGCGCTACCTGCCATCCAGGACGTGCGCTCGATGTTCCACCCGTACCTGTCGCCGGTCGACCGGGTGCGCCTCGAGCTGCAGGAGCTCTGGCCGGCCGGCGCGAACCTGTTGCGGCTGCGCGGGCGCCTGTGCTTCGTCGGCGCCTTGCGCGTATTCCGGCCAAACACCTCAGAGCTCCACCCCCACAGCGACGCCATCAACCAGGAGACCGACGCGCCAGAGATCGAGGGCGTGGTTAACCAGCTAGTGGCCAACATCTACTTGCAGGTGCCCGAGCAGGGCGGCAACCTGCTGCTCTGGCTGCGCGAACCGACGGCGGAGGAGACCCGGATTATACTAGACGTCGAGGGACTCGACCCCGCCACGCTGGAACCGCCCGCGCTGGAGATACACCCTGACGCCGGCGACCTCATACTCTTCAGCCCGCGGATGCTGCACGCTGTGACCCCCGGGGTGGACGAGTACCGCGTCGGCGCGGCCGCCTTCATCGCTTCAAAGGGGCCGGAACAGCCGCTCGTCTTCTGGAGCTGACCTCGGCCCGTTTCTTCTTGACTGGCAAGGAATCTGCATGCTAGAGGATCGGGTACGTGTACACGCCAAGCGCCATCCGACCCGGCTCGCCGTCGTTTCCGGCAGGGACCAGCTGACCTACGCAGACCTGGACACGCGGGTGTCCCGGCTGGCCCGGTGCCTGCGTGAGCGCGGTATCGGCCGCGGCGCGCTAGTCGGGATCTACCTCGACCGGGGAGTCGAAGTCATTGTCGGGCTGCTCGCCGCGCTGCGGGCGGGCGCGGCGTACACGGTCATCGAACCGTCGGGCGTGGTGGCAGAGTCCGCCGGTCGCCTTGCTTCGGCCGAGCCGGCCATCGTCCTGACAAGCGCCGCCCATGCCGCCGACTTCAGCCTGCGCGTCCTGCCCACGATTGGCCCCGGCGCGGACGGCGTCGATGCTGCGCCGCCGCAACGGCCGGAACCGGCGCCGGAACTCGACGACGTCGCCTACGTGCTCTACACGTCGGGCTCGACGGCAATGCCCAAGGGCGTGATGGTCTCGCATGTGAACCTGCGCCACTACACCGAGTCACTGCGGGACGCCCTTGGCATCACCGAGCCGCTGCATTACGCCCATGTCACCACGCTCGCCGCCGACCTGGGCAACACCGGCCTCTTCCTTGCCCTCTGGACCGGCGGCACGCTGCACCTGGTCGACGATCTCACCCGCCGGGACCCGGCCGGTCTGCTCGGCTATCTGCATGCCGAGCGCATCGACGTGTTGAAGACGACGCCCTCACACTGGGCGGCCGTCTCCAGCATCGTCGGGGGCTCAGGTGTCGCCCGGCCAGCCCTGCGGCACCTGCTGCTCGGCGGGGAGGTCCTCACGCAAACCCTCGCCCTCCGAATTCTCGCCTCCGGCGTGACCGGCGTGCTGATCAACCACTACGGGCCGACGGAGGCCACTGTCGGCGTGGCCACGTACGCGATGCGGAGCCCGGCCGACGTAAACGCGCTGGACGGCTTTGAGTCAGTGCCGATCGGCACCGCGCTCGGCTCCAATCGCCTGATGGTGCAGGCCGACGACGGAACGCTGCAGGAGCTCGATGCCGTCGGCGAGCTGATCGTCGCCGGGCCGTCGGTCGCGCTTGGCTACCGCGTCGACCCGGAGTCAACGGCGGCGGTGTTTGGCGTGGAGGACGGTCGCCGTAGCTATCGCACCGGCGACCGCGTCCGCGTCGACGCCCGGGGCATCATCGAGTTCCTGGGCCGCGCCGACCGTCAGGTCAAGATCGGCGGATACCGGATTGAGCTGCCCCACGTCGAGGCCGGTCTACGCCAACTGCCCGGCGTGACTGGCGCGATCGCCTTCCGCCTGGAACGCCGTCGCCCGATGCTGGTCGCCGCCGTGACCGTGGCCGATCTGGCCTTCGGCCGCGACGACCAGCGCGGCGCGCTGGCCGTCCTGCTACCGCCCTATATGATCCCCGATCGCATCGAGGTACTCGCCGAGTTCCCTCGCACTGCCAACGGCAAGACCGACGCCAACGCGGTCTGCCGTCTTGTCGAGGAGCGCCTGGCCGCGCCGGAGACAAGCGAGCGCAACAACGGCGATCCGGTGCTGGCCGACGTCCGCGCGGTCTGGCGGCGGTACCTCGGCCACGACGCCTTCGGCAATGACGAAGACTTCAGCGCGATCGGCGGCAGTTCCCTCGACGCCATCCAGGTGATCGGCGACCTGCAGAATCTCGGGTACCGAGTCAGCGCCTCGGTCTTCTTCGGGAACGCGACCCCGGCCGCACTTGCGGCCGAGATGGCCATAACGGCCGACGGTGAGACCGACGCCGCTCTGCGCGGCCCAGCGGTCTCCGGGACCGTGCTCTCCCCCGCCCAGCAATGGTTCTTTGCGCAGCGGTTCGCTCAGCCCGACCGCTGGAACCAGGCGATCCTGCTCGACATCGCCTCCGAGGTCCGTCCGGCGGAGCTGGCCGCCGCGATCCGGGACACGGTCAAGCGGCATCCCATGCTGCGCACCGCGTTCCGGGTCACACCACAGCCCGAACGGGTCGAGGTAGCGCCGTCGTTCGAGCTGACCGAGTCGGCGCTGCCAGACGAGGACGACGCGGCGACAGCGCATATCCGGGCCACCGCCGCCGCCCGGCAGGACGAACTGCGGCTGGCCGACGGCAGCGTCTTCAAGGCGCATCTGTTCCGTGGCGACCGGACCGCCCACCTGCTGCTGATCGGCCACCACCTCTGCGTCGACGCCGTCTCCTGGCGCATCATGGTCGACGATATCTGCCGCGGATATCGGGCGCGGCTCGCCGGCACGGGGCCGGCGACCGGGCCGGTGGGGGTCGACATGGGCACGTGGGCCGCCCATCTGCACGAGCATGCGCCCGACCTGTGGGCCGACCTCACCGCCTGGAAGGGTGTCGAACAGTCGCGCGCGGCCGTCACTGCCGACGACGATAATCTCGAACGAGACGCGTCCGCGGTCTGGTGGGCGATGTCCCGGGCCGAGACCGACGCGCTGACCCGAGCAGCCGCCGCGTCCGGGACCACGGCCCACGTCGCGCTACTCGGCGCGTTCGCCCACGCGCTGGCCGTCTGCCGCGGCCGGCACGAGATGGTCATCGACGTGGAGAGCCACGGCCGGATCTCGTTCGACGACCGGATCGATGTCTCACTGCTGGTCGGCTGGCTCACCTCGACTTTCCCGGTCCGGGTCGACGTGGTGGCCGACGACCCGCGGGCCGCGGTGAAGTCGGCCGCGGCGGCGCTGGACGGCGTGCCGAATCTGGGGGTGGCCTATGCTCTGCACCGGCGTCCGCGTCGGGCCGCCGTGTGCTTCAACCACCTCGGCGCGTTCACGCTGCCCTACGACGATCCGCTGCGCCCGCGGCTGTCGCGGTATCCAATCGGTCCGGTGCGCGGGCCGGCCAACGACCGCACGTATGATCTCAAGCTCACCTCCCGGCTGCACGACGGTCATCTAGTGGTCGAGCAGTCCTACAGCTCGCGGCGGCATTCGGACGACGAGATGCGCCGGCTGGCTGGGGCGACCCGCGCGCTGCTGCTGGAGGTATCCGGCAGCAGCGAACGGCCGGCCCGCCTGGTCATCGAGCGCGAGTCGACCGTCGGGCTCCTGGCTCAGGTGCCGCGGGAACTCGACCTGGCGCCCCCCGCCCGGGTCCGCCGGGAGTACGGCGCCGTGCTGCTCACCGGTGCCACCGGCTTCATCGGTGCCCACCTGCTACACCTGCTGCTGACCCGAACGTCCGGGCGGATCTATTGCCTCGTCCGAGATGCCGGCGGGCAACCGGCGGCTGAGCGGCTGCGGCAGGCCTACGACTGGTACGCGCTCGGCCCAGGCCTGGATTCGTACGCCGACCGGGTGACCGTGCTCGCGGCCGACCTGACGGAGCCTGACCTAGGCCTGACCGCCTCGCAGTACCGCCGGCTGAGCCGTGAAGTCGAGGCTATCTACCACCTGGCCGCCGAAACCCGGCTCTTCGGCGACCGCGACACGTTTACCCGGCAGAATACGCGGCCGGTGGCCGAGCTCATCCGGCTCGCCGGCACCGGGCAACCCAAGGACCTGCACCACTTGTCGACTCTCGCGGTCTGCGGCCGCGGCGGCCGGGACCGGCCGGTGGCCTTCACCGAGCACGATCTCGACGTCGGGCAGGAGTTCCTCAACGAGTACGAGCGCAGCAAGTTCGACGCCGAACGGCTGGTACACGACTTCGCCGCGCATGGCGGTGCCGGTTTCGTTTATCGGACTGGCAACGTTACCGGGCACTCGGTCACTGGGCGATTCCAGCGTAACGCCGGTGACAACCGGATGGTCCAGCTGCTGCGCGCGGCTGTCGCGATCGGTCGCGTGCCGGAGGCTCACGGCCACCATGTCGCCCTAAGCCCGGTCGACATGGTGGCCATGGGCGTCTTGGAGATCTCCCGCAGCGAACGCGTGAGAGGCGGAACGTTCCATGTCGACATCGTGCACGCGGTCAGCTACTCCGACATCTTCGCGGCGCTGCGGGACCTGGGCTGCGCGATCGAGCCGGACTGCGCCGCGGACTTTACGACGCTGTTCGAGCCGTATCTGGTTACCGGCGACGAGGCACTGCGGCTCGCGCACTTCTGGGCGGCTCGGCCGGCTCGCAACGTCCGTTACGACCACGCCTGGACCCGCCGGCTGCTGGATGAGCTGCAGGTGCGGTTCCCAGCGCCGACCGGGCGTTGGCTGCGGGCGTACTTCGGGGGGCTGATCGAACGGGGCTACATCGACATCGAGAGAAGGGGCCCGCGGTATGGATGAGGAGCGGATAGCGATCGTCACTGGCGCGTCGTCCGGGATCGGGAGGGCCACGGCCGCCCGCTTCGCACGGCGAGGTCTGCGGGTGGTGGCGGCGGCCCGGCGCAAGGACGCGCTAGACCAGCTGGTCGCCGAGGCGGCCGGCGGGCCCGGCACCATCGTGCCAGTGGCAGCCGACATGACTACGCCGAGGGCCGCTGGGAAGCTGCTTGAGGCAGCCGAGCGGGAGTGGGGCCCGGCCGCGGTAGCTGTTCTCGCCGCTGGGCGCGGCCTGCCCGGGACTATCCTCGGGTCCGACCCGTTGCGCTGGGCAGAAATGATCGAGGTGAACTACCTATCCATGCTGGAGCAGCTGCGCGCCTTCGGCTCGGACTTCCGCCAGCGCGAGACGGCGGCTGCGCGGGACATCGTCGTGATCGGATCGACGGCCGGCCGGCAGGTGTCGGCGGCCAACCCGGTGTACGGGTCGACCAAGTTTGCCGTCCACTCGCTCGTCGAGGCACTGCGGCAGGAGGTCTGCGGGGACGGGGTACGGGTGACGTTGATCGAGCCCGGATTCGTCCGATCCGGTTTTCAGGACGCCGCCGGGTATGACATGCAGTGGTTCGCGGCGGTCACGGAGGAGAGTGGTCCACTGCTGGTGCCGGACGACGTGGCCGCTACGGTGGAGTTCGTGGTGGACCGGCCGGCCCATGTGCATCTCGACGACATTCGATTACGTCCCACCCGGCAGAGGATCTGACCCGGGAGCGACAACTCAAACGGCGGACAGCGTGCACGCTGAGCTCGCCAAATTCTTCTTCCTGCAGGTCCGCACGGCGGGACGGTCTGCTGGCATGCTCTCTAACTGAACCTCGCTCGCCCTTGCATCGGCACGTGCGGCAGGCTAATGCGGGAGCGCGTGCCCAAACGCTGACCTGCCAACACGTCGTCCTGGCAGGTCAGCGTTTCGTGTCTGGCAATTTGCCACAGGCCTGTCGCTCAACGGGCGTCAACCGCGCTCAACTGCGCCGAAGTGCAGTTCAACGGGGTCGTGGAGGACCTCCGACTCTCGTGTCTGAAGGTTAAGCGCTTCTCAGTTACAGAAGTCCGACGGGCTCGGCATGACCTTTCGCCTTCACGGGATCACGAGTTTGGCCGAGCTACCCGAGGGCTGGTCAGAGCCGCCGGCCGTTTGTTCGGGCCCGTCGCACCAGCCAGGATGGGTTCGTGCTTGGTGGCTAACTGGGATCGGGACGTTCGGGTTTCTCCTGCTCGTCTGGGCATGAGCGGTTTCGCGGCCCTCACGGGGCAGAGACGGGGCCGAGCGTTTGACGCACAGGCGGACGCTGCGGGTGCCGATAATGCCATCCGTGCTGGTCAAGCGGCATGCTCATATTCGTGGATGAGTCCGCCGAGTCGATCATGTCGGTGGACGCGAAGCCGTGCGAGAGTTGCCGGTTCGGTGATCGGTCCGGGTAGTGGTGCGTATGGTCTGGCGTTGGCGATGCCTCGGTGTGGCCGGTGCTCGTTGTAGTGGCGTTCGTACTCGCGCAGGGCGTACCGAAGATGGGCCTGGTTGAAGATCAGGGTCCGGTCGAGCAGTTCGTGGCGGCAGGATTGGATCCAGCGTTCCATGATCGAGTTCATGCGGGGCATGCGGACGCCGCTGTGCACGACCTCGATGCCTGCGTCGGACAGGATGGTGTCGAACAGGGTCGGGTACTTGCCGTCACGATCGCGGATCAGGTACCTCACCTGGCAGCTGGTGTCTTCGAGGTCCATGACCAGGTTCCGGGCAGCCTGTGCCACCCAGGCGGCGGTCGGATGGGGCGTGACGCCGAGCACCCGGACGCGGCGGGTGGCGTGCTCGATCACGGCCAGCACATACAGACGGGCGCCGGTCAGCGTCACGGTCTCGAAGAAGTCAGCCGCGAGGATGGCCTGGGCTTGGGAGCGTAGGAACGTCGCCCAGGTGTTGTTCGTGCGGTCCGGTGCCGGGTCGACGTCGGCGTCTTTGAGGATCTCCCAGACGGTGGACGCGGCGACCTTCACCCCGAGGACGAGTAGTTCGCCGTGGATACGTCGGTATCCCCAGCCGGTGTTCTCCGACGCCAGGCGCAGTACCAGCGCACGGATCGATCGGATCGTTCGTGGCCGACCGGCCCGGAGGGGTCGGGAGCTGCTGGCGTGTCGGCTGGCGATCAGGTCACGGTGCCAGCGCAGCACCGTTTCCGGGCGCACGAGCAGCCGCAGCTGGTGCAGCACCGTTCGGGGTAGCGGGTGCAGCAGAGCGGCCAGCCAGGCCCGGTCGGCCGGGGTGAGCCGGACCCGTTCGCCACCGAGTTGCCGTTCGAGCACCATGATCTGGTGCTGCAGAGCGAGGATTTCGGCGTCCTTGTGGCGGTCACTCATCGGTAACAGCCGCAGCAGGGCCAGAGAGTTGGTCACACCGAGGTAAGCCAGTCGTAGCAACACAACCGATCATCCTCGCGGAGCAGCGCGCATCGATCATCGCCGAGGTCCGGTCGCTGAAACCAGCCCGGGGTCAGGCCCACGCGTCGGTGATCGAGATGGCTTTGACCAGTTGGGATGAGGTTATCGGCACCCGCAAGGCTGTGCAACGTCGGCCGGTGTCAGCCGGGGGAGTCTGCTGAGCAGCACGGCCAGCCATACCCGGTCGGCGGGTTCGAACTGGACCCGCTGCCCATCGAGTTGGCGGTGCAGGACGGCGGAACGTGTCAAGGGAGTGAGGCCAACGGGAGTTAAGCGGCCTGTGGTTCCGTCTCTGGTTTGTTGATCCAGACCTGTTCGGGCAGGTCGAGGATCTTGGGCAGGAGCCGGTCGGTGCCGAAGCGTTCCGGGTGCGCGGCGCGGGCCGCGGTGAGGGTGTCGTGGCGGCCGGAACGCACGGCGTGGTGGCGGCCATGGTGGACCTCGGCCGGGGTGTGCAGTCCGATCCCGGAGTGCCGGTGGCAGTTGTTGTACCAGGTCACGAAGTCGGTCATGGACACCCGTGCCTGGGCCAGGGACGCGAATCGGTCCGGGAAGACCGGCGCGTACTTCAACGTCTTGAACCAGGCCTCGCTGTACGGGTTGTCGTTGGACATCTTCGGCCGCGAGTGTGACCGGGTCACGGTGAGGTCTTCGAGCAGGTCCGCGACGGATTTCGAGGTCATCGACGTGCCCCGGTCGGCGTGGACCACGTGCGGGACGCCCTGGACGTCGAACACCTCCCGCATCATCGACGCGGCCAGCGGGCCTGACTCGCGGGCGTGGACGCGGACGCCGACGATGTACCGGGAGTAGATGTCGATCATCACGTACGCATCGAAGTAGGAACCCTTCACCGGACCGGCCAGTTTCGTTATGTCCCAGCTGAACACCTGCCGGGGTGCGGCGGCGACCAGCTCCGGACGCTTGCGGGCCGGATGCCGGGCCAGCCGGCGACGCTCACGGACCTGCCGGTGCTCGCGCAGGATCCGGTACATCGTGGCGATCGAACCGACGTAGACGCCCTGGTCCAGCAGGGCGGCGTAGATCTGCGCCGGAGCAGCGTCGACGAACTGAGGACTGTCCAGCAACCGCAGGACCTCGGCGCGTTTGGCCGCAGTGAGCGCGTTCGCCGGGACGGTCCGGGGCCGCACCGACGGACTCGGCCGACGCCGGTCCCGGTCGGCGCTGGACCGGGCGATCCCGGTCATCGCCGCCGCGGTCCGGGTCGTGGTCCCCGCCCCGGTCAGCTGGGCGAAGGCGTCCATCAGCGTCTGCCGAGCCCGAACACGTCCGGACCGTCCGGCTCGCTCCTGGAGATGTCCTCCAAGAGCTCTCGCGCTTTTCCCATGATCGTCAACGCCGTCTCCGTCCGCGCCAGCTTCGCCTGCGCCAACTCCAGCTCCCGCCGCAACCGGGCGATCTCCGCCTGCTCCGCGCTGGGCCGCCCAACCGTCTCCCCGGCCGGCTTGCCCTGCAACAGACCCGCGTCGCGGGCCCGGCGCCACTCCGACATCAACGACGAGTACAAACCCTCCCGCCGCAGGAACGCCCCGCCCTCACCGGCCGCGACGGCCTGCTCGTAACCGGCGAGCAGTTCCAGCTTCTGCCCCGGAGCGAACGAACGGCGGGCCCGCGGCCCGCCGGAACGCGGGCCCTTCTCGCGACTCATGACCCCATCCTGGGCCACGACCATGCCAACAGCAGTAGTCAACGCTTCTCGATCCTGAACTCGCCCTGTCGGCGGACTTGCTATGAACCGCTGGCCTCAACTCACCCTGGCAGACAGGGCTTCGTCGAGGAGGAAACCCACCTGCCGCCCGGCCTCGATGCTCTTCCCGGGCAGTCACCGACTCGGCGGGATGGCGTCGAACATCTCCTCCGGTGCATCCGCTTCGGGGCCGCCGCAGCATCCGACGTGTGCGACCCATGCAAAGATCGTGGGCGCTTGCTCCAGGTAGGTGGCGTTGTACCGATGCATCCCCTCAAGTAGGTGATAAGCACCGATGCGACGGGGAAGCCCGTCGCCGAATCGGGGACCATCGGGAGTGTGGACGAGCACGATTGCCGGTAGTGCCCGCCCGGAGCGCAGCGTACGCCGAATGTCCTCCACCTTGGCGATACTCTCAACGGCATCGGGGTCGTCAAGAAGCTGCCACTTCTGGATCTGGTCGACCGGGACATCCTCTTTGCGAAGGCACGCCAGATGGTCACTGGCGCCGAAGATGGTGACGAGGTTCTCCACCGTCGAGTCGTGATGATGGTCCGGGACCTCGGTGTTGAGGGCGTCCAAAGTCCACCATGCATCGTCCGTCGCCATGGCAGAGCACCGTACCGGATATCGCGTATCCGGTGTTGCCCTGAGCGGCCGTCAGACATGCCCCCAGAGCGTCTGTGTCGTGGACTATCAGGATGATTGATCGGCAACCACGATGATGCGCTGATCGGCGCGGCATCGGGCGGCGACAGTCTGCCGTTCGCGTTCGGACGCCACGAAGACGACGACATCTGTCAGCCATTCCGCTGTCTCCTCCGAAATACGCGACGCGACCGGACAGATCACCGCCACGACACGGCCATCAGCCAGGATGGAAACGCCCATCGCATAGTCGGGATCACCGTCCAGCGGCCACACCCTCGTCCCGGTCTGCTCACTGATCTGCCGGACCACCGTCGGCGTGAGTCGCTGCTGCCGCTCTCGCAGCGCTGCTTGATTGGCCTCGTGCCGTTGCTTGTCCCGCTCCATCTGCGCCATCAACGCCCGGCGGCGCCGCGCTTTTGCTTCACGTTCTCGCCGCAACGTAGTTCGAACCTCCGCGACGGCCGCGTCCGTGTCGAGTTGCGCCTGACCTACGGCCAATGCGCGCCGAAGGTATGCCGGAGCCGTCCAGCACCGCTTCACCGCGGGCCCGTGGAGCCACGTGTCCTCGGGCTTCGAGTCGTCCGCAACGTCCGTGGCTGCCAGGTCGGCCCAGACGATTTCCTCTTGGCAGACCAGACCGACGAACAACTCCAACGGCAGCGTCGTCGCCTTCCACCGGCCATGGCCCGGACATGCCGGAGGCTCAGGCACATCGCGGTATCGCACACAACCACTCGACTCGCACCGCCCCACCACCAGCCGTGCCACAGGCTCCGCCACCATGATGCTGTTCAGTTCGACCCGCACCCGTACTGCCGGCACACCGCCCGGTAGCAGCCGGTCGAAGACCCACACCACCCTCACACCATCGGCGAAGTACCGGGCAGTTCTTGCCCGGGTGTCGTCATCGTGCTGCTGCGCCAGCTGTGCCTCCCACGCCACCTGCCGGGTCCCGTCGGGCGAGGTGGCGAGCACATCTGCACGCCACCGCCGGTCCGGCCCTTCCGCCTCTAGCGTCGCCTGCCAGACCGCGGCCCGCACCGCTGCCGCGATCGCGGACTTCAGCAGCCGGTGATCAGGTGTTTCCCCGTTGAGCGGACACTGTTCGCGGGCCGCATCGTGGGCGAAGAACCGCAGACCTCGGGGTGACACCTTCGCGTGCATCGACGCGCCACACGCGGCGCACGTCAGCGGAACCCGCGGACGCACCCGGTGAATACTCTGCCACGACGCGCCAACGCCCAGATCAGCTAGCGTGGCGTCGATCAGTCCGCCGAACCCTCGCGCAACGAGAGGCATACATCGATGTTGCGGCATGCCCCAGCGCTGCCGCCATGCCGTTTCGTCGCAAGCGCGCCCCGGCCGCGACCATCCCCGATACCCGACGAGACCGAAGACAGATGGAACGCGCCTTATGCCCAGGCTGCACGAGTGCATCCTGGACACGAGGCGCTCGCCCTGGGTTCGTCATTCTCTCCGGCAGAGACAAACCGCCGTCCAGTTGCTCTTCGCGCCGTTTTACGCGGTTGCGGCCAAATCATTGAGGGTGGCGTTCACCACGGGCCAGCACATGCTGACGGTGTCCTTGTCGGGCGGGTCGCCGAACTCGCGCGCCACATTCGGGTGAACCAGATTGCGGTAGTCACGCAGGACGTCGCCGAAGCGGTGCGCGTCGCGTTGGATCCATTTCTCCTGGTAAGCCGTTTGGATCAGCTTGCTCAACGTCCAGTCTCTTGCCGGTTTCTGCGGGTGAGGAAGCCGCTCGGATGCGGCATCCAGCAGGACGCCTTCAAGTAGGCCACCGAGCATGATGATGGCGCTGAGCCAGGCGCCGTTGCGTTCACAGATCTGTGCCTCCGTCAGCCGCTGTTGCAAGGTGGCGGCGAGGGCGGGGTCGCGGACCAGATCTGTCATGGTGGCGTGCAGGGCGGTGTCGCCGGTGTCGGCGGGCTGGGCAGCGGCACTCCCGAGCGGGCGGATCGTGGGACGACCGAGACTGTGAGCCACCTCGAACCCCTCGACGGCGAGCAGCCGGTTGAGCTCCTCGGTGACCTGAGCACTGGCCAGCGGCAGGTTGCGGTTGATGTACTCACGCCGGTCGGCCAGGCGTTTGACGACCGCCTCGATGGCGCCGGGCTGATTGCGGCGAGTCCGTAGCTGGCCGTGCAGCCATGCCCGGCGGGGCTCCTGGAAGCGGGGTACGTTCTGCCAGCCGGCCTGTTGTAGCAGTTTGGCGAGGTCGCTGCCGGTGCGGCGCACGGGCAGGCCGTCGCCGTCGCCGCAGGCGATATAGGCGATCGCCTGCAACACGTTGTCGTCGAGGGCTTCGAGCATCAGCCGTCTCCTTCGTCATCTTGGCTGTCGGGCATGCTGACCGGAGTCCACGTCTCCGCCGTAGCTGCAAGGGCCGGGCGCAGCGCGGACGGTTCGATGCCGCGTGCCTGCAGCTGTTGCCACAGCGTGTTCAGCGCGGCTTGGGGGTCGTACTGGTAGTCGCTGTCGTAAATGCGCACGATGTGCCAGTCCGACCGGCGCAGCTCACGCTCGCGTTGGAGGTCGACTTTCAGCTGTTGCTCGTCCAACGGGTGCGCGGGGGAGTGACATTCGACGGCGAGTTGACCGTTGTCACCGACGACGAGCAGATCGATCGGCGCCCCGTAGAGCCGGTACTGGACGACCACCGCGTAGTCACGGCGCCGGAGCTCGAGAAATACCTGCTGGTGAAGCAGCGAGTCGAAGGGCTCGACGAGCCGGTCTGCGGGAATGCCGTCCAAACGCCGGTCGATCTCCAGCCGGGTCGGCGGATTGCGGAAATAGACCAGCAGGGAACGGCGCAGGTCTTCAGAGCGCAGTTGCTCGTCCGGCACCGACAGGAACAACCACACCTGGTCACGGGCGCGGCTTGCCGCGACGTTGTACCTCTGCCGGTCCACGCGGGCGGTCGCGGCTTGCGGCTCGGTGACCACCACCATCGACAACAGGATGACGTCACGTTCATCGCCCTGGAACGCCGCCGCGTCACCGACCCGGATCTGGTGCCGCTTTCGGCCGGCCGCGCCGACCCGCTCGTCGATGAGCTGATTGAGCAGACGTGTGTGATGGTCGGATCCGTACAGCACAATCACACCGATGCTCTTGGTGGCGTAGCGCGGATCCTCGGTCATCTTCTGGATCCGCTCGACGATGTGGGCCGCCTCGGTGTGGTTGCGCAGCGTGTTGCCCAGCCCGTCGAACTGGGGGTCCTCGACGAGAAACGGCACCAGAGGATCGAGTCGCTGCGCACCGAACTGCCGCAGCGGCAGCAGCCCACCCCCGTAGAACTCCTCCGATGACCACCCGATGATCTCCGGCATGCACCGGAAGTGCTCGACCAGCCGGACCACACCCAGCAGATGCGTCGACATGATCTCGTACAGATTGGAATCCGGGCCGAACCCGCGCCTCAGATGCCGCGGCATCCAATCGAGGTACACGTCGGTCATGCGCCAGTAGGCCGGCAACTTGTCCGGCGCCTGCCCAGGAGTGCACTGCTTGTCGTCGCCGACCACGATGGCGCGCGGCGCGAGCCACAGCAGGAACACCGAGTCGACGGTGACCTGGCTGGCCTCGTCGACGATGACGACGTCGAAGGCGTCGGCCTCCGCCGGAACGGTCGCGGCGACCTCGTTGACCGGCATCAGCAGTACCGGAATCGCCCGCGTCGCGTCGCGGATCGCCGAGCGCAGGTCGCTGCTGCGGTCGGCTTTGTAATTTCCGCCAGTCTTGCCGAACCTGTTCACCGCACTGCGAAACGACTGGAGTGCCTGCCATTGCGGCAATTCGGTGCGGACGCGGAAATGCAGCAGCGCCGTCTTGCCGGCCAGGTCCTCGGTGACTTGACGTAGCTGGCCCTCCAACTCGTCGAGGACCAGCGAGTGTTCACGTTCGCCGTCGGCTGCATGCCGTTGCCCTACCTGGTCGGCCGCTCGTGCCCAGTCCCACGCAGCCTGCAAGCACCTCAGCCGCTGATCCCAGACCGGATCAGCGGCACTGTCTCTCAACGAGTGAGCCAGCTGCGGGTGCCCCGTCGCCAACCTGGCAGCAAGCTCAGCACCCTGTAGTCGTTCCTGCTGCTCGCGGTACGCGCGTACCAACTGTTCATACGCCGCGGCATAGCCGTCGGCGTCCCGGCCGGTGACCGCACTCAGCAGCCGGCCGATGACCGACTCCGGCCGACCCGCCGACGCGCAAGCCAACAGCGTCTGACTGAGCTGCTCCAAGACTCGGGTCCACTGCCCGGCCACCACGATGCGCGACGCATTGCGCACGACACCCACGATCAGATCCCACTGCCGCGGTGTCGTGATCAGATAGCGAGAGTCCGGCCGACGCAGGGCGAACTCAATGTCTCGTTTCGCGGCCACCAGCCGGTTGATCGCCTCGAGGCTGCCCTTCACGTCCTGCAACTGCGCCAGCTGCAGACGGCGGGTCCCGGCATGCACCGAGATCCCCATGGCCTGGCACATGTCGACGACGCTGGAACACGCGCTCTCCGCCTGCAAGGCGCTGATCAACGTGTGCAAATGGCTCATGGTCGTCGGCGGACGCCCGGCCACGGTGCACAACCCGAGCAGTTCCGCCGCCTGGCGTCGTTCCTGCGGCGACAACAACCAGCGCAGCCGCCGACGGGTCCTCACGTAGGCGTACAAGCGTCTCGCCTGCCGCAGCAGGCGAGCGTGATCAGCGGCAGAAAGCCCGGCGGGCCAGTCGACATCCCCGTCGCCGGCCCTCACCGCGATCTGCAGCGGGCCGGCGACCGCGTCGAACTCCGCCGACAACGTGCTCCAAGCAGCGTAGTTGCGGTGACGAAGCAGATCGGTGACGGCGTTCAGCCGCCAATCGTCACGATCCCAGGACCCGATCAGTCCCGCCAGCCCACACCCGGCGAGCATGTCAGCAGCCGCCTCGACGTTGTCGGTGATCTCCTGCAGAACGGGACGGCTGAGGTTCGTCATCAGCGTCGAGGCCGTCTCGAGGTCGTCGCCGAAGACTCGCTGCGCATCCGCGATGGCCCGCACCGCCCGCGCCACGGTCCGCGAATCCACCAGTGACTGCGAGTCCGGCACAGGCTCGTGCCTGTCCAGTTCCAGAGCTGGATAGGCGCGCAACAGTCGGAGCAGAATCATCGCGTCGTCGTCGGACAACGGCGCCGAAGGGCCGGCGTCAGTGGGGACATGCCCGATCCAGTCGTAGGTGGGGCGTGCCAGCTCGACGGCGGCGACCAGCTGCGTCGGTGTCCCGTCGTAGCCGTCGACGGGAAACGGCCGCGGCCGATACTCCCGGCCACGACTACGGCACAGGTCATCGACAGCCGCGTCCAACCGTTGACGCAGGTCAGCACGACGCCGTTGTAGGTCGCTGATATCGCGGTGAAGTGCTTCCACGCTTGCCGTCGACACCTGCTCGGACACGGCGATCACCGTGCGGTCGAGATCCTTGCGGTCCTCCGGCGACGTACCCGGTGCGAGCACCGCCAGCTTGCGAATCGGATCGGGCAGAAGCTTGTGGATGACCCGCAGAGGGTGAGGGCTCCTACTCGACACCAGCACCCGCAGCCCATCGGCGAGCAGAGCACAGATCAGATTCGCGATCGTATGAGTCTTGCCCGTGCCCGGGGGACCCTGCACCACGACAGCAGCGTCCGTGTGCAATCGATCGACAACCTGACGCTGCTGCTCATTGGAAGCCAGCGGCAGCAACAGATCCGCCCCCAAGGGTGCTACCTCGTCCAGCCACGCCCTCCGCTGCTGCACATCGAGCGGCTGCACCAACTGCGCCAACCCGAGCGGAACCCGCGCACCCGGAACCTCCAAGGCCTGCGTGATCTGCTCGTAGAACGCCGCCACACCAGTGCTCTCCCGGGGCCGCAGAAACAGCGCCGGCGACAACGTCAGCACCAAACGGCCACCCGGCTCCTGCTCCGGCTCTTCAAGGATGGGCTGCCACCGGGGTGCCACCCGCCAATGCCGTTCCCGCCAGGCCTCGAGCCACACGTTCACCTCGGGCGACAGCGGATCGAGGTTCGAGTGCTCTGGCAACGGTGCTCCGGCCGCGGCCTCGACATAGCCGTCGTTGAGATCGAACGAATCCTCATCCAAACGGTGCAGCCCGTCGGCCAACGACAACCGGATGACGTCGTCATCAGCATCGAGCTCAGCGTGGACCTCACCCGTCAGAACATGCTGGCGCAGCGACCACCCTCTGTTGCCGCTCGCGCTGACCAGCCCCACGCCAACCGCGATCTCCAGGTCTTCCTTACGGGCCCGCTCGACAAGACGCCACACCGAGGAAAACAACTCCTCGGGATCCGGTGAATCCCGCTGCTGCTGCGCCCAAGCCTGCCACTGCGCCAGCCATCGCTGCATCACCTCGGCGATCGCCTCCGGGACGGTCCGCCCGTCCTGTGCCGTGGCATCGGCCCCCAGCTTGACCAGAGCAGGCGGGGCGCTCCACGGATCATCGAGAACACAGTCGGGATCGAGCCAGTCCAGCAGGACCGCCGGCGGAACGGGACCCGGCACCGGACTTGGCCGACTCAACGTCAGAAACGTTCCCAACGTCGGCGCTGCTTGCACCGAGAGAAGGTCGTTCAACCAGATCGGTGGACGCTCCCGGAGTGAGTCTCGGGCGCTCGAGTGAGAGTTCCGTTTGACGAATCTCAGGTAGGTGATGAGACGACGAGCCCGATCGACCAGATCAGCGTCACTCGGTGGTAGCAGGTCCGGCATGCACCCCTCCTCTGCAAGCACAGCCATACAGAATGTTCCGGATCCACTACAGATCGCAATGGCGTAGACGTGAATGAATGTGCCGGACGCGCCACCGCTAGCACGCGTTACCAGACGCCACCGCTGACGACCAGGACCGTCATCTACTGGTTAGGCCTTCGCTCAGCGGGGTCCCGCAGAAGCGGGCAATGCAGCCTCCGGTCATGAGGCCAGCGCCGTTACACCGATTGGCGCCGTCGCGCCGGCGTGTCCCTCCTCTACAACGCCGATGTGGTGACCGTGACGACTGCCATCAGGCGGCCGGAGGCAGATGTTCGCTGACCCCACACCCGGTATCCGACGCCGTCTGTCGCACGCTGAAGACGCCCGCTGGCGAGCTGTGTGGTTCCCAGGGTGGCGGGCGTCGCTTCTCGGCGTGGCACCTGCAGTTTCAACGCCACCGATGGCACGCTCAACAGCCAACGGCGGCACCCGGCATGTCGGCAAGACTTTCCCGACTCACCGACGCCCTTCGTGATCGCCGTCGCCGCGCAGGGTTGGGAGTGCCGTTTCGAGGGCCTTCCCCGCTCGGGCGGCTGCAGAAGGTCAGCAACGACCGATGGAGGCTGGAACGTGTGGCCGGACAACGAAACCGACATCGATCTGTTGGGCTTCGACTTCCTTGTCGACAGCCTGGTCATCGTGTTGTCCGAGCCGCGCTTGCTGCCGCTGACGGTCGGTGTGCTCGGTGACTGGGGGTCGGGCAAGAGCAGCCTGATGAGCGTCGCCTGCGCCGAGCTGACCGCCGCCGTCGAAGACGCCGATGACCCGGAAGGCAGACCACGACGGTATGTATGCGTGCAGTTCAGCCCATGGCGCTACGAGGACTACGAGGACGTTAAAGTCTCGCTGATGTCGGCGGTGCTGAGCCGGCTGGCCGTCGAGGTTCCGGAGCATCGTGAGGAGGTCGGCCGGATCCGGGCGATGGCCCGGCGGCTGCGCCGCACCGGCCGTCGGGCCGCACGTGGGGGAATCGAACTCTTTCCTCAGTCGATTCCGGCCATTGCCGCGATGGTGGACCCCAGCCTCGCGGACCCCGAGATGCTCAAGATCGCACAGCAGGGCGCGCAGATGGCTGCCGCGGCCGCGTCGCAACGCCTCGCTGACCCACAGCCCGCACCGACCGCCGCCGAGGAGCCCGTCACCGAGGTCGACGCGTTCCGGGACCGCTTCGCCGCGCTGATCGACTCGCTCGACGAGGTCGCGGCCGTCGTCGTGTTCATCGACGACCTGGACCGTTGCCTGCCGGAGACCGTGGTGGACACCTTCGAGGCAATCCGCCTGTTGTTGGGGGCACCGCGCACGGCGTTCGTCCTCGCCGCTCACCAGGAGGTCGTAGCGTCAGCGGTCGACGCCAGGTACCCGGCGCTGCGCCGCGACGACCGCGTCGGAGGAATCGGCGCGCAGTACCTGGAGAAGATGTTCCAGCAGAAGATCACGGTGCCAGCCCTAGCGATTCCTGAGGCGGTCACCTACGTCAGTCTGCTGCTGGCCGAGTTGCACCTTGACGCCGACGATTTCCGAGCGGTACGCGAGCACGTCGCCGCGCAGCGAGCCACCCACGCGTTCGAAGTCGTCTTCGGTCTCGGCACGCTCGGCGACCTCGGTATCGACGTCCCGGCCGCCCTGGTGACCGACCTGACGTGGGCGGCGGCGATCGCACCGGTGCTGGCGGCCGGCTCCCGGCGCAACCCTCGCCAACTCAAACAGTTCCTCAACGCCCTACAACTGCGCCGGCGCAGCGCAGCCCGACGCCGGGTGGAACTCGACCCGGCGGTGCTGGCCAAGCTGATGTTGCTGGAAGACCAGCAGTTCTCGGAGTTCCAGCAGTTGTTCGACTGGCAGATCGACAGCGGCGGACCATCCTGTCCGCAACTGGCCGCCGCCGAGGAACTGATGCGGTCCCTGAACGCCCCGGAGACCGACGAGGGACCACCCGCGACCGAGGGCGCCGACAAGCCCGAGCCGCCCTCGCGGGCCCGCAAGCCGCGGCGCACCGCCGTGGCGCTGCCGGTCGACGAGGCTGTCCAGCAGTGGGCGGCCAAACCTGCCGTGCGCGCGTGGCTAGACCTTCCGCCTCGGCTGGCGGCGAAGGACCTGCGGCCGTACTTCACTTACTCCAGAGACCGGCTGAGCCTGGCCTCAGTTTCCATTTCTAGGCTGTCGGCCCGCCAACAACAGATGCTCACCCAGATTCTGGGCACTACCGACCGGCTCCGGCGGAAAGCCCTCGACGATCTGAAAGCCGCGGACCCGGCCGACCAGGACGTGATCAGTGGGGCCCTCGGCCGTGCGCTGTTGACCACCCCCGACGACGCTTTCGTCGCGGTGTGTGAGGCTGTGGAACGGGTAGAGACTTCCCGCGACGTGCTGTTCGCCGCCCTCGACCGGCTCCCGATCGCGGCGGTCCCCGCCAAATATGTTCCCACCGCCGGCGCTCATCTGCCGCGCGCCGACCCGCGCACCGAGGCGCTGCTGACCAAGTGGCACGGCGCCGACCGGCCGGACCTGACCAAGATGGTCACCCTCGTCCGGCGTACCAGCGCGCGGCACTGATGGGCACCTCAACCGACCGGGCAGGCGGCAGCGGCGGCGCATGGACGCCACTCAAGCACGCCGCGACCTCGGTCATGCACGCCGCCGGCTCGGGACAGCACAGCCCGACCGCGTTGCGCCGGGTGCTGGCCCGGCACGTGCCGGTGCTCGGCGGGGCAGCCGGCGCCGTCGCTGGCGCCCGGGCCGGCCGGGCTGGTGCCCAGCGGCTCGGAGCAGTGCTCGCCGGAATCGGCGGCGGCGGGCTGGGCGCCGCCCTCACCGGGCAGGGCCTCGGTGATCTCGTCGGCGCCGACCGGCTCACAGTGCTCGACGCGCTGGCCGGGTACGTCGCCGGTGACGGCGCCGACCTCGACGGCCAAGCGGCCCGCGATGCCATGTTCGACGTGCTCGCCGAGCTCTACCCAGACGCCGACAGCTGGGCGGATCTCGACGCGGTGCGGCTAAATTCCGACGGCGTGCGAGAGATGATGGAGCTCTTCCTGGCCAACTACGTCTACAACCGTATCCCGGTGATCGCTGAGCGTCTCGCCCGGCTGGACGACCCGGTCAAAGCCCAGCGTGCTGAGGAGGATCTGCAGCAGATGGTGCGCAGCTTCGTCCAACTGCGACTGCCCGACGATGCGCTGCAGATCGACTGGGCCGGGCCGCAGGGCCGAGCCGTCATCGACGACACGCTGAGCGCGGTTTATGAAGCGCTCAGCGCGCTGGAGGACTGACGTGGCCACCGGCACGGTCCGACTGCGGATCCGATCCGCGCTGACCGGGTCGGTACCCGCCGACGTCGACCGGCTGCTCGACTGGGCACCCGGCCGCCGGGAGGCGACCATCGAGTTCACCACCGGCTTCTTCGACGGATGGACACCCACCGCCGCTGGCACTGAGCTGCTGCGGTTCGCCGCCGGGATCTACTGCGGTGACCGAACCGTGGAACGCGAGCCGCAACCAGACGGGTGGACCCGCACGCTGCGAGTCGACGTGCCCGTCGCCGACCCTGAAGCATGGGATCAGGCTGGCTGGGCCGGCACGCTCGGGTTCCTCACCGGCGACCGGTGGAACATCCGTCCCCGCCGAGCCCGCCCGGCGGCCGCCGCCCCGACCGGGCTGGACATCGACGCGGTCTCGTTGTTCTCCGGCGGTCTAGACTCACTGTGCGGCGTCATCGACCTGCTCGAAGAAGACCCCAACCGACGGCTGCTGCTGGTCGGACACTACGAAGCAGGCCAGGCGTCCACCGCCCAGCGTGCCCTGTACGCCGGCCTCGCTAAGATTTACGGCAACCGAGTTGTCCTGCGTCGGCTGTTCTGCCGTCCGGCACCAGCCGACGAGGCCCAGGCCCTGCCGTTGCCGGACCAGCGTGAACGCACCACACGTTCCCGGTCGCTGTTGTTCATCGCCGCCGCGCTCGCCGCCGCATCCGCCGCCGGCCCGCATGTCCCGGTCTACGTGCCGGAGAACGGCTGGATCGGCCTGAACGTGCCGCTGACGCGAGCTCGCACCGGCTCGGCCAGTACCCGCACCACGCACCCACACTTCATGACCCAACTGACCGAATCCTGCCGGGGGATCGGCATCACCAACCCGATCGTCAACCCGTACAGACTGCAGACCAAGGGCGAGATGCTCGCCGGGTGCCGCAACCCCCGCCTGCTGATCAAGCTCGCCCCGGCCAGCGTCTCCTGCTCGCATCCGGAAACACCGCGCTGGCGGGGCCGGGAGCAGGGCAACTGTGGTTACTGTCTGCCCTGCCTCGTGCGCCGCGCCTCACTGGCCCACACCCGCCGCGACCGCGGCGACCAGTACGCCTGGGACGCGCTGAGCGACGAAGGCCTGCTCGACCCGGATCAGCGCACCGGCGCCGATCTGCGGGCACTCGTCCGCGGCGTCAACCCACATCGCGATGAGCTGGCCATCGTGCGCAACGCGCCCTTACCTGCCGGCGAACACCAAGACCACCTGCAGCTATGGCACCGCGGTGCCGCCGAGGTCCGCACCTGGCTGGGCGGCGCCGGTGGCAGACTGGCGGAGCTGACCGAGAACGCGTGGAGAAGCCGGTGACCGACGTCCTGCTCGACACCCACTGCCACCTCGACGCCTTCGCGAACCCGAGCCAGGTTCTAGCGGCCGCGGCGGCCGCCGATGTACAGGTGGTGGCGGTTACCAACACCCCGGACGACTACCGCCGCATGGCGACCCTGCTGCCGCGGGGCGGTGCGGCTCGGGCGGCACTCGGCCTGCATCCGCTGCACGCTCACCGGCTCGGCATGGGCGGCGTGCTGCGTTTCAGTCGCCACGCCGCCGGGGCGGCCTGGATCGGAGAGATCGGCCTGGACTTCTCCCCGGCCGGGCGCGACACCCGCGACGCGCAGCTGAAAACATTCGATGCGCTGCTAGCCCTGCCGCAGCTACGGGATCGGCCGGTGACGGTGCACACCCGAGGCGCCGACAAGATCGCCGTGCAGCGACTCGTCGACGCCCGTATCCGGGCGGTGCTGCACTGGTACACCGGCCCTCTCGGCGTGGCCGACGAAGCACTCGCTGCCGGACTGCACTTCTCGGTCAACCCGTCCATGCTGGCCAGCGCCAAAGGGCGCACCCTGCTGGCGAGGATTCCGCAGGACCGGGTGCTGTGCGAAACCGACGGCCCTTTCGCCCGCCGGTCCGGCCACCCGTGTCAGCCCGCCGACCTGCCGGCAATGATCGAGGAGCTAGCCGTGCTGTGGCACGTCAGTGCGGCACACGCTCGTACGCAAATCTGCGCCAACCAGCGCCGGATCACCGACGAGAAAGCCGCCTCTCCGGCCTGACGGGCGAGATCCGCGGCCGGAGTGCCCGCGACGAGAGAACCGAGCCGGCAGCGCGCGATGACCGCGTCCAAGCGAGGTCGATCCAGACCTGGACGGGGTTGCGTTCGCGTCTAATGCCCGGCTTGATAAATCGACGCCGAACGGAGTTGGCCGCACACCGACAGCCGCCCTGTCTTCCTCGAATGCGGCCATATAGCCCACATATCTGGCGCGATTTCCCCTGCATGTCTGGTTAGCGCAGCCGCCCAGGCCACGCGCGTGCACGAACAACCGGCGATTTTCTGAGCGCAATCAGATCGCTGGTGACACCAGCAAGCAGGCCGACAGCCCCCGCGACTCGCGTGCAAATGCCGAGGACAGTCACCTAAACGGGCTCTTCTTGGCGGCAGAGCTTCCTACGATGGCAAGGTCAGGTCACGGAGGGTAGCCATGCAGGACGCCTACGATGCGGTACGGCTGGGCACGCTGATCGACGAGATACAAGACCATGCGTACGACATACCGCAGTTCCAGCGCATGTTCGCACGCAACGCTCTCTGGGTCGGCCGGCTGATGGGCCGGCTCTGGAGCGGCGGCGGTCGGATCGGTTCCCTGCTGGTATGGACTCCACGCGACGACGACCTGTCGGTCCGCAGCCGCTACCACCGTCGCCAGAACCCGGCCGACACGTTATGGATCATCGACGGCCAGCAGCGGATCACCGCGATCCTGGCAGCGTTCGGCATCAAGCCGCCCTGGATGTCACCGCAACAGTGGCAACGGTGCGGCGGACCCGGCTTCGAAATGGGCATCACCATGGATCGGACCCGCCACCCGAAACTGAGTTTCCCCACCGGCGGCCCCTACGTCCCACTGCGCCGGATCTACGAGGCCGAAGAGACCGACGTCGAAGAAATTTTGCGCGACGGCGGGCTGCCCACCGACACCGCTTTCGCCCTGCAGACCAGAGAAAGCATCAGATCGATGATGGACATCGAGATCCTGCGGGAGCGGGCCTACGGCGACCTCGAACACGCCTTCGAATACTTCACCGACCGCAACAAGGGTGCGACCCACGTCGCGTTACAGAAAGACGAAATGGCCCTGTCCGTCCTGTCGCACTACTTCCCCCTGCTGCACCAGGACTACATAGACCCCCTCCTCTACGACGCCGCCGACAACAACCTGCGGCGTTCTCTCCCGCGAACCCGGATCAACGTGATGCTGCAACGGATGCTGGCACACGCGCGAGAGGGCAAGAACGCCATAGCAGCCGAGCCCAAAGACCTCGAAGCAGCCGCCGACCGGCTCAAAAGAGCAGCACCCGCGGCCGTCCACTATCTCGCCC
Organism: Actinoplanes rectilineatus; assembly: GCF_000962825.1. GTDB lineage: Bacteria > Actinomycetota > Actinomycetes > Mycobacteriales > Micromonosporaceae > Actinoplanes > Actinoplanes rectilineatus. Next base: position 30,274 of record NZ_JZKF01000095.1, read on the forward strand.
GGCACGGCGTGAACCGCGACGAACTGATTCCGAGCGCACCCCTGACCCTCGAAGTCCTGGTGGCACTGTTCGACCGCTTTCAACACGCCGAAGTCGACGAGTTCGCCCTGCACTGGATGGTCTGCGTTATGGGCGCCACCGACCAGAACATCGACCGCAAGAACCTGTCCAAACGAGCCCAGAAAGCCATCAACACCGGCGACGGCTACACCGAGGTACGCACCCTGCTCACCGCCCTGCTGCCGCCACGACTTCCCCGCGACTTCAACGATATGCAACTGCACCTCGCCCCGCCGCGAGGAGGGCGCCGAACCTGGGGAAAACCAGGATTCCTCTACACGATCGCCTCGGCCACCGCCGTCGCCGGCCCCGTCCACGACCTCGCAGCACCCGACACCGTCTTCCCCCAGCCCGGAATGCAACTGCGACCCCTGTGTGAGAACGCCCCCTTCGGCATGCTCGTCTGCCATGCCTGGATGTCCGACAGAACCGCCGAAGTAATCAACGCCCACCACGGCTGGACCCGCGCCGCCTACGACGAACTCCAACCCACCGAAACGGTACGCAGAGCACACCAACTCCCGCAGCCCCCGAAAGACCTCCCACCCGAACAGATCAGCAAGTGGCTGATCGAAGAACGATCCCCACTGATCGCCCGCACCCTCAACGACCTATTCACCCACGTCGCAACGCTGCGAGACAGCCCGGTGCCGTGAACAACCCCGCCCCACCGGACCAGCAGCCCGAGCCTGACACCGACCAAAGCCAGCTGCTGCCGGTCAACGAAGACAACCGCCACATCCTCACCGACTACCTCAGCGCCCTGACAGCCGAAGCCGGCGGATACCTACCGGTCACCGTCGTGGCCGCTCAGCTCAGCATCCGCGGACTGCTCCTACTGCTGCCCGCCCTGCGCCACCTCACCCACCAACGCACCCCGGTACGGGTCCTCGTCGGCGTGACACCCGACGACCGCACCCACAACGGCGCCGCCACCCAAATCCCCACCAACGACCCCCTCCTGCGTACCGCCGACGAGACACTGCGCGCCGAAATCAACAACCTCCCACTGACCCACGACGGCGGCCTGGCTCTCATCGAGCTGCTCAACCTCCTCGACAGCAGGCACCTCCACTGCCGCCGCGAACAACACCGCGCCCTGGGCGCAGCCGGACTCGTCCTACCGAACACCAACCGGGCGCTACTCGGCTCACCGAACCTCCTGCCGGCCCACCTGACCCGCGACCGGCACTGGCTCGGCCAACTCACGCCGGCCGCCATGCCCGCCGCCCGACAGCTCGCCGACCGATGGTGGGACGAAGCCGAACCCTTCGCCCTGGCCGACCTGATCCGCACCAAACTGCTTCCCTACGACCCGCAGTTGGTCTACCTGCGGATGCTGCACCTGGCATACGGCGACGAAGTCAACGCCCGAACCTGGGACTACCTGCGCGACTATCAAGCCGACGGCGTCGCCAAAGCACTCGCCATCCTCAAAACCCTGCGCGGAGCACTGATCTGCGACGACGTTGGCCTCGGCAAAACCGACCAAGCGTTGGCCGTCGCTCGCGAACTGGTCGCCGCCGGCGCTGAACGCATCCTGCTGCTGTGCCCGGCCAGCCTCCAACAACACTGGCAGCAAAACTGTGACTCCTGGCGACTGGCAGCCCACATCTGCAGCTACGACAAACTCATCAGAATTGTCGACGACAACGACAACGACAACGACAACGACAACGACACCGGCGACTGGATCACCTACGACCTGATCATCTGCGACGAAGCGCACCACCTGCGAACGCCAACAACGAAGAAAATCACGGCCGTCCGACACGTCATTGCGCAGTCACCGCGACCGAGCCTGCTGCTACTGACCGCCACACCCGTCAACAACACCGGCCTCGACCTGTTCGAACTTCTCAGCCTCGCCGACCCAACACTCGAACCGCAATGGCACCCCTGCAAGTCAACCAACCGCAAACGATCGCGGACCAGAGAAGGCACCGCCGCCCTGCTGCACCTCGTATGCCTGCACGCCGACACCCTGCCCGAAGAATCAGCCGCGGTCCACATGTTCCACGAAGAACTGGACCAACGCATGGTCCGCCGCAGCCGATGGCTACTACAAAAAGAATATCCAGGCTCCGCGAAATCGTTTCCTGAACGCACCCACAGACGCGTCACCTACAACCTCAATGGCGTCCACAAAAAACTCATGGTCGACGTCATCGACGCACTCGGTGAAGGCCGCTACCTCACCGAACAAGGCCACGACCGGCTCGCCGCCCTACGCAGTACACAACACCACACCAAACCCCTGAAAATGGCCGCCTACATTCCCTATCAATACGCGCTCAGCCCACCCAAAATCAACCACGCCACCGCCATGGCCGTACTCATCCGCATCATGCTCCTCAAAAGGCTGGAATCCTCACCTGCCGCACTGGCCGCCACCACCCGCCGCATGGCCGCCCGCGTACAACTCGCACTCCGAGACCTCGACAGGGGCCGCGTCTGCCTGCCCCACCCCGGACTACAACGCCGCCTCAAAGACGCCATCAGCAGCGGCGACGCCAGCGACGACCTCACCAACCCGTCAGACCCGCAAACCGACTACCTCAGCGACTTTCTCACCGACACCGTCACCCCCGCCGCGCTGACTCCCTACGTGCGCCCCGCCAACGAATTCGACGTCACCGCCCTGCGCACGGCACTGACCAGCGACCTGAAAATCCTCCACCAACTCGCCACCGACGCCGCCCGCGCCGCCGCCGACGACCGCAAATTCGCCGCACTGCTCGAAGAACTAGCCCGCATCGCCCACGAACGACCCGGCGAGAAAATCGTCATCCTGATGAGCTCCCGCGCCACCGCAGCAGACCTCGACCAGCGCCTACACGCCGCCACCAAGACCGACCGGCGACTGCGCCACCTACGCGACAAAATCGCGAACGCCGCCCCACCGACCCCACTATCAGGCAAGGAACTACTCAACCTCGTCGCCCAATTCGCGCCCCGAACCGCCGCACAACGCGTCAGCACCGTAGCCCGCACCTACGCACGCGACACCTACCAACTGCTACTCGGCACCGACCAGCTCAGCGAAGGCCACAACCTGCAGCAAGCATCGATAATCATTAACTACGACCTGCCCTGGAACCCGCAAGCCCTCGAGCAACGCATCGGCCGCGTCGACCGCCAAGACGCCGAACTCGACACCGTCCTGTGCATCACCCTCGAACCCGACACCGGACTCGGCCTGTTCCTACGACTACTCGACATACTCCGCAACAAAATCGACATCGCGGCACTAACCGTCGGCGTCCCCTCAATCATCCTGCCCGGCACCGAAGCCACCGTCCGCAACTTCGCCGCAGCCCTCCAAACACTCGACACCGGGCCGCGCCCCGTAACCATCACCGAACGCGAACATCAACGCGCCATCCTCGGCAACGCCCTACGCATCGACGGCACCCTCGAAGCACTCCACGCGCTACCCACCCCCGTCGGCGCCATCCATCCCACACCCCATCCCCAACAAGGTGCCGTCTTCTGCTTCCACATCGACACCCCGGACGGCACCACCCACACCCTCTTCTGCCACGTCGAAGACACCCCCCAGCGAACTACCACCTTCGACCGCAACCGATGTCTGCGCCTCACCCACACCGACCTGCACGGCTGGAACCCACCCTCCCTGCCTCACCCGCTGACCAACCACCCCGACGCCACCCACTTCCAGGCCCTACTACTGCAACTGATCGACCACGCACGCCAGCGAATAGCCGGCAATCTCGACATCCCCGCCGAGCATGCGGGTCAACGAATCAGACTCATCGCCTGGATGGCGCTGCTGCGACACCCCCGCAAACCAACACCATGAGCCTTTTTCATCCTGAGTAGGGCGGGTTCTCGGGAGTGTCAAGAAAATGGCTCTGGCGCAGAAACGGTGGTCGAGGACCCGGGATCCTATGTGGTCTGACCTGTGCATGATCATGATGCCCGTGTGATCTGATCGGGACGATCTTTC
>NZ_JZKF01000096.1 GCF_000962825.1 Actinoplanes rectilineatus
ACCTCACTGTTCGAACCCACCGGTGGTGGTCTCCTCGCTCGCCCTCAACTCAACGTTTCAAGAGTAGATCTTGCCTCTCATGATCTTGGCACAGAGGGCCCCCGCCCGTTGGCGCCACTTGGCGAGCCGCCGCCGGTCGGTTAGTTGCTGTTCAGGTGATATGAGCCGTCATCGTCCGGTCAGCCGTCGTTCAGCCTGTTCAACCGCGCGAAGGGGAGCCCTGGCTGACGGCTCAGGATCGTCGGCCGTCGTCGGTGGCTGTTTTCGGAGCGGTGGTCAGCCGTGTGCGACGGCTCGGGCTGTGTGGCCGTCGTCTATGGCTGGTCAGGGGCTGGCGGGGAGCTGTGTGCGACGGCTCGGGGTGTGTGGCCGTCGTCTATGGCTGGTCAGGGGCTGGCGGGGAGCCGTGTGCGACGGCTCGGGCTGTGTGGCCGTCGTCTATGGCTGGTCAGCGGCTGGGGGAGAGCCGTGTGCGACGGCCCGGGGTGTGCGGCCGTGCTCAGCGGTCGTTCGAGTATCCCGTCGTGGTCGTGGTCGTGGTCGTGGTCGTGGTCGTGGTCGTGGTCGTGGCGGCCGGCTCGAAGCCATCGACCGCCGCTCGCGGGTATCTTTTCGGATTTACCGGGATATCCCGGGATATGCCGAGCGCGCCCGATCCGGGCGGTGCCGCAAGTGCAGGGCGGTGGCAGCACCCGAAACCGTGATCGGGTGCTGCCACCGTCCTATCGCGGATGGTGAACGCACCCAACCCAGTCACTGGGTGCGCTCACGTCGCGATTGGTGGCTGGCGATTGGCCGCTGGCGGGTGGCGGGTGGCGGAAGTGCACACCTTGCGGTTCGCCGGGTGCGCCCACGTAGCGGTTCGCCAGGCGGCGGTCTCCTGAAGGAGCACGGGTGCGCCCACATCGCCGTCCGCAGCTATCGGGTGCGCCCACCATCGCGTTTCACGGTCATCGGGTGCGTGCACCGCCACGGACGATGATCACCGTGGTAACTCGATCGCCGCTGACCGCTGACCGCTGACCGCTGACCGCTGACCGCTGACCGCTGACCGCTGACCGCTGACCGCGGACTGTGAGCCGTGATCCGTGGCCCGTGATCCGTGGCCCGTGATCCGTGGCCCGTGATCCGTGGCCCGTGATCCGTGGCCCGTGATCCGTGATCTGTGGACCGCGATCTGTGGACCGTGATCCGTGATCCGTGATCTCCGGACTGTGGGTGCGTTCGCCGTCTTGATCGGGCTGTGGATCAGCCGAGGTGCATGCCACTGATCAGGGACTGCCACGTCTGCCCGCCGACGATGCCGTCGACCAGCATGGCCGACTCGTCGACGTCGTGGATCGCCTGCTGCCAGTTCCGGACGGCCTTTTCGGTCTGCGGGCCGAAGTCGCCGTCGACAGCCGGCGCCTTGGACGGGTCGCCGGACAGGTTGCGGGCCTGCAACTCCTCCTGGGCGGAGCGGACCGCGTCGCCCTCGTCGCCGCGTCGCACCGTGGTGACCAGGGCCTGCCAGGTCCGTGGGCCGGCGATGCCGTCCACGATCAGGTTCTTCTGTTTCTGGAAGGCGCGGACCGCGGTGTCGGTCTTGGGGCCGAAGTCGCCGTCCACCACCACGGTGTGCCCGCGGGCCCGCAGGTGGTACTGCAGGCTGGGCACCGGGTGCGCTTTGTGGCCTTGCCGGAGTTGCGGCCACGGCTGTAGTGCCATGCTGATCGTCTCCTCTCAGACCGCGTTGCCGGCCTCGCTGGTGCGCGGGAAGAAGAAGTACATGCCGCTGATCAGGGACTGCCAGGTCTGCGGGCCGACGACGCCGTCGACGATCATGGCGGTTTCGCCGCGGTCCTTGACGAACTGCTGCCACCGGCGGACCACGTCCTCGGTGGCCGGGCCGAATTCGCCGTCCACCACCAGCAGTGGCTTGCTGCGGTATTCGAATTCCTGCTGGGCGGCGCGGACCGAGTCGCTCCGGTCGCCGCGGCGGACCGTGGTGACCAGGGCCTGCCAGGTCTGCGGGCCGGCGATGCCGTCGACGGTGAGTCTCTTGGCTGTCTGGAAGGCGCGGACCGCGGTCTCGGTCTGCGGCCCGAACTCGTCGTCGGGGGTCACCGTGTGCCCGTGGGCGCGGAGCAGGTACTGCAGGGTGAGCACCGGGTGTGCCTTGTGACCTTTGCGGATCTGGGGCCAGGGGTCCAGTGCCATCTCGATCATCTCCTCCTGGTGCGGCCGTCGGTGGCCGCTTCGACGCCGACATCGTCACTCCGCGTGGAGATCGGGTTGCCGCTCAGTCGCCGGGCCGACAGTCGGTTGGCACGCCGCGGTGAGGGCCAGCGTCACGAGGGTGTCGGCGTAGGGCTCGGTGAGCGGGCCGGTGCGTAGCAGCCAGCGGTGGTAGATCGGCCCGAAGAGCAGCTCCACCACCTGGTCGAGGGGGGCGTCGTCGCGGATCTGCCCGGCGCGCCGGGCTGATTCCAGGCGGTCGCGGACCTGGTCGAGTTGTGGGCGTAGCAGCCGGTCGCGGACTTGGGCGGCCAGTTCGGCGTCGGCCAGGGTTTCGATGGTGAGGGCGCGGGTGGTGGCGGACAGGTGCGGGTCGGCGAATTCGGCGACCGTGGCGCGGATGACGGCGCGCAGGTCGGCGTGGATGTCGCCGGTGTCCGGGAGGGCGGCGGCCGCGGGGAGGCCGTCGACGAGGGCGTCCAGGACGACGGCGCCTTTGCTGCGCCACCAGCGGTAGATCGTCTGTTTGCCGACTCCGGCGCGGGCGGCGATCGCCTCGATGGTCATGCGGGAGTAGCCGGTTTCGGTCAGTAGGGCCAGGGCGGCGTCGAGGATGGCGCGGCGGGAGCGTTCGTTGCGGCGGTGCGGGGCGGTCACCTCTCCGATGGTACGCGAGACGAGACGTTCCGTCTTGACCGCGCACCGGACCCGTGCCAGTCTGAGACGAGACGTTGCGTCTCGCCTCTGAGGGCGAGAACGCGAGAACGCGAGAACGCGAGAACGCGAGAACGCGAGAACGCGAGAACGCGAGAACGCGAGAACGCAAGCACGGAAGAACGCAAGCACGCGAGAACGCAAGGTGGAGGAACCCATGTCCCACATCGCCATGGTCAGCATCCCGGCCCACGGCCACGTCAACCCGAGCCTGGAGGTCATGCGCGCCCTCGTCCGGCGCGGTCATCGGGTCACCTACGCCAACGACCCGTCCTTCGCCGCCGTGATCGAGGCGACCGGCGCCGAGCTCAAGCCGTACAAGACGACGATCCCGACCGGCGACGACGTGTGGAGCGACGACCCGATCGAGCAGCTCACCGTCTTCCTCGATGACGCGGCTTCGATGCTGCCGCAGCTGCGCGCCGCCTACAACGACGATCGCCCCGACCTGTTCCTGTACGACATCGCCGGCGCCCCGGCCCGGATCCTCGGTGAGCAGTGGGGGATCCCGGCGGTCCAGCTCGCCCCGGCCTTCGTGGCCTGGGACGGCTACGAGCAGGACATGGCACCGATGATCGAGGGCCTGCGCGCCGACCCGCGCGGGGCGGAGTACTACCGGCGCTTCACGGCGTGGCTCACCGAGAACGGCTCGTCGGTCACCGACAGCACGGCGTTCCTCGGCCGTCCCGTACGCTGCCTCGCTCTTCTCCCGAAGGCCCTGCAACCGCAGGCCGACCGCGTTGATCCCACCGTCTACAGCTTCGTCGGCCCGGTCCTCGGCGCCCGTGCGGAGCAGGGCGGCTGGACCCGCCCGCCCGGTGCCGAGAAGGTCCTGTTGGTCTCGCTGGGGTCGGCCTTCACCCGGCAGCCCGAGTTCTACCGGCGCTGCATCACCGCGTTCGGTGACCTGCCGGGCTGGCACACGGTGATCAACATCGGCCGGCACGTGGACCCGGCCGATCTCGGGCCGATTCCGGACAGTGTGGAGCTGCATCCGTGGGTGCCGCAGCTCGCCGTCCTGGAGCAGGCGGACGCCTTCCTCACCCACGCGGGGATGGGCGGCAGCAGCGAGGGCCTCCACTGCGGAGTCCCGATGATCGCCGCGCCGCAGGCCTCCGACCAGTTCACCAACGCCGAGCAGCTGGCGTCGCTCGGGGTGGCCCGGGTCGTGGAGAGCGCGACGGTGACCGCCGTGGAGCTGCGCGACGCCCTGATCGCGCTGACCACCGACCCGGAGGTGATCGCCCGCAGCGCGGCTCTGAGCCGGGAGGTCCGGGCCGCCAGCGGTGCCGACCGCGCCGCCGACCTCATCGAGGCGTCGATCCCGCTGTGATTGACTGACGCGTATGGCTCTGCGTCCGCCCCCGACCGTGGAAGCGCGCCGGTGACGGCCGGGCCGGCCGCAGCCGCCCGCCCGCGCAACCGCAAGCAGCTCATCGTCGAGGCGGCGGGCCAGGTGTTCAGCGAACGCGGCTACCACGCCGCCTCGATGGAGGAGATCGCCACGGCGGTGGGCATCAGTGCCCCCGCGCTCTACCGGCACTTCCCCAACAAGTACGCGCTCTTCGCCGGGTGCGCCGACCTGATGGTGGACCGGCTCGTCGCCGCCCTGGACACCTGCGGTCCGGAGGCCGCCCTCACCGACGTGCTCACCGCCCTCACCCGGGTCACGGTCGCGCACCGCCGGTCGGGCGGCCTCTACCGCTGGGAGGCCCGCTACCTCGACCGGGCCGACCGGCGGCTGCTGCGGGCGAAGTTCGGGCACGTCGTCGACCGGGTGACCACGGCGGTCCACCGCGAGCACCCGCGGCCGGCGGAACGTCTGCGGGCGGTCGCGGCGCTCGGGGCGATCGGATCCGTCACCATGCACCACACCTCGATCGCCCAGCGCCGCATCGAGGACCTGCTCGTCGCCTCGGCCCGCGGGGTGGTCGCCGCCGATCCGGCCGCGGCCGAAGGCCTCGCGGGACCGGTCGACCTGCCCGCCCCGCCGGTGCCGCGGACCCGCCGTGCCGAGATCCTCGCCGCGGCCGTCCCGCTGTTCGCCCGGGACGGCTTCGCCACCGTCACCAACGGGCAGATCGCCCAGGCGGTGGGGCTGGCCCCGTCCGCGATCTACCGGCACTACCCCGGCAAGGTCGACATCCTGGTCGCCGCGTGCCTGCAGGCGGCCGGACTGCTCGCCCAGGCGGTCGAGCGGAGCCTGCACCGGGCGACCGGGCCGGACGCGGCACTGACCGCGCTGACCGCGGCATACGTCGCCTACAGTTTCGAACACAACGCCCTGACCAGCGTCGCCGAGGCGGAACTCGCCGGTCTGCCGGCCGGTCTGCGGCGCCCGTTGATCCTGGCCCAGCGCGAACACATCGCCGTCTGGGAGCAGCAGCTGCGGACCGTCCGCCCGGACCTCGACGCCCGGCAGGCCCGCCTGCTGGTGCACGCCGGGTTCGGCGTGGTGGTCGAGGCCGGGCGCGCCCTGCGCTGGCAGGACACCCCCGGCCATCGGGACACGGTCACCGCCCTGGTCATCGGCGCCCTGCTGTGAACCCTCAGGTGCCGGGGCGGTTCCCGGTCGGGATGGTGATCGGGGTGTACGTCGGCGACGTCCCGTTGTTGAGGAACAGCATCGCCAGGCCCCGCACGAACTGGTCGAAGAGCGAGAACGTGCTCGGGATGACCGGCGACAACCCCTCGCGGAACGCGACGTAGGCGGGCCAGCCGACCTCGATCACGGTACGCGACGCGTAGTCGCGCGGCAGTTTCAACCAGTCGCCGATCCTGTCACTGAGCACGTACCGGGCGAACTCCCGCTGGAATCCGCGGGTGACGCCCAGATCGACCTGCGCGACCAGGTTGAGCAGGATGTCGGCCAGGTCTACGCCCTCCGGGGTGGACGCCATGACCGGTGTCAGCGCGTACGCCGACTGTTCCTTCGCCGCAGCCCAGCTGGCCGGGATGAAGTCGTCGCGGACACCGAGCAGGTGCAGGGCGACCTGCCACTGGTGCAGGTACGCCTCCTCCTCGGCCGCCGACATCCGGATGCCCCAGGACTTCAGCTTCCCGTACACATAGGTGCCGAGGCTGTGGAACGTGACCAGGATGTCGCCGTTGCTGATCGGGATGAAATCCTGGTCGTCGGTGACGGCCCGCCACTTCGCCGACTGCGGCAGCAGGTGACGGACCGCGGCGTGCGTCAGACGGGTCTTGTTCGACGTCACCACGAAACCGCCGGTGGGCTGGAAGGCGTCGAGCGCGCTCAGGTCGTACCCGTAGGTGAAGGTCTTGGCCGCGCGCGCCTGCATGTCACCGCCGCCCTCGGACCAGTAGACGTTGCGGGCCTCGCGCGGGATGGCCGTGCTCATGATGCCGCTGCCCAGCCCGTAGAGCAGGAACAGGTACATGCTCATCCGCTTGTTGAACTGGGCGGCCCGGCTCAGTTTGGTCTGGTCGGCCCACGACGGCAGCGTGTTGTGCTGCTGGAGCCAGGTGGTGAGCCCGGCCGGGATGCCGCCGGGCAGCGGGTCGCCGTTGCGCCGCCACGCCCCGAACGCGGTGTTGACCGCCGGGATCTGCCCGTTCTCCAGGAGCGACGCCACGAGCGGATCGGTGGCGTCGTCCCACACCCCCCACGGATCGGTGACCGTGTCGGTCGCCGCGATCGAGCCGGCGGACGACCACGCCCACGCCCGCGACGGGTCCGCCACACCCGCCAGACCCAGGGCGGCGCCGAGGGTCAGGATGCTTCGTCTGCTGAGATTTTGCATTCGCTTACCTCCTACCGATCATCCAGCTACGACCGTGTTTCAATCTTCGTCAACATGTGATTTTTCATTAACATAGCGACGTCGCGACCCATCGGCAAGAGTGGATGCTGGGCGGAGTCTGCCGCTCGGCGCGGCCCCGTTCCGCCGGGCGGTCGCGGACTCGGCCTGCGCCCGATGACCTACGGGTCTAGATCAACGGGCATCGAGGATCGATGATGTCCTTCAGGGATACGCCGGTATCTCAGTGTGGAGGGCACGATGCACCCGATCCTGCGCCGGCTCGACGAACTGGCCACCGTCCTGTCCGAGCGCGCCGACACCGTGGCGCTTCTCGCGCTCGGGTCGGCCGGGGCGCAGCGGGCTCGCCTCGACGAGCACTCCGGACTGGACTTCCTGGTCGTGGCCCAGGAGCGGGCGGTGTGGCGGCTGCTGGACCGCACCGACTGGCTGGAGGCGCCGTGCCCGGTGCTGTGGAGCTATGCCCACGAGCGGAACGGGCGGACCGCGCTCTATGCGGACGGCATTCTCGCCGCGTACCGGATAGTGACCGCGCGGGAGCTCGCCCACCTGCCGTTCTCCGGCGCCCGGGTGGTGTGGCGGCGGGCCGACGCGCCGCCCGGGCTCACCCAGAGCGAGGTGCTGCCGCCCCGGACGCCGTACGACTCGCCGGAGTTCCATGTCGGGGAGGCGCTCACGCTGCTCTGGTCGGGCCTGCACCGGGAGTTGCGGGGGGAGCGGCTGGCCGCGTCCCGCCTGATCCAGGTGCGGGCGGTGGACCGGGTGGTGTCGCTGGCCCGGCTGGGCAGTGGTGAACCGCTGTACCGTGACCTGTTCGACCCGTCGCGGCGGGTGGAGCGGGCCCATCCGCCGCAGGTGCTGCCGCTGGCCGCGATGGTTCCGGGGTACGCGCACAACGCCGCCGCCGCGACCGCCGTCCTCGACTGGCTGGCCCCTCGCCACCCGCTGCCCGCCGCCATGGTCGCCATCCTGCGCGAGTTGATCGACAGGGCGAGCCGTTCGGGGGATTCTCGGTGATCTTCGCAGCGAGGATGGTCGATGGCTATGACGGTTCCGAAGTGGCGGGCGGTGCTGCTGGACTTCGTGGAGCGGGCCGGCTGGTCGGCCGGTCAGGTGTTCTTCGCGACCCTGCTGGCCGGGGGTGCCGGGCCGGTCGGTGAGCTGCCCTGGCGGCTGTCGCTGACCTGTGCGTTCGGCGCGTTCGTGTCGTCGCTGGCGCTGACCGCGGTGCAGTATGCGACGAGGCTGACCGATCTGGCGTTCTGGCCGGACCTGGTGGCCCGGCTGGTGAAGACGTTCCTGGGTTCGCTGTCGGCGACGATGCTGGCCGGAGCGTTCGACGTGTTCACCTTCGACTGGGGTGCCGCGTTCAACGTGGCGTTCCTGGCCACCGTGGCCTCGTTCGGCAAGGGGCTGCTGGCCCGGGAGCCGGCGGCCGCCAACGGGCAGGTGCCGGCGGCGGCGTCCCCGTCGACGTTGCCCACGGGGACGTACCGGGAGGCGGTGGATCACGCCCCGGCGCCGCCGACCATCGCCGAGACCGACCCGCCGGACGGTCAGAAACCGATGGGCAGTCCGGCGTAGTTCTCGGCCAGCCCGGTCGCGCCGGCCTCGCTGGTCGCCACCCACCGCAGCTGCGACAACTGCAGCTGTGCGTCGAACGGGTCGCCGGAGGCGTGCATCATCGTCGTCATCCACCAGGAGAAGTGGGTGCACCGCCAGACGCGGCGCAGCGCGTCGTCGGAGTAGCTGTCGGCGAGGGTCGTGTCGCCGGAGACGATCCGGGCGATCAGCGCCCGGCTGAGCAGTGCCACGTCGGCGATCGCCAGGTTCAGCCCTTTCGCTCCGGTGGGCGGCACGATGTGCGCGGCGTCTCCGGCCAGGAACAGGTTGCGGTGCCGCATCGGGGTCTGCACGTGGCTGCGCATCGGCAGCACGCTCTTGTCGGTGATCGGGCCGGGGGTGAGTTTCCAGCCGTTCTGCCCGTGGCCGAGCCGGGCGGCCAGCTCGTCCCAGATCCGGTCGTCGGACCACGACGACGGGTCGGTGCCGGCCGGAACCTGGAGGTAGAGCCGGCTGACGGTGGCCGAGCGCATCGAGTGCAGCGCGAACCCGTTCGGGTGCCAGGCGTAGATCAGTTCGTCGGTGGAGGGCGCGACGTCGGCGAGGATCCCGAGCCACGAGTACGGGTACACCTTCTCGTACACCTGGGGGGAGGGGATGGCGTGCCGGCTGGGCCCGAACGATCCGTCGCACCCGGCGATGACGTCGCAGTCGAGTTGCCGCACCGAACCGGACGAGTCCGTGAATTTCACGAAATCGTCGCCTATGACGACACCCGACACCGAGTAGTGGATCTCCTGGCCGTCGGCGGAACGCGCCGCCACCAGGTCCTTCTGCACCTCGGTCTGCCCGTAGACCCAGACACTGCGCCCGGTCAGTGACATGAAGTCCACATGATGCCGAGAACCCGGCCACTGCAGGTAGATCCCCCGATGCTGCTCACCGAGCGACCGCAGGCGCGACCCGAGCCCCACCGAGGTGAGCAGCTCCACGCTGGAGTGTTCCAGGATCCCGGCGCGGATCCGGGCCCCGACATACTCCTCGGACCGGGTCTCCAGCACCACCGACGAGACTCCGCCCCGAGCCAGCAGGTGGGACAGCAGCAGACCGGCGGGACCGGCTCCGATGATGGCGACCTGAGTACGCATCCCGTCAGCCTGGAACCCCGGGAGGTGCCGCCGCAACCCCGGACATCGTCCGGCCGATGCCCTGCGCGGCGACCCGTAACGCCGACACCAGCCGGGGCAACTGCCGCCGCAGGTCCGGCACCACGATCCCCAACGACGCGACCACGTCGGCCCCGGCGCGCACCGGCACCGCCACCGAACACGCCCCGAGGCTCATCTCCTCGCCGGTGGTCGCGTAGCCCTCGGCGCGTACCCGCCGGAGCTGATCCAGCAGCCGGGCGGGCTGGGTGACGGTGTACGCGGTGACCCGGGTCAGATTCTGCAGCGCTGCCGCCAGCACGTCGTCCGGCGCGTGCGCGAGCAGCACCTTGCCGACGCCGGTCGCGTGCATCGGCAGCCGGGACCCGACCCGGCTCACCACCGGCACCGACACGTGGCCGGCGAGCCGTTCCACGTACAGCACCTGCAGGCCGTCGCGGACCGCCAGGTGCACGGTGGCCAGCGTCGCCCCGTACAGGTCGTGCATGAACGGCGACGCCGCCTGCCGCAGACCGGTCTGCTCCGGTGCGAGCAGCCCCAGCTGCCAGATCCGCCGGCCGATCACGTAGGAGCCGTCGGCCGACCGGGCCAGCGCTCCCCACCGGTGCAGTTCGCCGACCAGCCGGTGCGCGGTCGCGAGCGGAATGTTCGCCCTGCGGGCCAGATCGCTGAGTGAGAGGCTGCGGTGGTCGGAGTCGAACGCGCCGAGCAGAGCGAGCGCCCGCGAGGTGACGCTGGGACCGGCCACGTTCGAACCCTTCCGTTCAGTGGAAGACCAGTATCGCGGAAACGGGCCGGTTGGCCCTAGCGTCCGGAGCGTGAACATGGAGCTGACCCAGGCGGACATCGATGCCGAGATCGCGGCGGCGGCCCAGCACACGGCGGGACCGCAACCGAGGATCGACTACCGGTCGTACCGCAGCAGTGTGCTGCGGCACCCCGAACACCCGCTGCACCTGGTCGACCCGGAGTCGGTGGAGCTGTGGGCCCCGGCCTTCGGTCACCGCGACGTCGCCGACGACGAGGCCGACCTGACCATCCAGCACGCCGGCACCCCGCTCGGCGAGCGGATCGTGGTCACCGGCCGGGTGCTCGACGGCGACGGCCGGCCGGTGGCGAACCAGCTGGTCGAAGTGTGGCAGGCGAACGCCTCCGGACGCTACCGCCACCAGCGCGACCAGCACCCGGCCCCGCACGACCCGAACTTCACCGGCGTCGGCCGGATGCTGACCGGCCCGGACGGCACCTACCGGTTCCAGACGATCAAGCCGGGACCGTACCCGTGGCGCAACCATCTCAACGCGTGGCGCCCCGCGCACATCCACTTCTCGATCTTCGGCACCGACTTCACCCAGCGTCTGGTCACCCAGATGTACTTCCCGGGCGACCCGCTCTTCGCGTACGACCCGATCTTCCAGTCGATCACCGACCCGAAGGCCCGGGACCTGCTGATCGCGCACTACGACCACGACCTCACCACGCCGGAGTGGAACACCGGGTACCGCTGGGACATCGTGCTCACCGGCACCCACCGCACTCCGCTCGACACCGAGGACCACGACGCATGAGCGCTGTTCCGGGCCAGACCGTCGGCCCCTTCTTCCACCTCGGCCTCGAGTTCCCCGGGATGAACGAGCTGGTCCCGCCGGGCGACCCGCGCGCGATCCGGTTGCACGGCCGGGTCTACGACGGCGCGGGCGCCCCGATCCCGGACGCGGTCCTGGAGATCTGGCAGCCCGACCCGCGTGGGCACATCGTGCGGCAGCCCGGCTCGCTGCGCCGGGACGGCTGGAGCTTCACCGGCTGGGGCCGGGCCGGCACCGACCCGGACGGGCACTACCAGTTCACCACCCTGGAGCCGGGCCCGACCGAGGAGGGCCGGGCGCCGTTCTTCGCGGTGACCGTCTTCGCCCGCGGCCTGCTGGACCGGCTCTTCACCCGGATCTACCTGCCCGGCGACGACGAACTACTGGCCGCCGACACGGTGCTGCGGTCGGTCGCCCCGGAGCGCCGGGGCACGCTGATCGCCACCCGCGACGACGACGGCCTGGTCTTCGACGTACGCCTGCAGGGCGAGGACGAGACGGTCTTCCTCACCTACCCACGCCTGCGGGACGCCTGGGCGTGAGCGACCTGTTGTGGCCCGGCGACGACCGGGCCGGTGACCTGTTCACCGACGCGAGCGTGCTGGCCGCGTTCGTCCGGGTGGAGGCCGCCTGGCTGGAGGCACTGGTGACGCACGCGGTGGCGGTCCCGGCCGCCGCCGACGACCTGGCCGGGCTGATCGGCCCGGACGACGTCCCGGCGGTCGCGGCCGGCGCCGAATCCGGCGGCAACCCGCTGATCCCGCTGCTCGCCCTGCTCCGCCGACGCCTGCAGGCCCGCAACCCGTCCGCCGCCGCCTGGCTGCACAAGGGCTTGACCAGCCAGGACGTCGTCGACACCGGCTTGGTCCTCTGCCTGGTGGAGGCGGCGGCGCGGATCGGCGACGACCTGGAACACCAGATCGCCGCCCTGGTGCGGTTGGCCGGCGAGCACCGGGACACCGCGATGGCCGGCCGGACGCTGACCCAGCACGCCGTACCGATCACCTTCGGTCTCAAAGCGGCGTCCTGGCTGACCGGTGTGCTGGACGCCCGGGACCGCCTGGCCGGTGCCGCCCTCCTGCCGGTACAGATCGGCGGCGCGGCCGGCAGCCTGGCCGCCCCGGTCGCCCTGGCCGGATCGCCGACCGCAGCCCAGGCGCTGGTCGCCACCACGGCGGCGCGCCTCGGCCTGCCGGCCCGCGACCCGTGGCACACCGCCCGGGCGCCGCTGACCGGGATGGCCGCCGCTCTGGTGACCTGCACCGACGCGTGGGGCCGGATCGCCAACGACGTGCTGGTCGCGGCCCGGCCGGAGGTCCACGAACTGTCCGAGGGCCCGGTCGCCGGGCGCGGCGGCTCGTCGGCGATGCCGAACAAGCAGAACCCGGTGCTGTCCGTGCTGATCCGCCGGGCCGCGCTGGCCGGACCGCTGCTGGCGGCCACCGTGCACGCGGGCGCGGCGTCGGCCGTCGACGAACGGCCGGACGGCGGCTGGCACGTCGAGTGGTCGGCGCTGCGCACCCTGGCCCGCCGCACGGTGGTGGCGGGCGCCCAGACGGCCGAACTGCTGGACGGCCTGCGCGTCGAGACGGCCTGGATGACGGCCAACCTGGCGACGGCGCGGCCGGGCATCGACGCCGAACAGCTGTCGATCACCCCGGACGCGGCAACGGACACCCCCTACCGGGGTGCGACCGACGAGATCATCGACGCCGCCATCGCGCGGGCAAGGGGCTCACGATGCTGACCGCGACCACCCTGTCGGACGCACCCGGATGTCCGCTGCTGATCCTCGGGTCGTCGGTCGGGACCAGCGTCGAGACGCTCTGGCCGGCCGCCGCCGGACGGCTCTACGGGCGCTACCACGTTGTCGGCTTCGACCTGCCCGGCCACGGCCGCAGCGCGCCCGCGAGCGAACCGTTCACGATCGGTGACCTGGCCCGCGAGGTGGTCGCCCTGGCCGACCGGATCCGGCCGGACACGTCGTTCCTCTACGCCGGCGACTCGATCGGTGGCGCGATCGGCCTGCAACTGCTGCTCGACTTCCCGGAACGGGTGAGCGCCGCGGCGCTGCTCTGCACCGGCGCGCGGATCGGCGAGCCGGCGATGTGGCGCGAGCGGGCGGCCCTGGTCCGTGCCGGGGGCGTCGAGCCGGTGGTCGCCGGTTCCCGGGAACGCTGGTTCGCGCCGGGCACCGATCCGGCGGTCACCGAACCGCTGATCGGCGCGCTGCGCGCGACCGACCCGGAGAGCTACGCGCGGGCCTGCGAGGCGCTGGCCCTCTTCGATGTACGCGACCGGCTGCCGGAGATCGCCGCCCCGGTGCTGGCGGTGGCCGGGGCACTGGACGGCCCGACCCCGCCGGACGGCGTCGCCCTGATCGCCTCGACGGTGCTCGCCGGCCGGCTGGTCGTGCTGGAGAACGTCGCGCACCTGGCGCCCGCGGAGAGCCCCGAGGTGGTCGCCTTCCTGCTCGACCAGCATTTCGACGAGTCCCGCCGGGCCGGGATCACGGTCCGCCGCGAGGTCCTCGGCCCGGCGCACGTGGACCGGGCGACCGCCGCCACCACCGCGTTCACCAGGGACTTCCAGGATCTGATCACCCGGTACGCCTGGGGCGAGATCTGGACCCGCGACGGCCTGGCCCGCCGCGACCGCTCGCTGATCACCCTCACCGCCCTGATCGCTCTCGGCCACCACGACGAACTGGCGATGCATGTGCGGGCGGCCCGTACCAACGGGCTCAGCGTCGACGAGATCAAAGAGGTGATCCTGCAGACCGCGATCTACTGCGGCGTCCCGGCCGCGAACACCGCCTTCCGCATCGCGCAACAGGTCCTGGCCGAGGAGCCCCGATGACCGATTCCTTCCTGTACGCCGCCGTCCGCACCCCGTTCGGCCGGTACTCCGGGGCGCTCGCCGACGTGCGCCCCGACGACCTCGCCGCGGCGGCGCTGACCGGGCTGCTCGCCAAGGCGCCCGGCCTCGACCCGGCCCGGATCGACGACGTGATCTGGGGCAACGCGAACGGCGCGGGCGAGGACAATCGCAACGTGGGCCGGATGGCGGTGCTGCTCGCCGGGTTGCCGACGTCGGTGCCGGCGACCACCGTGAACCGGCTGTGCGGGTCGAGTCTGGACGCCGCGATCAGCGGTTCCCGGGCGATCGCGGCCGGCGACGCGTCGGTGGTCGTCGCCGGCGGGGTCGAGTCGATGACCCGGGCGCCGTGGGTGCTGCCGAAGCCGTCCCGGGCGTTCCCGGCCGGTGGTCTCGAGGCGGTGTCGACGACGCTGGGCTGGCGGCTGGTCAATCCGCGGATGCCGGCCGAGTGGACGGTGTCGCTGGGGGAGTGCAACGAGCAGCTGGCCGACAAGTTCGGCATCTCCCGGGAGCGGCAGGACGCGTTCGCCGCCCGTTCGCACGCTTTGGCCGCCAGAGCCTGGGACGATGGCTTCTATCGGGACTTGACCGTGCCGATCGCCGATCTGGACCGGGACGAGGGAATCCGCGCCGACAGCAGCGCCGAGAAGCTGGCCCGGCTCAAGCCGTCCTTCCGTCCGTCAGGAACGATCACCGCCGGCAATGCGTCACCGCTCAACGACGGCGCCGCGGCCGTTCTGCTGGGAAATTCAGAAATGTCCGGAACCATTGGCCTCGATCCGCTCGCCCGGATCGCCGGCCGCGCCGCCCATGCCCTCGACCCCCAGGACTTCGGCTTCGCCCCGGTGGAAGCCGCCGGCAAAGCACTGCGGCAGGCCGGCATCGGCTGGTCGGACGTCGGCGCCGTGGAGCTCAACGAGGCCTTCGCCGTCCAGTCCCTGGCCTGCGTCGACGCCTGGGACATCGACCCGGAGATCGTCAACACCCGCGGCGGCGCGATCGCCATCGGACACCCGCTCGGCGCGTCCGGAGCCCGCATCCTCGGCACCCTGGCCCACGTCCTGCGCGAACGCAAGCAGCGCTGGGGTGTCGCCGCCATCTGCATCGGCGTCGGCCAGGCCCTCGCCGTCGTCCTGGAGAACGTGACCACGTGAGAACCGACATCACCGACGCCCGCACCGCGGTGGCCGCGGTCCGCGACGGCGACACCGTGCTGGTCGGCGGGTTCGGCATGGCCGGCATGCCGGTCACGCTGATCGACGCCCTGATCGAGCACGGCGCCGGAGACCTGACCATCGTCAGCAACAACGCCGGCAACGGCGACACCGGCCTCGCGGCACTGCTGGCGGCGGGCCGCGTACGCAAAATGATCTGCTCCTTCCCCCGCCAGAGCGACTCCTGGGTCTTCGACGGCCTCTACCGCGCCGGCAAGATCGAGCTGGAGCTGGTCCCGCAGGGCAACCTGGCCGAACGGATGCGCGCGGCCGGCGCCGGCATCGGCGCGTTCTACTGCCCGACCGGCGTCGGCACCACCATCGCCGAGGGCCGCGAGACACGGGTGATCGACGGGCGCGAATACGTCCTGGAGTTCCCGATCCGCGGCGACGTCGCCCTGATCCGCGCGCACGTCGCCGACCGCCTCGGCAACCTGGTGTACCGCAAGACCGCCCGCAACTTCGGCCCGGTGATGGCGACCGCCGCCGCCGTCACCATCGCCGAGGTGTCCCGGATCGCCGACGTCGGCGACCTGGACCCGGAGGCCGTCGTCACCCCGTCGATCTACGTGAACACGCTGGTGGAGGTGCCCCGGTGAGCCTGGACAAGGACGAACTGGCCCGCCTGATCGCCCGGGACATCCCATCCGGGGCCTACGTCAACCTCGGCATCGGCCAGCCCACCGCGGTCGCCCGCTACCTGGACCCGTCCAGCGGCGTCGTCCTGCACACCGAGAACGGCATGCTCGGCATGGGCGAGGTCGTCCCCGCGGAGCAGGCCGACCCGGACCTGACGAACGCCGGCAAGCAGCCCGTCACGGAACTGCCGGGCGCCGCCTACTTCCACCACGCCGACTCGTTCGCGATGATGCGCGGCGGCCACCTGGACGTCTGCGTGATGGGTGCCTTCCAGGTCTCGGCAACCGGCGACCTGGCCAACTGGCACACCGGAGCCCCCGACGCGATCCCCGCGGTCGGCGGCGCGATGGACCTGGCAGTCGGCGCCAAGGAGGTCTGGGTGATGATGACCCTCTTCACCAAGCAGGGCGAGCCGAAACTGGTCCCGTCCTGCACCTACCCACTGACCGGCAAAGCGTGCGTGACCAGGGTCTACACCGAACTGGCCACCTTTCACATCACCCCCACCGGCGTCGAGATAGCGGAAACCTTCGGTGTCTCCCCCGAGGAGATCCGCTCCCGCTTGACGATCTTCTAGGGGTACGCCCACGCCTCCCCGGCAGCTACCAGTTCTCACCTGACGGGCGAGGCAGCTGCCGGGCTGAGCTGCTCACTCACGCCGCAAGACACTGCCCGTCCGCCAGCACGCCCGCCTCCCACTGGTGCTGGTGCGCCCGGGTCGTCATCGATCCCATGAAGCACACGTCGTCGACCCGCACCCCATAGACCAGCGACCCCGGATGCGCCGGATCGGTGTCCCGGGCGATCCGCACCACCCGGTCGAGAAGATGCGCCGCGACCAGAGCGTCGTCGAGCCGTCCCACCGCCTCCGGGTGCGGTGCCCGCCAGAACGGCGCGAGGCATTCGACCCGTCCCCAGCGATCCGTGTGGGTCTCCCCGGGGCAGGTCGCGACGGTGAGCGCCTCGGCGATCCGGCGCTCCACCTGCCGGATCGGCGCGTCCTCCGCGACGATCGGCATGGCGGTGCGCTGCTCGGCGTCCCGCATCTGCAGCTTGCAGTAGTCGTCTTCGCCCATCGAGACACAGGCGATCCCGATGGAGGTGGCCGTGTCTACCCCCGATGCCGAGGCGGGCTGGTCGTCCCCGGTCTCCGCGGCGTCGTCCGTCACGGAGACGGTCATGGTCGCCTCATCGGCCGCATGAGCCCACACCAGTCCCACGCCGACGAGCAGGACCGCCCTGGCAACGATCCCCACACCCCTGAAAACACGATTCACCAGCGAAAACTAGCGATCAAACCGATCCCCGCACCTCCCGCGTCCGGAGCCGCCCACCTCCACCTTTCCGGCATTCCTCGCTTTTCGGAAGTCGGCGTGCCGTCGTCCGCCGCACAGCGCGCGCCGCTAGGGTGCAGTCGCGTGAAGATCGTTGAGAATGAGATCAAGGTGCCGTCGCCGGCCGGGGACATCCGGACCGTCGTGATCCGTCCGGTGGGGGACGAGGCGTATCCCGGCCTGCTGCTCTACACCGACATCTTCCAGCTCACCGAGTCGACGCTGCGGACCGCGCGCAGGCTCGCCGCGGAAGGCTTCGTCGTCGTCGCGCCGGAGATCTACCCGCACGGGCCGCTGGCCGGGGTGGCCCTGGAGTTCGACGACGCCGGCAAGCAGGCCGGCCTGGACGGGGCGGCCGCCACCACCAGCGCCCAGTTCGACGTGGACCGGGTCGCGGTGATCGACGCCATGCAGGCGCGGACCGACATCACCCAGATCTTCGTGACCGGGTTCTGCATCGGCGGGCATCTCGCCTTCCGGGCCGGGTTCGATCCGCGGGTCGAGGCGACCGTCTGCTTCTACCCGACCGGCCTGCAGAACGGGAAGCTCGGCGCCGACCCGGACGCCGGTTCGCTGGGCCGCGCCGCCGACATCAACGGCCGCCTGATGGTCGTCTTCGGCACGCAGGACCCGCATGTCCCCGCCGACGCCCGCCTGCAGATCCTGACCGCCCTGTACGCGGCCGGCCACGACGACCTGGAACTGCACCTCTACCAGGGCGGCGAGCACGCCTTCATGCGCGACATTGGCCCCCGCCACGACCCGACCCTCACCGACCTGGCCCTGATCGAAGCGGTCTCCTTCCTACGAGGACGCTGACGAGGCGCGCTGTGCGGGTGCCGGCTCTCCGCCGCCGCCCGCACAGCCGAACGGTCACACGCCGACCCCGACCACCACCCGCGACGGAAGATCACGACGGCTCTTGATCGGGCCGATGAGCAGGAACAGGCCGGTGACCGCCAGAAACCCGGTCGACCACCACATCGCGTCGCGGACACCCACCGCCGACGCCAGCGCTCCCGCACCCAGGGCACCCAGCGGCATCGCCCCCAGGTTCAGCACCTGCATGCTCACCAGCACCCGCCCGAGCAGCTCCGGCGGTGTCCACTGCTGACGGAACGAGGCCTTGAGCACGTTCCCGGCGACCACGCCCACCCCGATCGCCAGCAGCGCCACGATCAGGAACGCCAGCCGCCATCCCGTCCCGGTCAGCGGCAGCAGCAGCCCGAACGGCATCGCCCCGATGTTGAACAGCAGCACCGCCCGGGCGGTGCCGATCCGCCGGGACACCGGTCCGGCCAGCGCCGCCCCGGCGATCCCGCCGAGGCTGGTCACCGCGATCAGCAGGCCGACCGTACCGGCGCCGATGCCGACGTCCCGGACCAGGAACACCACGAACAGCGACTGGTAGCCGATCAGCCCCAGGTTGCACATCGCCCCGAACGCGGTGAGCACCCGCAGGTAGGGGTCGGCAGCCACGAACCGGATCCCCTCGGCCACGTCCCTGCGCAGCCGGGTGCGTTTCGGCTCGGGTCGCGGCTCGCGGGCCCGGATCCGCCACACGAACAGCGCCGAGACGGCATAGCTGGCCACGTCGACGAGCACCGCGGCCGCCGCACCGACCAACTGCACGAGCAGGCCGGCCAGGCCCGGACCGGCCACCTGCATGGTCGACTCGGTGCCCTGCAGCCGCGCGTTGCCGCGGGCCAGGTCGTCGCCGGTGAGCAGCACGGGCAGGAACGCCTGGTTGGCCGTGTCGAAGAAGACCGCCACCGTCCCGGCGGCCAGAGATACGGCCAGCAGCTGCCCGATGGTCAGCACGTCCAGCCAGGCCGCGACCGGGATACTGAGGAAGAGCCCCAACGCCACCAGATCACAGACGATCATGACGGGCCGCCGGCGCATCCGGTCCACCCAGGCGCCCGCGGGCAGCCCGGCGAGCAGCCACGGGAGCCAGGTCGCCGCGTACAGAAGGGTGGTCTGGAAGGCGGTAGCCTGCAGGGTGGAGACTGCGATCAACGGAATCGCCAGCTGGGTGATGCTGGTGCCCAGCTTGCTGCTCGCCTCGGCGCCCCACAGCAGCCGGAAGTCCCGGGTCACGGCTTCGCGGGGACGCCGTGGGCGAAGAAGAACACCGACTCGCGTTCCTGCCCGTCGTCCGGAATCGCCCGGTCTCGCCAGCCGCCGACGAGTGCCTGCAGTTGCCGCTCGAACTCGGCGAGCTCCTCCGGCGTCAGCCTCAACCAGTGGTCGGTGGAGAACGGCCCCGCACCCCAGTGATCCTTCTCGGTCTCGTCGGCCGTCCACCAGGCTCGCGCCAGCCCGCTCTGCCGTTCCAGGTTGAGCGCGAGCGCCGCCTGCGCCACAGCCTCCCCGGCCGGATCCGTGGCCCCGGCCGTCGACCACCGCACGCCCGCCGACACCAGCCGCCACCAGCGTTCCCGCCGGTCCCGGGCCAGCTCCGGCGCCTCCTCGACCAGATCGCATCCGGCCAGCACCTTGATGTGGTGACTGACGTTGGCGACGGCCTGCCCGGTCCGCTCGGCCATCATGCTCGCCGTGCACGCCCCGTGAACCTTCAGCACATCCATCAGTCGCCGCCGCAGCGGATGCGCCAGCGCCGCCAGCACATCCGACCCACTGACCTCACGAATCTCCTTACTCATCCCTCCACACTGCACCCACAACACCAGTTGCGCAACATCTCTTGCATAACTGAAGGTCAATGGAGCCAGTGCAACGCCGGCCAGGCGTCCTTCTTCAGCCCTTTCTCCGGTACGCCGTGAGCACCGTCCCCAGCCGGCGTGACACTCCGATCAGAACCGGTCAGCACGAACCCGTCCACAACGGCCGGGCGACGGCCGCCCCTGCTCGCCGCCCCTGCTTGCCGCCCCCGCTTGCCGCCCTGCTCGCCGCCGCCCTGCTCGGCGCAGTCGTCGTCCGCTGCATGCCCTCGCCAACGACCCTTTGACTGCCCGCGGACCCGAAGCCACCCACCTGACTGGAGTGCACATCGCGTGGGACGCCACGGCGGCCGAACTCGATCGTGGTGCGTTGGCTACCCCTGGCGGTGGTGAGCGCACCAAGATCGGCCGAGTTGGCGCTGCCTGGATCGTGGTGTGTTGACTGCCGCCGGGGCGACCGGTGCACCACGATCGGCCAAGTCGGCGCCACCCCGATCGTGGTGCGTTGACCCCAGCTGGGGGCAGCCGGCGCACCACGATCGCCGCACGGTCGGTGCATGAGACGTAGGAAGGCGCCACAGTCAGCGCCCACGTGCTCGGAGACGAGGCAGCCGGAGACGAGGCAGCCGGAGACGAGGCAGCCGGAGACGAGACAGCCGGAAACGAGACAGCCGGAAACGAGCAGCCGTGGCGTTCGTGGCTTTCGGGCGAACCACAACCGACGGCTGCCCCGGCCGAGCCGTCGTTCAGGGTTGCCCTGAAGATCGAATTCAGCTGTCGGCGACGGCTCGGGCTGGTTCAGCCGTTGTCCAGGGTTGTTTTCGGCTCGTTGACGGGCCGTGGATGACGGCCGGGCGAGTGGGGCCGTCGTTTGCGGCTGTTCGGGAGGTGTAGTTCAGCCGTCAGCGACGGCTGAGGACTGCCAGCCGTCGTCCAGGACCATCGTCGGAGTGTCGGAGTGTCGGAGTGTCGGAGTGTCGGAGTGTCGGAGTGTCGGAGTGTCGGAGTGTCGGAGTGTCGGGCGCGAAGGCGCGGGGACGCGAGGGCGCGGGGACGCGGGGAGACGAGGGCGCGGGGACCCGGGGAGACGAGGGCACGGGGACGCGGGGAGGCGAGGGCGCGGGGAGGCGAGGGCGCGGGGAGGCGAGGGCGCGAGGTAGGCGGCAGGCGGGACCGGACTTTGACGCGTACCCGTGAAAGGTCTTGTCAGGAAGGGTGACCGCCGGTGATACGCCGGACGATGTCGGCTGCCGCCCGCCGTCCCTCCGGCACGATCGTGACCAGCGGATAGACGTGGAACGCGCCGTCCGCCACCTGCAACGTGCAGTCCACGTCGGCCTTGCGGGCGAGTTCGTGGAGCAGGATCGTGTCCGGGTGGAAGACGTCCCGGGTGCCGATGTAGAGGTCGGTGGGCGGCAGTGCGGACAGGTCCCCGTTGAGTGGGCTGAGTTCCGGCCGGTGCGGGTCGTCGCCGCCCGCCCACGCCTGGCCTGCCACGACCAGACCGGGTGGGCTGAGCCAGGGGTCGAGGGGGCGGACTGCCGCGACGGCCGGGTTGCTCATGGTCAGATCCAGCCATGGGGAGATCAGCACGAGTCGTCCGGGTGGGGTGCGCAGGGTCTGGGTGAGGGCCAGGGCGAGCCCGCCGCCTGCGGAGTCTCCGGCGACGGTGACCGTGTCCGGGTTCACGCGGGCGACGATCTGCTGGTAGACCGCGGTCAGGAACGGGAACGCGTCTCGGTAGGTGTGCTGGGGTGCCAGGCCGTAGAGCGGCACCACCACCTCGCATCCGGCGTCGGCCATGCGGCTGATGAGGCGCCAGTGTTCGCGGACGATCTCGGCGAGGTAGGCGCCGCCGTGCAGATAGAGCACGACCGGCCGGGTGCCGGTGGCCGCGGCGGGGGTGCGGGGCTGGACGGTGTGGACGGTGAAACCGCCGACCGTGTGGGTGCTGACCCGGTGGCGTGCGGCGAGCCGGGTCGGTGGTGCCGGGTCGGTCTTGGGTTGGAGGAGCCGGGTTCGGGCGGCTTCCGCGGTCGCCATCCGCGGCCGGTACGCCAGTTGCAGGTAGAGGGCCGCGACGCGGCACATCAGGCTGGCCATCTTCACATGATCGGGGCAGGGGCGACGGGGAACGAGGTGGGGCGGCCTCGTTCCCCGTCTGGTGGGGATTCAGCACTGCGGAGTCACGCTTCACAACAAGTGGGAGCGCTCCCACTTAACATCAATGTAACCGAGATGAACGCCCCGCGCGAGTGCTAGGTGGTGGCCGTGCAGGTGAGTGCCGGAGCCGACGACGTGCCCGAGCCGAGCACCCCGAACGTGGTGCTCGCCCCCGCCGCCAGCGCGCCGTTGTAGCTCGCGTTCACCGCCTGCACGGTGTTCCCGCTGGTGGTGATGGTCGCGTTCCAGGCCTGCTGGATGGTCGGTGTAGCCGTGTAGGTCAGCGCCACCGTCCAGCCCTTGACGGCCGCGCTGCCCGCGGTGACCCGGACTTCGCCCTGGTACCCGCCGCTCCACTGCGACGTCACCGCGTAGGTCGCCGAGCAGGCGCCGGTGGCGGGCGGCGGAGTGGTGGTCGAGGCGGAGGGTGAGGGGGACGACGAGGGAGACGACGAGGGGGAGGACGACGTGGGCGGTGTCGTGGTGGTGGCCCCGCCGAAGTTGATGTCGCTGCAGAAGTAGTACGACTGGTCCAGGTGGCTGGCCTGCCAGATCGTGTAGACCATGGCCCGCCCGGTCCGCCCGGCCACCGTGACCGGGATGTCCTGCTGCACGCCGGTGTCCAGCTGGTGCGTCCACTGCGCGGCGGGCGTGTTCGGCACCGTCGAGACCAGCTGCAGGTCGGACCACTTCAACGGCGTGGTCAGCGGGTTGTAGCCGGCCTTCGACACGTACACCCGGATGTAGTCGGCGCCGTGCCGCGCCTGGTCGAACAGTTGCACCGTGAACGAGCCGCCGACGTTCGTGGCCTTCCAGTCGCCGACCGTGTCCATCGCGGCGTAGCGCCCGCTCTGGGTACGCCCGGCGCTGCACAGCTGGCCGTCCGGGATGACCGCCTCGTGCTGCCCGGCCGCGCCCTCGCGGTACAGGCCGTTCCAGTTCCACATCGCGTTCGGGTCGGCCTGCCAGGCCTGCCAGCACATCGGGTCCTCGGTGGCCATCGCCGGGTTCTGGAAGTCCGAACCCCAGCGCTGGAAGCAGCCGTAGTTGCGCGACGACGGGCCGATCACGTTGCCGTGGGCGTCCGCGGGGCTGCCGGGGAAGGCGATCAGGGCGAGAGCCGCCGCCAGGACCGCGGCGAACATCGAGATCAAGAGCTTTCTGTGTACGGGTGAAGAGGACATGCTCCAGCACTCCGGTGAGCTCGGGGCCGCCCACGTGGGGACGCGGCAGCCGGTGGCGGGGATTGCGTCGGAAGCTGCCCGGGCTTCCGCGCGCCGCGTGGCTCCGGCGGCAGTGCTGTGGCGCCATCCTTGCCCATCAATCGACCAGAGTCAATGACAAATTGGGTATGCCGTCCGGGTCGTGAACTCTTACCGTGAGCGGATGTCTGTACAAGCCGCGCGAGCTGCCGACCTTCTGAGCCAGCTCGCCACACCCGTCCGTCTGCGAGTCTTCGCCGAGCTCGTCGGATGCGGTGGTGACGGCGCCACCATCGCCGACCTGTCCGCCCGCCTCGACCTGCCGAGAGCCGAGCTCGGCGAGACCCTGGGGAGGCTGGTCGGCGCCGGTCTCGCGGCCGCGGCCGGCAACAGCGTCTTCCGTGCCCGCACCGACGTGCTGCGCGAGGCGTCCCTGGCCCTCGACCGGGTCCAGCCGATCACCGCGCTGCTGCACGACTACCCGAAACTGCGGGCGTTCTTCGCGCACGGCCGGCTGACCGGTCTGCCGCCCACGATGAGCGACCGCTACCAGCAGATCGCCGAGCTGTTCGCCCGGTTCCTCGCGGTCGACGGCGTGCTCACCGAGGAGGAGGTCAACCAGCGGATCGCCGTGGTCGCCGACGACGTGGCCGCGGTCCGCCGGATGCTCGTCGAGACCGGCTGGCTGGAACGCGACCGGGCCGGGGCGAACTACGGCGCAGGCCGGCACCTGCCCCGCCTGCACCTGGTCTGACCATCTGTCTGACCGGGACAGATGCGGTCAGCCCGGGGACAGATGCGCGTTGTCGCCCCTTCGATCGGCTGTTGACGATGTGTTCATCATCCGTCCGCATCCTCGAAGGGGCACCATGCAGAAACGGAACTGGTGGCGGGTCCTCGCCGCCCTGCTGACCACTCTCGGACTCTCCGCCGCGCTGATCTCCACGACCGCCGGCCCGGCGTCCGCCGCCACGCAGATCAACCACAAGTGCGCCGTGATCGGCACCGACCAGTACGGCAACCAGGGCGTCCACTGCGTGAACCTGAACTACGAGGGTGGCCAGGCCTGGTCCACCAACGAGGTCTTCTGCCAGAGCAGCGGCGGCGTGATCCTCGAGTGCGCCGGCATCCACGAGACCCCGGGTCTGTGCAACATCGCGTCGAGCGCGT
This sequence comes from Actinoplanes rectilineatus, assembly GCF_000962825.1. GTDB lineage: Bacteria > Actinomycetota > Actinomycetes > Mycobacteriales > Micromonosporaceae > Actinoplanes > Actinoplanes rectilineatus. The sequence continues at coordinate 24,315 of NZ_JZKF01000096.1, forward strand.
GCAGTTACTCCCCGGAGGGCATCTGCGGCGTCCGCTTCGGGCACAGCGCATGCGGCGCACGGCGGGTGGTCAACAGCTCGCCCCGGGCCGCGTTCCGCTGCGGTGTGGAGTACTGGGGGATCACCATCGGCACGTCGATAGTCCTGCCCCGCTCCGGGGACACGGTGGGCGGCGGCCTGGTCGGTACCCACGACTACGTCTGTTGACGAAGGCTCCCGGAACACGACGAGGGGCGTGCCCGGACGGGCACGCCCCTCGTCCTGCGGAGCCTCAGGCGGTGGCGGCCGCCGGCTCCGTGGCCGCCCGGCGGCGCTTGGCCACCCAGCGTTCGAAGATCAGTGTGGTGAGCGGCGGGATCGACGACGCCAGCCCGAACGCGGTGCGCCACAGCGACCACCGTTCGGAGCGCGCCACCCAGAGCGTGGCCACCAAGTAGGCGATGAACAACCCGCCGTGCAGCCGGCCGAACAGCCAGACCCCGGCCTCGGTCGTCTCGGTGACGTATTTCAGGAACATGCCGACGAGCAGCCCCGTCCACGAGATCGCCTCCGCGACCGCGGTGATCCGGAAGAACCGGAACGCTTCCACTCTGTGCTCTCCTTCGTCCGACGCGCCGCGCGGCAGAAACTATCCCGGCGAACATGAGTGTTTCCTGGCAGCCCGCTTCGCGTCGGCGCGGCGGCGCCGGGACTCAACCGTGATACTGGTCCGGTGATCGAGTCGTCGACGGAGCGGATGCGTCCCTGCCGCCGTTGTGGGCATCTCACCCGGGTGGACCGGATGGTGCAGGGGTACGGGCGCAACTGTGCCGCCCTGATGGGGCTGATCGGTGGCTCGGTCGACACCGGGCACTCCGGGCCGGACCTGCTGGACCTGATCGAGGTGGAGCCGGAGGACTGCTGCGACGGCTGGGACCGGCCCGCCGACGCCGGTGTTCCGGTGCCGAGCCGGCTCACGAGGCGGGCGTCGCGTCCGTGACCAGTCCGGCGACGCCGGCCAGGGTCAGGGACGACGCCGGGTCCGCCCGTTCGTCGTCGTCCGGTCCGGGACGCCACTGCGGGGTGTAGACCAGGCCCGGCGCGACCAGCTCCCACCCGTCGAAGAATCGCAGCACCCGGTCCGGGTTCCGGGGCACCAGCGGCGTGCCGGTCCGGTTGTACAGGTCCGCGATCCGGTCCATCTCCTCCGGCCGGGTGCCGCCGGTGATGTGTGAGATCGCGAGCAGGCTGCCCGGTGCCGCCGCGTCCCGGTACGCCCGCATCGCCGCGTCCAGGGCCGGGCTGTCCGGCAGGAAGTGCAGGACCGCCAGCATCAGCAGGCACATCGGCCGGCCGGGATCGAGGAGGTTCCGGACCGTGGGGTCGGTCAGCAGTAGTTCCGGGCGTTGCGCGTCGCCGAGGACCACCCGGGTCAGTGGGTCGGCGCCGAGCAGGTGCCGGGCGTACAGGACCGCGGACGGGTCCACGTCGACGTAGACGACCCGCGCGTCCGGTGCCGCCTCCCGGGCAACCTCGTGCACGTTCCCGCTGGTGGGGATGCCGGATCCCAGGTCGAGGAACTGGCGGATGCCCCGGGATGCCGCGAACCGGACGGCCCGCCGCAGGAAGGCGCGGTTGTCCCGGGCGTTGCGGGGTGCGTCCGGGACCAGTTCGGTGGCGCGGGCGGCCACCGCACGGTCGGCTGCGAAGTTGTGGGTGCCGCCGAGGAAGGCGTCGTAGACGCGGGCGGCGCTGGGCAGGTTCGGGTCGATGGTGGCGGGCGGTTCGGGCGGGCTGCTCACCTGGTCACCATGCACAGATCCGGCATCCACACGCCCGGTATATCCGGATAGACGTACTTTAGGGAGAGGGGGTTTGCGGTGGAGTCACGCGATATCCCGGGGATCGTCTTCGACACCGCCCCGGATGCGATCGTCGTCACCGGCGACGACTGCGTGATCAGCCTGGCCAACCGGCGGGCGCACGACATGTTCGGGTACCCACCGGGCGTGCTCAACGGCGTACCCCTGGAGGATCTTCTGCCGGAGGAGGACCGCGCGAGCCTGCGCGTGCAGTGGGCGCGTTATCTCAGCGGGCGACGGGACCCGTTGAGCCGCCGTCCCCGCCGCGGGCTCCGCCGCGACGGCCGGATCTTCGACGTCGAGATGTCCCTCTCGGTGACCTCCGGACCTGACGGCCGGGTGTACGTGACCGCGCTGCTCCGCGATGACACCGCCCAGCGGGAGGTGGCCCGGTCGAGGGCCCTGCTCGCCTCGATCGTGCAGTCGTCGCACGACGCGATCATCACCACCGACCTCGACGGTCGCGTGCTGTCCTGGAATCCCGGCGCCGAACTGCTGTACGGGCACCCCGCCTCCGACATGATCGGCCACCCGGTCGACGCGATCCTCCCGGCCGGCCAGCGCGCCGACGAGGAACAGGTGCGCCTGCTGGTCCGCCTCGGCGCCCGCGTCGACCGGTACCGCAGTGTCCGGATCGACGCCAAGGGCGACCCGGTGACCGTCTCCGCCCTGATCTCCCCGCTGCTCGACGAGCACGGCACCCTGATCGGCACCACCAGCATCACCCGCGACGTCAGCGACCGGGAACGCGCCGAGGCCCGCGTACAGGCGATCCTGGACGCCGCGCCGGACGCCATGCTCGGTGTCGCCGCCGACGGCGAGGTGGTGCTGGTCAACGCCGAGGCGGAACGCCTGTTCGGGGTGCCCCGGTACGACCTGCTGCACATGCCGGTGCCGTTGCTGCTGCCGGACGGCCTGCCGGTCGACGTGCCCGCGGACCCGGACGCCGGCGGGGCCCCGGATCACCTCGCCGACCCGCGCTGGGCCACCCGCCGTGCCCTGCGGCGCGGCGGCGAACTGCTGCAGGTCGACATCGCCTGCAGTTCCCTGCGCACCGACAGCGGCACGGTGACCGTGGTGGTGGTCCGCGACGTCACCGAGCGCATCGCCGCCGAGGAGGAACGCCGCCGGCTCCGCGAGGAGGCCGAACTGCAGCGGCTGGAGGCCCGCATGCAGCAGACCCAGCGACTGGAGAGCCTGGGCCAGCTGGCCGGCGGCATCGCCCACGACTTCAACAACCTGCTCGCGGTGATCCTCAACTATGCGGCGTTCATCATCGAGGACGCGGCCGGCAGCCAGCCCGCGGTGGACGCCGAGCAGATAGCCCGGGCCGCCCGCCGCGGCAGCGACCTCACCCACCAACTGCTCGCCTTCGCCCGCCGGGAGGTGATCCGGCCCCGTCCGCTCAACCTGAACACCGTGGTCACCGAGGTGCACCAGATGCTCGTCCGCTCCCTCGGCGAGCACATCGCGCTGGCCGTGCACACCGCCGAGGGACTGCCCGCGGTGATCGCCGACCCGGGACAGCTCGAACAGGTACTGGTCAACCTGGCGGTCAACGCCCGGGACGCGATGCCCACCGGCGGCAGCCTCACCGTGGACACCGCCGTGGTGGACGTCGGCGACGACGCCACCGACACGGCACCCGGCCGGTACGTCCGGCTGCGCGTCGCGGACACCGGCACCGGGATGCCCAAGGAGGTGATCGACAAGGCGTTCGAGCCGTTCTTCACCACCAAACCCAGCGGCCAGGGCACCGGACTGGGCCTGGCCACCGTCTACGGCATCGTCACCCAGGCCGGCGGGACGGTCCGGATCCACTCCGCGGCCGGTCTCGGCACCACGTTCACCATCCTGCTGCCGGCCACCGAGGTCGAGGCGCAGGAGGCGGACGCCGAGGACGACGCGGCCGGGCTCACCGGGCACGGCGCGACCGTGCTGGTCGTCGAGGACGAGGACGCCCTGCGCGAGGTGACCTGCCGGATCCTGCGCCGCGGCGGCTACACCGTACTGGCCGCGGGCAGCGGTGACGAGGCGTTGCGGCTGGCCGGCGAGAACCCGGTCGACGTCCTGCTCACCGACGTGATCATGCCGGGGATGCTGGGCAAGGACCTGGCCACCGCGGTCGCGACCCGCCGGCCCGGCACCAGGGTCGTCTTCATGTCCGGTTATGCCCAGCCGGTCCTCACCACGCACGGCACCCTCACCGCCGACGTGCACCTGATCGAGAAGCCGTTCACCAGCGCCGAGCTGATGCGCGCCCTGCACGACGAACTGCAGGTTCAGACGTAGAGGCCGCCCTGGGCCGGCTCACCGGCGGACAGGGCCAGACCCGCGCACGCGCAGAAGCCCAGCACCATGGTGACGATCAGCAGGATCAGCGCACCGGTGGCGCCCGGGTACTGCTGCGGGGGCGGACCGAGCGCCCCGCGCAGGAACGACAGCAGGGGAGCGCGGTACTCCAGCTCGACGGTCCGGCCCGGCGGCACGGCCACCGTCGCCTCGGCCACGCCGACCCGGGAGGGCACCAGGTACGGGACGTGGACGTGCACCCGGTGCGAGCCGAACGCGACCGGCTGCACCACCCGGCCCCAGCTCGCGGGCACGCGGTGACCGTCGATCTCCAGCACCGGGGGGAACATGCCGAGCAGGAAGGCGATCGGCGCGTACCGCAGGGTCACCGCGATCGACGCGCCCCCGTTGCCGTGCACCGGATCGTCCGGCGGCAGGCTGGGGGAGAAGGGGAGAAACGGCGGCGCTTGAACGGCCAACACTGCCCCTTTCCTCAATGGCCCGGGCAGGATATGCCGTCCGCGTCGATCCGGAAACCCTCCGTAGTCCTCAGTGCTCTTGCGTGGCGGCCCTACGCTGCCAGAACGGGATCGAGTGGTGAAACAGCGTTTCTCAGCGTTCCCTCAGCGGGCATTGCTAGCTTTCCGATCGGACAGTTGTCGAAGCGGGAGAACATCGTGGTCTTCAAGAAACTGCTGGGCGCCATCGGAGTCGGCGGGCCGAGCGTCGACACTGTGCTGGCCAACCCGAACACCTTTCCGGGCGCGCCCCTGACCGGCCAGGTCAACCTGGTCGGTGGCACCTCCGACGCGGACATCGAGCACATCACGCTCGCCCTGGTCACCCGGATGGAGGTGGAGACCGGCGGCAGCGACTACTCGACCGTCGGCGACTTCCACCGCCTCACCGTGTCCGGTCCGATGCGCCTGGCCGCCGGCCAGCGACTCTCGATCCCGTTCCGGATCGACATGCCGTGGGAGACGCCGATCACCACGGTCTACAACCAGCAGCTGCGCGGCATGGTGATGGGCGTGCGCACCGAGGTGTCGATCGCCCGGGCGCTGGACAAGGGCGACCTCGACCCGGTCTACGTCAACCCGCTGCCGATCCAGCAGCGCATCCTGGACGCCTTCGCCCAGCTCGGCTTCCGGTTCAAGTCCGCCGACCTGGAGTACGGCCAGATCTACGGCGTCCACCAGACGCTGCCGTTCTACCAGGAGATCGAGTACTACCCGGCCCCGCAGTACGCGCAGGGCATCAACGAGGTCGAGCTGACCTTCGTGACCGGCCCGCACGGCGTCGAGGTGGTGCTCGAGTTCGACAAGCGCGGCGGGTTCCTCACGCCGGGCCACGACACCTACGGGCGGTACACAGTCAACCCGGCCGACGCGGACACCACCGACTGGCGTCAGGTCGTCGACGGCTGGGTGCGCCAGGCGCTCGACAAGCGCAAGGCGATGCCCGGCTTCGGGCACGGAGGCTACGGCCACCCGCAGCAGGGCTACGGCCAGCCGGGTTACGGTCAGCCGGGTTATGGGCAGCCGGGCTACGGTCAGCCCGCCTACGGGCATCAGCAGCCGGGCTACGGCCACCACGGCCACTACCGCGGTCACGGCCACGGGCACCGCGGCGGCATGGGCGGGGCTCTCGGCGGCGCGGCGATGGGTGTGGCGGGCGGTCTGGCCGCCGGTTACCTCGCGGGTGAGGCGTTCGAGGAGATCGGCGAGGCCTTCGAGGACTTCGGCGGCGACGAGTAAGGGATGACGCCCGGTGGCGTGTCGGTGGGGGTCGGCACGCCACCGGTCTCCTTTCCCGCAAATCCCATCCATTCCATGGGATAAGTATGTTCTGGCATCGTCGTTCGTCATAGGTTCAGCGGGCAGGAACCGGGCGAGCGAAGGGAACCCCTGATGACCACGATCACGCGGATCGGCGGCCGCATCGGCGCCGAGATCTCCGGTGTCGACCTCTCCCGGCCACTCGGCGAGAGCACCGCCCGGGAGATCCACGACGCCCTCGTCGAACACAAGGTGATCGTCTTCCGCGGGCAGGACCTCGACGACGACGCGCACGTCCGCTTCGCCGGCACGTTCGGCCCGCTCACCACGGCACACCCGACCGTGCCGTCCGTCGCGGGCCAGTCCAACGTGCTGCAGGTGGCCGGCGGCGAGGGCGCCCGCGCCAACGCCTGGCACACCGACGTCACCTTCGTCGTCGCCCCACCCAAGGCGACCACGCTGCGTAGTCTTGTCATCCCGCCGTACGGGGGCGACACGCTCTTCTCCAACACCGCGGCGGCGTACCGCGACCTGCCGGAGCACCTGCGTAACCTCGCCGACCGGCTCTGGGCGGTGCACAGCAACGAGTACGACTACGCCGAACACCCGCAGTTCCTCACCCGGGAACTCGAGGAATACCAGAAGGTCTTCGCAGCCCAGCGCTACCGCACCGCGCACCCGGTAGTCCGCGTCAACCCGGACTCCGGCACACCGAACCTCTTCATCGGCGGCTTCACCACGAACATCGTCGGCCTCTCGCAGACCGAGTCGCGCGACATCCTGCGCCTCCTGCAGACCTACGTCACCCGGCCGGAGAACACGCTGCGTCACCACTGGCAGGTGGGCGACGTGGTGGTCTGGGACAACCGGAGCACCCAACACTACGCGGTGGACGACTACGGCGACCTGCCGCGCACCCTGCACCGGGTGACCGTGGCGGGCGACGTGCCGGTCGGGGCGGACGGGGCCAAGAGCTACATCATCGAGGGGGACGAGGCCGGGCACTACACGCCGCAGGTCTCCTGACCCGTTCCCTCGTCACCGCAGGTGTCCTGACCCGCTCCTCGTCACCGCAGCTCTCCTGACCTGCTCCTCGTCACCGGCGGGCCCGATCTGCGAGCGCCTTTCGCCCGATCCTCGACCGGGGATCGGGCGTCCGGCTCAGCCGACCCGCTGGGCCAGACGCAGCTCGGTCAGGTACCGCTTGACGATCCGGCCGCCGTGCTCCCCGTCGATCAGGGCGGCCAGACACGCGAGCAGACCGGCCCGGCGATCGTCAGCCAGGGCACGGTGACCGGAATAGGTCATCAGGAGATCGAGGTACTCCGCAGTCCGGTACTCGTGCTCCCACTCGTACCGGAAAAACGTCGCCGGACCGAAACGGGCCTCGCGCCGGACGTCGGCGTCGTCGAACGGGAAGTTCCCGGCCGGCTCCAGTCGCAGACCAGGCGGGGTGTCCGGGTCGAACCGCTCGTAACACCTCTGCGCGGCGACGAAGAACTCCGCCGTCCCGCCGGCGATGTGCTGCGTCGCGATCGTCGCCAGCACACCGCCGGGCCGCAGCGCGTCAGCCGACTTCACCACCCGCACCGCCGGATCCAGCCAGTGGAACGCGGTCGCGGCGAGCACCACGTCGAACGGCTCGTCCGGAAGTGACCACTCCTCGAACGCCCCGGAGACGACCGTCACGGCGTCGTGGCCGCGGAGATTGCGCCGCGCGGTGGCGGCCATCGACGCCCCCAGCTCGACCGCGGTCACCCGGTAACCCCGCTCGGCCAGATCCCGCGTCGCCTGCCCGGTCCCGCAACCGATCTCCAGGACGTGCGCCGGCGCCGGGACCACCGCGGCCAGCCGGTCGAAGACCGGCCCCGGATATCCGGGGCGGGCCCGGTCGTAGAGCTCCGCGTCACCGTCGAAGATCTGCCGCAGGCGGGACCGCTCCGGCTCGGCAGGGGTGAAGTCCCAGCGGCCCTTGTCAGACATCGACGGTCTGGGCGTGGCGGCGTGCCTCCGTGACGTCGGCCATCAACCGGTCCCACCGCTCGTCGGCGCGGAACCGGGGGAGGCCGACGGTGCCGGCGGAGCGAGCCGTCGTGTACTCCCACCAGGCGGCCACCCGCACCGGCCACAGACCGACCCGCACGGCGCCGGCGATGAAACACCGATGGGCGGTCAGCGTCGCCTCGAGGATGTCCGGATCGAGCTCCACCTCCTCGTCGTCGAGTGCCTTGCCCAGACCGCGGACGTCCCGGTGCATCTCCGAATAGCCGATCAGGCTCGGCATCGCCGGGATCAGCAACTCCTCGCCGGACTCGATCAGGTCGTCGGCGTACGCCGGGGTGAACACCACGTCGTCGACCGTGACGATGACCGGGACCGACTCGTGCCGGCCGAGGCGCAGATCCACCTGTACGGCCGGAGCGTTCGTGGGGAGGTAGACGAAGTCGGCATCGAGCACGTCGCGGAACTCCAGACGCACCGTGTCGCCGATCGCCGGGACGTGGATCGTGAGGAGACCGGGGCCGGCCACGACCTCGGTGCCCGGCACCTCCCGGAGCATGGCGGCGAGTTCGTCAGTGCGCATGCGCTCGTTATACGCCCTCCGTGCATCCCGGGTACCCCCCGATTTGGCGTTGCGGGGGTGGGCGGGTAGTGTTCTCAGAGCCGCCAGGGAGACGGGCGAGCGAGCGGGACCTGAAGTTGGGGCCCAGCCGGCCGTCCTGACGGAAACCCTCAGCTTCATCGCACGGTCGACGATCGTGTGTGCGTGTGGGTTGCTCACCTTTTCGGTGTCGGCAGAAAACGGTTGCGAAACCGGGATTTGACGAAACGGAAACGGCGAGTAAAGTAGAGCGAGTGCCCCGGGCAACGGGCCGCGGAAGCGGGTCGTGAGATGGTGTGCGGTTGTTCTTTGAGAACTCAACAGGGTGCTTGATAAGCCAGTGCCAA
>NZ_JZKF01000097.1 GCF_000962825.1 Actinoplanes rectilineatus
CGCCCTCAGGCGTCGCGTTCTCATGCGCCCCGCCCTCAGGCGTCGCGCCGGTTCAGGACCAGGCCGGCCAGGGCGAGCAGGCCGGCCACCCAGGCGGTCATCACCAGGCCCGCGGTGAGCGGCGCGATCACCACGTCGGTGTGCATTCCGCGCAGGAACATGTGCGCGCCGACGATGTCCGGCAGGTAGGCCGCCCACGGCGTGATCTTGGTGAGCAGGTACGACACCGAGACCACCGCGGTGTTCAGGATCAGCAGGGTGAGCGTGACGATGCCGTTACGGGCGAGCAGCGTGATCGCGAAGGCCAGCAGCCCGATCAGCACCCAGTAGAGCACCGCCGCGGCGATCCGGCCGGCACTCGGCGCCGGCGCCAGTGAACCGTGGACCAGCCCGGTCAGCGCGAGCGTCGCGGCCACCGTGGTCACGCCCTGCACCGTGGTCACCGCCGTCAGCGCCAGGGCCTTGGCGACCAGCAGCCGGGTTCTCCGGGGTACGGCGAGCAGTGTCGCGGTGAGCTGCCGCGCCCCCGGAGCGTCCTCGCCGGTCGACGTGTACTCGCTGCTGACCGCGACCACCCCGAGGATCATCGCGCCGAGCAGGCCGATCCCGAGATACTGGAGACCCGTGTCGGAGGCGTCACCGGTCAGCCCCGCGGCGATCGCCTCACGGGCCGCCGAGGCGTTCACCACGACCAGGAGCGGTCCGACAGCCGACCCGAACACCACACCGATCCAGGCGGTCGGGATTCCGAGGAGTTTGCGCAGCTCGGCGTGGACCAGGCTCACCACGTCCGGCCCCCAGAGGTCAGCGCGAAGAACGCGTCCTCGAGCGTGGCGTGCCCGCCGACCACCTCGGCGAGCGTGCCGCCCGCCACGATCCGCCCCTGGTCGATGACCACGACGTCGTCGACGGTCTCGGCCAGTTCACCCATCAGGTGGCTGGAGAGCAGCACCGTACGCCCCTCAGCAGCACTGTCCCGCAGGAAGGTCCGCATCCAGCGGATGCCGGACGGGTCGAGCCCGTTCACCGGCTCGTCCAGCACCAGCACCGGCGGGTCACCGAGCAGCGCCGCCGCCAGCCCCAGCCGGCGGCTCATCCCCAGCGAGAACCGGCCGGCCCGTTTCCCGGCGTCCGCGGTCAGGCCCACCCGGTCGAGCACCTCGTCGACCCGGGACCGGGCCAGGCCGTTGCTCGCGGCCATCCACCGCAGGTGGGCGCGGGCCGACCGGGACCGGTGCGCCCCACTGCCGTCGAGCAGCGCCCCGACCACCGTCAGCGGCCGGTCCCACTCCGGGTAGCGCCGCCCGTTCACCCGGGCGGTGCCGCTGTCCGGACGGTCCAGTCCGAGCAGGACCCGTACCGTGGAGGTCTTGCCGGCGCCGTTCGGCCCGAGGAACCCGGTGACCCGGCCCGGCCGCGCCTCGAAACTCACCTCGTGCAGGATCCGGGCCCGGCCCTTCGCCTTGCTGACGTGCTGGACGGAAATCATGCGGCCCAGTCAACCGGCGTCCCCGCCCGGCCACATCGGACCGGGAACCGAGGTTCTCCCCCGGAATCTCAGACCCAGGTCCGACGACGGGTGGCACGGTGGTGGCTACTGTCGGGCCGGTGAACACGCTTCCCCGGCCCGCCTGGCGCACCCGCGCGGCGACCGTCGCGGCCCTCCTCGCCGGCTTCCTGGTGCTGGCGATGTGCACGGTCGGGGCGTCCGGCCCGCTGGCGAGGTTCATCCCGACGGTGATCGCCGTCAGCGCCGTCGCCGTGGGCCTCTGGGCCGTGCACCGCTGGCGTGCCGACCGCGCCGACTACGAGCGCCGTCTCACCGAGTGGGCCGCCGCCGAGGCCGTGCTGGCCGAGCGCATCAGCATCGCCCGCGACCTGCACGACCTGGCCTCCCACGGCCTGGGCCTGATCACGGTCCGAGCCGCCTCGACCCGCCACCTGCCCCAGTCCGACGACATCCGCTCCGCCCTGTCCGACATCGAGGAGACAAGCCGCCACGCCACCGCCGAGCTACGCCGCATGCTCACGGTCCTGCGCGAGCCCGCCGGCGCGGGCCCCCGGTCCCCGGCCGAGGGCTTGGAGACGCTCCCCGACATCGTCCGAGCCGCCGCATCCGCCGGCCTCCGCCCGACCCTGACCATCAACCTCCAGCCACCCACCCCGGCCACCGACCCACCGTCGGCCGCTCTGAGGGCTCCGGGCACTCCGGCCGATCCGTCGACGGGCACGTGCGAGCCGGACCCCGAAATGCCGGCGGCCACGGTGAACGCCCCGTCGATCACGGATGTGTCGCCGGGCGTGCAGCTCGCGGTCTGCAAAACAGTCCGCGAGGCGCTCAGCAACGTTGCCAGGCATGCCGGGCCCACCGATGTGACCGTCAGCGTGCACCGCGACGCCGGGTGGGTGGTGGTCACGGTGGCCGACCGGGGCCCCGCCCCAGGCTGGCGGGCCATGCCGGGCGCCGGTCACGGCCTGGCCGGCCTACGAGAGCGGGTGGGCACCCTGGGCGGCGTCATGACGGCCGGCCCGGTCGAAGCGGGCTTCCGGCTCACAGCCCGAATCCCCGACAACAAGGACGCGCAGTGACAGCACGCCCCACTCCCCTCATCCGGTCACGTCCTCCACACCCACTTCCCACCGAGCCACTTCCCGCTGCACCTCTTCCACTTCCACCCCGCCGTGCCTCCCATCCCGCCGCCTCGCAGCACCTTCCGTCCCGCCACCTCACAGCCCTTTCGACACCGCCGTACCTTCCGTCCCGCCATCCCACCGCCCTTTCGACACCGCCGCACCTTCCGTCCCGCCACCCCACCGCCCTTTCGACACCGCTGCGGCCGCCGTGCTCGCCACAGCCGGCTTCGACAACGCCAACCCCGGCGACCCCAGACGCGGCAAACCCAAACGCGGCAAACCCAGCACCGACGGCCACAACCACGGCTCCAGCGGCTCCGGTATCAGCGGTTTCAGGCTGGGCGACTCCGGCGGCAGCGGCCTCGGCACCAGCGGTTTCGGAGGGCGAGGCCGGGGATGGCCGGAGGGCTCCGGAGGGCGGGGACGGGCAGGCGATTCGGGTTCTGCTGGTGGATGACCAGGCTCTGCTTCGGCACAGCTTGGCGATCGTCATCGACAAGGAGCCGGACCTGACGGTGGTGGGGCAGGCTCGGGACGGGGCGGAGGCGGTTCGGGAAGCGAGGGCAGCACGGCCGGACGTGATTCTGATGGACGTTCGGATGCCGGGCGTCGACGGGCTGGTCGCTACCCGGCTCATCTGTTCGGATGCGGCGCTCTCCGGCAGCCGGGTGCTGGTTCTGAGCATGTTCGAGATGGACGAGTACGTGTATGAGGCGCTTCAGGCGGGCGCCTCCGGGTTTCTGCTCAAGGACGCGCGACCCGAGGTGCTGCTGGATGCCGTCCGGCGTACCCATGAAGGGGAGTCTCTGTTCGCTCCTTCGATTGTGACGCGACTGGTCCGGCACTATGTGGCGTCGCCCCGGCCGGAGCGGGACGGTGCGGGGCTTCGGCGCCTCACGCCCCGGGAGGTCGAGGTGCTGGCGCTGGTCGGCAACGGACTCTCCAACGATGAGATCGCCGCGTCGCTGCTCGTCTCCGTCAAGACGGTAAAGACCCATCTCGGTCATCTTCTGGCGAAGCTGGCTGCCCGGGACCGCGCCCAGCTCGTCATCGCCGCCTTCAACGCCGGGCTGGTCCATCCCCGCTGAGCCCGAGGACGACGCCTCAGCTGCGTCGATGGCCCGGCATCTCCGGGGCGGCCGGCGGCAACCGGCTGAACGAACGAACCCGGTCCGGGCGCAACGGCTCTGGCCCCTTGCGCGGGCTTCCTAGATTATGTTCCGCGAGCGCGGTCTCCCTGATGTGCATCGATCGTTCGGCCGTCCGACGAGTCTGCGCCGCCACCCGTTCATATTCCTGCGCCTTCGGTCGGAGATACACGGCATGGCACAACGCACAACGCTCACGGAGATCCGGGAGCGCACATACAAGCGCAGGGACGCCTGGTGGACGGTCTGGCTGGTCGATCCGCTGGCTTCGCGGCTCGTCTGGCTTGTCGCACCGTGGCGTTGGTTCACCCCCAACCGGCTCACGGTCGGGGCCTTCCTCGTCGGTCTCGGTTCCGCCGCCGCGTTCTGGCAGGGCAGCTACGCCTGGCTGCTGGTCGGCGCGGTGCTGTACCACCTGAGTTTTGTGCTCGACTGCATGGACGGCAAGATCGCCCGGCTGAACGGGACCGGTTCGCTGTTCGGCGCCTGGCTGGACTACGTGTTCGACCGGCTGCGGGTGCTGGCCTGCGCGATCGGCCTGTTCGGTGGGCAGTACGTGCTCACCGGTGACGTCGTCCACCTGTGGCTGGCGTCGCTGGTGATCTTCCTAGACATGTTCCGCTACCTGAACGCCCTGCAGATGGGCAAGGTCAAGCAGACCATGAAGGAGAAGCTGCTTGCCGCGTACGAGGAGGCCGGCGCCCCGGCTCCGGAGGTCGTCGAGGAGACGGCCGAGGAGGACCCGTTCGGCCCGCAGCAGCCGCGGGACAGCATCCGCTCCCGGGTCGACGTGCACGGAGACTTCCGTGAGCGTTACACCCTGTTCGTCCGGATTCGCAACTTCCTGCTGCGGCAGCGTATCCGGGCGCACGTCTTCAGTGGCATCGAGTTCATGATGTTCGTTTTCATCGTCGGCCCGATGATCGGCCAGATCGTCATCACCACGATCGTCTCCGCGGTGCTGGTGCTGACGTTCGAGGCGCTGCTCGTCTTCAAACTGTGGACCACCACGAAGACGTTCAACAAGCGGATCGCCGCGCTCCCCGACGAGATCGCCGCGAAGGCCGCTCCGGTACTGGTCTGACGCCGGTGTCGTGTGGTGACTTCACACGGTGAAATCACCACACGACGGTCACGGCGTGATGCGCAGCGGGACCACGTCGGGGGCGCCCAGGCGTGCCGCGTCCGCCGTCTCGTCGTCCTGCTGTTCCTGCGAGGCGCGTTCCGCCTCCACCCGCAGCCGATAATTGCGGACCTCGCGTTCCCGCTGCTCGGCGCTCCAGCCGAGCACCTCGCCCATCAGTTCGGCCACCTGCGGCGCGGCCTCCACACCACGGTCGAACGTCTCGATCGAGATCCGGGTACGCCGGGTCAGCACGTCCTCCAGATGCCGGGCACCTTCGGCTGCCGCCGCGTACACCACCTCCGCCCGCAGGTAGTCCTCGGCGCCGTCCAGCGGCCGGCCCAGCTCCGGCGTCGCGCGGATCAGGTCGAGCAACTCCCCGACGAGCGACCCGTACCGGCCGAGCAGGTGCTCGACCCGCGCCACGTGCAGGCCGGACGACGTGGCCAGCAGGCGCCGCCGGTTCCACAGCGCCGGGTATCCCTCCGCGCCGAGCAGCGGCACCCGGTCGGTCACCGAGCGCGGCACCGAGCGGCCCAGGCCGTGGACGCAGGCGTTCACCGCATCCCGGGCCATCACCCGGTAGGTGGTGTACTTCCCGCCGGCCACCACGACCAGCCCCGGCACCGGACTGCCCACCGAGTGCTCGCGGGACAGCTGGGACGTCGAGTCGGACTCGCCGGAGAGCAGCGGGCGCAGTCCGGCGTACACACCCTGCACGTCTGCCCGGGAGAGCGGCGTCGACAGGACCTTGTTCACCTCGGCGAGCAGGTAGTCGATGTCCTTGCGGGAGGCCGCCGGATGCGCCTTGTCCAGCGCCCAGTCGGTGTCGGTGGTCCCGACGATCCAGTGCCGGCCCCAGGGGATCACGAAGAGCACGCTGGACGCGGTCCGCAGGATCAGCCCGGTCGACGACTGGATCCGGTCGCGCGGCACGACCAGGTGGATGCCCTTGGAGGCGCGGACGTGGAACTGTCCCCGCTCCCCCACCAGCGACTGCGTGTCGTCGGTCCACACCCCGGTCGCGTTGATCACCTGCTGGGCCCGGATCTCCACGACCCGGTCGTACTCCAGGTCGCGGACCCGGACGCCGGTGACCCGGGCGCCTTCGCGCAGGAACCCGATCACTTCGGTACGCGACGCGACATGCGCCCCGTACGCGGCCGCGGTCCGCGCCAGGAACAGCGTGTGCCGGGCGTCGTCCACCTGCGCGTCGTAGTACTGCAGCGCCCCGACCAGCGAATCCGACCGCAGTGCCGGGCAGGCCCGCAGCGCCCCTCGCCGGGTCAGGTGCCGGTGCCGGGGCAGCGACCCGGACAGGGCCATCGTGTCGTAGAGGGTGACGCCCGCCCCGGCGTACAGGCGCTCCCAGCCGTGGTGCTTGAGCGGGTAGAGGAACCGGACCGGCCGGGCCAGGTGCGGGGCGAGGCGCTGCAGGATCAGGCCGCGTTCCCGCAGCGCCTCGCGGACCAGGCCGAAGTCGAGCATCTCCAGGTACCGCAGGCCACCGTGGATGAGTTTGCTGGACCGGCTGGAGGTGCCGGAGGCGAAGTCACGCGCCTCGACGAGGCCCACGGTCAAACCCCGTGTGGCCGCGTCGAGGGCGCACCCCGCTCCCACCACTCCGCCGCCGATGACCAGCACGTCCAGTTCCGCACCGGCGAGGCGGTCGAGGGCCGCGTCGCGGTAGGACGGCGAGAGATCAACCATGGTCAGTCCACGTCCACCCAGTCGAGGGTCCGCTGCACCGCCTTCTTCCACTTGCCGAAGCCCTGCTCGCGCTGATCCCGCGACCAGCCCGGCTGCCAGCGCTGCGACTCGTTCCAGTTCTCCCGCAGCTCGTCGGTGTTCTTCCAGAAACCGACGGCGAGACCCGCGGCGTACGCGGCCCCGAGCGCGGTCGTCTCCGCCACCACCGGGCGGCTGACCGGCACGCCGAGGACGTCCGCCTGGATCTGCATGCAGAGGTTGTTGACGGTGATGCCACCGTCGACCTTGAGGACGTCCAGGGTGACGCCGGAGTCCTGGGCCATCGCGTCGACCACGTCCCGGGTCTGGTAGCAGATCGCCTCGAGGGTGGCGCGGGCGATGTGCGCGTCGGTGTTGAACCGGGACAGGCCGACGATCGCGCCCCGGGCGTCGGACCGCCAGTAGGGTGCGAACAGTCCGGAGAACGCCGGGACGAAGTAGACGCCGCCGTTGTCCGGGACGGAGGCGGCCAGCCGTTCGCTGTCCGCCGCGGAGTTGATGATGTGCAGCTGGTCGCGCAGCCACTGGACGGCCGAGCCGGTCACCGCGATCGAGCCTTCGAGGGCGTACACCGGGGCGGCATCGCCGAATTTGTAGCAGACCGTGGTGAGCAGCCCGTTCTCCGAGCGCACCAGGTTGTTGCCGGTGTTCAGGAGCATGAAGTTGCCCGTGCCGTAGGTGTTCTTCGCCTCGCCGGGGGCGAAGCAGACCTGGCCGACCGTGGCGGCCTGCTGGTCGCCGAGGTCACCGGTGAGCGGCACCGACCCGCCGAGCGGGCCGGACACCTGGGCCTCGCCGTACCCGGCGGGGTCGGACGACGGCCGGATCTCGGGCAGCATCCGCCGGGGGATGTCGAAGAAGGACAACAGTTCGTCGTCCCAGTCCAGCGTCTCCAGGTTCATCAGCATCGTGCGGCTGGCGTTGGTCACGTCGGTCACATGGTTCCCGGTGATGTTCCACAGGAGCCAGCTGTCGGTGTTGCCGAAGAGGGCGTCGCCGCGTTCGGCGGCCTCCCGGACACCGTCGACGTTCTCCAGGATCCACTGGATCTTCCCGCCGGAGAAGTACGTCGCCGGCGGCAGTCCCGCCTTGCGCCGGATCACGTCGCCGCGCCCGTCGCGGTCCAGTGCCGACGCGATCCGGTCGGTCCGGGTGTCCTGCCAGACGATCGCGTTGTAGTAGGGCCGGCCGGTCCGCCGGTCCCACACCACCGTCGTCTCCCGCTGGTTCGTGATCCCGACCGCCGCCAGATCGCTGGCCTGCAGGTTCGCCTTCTGCATCGCGGTGCGCACGACCGCGACGGTCCGCTCCCAGATCTCGATCGGGTTGTGTTCCACCCAACCGGCCTGCGGCAGGATCTGCTCGTGCTCGAGCTGGTGCCGGCCCACCTCGTTGCCGCCATGGTCGAAGATCATGAAACGGGTGCTGGTGGTTCCCTGATCCACTGCGCCGACGAAGTCAGCCACGGCTCGCCTCCACGGTCTCGTCGTTCGGGGTCGGTACCCGTCCCGGCTCCGGTGGCTCGGCCGAGGGCAGGAACCGCCCGATCAAAGTCTGGTACAACCCGGCGCCCACCACGCCACCGATGATCGGCGCGACGATCGGGATCCAGAAGTAGAGATACCCTGTCTGATCCCGGAAAGCGCCACCGTAGCCGGTCAGGAAACTGGCGAGTCGCGGGCCGAAGTCGCGGGCCGGGTTGATCGCGTACCCCGCATTGGTGCCCCACGCCATGCCGATCGCCACGATCAGCAGGCCCACCACCACCGGTCCGAGGTTCGCGGCCGGGGCGTTGTTGTTCATGTCGGTCAGCGCCAGGATCACGAAGAGCAGGATCGCGGTGCCGATGATCTGGTCGCGGAAGGCGCCCCATTCGCTGACCGCCAGCGTCCCGTTGCCGGGCAGGGTGGAGAAGACGCCCTGGGTCTTGATGGTCAGTTCCGGATCCGCCGCGTGCAGGACCTCGGTGTAGTTCCAGCGCACCAGCAGCGCGGCGACGAACGCGCCGAGGAACTGGGCGAGCGAGTACGGGGCGACCTTCCGCCAGGAGAACCCCTTGAAGACGGCGAGCGCGATGGTGACCGCCGGGTTGAGGTGTGCGCCGCTGATCCGGGCCGCGACGTAGACGCCGAGCGTGACGCCCAGGCCCCACGCCCAGGCGATGCTGTCGTGATCACCGATGCCGGCCGCGGCGACCTGCGCCACCACCCCGACACCGAACAGGATGAGGATCATCGTGCCGGCGAACTCGGCCGCTAGCTCGCCGAGCAGACCGGGAACTTTGAGTCGTTCGGACATGCTCCCTCCCTACGAACCGCACTGGTGCAGTTGCCACGGACGCTAGGAAGCCGCCGAGCCCCCGGCAACGAACGTCGGTCGGCATTGTCGAACATCAATCGGGGACGCAGGACACAAGTTGGCATAGAGTCCGAAACATGCCCGGTACGGTGCAATCGATCGAACGTGCGGCCGCGATCCTGCGAACCCTGGCCGGCGGTCCCGGGCGCCTGGGTCTCAGCGAGATCGCCCGATCCCTGGACCTGGCGAAAGGCACCACCCACGGCATCCTGCGGACCCTGCAACGGGTCGGCTTCGTCGAACAGGACCGGGTGTCCGGTCACTACCAGCTCGGCGGAGCACTGCTGCACCTGGGCACCAGCTACCTGGACATCAACGAACTGCGGTCCCGTTCGATCAACTGGGCGGACCCGCTGGCCGCCCGCAGCGGCGAAGCGGTCCGGATCGGCACCGTCCTGGAGGGCCGGGTGCTGGTCGTGCACCACGTCTTCCGCCCCGACGACACGTTCCAGACCCTGGACGTCGGTTCACTGCTGCCCCTGCACGCGACCGCCCTCGGCAAGGTGCTGCTCGCGTACCGGGCCGGAGGCGCCACGGCGGCGCAGCTCGACGCGTACACCCGAAAGACTGTGATCTCCAAGCGTGAGCTGTCCACCGCGCTGGACCAGGTCCGTGAGGCCGGATGGGGCGCCGACGTCGAAGAGCTGACGCTCGGGCAGGCCGCGGTGGCCGCCCCGATCCGCGGATACGGCGGCCTGGTCGTCGGCGCGATCGGCGTCTCCGGACCGGTGGAACGCATCTGCGACAGCCGGTACCGGCCACGCCAGCACCTCGTCACCTGTGTCCGCGACGCCGCCCGCGCGGTCTCGAGGGATCTGGGAGCCGCCCGCCAGTGAACGACGGAGGGACCGTGATGACCGAGAGCTACGTGGTCGCGATCGACCAGGGCACCACCTCGACGCGATGCATCGTGTTCGACCGGCGCGGACAGCTCGTGTCCCTCGCCCAGCAGGAACACAAGCAGTACTTCCCGAAACCCGGCTGGGTCGAACACGACGCCATGGAGATCTGGCGCAACGTGGAACGCCTCGCCCCGCGGGCACTGCAACGGGCCGGCATCACCAGCGACCAGGTGGCAGCGGTCGGCATCGCCAACCAGCGGGAGACGACCGTGGTGTGGGACCGGCGGACCGGCCGGCCGCTGGACCACGCGATCGTCTGGCAGGACACCCGCACCGACGCCCTGGTCCACGAACTCGCCGCACTGCCCGGCGCGCAGGCCGTCACGGACCGGTGCGGGCTGCCGCTGGCCACCTACTTCTCCGGCCCCCGACTGCGCTGGATGCTCGACCACACGCCCGGCCTGCGGGAACGCGCCGAACGCGGCGAGGTGCTCTGCGGCACGATGGAGACCTGGCTGATCTGGAACCTGACCGGCGGACTGCACGTCACCGACGTCACCAACGCCAGCCGCACCATGCTGATGGACGTCCGCGCGCTGGACTGGTCACCGGAATCGCTCGCCTTCTTCGGCATCCCCCGCGACATGCTTCCCGAGGTACGGCCCTCCGTCGGCGTGTTCGGCACCGCCGTGGCGGCCTTCCCCGGCGTGCGGATCGGCGCGGCCCTCGGCGACCAGCAGGCCGCCCTGTTCGGGCAGACCTGCTTCACCCCCGGCGAGGCGAAATGCACGTACGGCACCGGCAGCTTCCTGCTGCTCAACACCGGCACCGAACCGGTCCGGCCGGAGAACGGGCTGCTCAGCACGGTGGCGTACCAGATCGCCGGCGCCCCGGCGACATACGCGCTGGAAGGCTCGATCGCGATCACCGGCTCCCTGGTCCAGTGGTTCCGCGACCAACTCGAGCTGATCTCCAGCGCCCCGGAGATCGAAACTTTGGCACGAACGGTCGCCGACAACGGCGGCTGCTACATCGTGCCGGCGTTCTCCGGGCTCTACGCACCGCACTGGCGCAGTGAGGCGCGGGGTGTGATCGTGGGGCTGACCTCGTACATCACCAAAGGACACCTGGCCCGCGCGGTGCTGGAGGCGACCGCCTGGCAGACCCGCGAAGTGGTCGACGCGATGGCTCGCGACTCGGGGCTGGCGCTGAAGACCCTCAAGGTCGACGGCGGGATGACCGCCGACAACCTGCTCATGCAGATCATCGCCGACGTCCTGGACGTGCCGCTGGTCCGGCCACTGGCGGTGGAGACGGTCTCACTGGGCGCCGCCTACGCCGCCGGCCTGGCCGTCGGATACTGGCCCGACCTGGACGGCCTGCGCAGCAACTGGCACATCGCCGGACAGTGGATGCCGGCGATGCGACCAGAGATCCGCGAGACCGAATACGCCCACTGGCGGCGGGCGGTCGAACGGACCTTCGACTGGATCCAGCCCGCCTGACCCGGTGTTCAGTGCACGAGACTTTCCACCATCCGGGGGTCGGCGTCGCGGAAACCACGGCAATGACCGCACACCAGGTAGTAACGGCTCGGCCGCACCGGGAACAACGGCACGAAGAACAGCGTGAACTTGGTGCTCCGGCGCAGCACCGTCTGCGGCGCCGCCCACCCACAGATCTCGCAGGTCATCGACGGCGTGCCGATCACATGATCCTTGGACCGAAGCCCGAACAACAGGAACAAAACCCCTCCTCCACTCACCCCAGGATCCCACCGCGGGTCAAACCCTCTGCCGAGTACGAGCCACACCTCCCTCAACCGCACCGGCTCGTCCCGCCATGCCCCAGGTGGGCCACCTCCCCGCCGCTGTCCCCAGTCCCCCGCCCCCACGTCGCGAAAACCGTTGCCCGGTCGGTTGCGGCTCCCCGGCGAACCCGCCGTCGAGGGCCCGGACCGGCCGAGCCGTCGCCCACGGCTGTCATCCTTGCGAACAGCCGTGGTCGACGGCCGGGCCAGGCCGAGCCGTCGCCCACGGTCCGATCCGGCCCACAATCCGACCGCAGACGACGGCCAGGTCGACCCAGCCGTCGCCCACGGTCCGATCCGGCTGACAAAACAACCACAGTCGACGGCCGGGAGTAGCCCAGCCGTCGAGCGCTGTCGTCATCGGCCCGCCAACCGACCACCAACGACGGCCGGGGATAGACACGTTTCGTGGTCAGCGTCCGTGTCGCGACTTGGGGCCCCCAGCGCGCCCGCAATCACCACGCTCCACCACGGGCGTGGTGACTTCGGGCCCCCAGCACGCCCAAACTCACCACGCGGACGGGCTTCGCACCCTCAGCACGAAGGCGTCTAGCCCAGCCGTCACCCACGGTCCGATCCGGCCCGCAAACCGACCACCAACGACGGCCAGGTCGACCCAGCCGTCGCCCACGGTCCGATCCGGCCCACAAACCGACCGCAGACGACGGCCGGGACCGGGCGAGCCGTCGACCACGGCTGCCCAGCAGATGCGACTCGACCACCAGCAACGGCGGGACCGGCTCAGCCGTCGTCTATGGCTGAGCCGACCGGCGAACTCAGCCGCGTACGACGGCCCGACGGCTCGAGCCGTCATCGGCGGCTCGTCGCGGGCGGGCGAACTGCCACCGTCGACGGCCGGGCTCCGGAGACGGCCACCAACCGCCCCGGAGACGGCCACCAACCGCCGCGAAAACGGTTACCAATGCCCCGGAGACGGTCACCAATCGCCCCCGGAGACGGCCGCGGGCGAGAACCGGGGAGGTCGACAAGTCCGGCTGTCGGGTGAGAGCAGCGGCAGGGCACCGTGTGCCCGCGGCCGCAATGCCGATCACGCGCGGATTGGGGGCCGGGGCGAGCAGAAGAGGGGTGTGAGCCGAACAGACCTGGGTGCGCCACGGGACTCTGCGTCGCGCGTACCAGAAATCAGGCGGCGCCGATGACCCTGGCTGTCGCCCTCTGTTTCAGGGCGTAGCCCTGTTTTGCGGCGTCGCGGAGGCGGGCGACCAGCGGTGATCGGGAACGGCGCGCCCAGGGGACCGGGACCTCGGTGGTGCCGTATTTGGCCTTGTAGGCGTTGCCCCCGACGAAGTCGAACTCGGTCACGCCGCGGGCCTTGGCCCAGCGCAGCGCGTGCCAGATCAGGGTTTCGTTGGGGCGCAGGTGCTGGTGTTCGCGGTAGCTCGCGCCGCCCCAGAAATACATGGTGCGGTGGTGCCAGGGCAGGATCGCGGTGGCGATGCAGCGGCCGTCCGGGTCGCGGGCGCGCAGCAGCAGGACGCTGCCGGCCGGAGTCAGGTGACGGATCAACGACTCGACCCTTTCCACCGAATAGGTGGGGACCAGATTCTGCTTCGCGAAAACGTCGCGTAATTGATCGTAGAATTCGGCGGCGAACAAAGGGTCGCCGGTGGCGTCCTCGATCGTGACGCCGGACTTGGCGGCCTTGCGGATGTTGCGGCGGCAGGCGCTCGCCATCGCGCCGAACAGGGTGTCCTCGTCGGGGGCCAGGCCGATCACGGCGGTCGGCGCGGTGTCCCAGCGCAGGCCGAGGCCGTGCAGGTCGGCCTCGGTGGTGCCGCGGTCGCGGATCTCCAGGTGGGCGGCGCCGATGTCGTCGAAGGCGAACGGCAGCAGCGCCGCGACCGCGGACCGCCGGGACACCTCGGGTCGCAGCTGGAAGCCCAGGTAGGAGGTGGTCCAGCCGGCCATCGGGCTGCCCAGGATGCGCAGTCCGTACCTGCGGGTGAGCAGGCCGGTGAAGTGGCCGAGGGTCTGGCCGTCGGCGTGCACCTCGGCGAGGACCGGCTCGGCGCCCTGGCTCTCGGCGACGAAGTTCACCCACTCGGGCGTGTGGAAGATCAGCCGGTCGTCGTAGCCTGCGCGGTCGGCCCATCCGGCGGCGGTCGGCTCCACCTGTCGCAGTCGCAGCATCGTGCACGCCCCGCTCTCCCATTGAGGTCCCGACGCACGATGATGGACACCCGTACGCGCATTTTGCAACAGCCGATCGGCCCATTCTCGAATTGACGTGAATATTACTCGCATTCCTTATGACAATTGCTACTGCCGGGACCGCGTACGTATTTGCAAAGGTTGGTGAAGGCCGCGGGGTTCGTTGTGTCCGGGGCCGGGTCCGAGCACGACGAGCGGGAGGGTGCCGATCGCATGCAGCCACCGACAGCGATCAAACGACGCCTGAACGAGCTGGGACTGCGCAGCCGTCTGCGGGCCCGGCCGAGGACGCAGGGGCGCATCCTCGCGCCCGCCGGTCTCCTGCGCCGCCTGCCGAGCGCACCCGGCCTCTACTTCCCCTTCTACCACGACGTCCTCCCGGAGTACGGCGAGGACATGCGCCGTCACCTGCTCGCCCTGGGCCGGATCGGACCGTTGGTGTCGTGGGACGACGCGCTCGCGGTGCTGGCCGGCGAGCGGCCGATGACCGGTCCGGTCTTCTGCCTGTCGTTCGACGACGCGCACCCGACCTGGCGCGACGTGGCCGCCCCGATCCTGCTGGAGCTGGGCGTGCCGGCGATGTTCTTCCTGACCTCCGGCATGGTCGGCACGCCGGGCAACCTGACCTGGGACGACTGCCGCGCCCTGGTGGCGGACGGCTTCGACTTCGGTTCGCACACGGTCACCCACCGGCGGCTCGCCGACCAGGGCGACGAGGACGCGGCCCGGGAGATCGTCGACTCCAAACGGGACATCGAGGCGGAGCTGGGCGTCGAGATCCGGGACTTCGCCGCGCCGTACGGGCATCCGGCGGTCGACTTCCGGGAGCGCGACGTGCGTGTCGCGCGGGAGGCCGGCTACCGCAGTTTCGCCACCACGCTGCGCCCGGCCATGCGGGTGGGCGGCTCGCCGATGTTCATCCACCGCCAGGGCCTGCACCCGGCCTGGCCCATGCTGGCCGTGAGGACCCGGGTTCATGACTGACACGCGCATCTACCTCTCGCCACCGGACGTCAGCGACCTGGAGCGCAAGCTGCTGCTCAAGGCGTTCGACTCGAACTGGGTGGCGCCGGTCGGCCCCGACCTGGACGCCTTCGAGGCGCAGACGGCCGAACTGGTCGGCGTGCGGCACGCGGTGGCGCTGAGCAGTGGCACTGCCGCGCTGCACCTGGCACTGATCGCCGCCGGGGTGCGGCGCGGCGACACCGTGCTGGTCCCGTCGTTCACCTTCGCGGCGACCGCGAACGCGGTGACCTACCTGGGCGCCCGCCCGGTGTTCCTGGACAGCGCGCCGGACGACTGGAACGTGGATCCGGAGCTGGTCGCCGAGGAACTGCGGTCCCGGGCCGACCGGGGGCGGCTGCCCCGCGCGGTGATCGCCGTCGACATGTACGGCCAGTGCGCCGACTACCAGCCGTTGCTCGACGCCTGCGACCGGTACGACGTCCCGCTGATCGAGGACGCCGCCGAGGCGCTGGGTGCGACCTACCGGGGCCGTCCGGCCGGGTCGTTCGGTCTCGCCGGGGTGCTGTCCTTCAACGGCAACAAGATCATCACCACCGGTGGCGGCGGGATGCTCGTGACCGACGACGGTTCGGTCGCCAAGCAGGCCCGGCACCTGGCCACTCAGGCCCGCGAGCCGGTCGCGCACTACGAGCACCGCAGCGTCGGCTACAACTACCGGCTGAGCAACCTGCTCGCCGCGGTGGGCCGGGGCCAGTTGCAGCGGCTCGGCCAGATGATCGAGGCGCGGCGGCGGACCGCCGAGCACTACCGGGCCGCCCTCGCCGATCTGCCCGGACTGGCCTTCCTGCCGGTCGCCGGGTACGGCACCCCCAACCACTGGCTGACCTGCGTGCTCGTCGACTCGCCCGCGGACCGTGACCGGATCCTGGCGGAGCTGGCCGGCCGCGACATCGAGGCCCGGCCGGCGTGGAAACCGATGCACCTGCAACCGGTCTTCCGGGACTGCGTGATGCGCGGCGGCGAGGTCAGCGAGGGATTCTTCCGGCGGGGCGTCTGCCTGCCCAGCGGGTCCGCGCTCACCGACCACGACCGGGACCGCGTGGTCGGGGCCGTCCGGGCCGCCGTCACCGGCCGGGAGGGCTGACCGATGCGGATCGTCTACATCCACCAGTACTACTGCAATCCGTCGATGGCCGGTGGCATCCGGTCGTACGAGCAGGCCCGCCGCCTGGTCGCCCGGGGACACACCGTCGACGTGATCACCACGGACATCACCCCGGGCGACCGGGAGCTGGGGTGGCGGGTCACCCGGGAGGACGGCGTGACCGTCCACTGGTTCCGGGTGCCGTACTCCAACGACATGTCCTACGCGCGGCGGCTGCGGGCCTTCGCCGAGTTCATGGTCCTCGCCGCGGTCAAGGCCGCCCGGCTGCGGGCCGATCTCGTCTTCGCCACCAGCACACCGCTCACCGTCGCGGTGCCCGGCGTGATCGCGGCCAAGCTGCGCCGGGCACCGTTCGTCTTCGAGGTCCGCGACCTCTGGCCCGAGGTGCCGATCGAGATGGGCGCCCTGCGCAACCCGGTGGCCCGCCGGCTGGCCGGTGCGCTGGCGAACTTCGCCTACCGCAACGCCAGCGAGGTCATCGCCCTCTCCCCCGGGATGGCCGCCGGGGTGCTGGCCCGCCGGCCGCAGACACCGACCACGGTCATCCCGAACGCCGCCGACCTGGAACTGTTCGCGGTCGGCGACGAGCAGGTCCGGCGGTTCCGGGCCGGCCACGAGTGGCTCGGTGACCGGCCGCTGATCGTCTACACCGGCGCGCTCGGCGCGGTCAACGGGGTGGACTACCTGGTCCGGGCCGCGCACCGGATGCGGGAACTGGACCCGGACGTGCGGGTGCTGATCGTCGGGCACGGCAAGGAGTGGGAGCCCACCAAGCGGCTCGCCGCCGACCTGGGACTTCTCGACGAGACGGTACGGATGTGGGAGAAGGTCCCGAAATCCGAACTGCCGGTGATCCTCGGCGCCGCGACCATGTCCACCAGCTTCGTCCGCCCGATCCGTGGGCTCTGGGACAACTCCGCCAACAAGTTCTTCGACGCTCTCGCGGCGTCTCGCCCGATCGCCATCAACTACGGCGGATGGCAGGCCGAGATGTTGCGTGACTCCGGCGCCGGCCTGGTGCTCGATCCGGAGGACACCGGCGCGGCGGCCGAACTGCTGGTCAAGCACGTCCGTGACGACGACTGGCTGGAGCGTGCCCGGGCGGCGTCGCATCGGCTGGCCGTCGAGCAGTTCTCACGGGACATGCTCTTCGACCGCTTCGAGGCGGTGCTCCACCGGTCGGCGCCACGCCACCGGGAAACCGCCCTGTCCTGACGAAATACGGGGGAAGTCAGCGTGGAACTGCGTGCGTACGTGCGGGCGTGCCGGCGCCGATGGCTCTGGCTCGTGCTGCCGGTGCTGCTCGCCACCGGCATCGCCGCCGGCATGGGCACGGCCGGTGAGCCCGCACACCGGTCGTCGATGGTGCTCTTCGCGAGCTCCGGGAACGGCGATCCGGACGCCGGGGCGCGCCGGCTGAACTCGTACATCGCCTTGCTGACCGGTCCCCGGGTGGCGCAGGGCGTGGTGGACCGGATGGGCCCGGGCATCACCCCCGAGCAGGTCAGCGCGAGCCTGTCCGCGCAGGTCCGGGAGGGCACCGACCTGCTGGTCATCTCGGCGACCGACCCGGACGCGGCCCGCAGCGAGCAGATCGTCACCACCGCGGCGACCGTGCTGGTCGGGTTGGCCCGGCAGATCGGCAGCGCCGACAACCCGGACGCCGAGACCCCGGCGATCTCGGTGCTGCAGGACGCGGAGACCACCGAGGAGCCCGGCACGCTGGGCCGGGACGCCGGTTTCGCGGCCGTGCTGGGCCTGCTGATCGGCCTGATCGCGGTCGCGGTCCGGGAGGCCACCGCACGGACGGTGGCCGACGAGGACGACCTGCGCCGGCTGGGCGTGGGCACGGTCGGGGCGATCGCGATAGGCGGCCGGTTCGGGCGCGGTGATCACGCGGACCGGGCGCTGGCCGAGGCGTTCCGGCGGCTGCGCAGCCTGCTGCCGGACCTGGCCGACCCGCACAACGGGCCGGGGCGGGGCAAGTCGCTGCTGCTCACCGGCTCCGGGCGCAAGGAGGGCACCACCGCGGTCACCTGCGGGCTGGCCATCGCGATGGCCGAGACGGGGGCACGGGTCGCGCTGGTGGACGCGAACATGCGTACCCCGGGGGTGGGGCGTTATCTGGCTCTGGAGCCGTCGCCGGGGCTGGCCGAGGTGCTCGCCGGTTCGGCCCGGATGCGCGACGTGCTGCAGAAGGCCCTGAACGGGCGGGTCACCGTGCTGCCGGCCGGCGAGGACGCCCCGGACCCGGGTGAGTTGCTGGCCTCGCCGCGGCTGAGCAGCACCGTGCGGACCCTGACCGACCGGTTCGACATCGTGCTGGTGGACGCGCCGGCCCTGCACGACGTCGCGGACGCCGCGGTGATCGGGCAGGTGACCGACGGCGCGCTGCTGGTGGTGCGGGCCGGCCGGACCCGGGCCGCGGACGTGCGACGGTCGATGGACCTGCTGGAGCGGGTCGGCGCGCGGCTGGCCGGGGCGGTGCTCAACGCGCTGCCGCGCAAACTGCCGACCGGTCCGGTGGACGAGGTGTCCGGGGTGCCGGGTTTCGGTGACAAGCCGGAGCTGGCCGACGCCGGTTCGCCGGACTGGCACGGGGACACGTTCGTCTCGCTGCCCACGGTCGGGCCGGCCCGGGGACGGGCTCGGGTCGTGGAGGCTGCCACTCCCCCCGAGGAGTCCCCCAAAAGCGATGACAAGTCCGACGAATCCGATGAGTGAACTGCGGGCGGAACACGCCGCCGGGGACCTCGCCCCACCACGCCGCGCCGACCCGTTCTCCTGGTTACGCACCATGGTCGCCGAACCCAGCGTCCAGCTCCTCGCCTCCCAGGTGCTGACCGGCGGTGTCGCCACCGCCGCGAACATCCTGATGGTGCGGTCGCTGACCCCGACGCACCGCGGCGAGGTCGCGCTCATGCTCCAGGTGGTCTACCTGGTCACCCAGGTGCTCCTGCTGGGGACCGAGCGCAGCTTCGTGGCGAGCTATCACAACGTCGCTCCGGCGCCGGCGGTCCGGGCGTACGCGAAACTGCTCCTGATCCCCGCGGGTGTCGCCCTGTCCGGCGCCGTGGTCTACGCGGTGATCGCCCCGGCCCGGATCTCCCCCGGGCCGGTGATCATCGCGATGCTCGCCTGGTACGCGCTGATCGAGGCCGCCGCCCTGGCCACCCGCTCGATCGCGATCGCCGTCGGCCGGGTCCGTGACTTCCTGGTCGCCCGGATCCTCGAGGCGGTGCTGCTCCTGGCCATGCTCGTCGGGCTCTACCTCGCCGGCGCGTCGCATCCGGAGTACTGGTTCCTGGCCTACGTGGTCGCCGGCGCCGTGCCGACCGTCGTCTACCTGGTGATCTGGCTGCGGCTGCCGGTGTCGCCGGACGCCGCCCCGGTCGCCGATGACCAGAACCGCCAGGTCCGGCGGGAGGGCCTGGCGCTGTTCCCGGCGGCCATCTCCAACATGGCGATGCTGCGGGTGGACCGCCTGGTGATCCCGGTGCTGGCGTCGACCGCCGCGCTCGGCCTGTACACCTCGGTGGCCACCCTGACCGAGCTGCTGGCCTGGCCGATCCGGGCGTACGCGGACTCCCGCCTGGGCCGCTGGCGGGCCTCGCACCGCGACGGTGGTCTGCGCACCCGCCCGGTCCTGGTGGCGGTCGCGGTCTACGTGCTGGTCATCGTGCCGGTCGTGGCCGGCGGGCTGTACCTGCTGATCGTCCCGGTCTTCGGCCACCAGTACGCCGCGGCCCGCTCCGTGGTGCTGCCGCTGGTCGTCGCCGCCGGCCTGTACGCGGTCTCCCGGGTCAGTCTCGGCTTCCTGATCGCCAAGGGCCGCGGCGGTCTCGTCTCGGTCGCCGAGATCACCGGTTTCGTGGTCAGTTTCGCCGCCTACGTGCTGCTCATCCCCCGGCTCGGCATCCTCGGTGCCGCCTACGGTTCGCTGCTCGGCTACGGCGCCTGCCTGGTGTTCGCGCTGGTGGCCACGACGCTGGCCCGGGAGAGACCGTGAGGCCGCGGGCGTTCGTCGCGCCGGGTCTGCTGCTGGTCCTGGTGGCGATCGGCGGGCGGTACACCCTGGACCGGGCCGGTTTCCTCGATCTCGCCTGGGTCGACCTGCGGGTGATCGGCCTGGTGCTGGCCCTGGTGGTGCTGGCCCTGGACGCCGCCCGGCAGCCGGGGCCGCACCCGATGGACGGCCTGCGGCACGAGGGCTGGCTGGTCGCCGCCCTGATCTTCTTCGTCTTCCAGATCGCGTCGGCGCTCTGGGCGCCGTCCGCCTCCCGGGTCGGGCCGCAGACCCTCGACCTGGTCCTGCTGGCCGTGCTGACCATCGCCTTCTATGCGTACGCGGCCGGCGACCCGGACACCGTCGGCCTGCTCCTGTTCCGTCTGCTGTTCGTCGCCGCGATCGTCTTCGCGCTGGCCGCGCTGCTCGTCAACGGCCCCGGCGAGCAGGGGCGCTATTCGGCGTTCGGCGGCGGGCCGAACGTCTTCGTCCGCATCGAGATCCTCGGGGTGATCAGCGCGGTGGCGTTGTTCATGCTCACCGGACGGGTCTGGCCGCTGCTGGTGACCCCGCTGTTCCTGCTGGCCGCGGTGCTCTCCGGGTCGCGGGCCGGTCTGCTGGCCGGCGCCGCGGTGGGCGCGGTCGCCCTGCTCAAACTGCGGCACCGGCTGCGGCCCGGCCCGGTGGTCGCCGCCGGGCTGGTGCTGGCCGCCGCCGGCGCCGCGCTCTGGGTGTTCGCCCCGCCCGAGTTCACCAGCCTGTTCCAGGAGCGGTTCGTCGAGCAGACCGTCCAGGAGCAGTACATGTCCGACCGGACGTCGATCTGGGCGGCCGCCGTGGACCTGTTCCTCGTCCATCCGGTCGCCGGTGCCGGGCTGGACGGGTTCTACGGCGAGATCGGCGTCAACCAGATGGTCGAGTACCCGCACAACTACGTGCTCGGTGTCGCCGCCGAGGGCGGTCTGCTCGGGCTCGGCCTGCTGGGCACCTCGATCGTGCTGTGGACCCGGGTGGTCCACGGCGGCGGCCTGCGTCCGCAGGTCACCGGGCTGGCCGTCGCGTCGGCCGTTTTCGTGGGACTGAGCAGCCTTTTCTCCGGCGACTACTACGACGCCCGCCTAGCGTGGATCTTCGCCGCTGTGGCCGCCGCGGCCGCCGTCTCGCGGTCCGGGGCCCCGGTGTCCGATCCGCACACACCCGAGCGAGAGCCGGTACCGCGATGACCGACCGGAGGAGCCGGCTGAGCCGGCGTGCCCTCATCATGCTGGGCCTGGGTTCGGTGGCCGCCGCCACCGCAGCGCACAGCGCCACCCGCTACGCCGCCGGGGGTGACGACATCGGGGAGAGCACGCCGCTGCCCGGTGCGGCCCCGGCCACCGCCGACAAACTCAAGGTCAAGACGGTGGCCCACTGGACCGGCGTCTTCCTGCAGAGCTGGGACTACCAGGAGAAACACAGCATCCCGCTGAGCAGGTCCAGGGACAGCCGCGACCACTACGACCTGGCGTACTCACTGGACGCCTGCGTGGCGATGTTCCGGGCCACCGACCAGAGACGGTTCCTGGACCGGGCGCTGGACTACGTGGAGAACGTGGTGGCGGCCGCCGTGCCGTCCAAGGACGGGTACCGCGGCTGGCCGTCGGTCCGGTCCGGTGAGGGCGGCAACGAGGTGCCGCTCTACGAGAGCTACTTCTGGCGGTACGCCACCACGCTGCTGACCGCCATGAAGGAGAACCCGGCGATCCTCGCCGACCCGAATTATCGGGCCCGGTACGACACCCTGCTGACCTTCGCCGAGGTGCAGATCTTCGAGAAGTGGTACTCGCGGGGACAGGACGACAACATCTACCGCGAGCGGACCCACATGGCCGCGCACTGGGCCCTGATCGCGCTCAACCTGTCCCAGCTGACCGCCGACGAACGCCGCCGCGGCCGGTACACCACGGTGCTGACCACGATCGGCGACCGGATCCGCAAGCAACTGCGGCGCAACCCGGTGGACGGGCACGCGTACTTCTGGAGCGACGTGTGGGGGTCGGCGAAACGTCCCGGTCAGGACGCCGGGCACGGCAACGGCGTGATCACGTACGTGGTGGAGGCCCGCGACCACGGGCGCGGCTGGACGGACGCGGACGTGGCGGCGTTCGCGGCGACGCTCACCACGGTGGTCTGGCCGTCCGGGACGACCTATCACGCGTACGTGGACGGCACCGGCAAGGACAACGGCTGGTATTCCGACGGTTTCGTGAAGCTGGGCCGCTACGACCCGGCCGTGCAGCTGCGGCTGGAGAACCACCAGGTGGTGAACGATCAGTTCGCCGCGAACATGGCGCTCAACGCCCGGATCCTGCGGGCGTAGAGCGGCGGGAGAAGGAGAACACGACATGACGGCTTCGCTGCTGGAACCGGCGGCTCGCGAGTGGAAGGAGACGCTGCAGCACGTCGGCCACGACATGTACCACGTGCCGGAGTACGTCGTCCTCGACGCCCGGCTCTACGGTGGCGCTCCGGCCGCGTTCTGGTACGAGCGGAACGGCCGCCGCCTGCTGGTACCGCTGATCGTCCGGGACGTCCCGGACTCGGACCTGCGCGACGCCATCTCCCCGTACGGCTATCCGGGGCCGGTCAGCGACGCCGTCGCCGAGGACGCCGCGTTCTGGGAGCCGGCCTGCGCGGCGATGCGGGACACGCTGCGGTCCGCGGGCATCGTCAGCGCCTTCGTCCGGATGCATCCGCTGCTCGGCTCCCCGCCACCCACCCTGGAACGGTTCGGCACGCTGGTCTGCCACGGCGAGACGGTCTCGATGGACCTGACCGTCGACGAGGACGAGATGTGGCGGCAGACCCGCAGCGACCACCGCAACCACATCAACCGGGCGAGGAAGGCCGGCACCGAGATCGTCTTCGACGACTGGGACCGGCTGCCCGAGTGGGTCGAGGTGTACCACGACAACATGCGGCGGGTCGGGGCGACGTCGTACTACTTCTTCACCACCGAACACCTGGCGGCGCTGCACGACGCGGTCGGCGACCGGATGCACCTGGCGGTCGCCCTCGAGGACGGCGAGGTGGTCGGCGGGAACACCTTCTTCTCGTACGACGGGATCGCCACCGGGTACGTCTCGTCGACCCGGCGGGCACCCAAACGGTACGCCGACGAACTGCTCTACGACTCGGTGCGCCGCTGGTGCAGGCAACGCGGCGACCGGGTGTTCCACCTGGGCGGGGGCAAGGGCGGGGCCAACGACTCGCTGTTCTCGTACAAGGCCGGGTTCTCGCCGAGCCGGCACCTGTTCCACACCTGGCGGGTGGTGTGCGACTCGGAGGCGTACGAGCGGCTGGTCCGGGAGCGCCGCCCGGACGCCGACCCGGCCGACCTGACCGCCACCTTCCCGTCCTACCGTTAGGAGCCCGTCATGCGGATCACCTGCGTCGGCGGCGGTCCCGCCGGTCTGTACTTCGCGGTGCTGGCGAAACTCGCCGACCCGGGCCACGAGATCACCGTGCTGGAACGCAACCCGGCCGGCGTCACCTGGGGCTGGGGTGTGGTCTTCTGGGACGACCTGCTCGACGACCTGTTCCGGTACGACCCGGTCAGCGCCGAGCGGATCTGGGAGGCCGCCTGCCAGTGGGACGAGTACGAAGTGCGGGCCACCGGCAAACCCGTCACCCACCTGCCCGGGTACGGCTTCAGCCTGGGCCGGCACAAGCTGCTCGAGATCCTCTCCACCCGGGCCACCGAACTGGGCGTGCGGATCAGCTGGTCCGACGACCTGGGCGACCCGGCCGCGCTGCCCCCGGCCGACCTGGTGGTGGCCTGCGACGGGGCGGGCAGCCGGATCCGGCAGAGCAACGCCGAGCATTTCGGGGCGGAGGTCGACGTGGCCGACAACAAGTACATCTGGCTGGGCACGCCGCACGTCTTCGACACGTTCACCTTCGGATTCGTCCGCACCGAGGCCGGCTGGATCTGGTACCACGCGTACCCGTTCAACGACACCACCAGCACGTTCATCGTGGAGTGCACGCCGTCGACCTGGTCCGGTCTGGGTTTCGACACGATGGACGCGGCGGCCGGCACCGCCCGGCTGCGGGAGATCTTCGCCGGCCACCTGAACGGACAGCCGCTGATCGACCAGCGCGCCGACCTGGGCGGCACCGGCTGGCTGAACTTCCGCCGGGTCACCGCGCAGCGCTGGGACCACGGCAACGTGGTGCTGATGGGCGACGCCGCGCACACCACCCACTTCGCGATCGGGTCCGGCACCAAACTGGCCATGCAGGACGCGATGGCCCTCGCCGACGCGGTCGCGTCCGGTGACGAACTGCCGGTGGCCCTGGAAAGATACGAGCACCGCCGGAAGGCGGCGATGGCGCCGTTGCAGCGCGCGGCGCGGGCGAGCAGTTCCTGGTTCGAGCACGTCGGCGACTACGCGGACCTGCCGGCCCGGCGTTTCTCGTACGCGCTGTCGAACCGCCGCGGCGAGTTCCCGGTGTGGCGGTACGCGCTGCACATCTCCACCCAGAACACGGTCCCGCGTGCGCTCCTGCGCTGGACCCTGAGCGCCCGCCGGTGGAGCCGGGCCCGGAGGCGGCCGGGCACGGCGACCGTGGCGGCGGGTCAGGTGATACCGCATACCGCGTGACGCGCGGTGACAAGTGAACAGCGAAGGGATGACCGATGGCCGAAGGCGCCCTACTGGAACACGACGACACGGCGTGGGCGGAGGCGCTGCGGCACCTCCACCACGACGTCTACCACCTGCCCGACTATGTACGCCTGGACGCCCGGCTCTCCGGAGGCATGCCGGCCGCGTTCCGGTACGACGAGGGGCCGCTGATGCTGCTCCTTCCCCTGGTGCTGCGCGACGTGCCCGCCACCGGGTTGCGGGACGCGGTCTCCCCGTACGGATATCCGGGTCCGGTCAGCAACGCCCCGGTGACCGACACGGGGTTCTGGGCGCGCGCGGCGCGGGCCCTCACCGCGCTGCTCCGGACCAGTGACGTGATCACCGCTTTCGTCCGGTTGCACCCGCTGCTGCCGGCTCCGGTGGTGTCGCTGGAGACCGCCGGCACGGTGGTCCGGCACGGCGAGACCGTGTCGCTCGACCTGACGCTCACCCCCGAGCAGATGTGGCAGGAGACCCACCGGACACACCGCAACCAGATCGGCAAGGCGACCCGGGCCGGGGTGCGGATCGTCCTGGACGACTGGGACCGGCTCGACGCGTGGATCGGCACCTACCACGCCACGATGCGACGGGTCGGTGCGACGGACTTCTACTTCTTCGAACCGGGGCACTTCCACCGGCTGCGGGCCGCGCTCGGGCCGAGCATCCACCTGGCGGTGGCGGTCCGGGACGACGAGGTGCTGGGCGGCAACCTGTTCTTCGAACACGACGGTCTGATGCACACCCACCTGCAGTCCACCCGGGACGGTCAGATCTGGTGGGCGGACAAGCTGCTGTACCACGAGATCCGGTTGTGGGGGCGGGAGCGCGGCAACCGGGTCTACCATCTGGGCGGCGGGGTGGGCGGTTCCGGCGACTCGTTGTTCCGTTACAAGGCGGCGTTCGGCTCCGGGCGTCAGGATTTCCACACCTGGCGGGTGGTGGCCGACCCGGTCGCCTTCGAGAAGCTGGGTGGCACGCCGGAGTCGCTCAGCGGACGCTTTCCGCCGTACCGCTCGTGACCCGGTAACGCTCGACGAGCCCGGCGAGGATCTCCCGGGTCCGGTGCAGGTCCTTGATCTGCGCCTCGACCCGGCCGAGTTCCTCGCCGAGCCGCCCGGCAAGCCACGGCGTGCGGATCGTCTCGTCCGCCACGCACGGCAGCACGTCCCGGATGACCGCGGTGGTCAGCCCGGCCGCGAGCAGTGACCGGATCAGCCCGACCCGGTCCACCGCGGCCGGCGGGTACCGCCGCTGTCCGCCGGTGCCGCGCTCGCTGCTCAGCAGGCCCTGTTCCTCGTAGTAGCGCAGGGAGCGCGCGCTGGCCCCGGTCGCCCCGGCCAGGTCACCGATCCTCATGGATGTCTCCCCCGTCACAACGCTTGACCCTGACACAGATGTCAAGTTTTACCGTCTCCCCATGACCACGACAACCTCGCTCCTCGGACCGCTCGCCACCCCCACCGCCCTGGCCGGCCTCACCGCGTCAGGCCGCTCATCCGAGATCCAGAAATACCGCAAAGACCAAGAAAACACCCATTTCTAGGGTACGCGTCGATGGGAGTCCCGTGCCTCCCCCGAGACCACCTGCCCACGCACGCCTGTGCCGCCACCGCCGGGCTGAGATCGCCACTCACCCAGCGACCCGCTCCCAGGTGACCTCACCGGCCGCCCGCACCCCGAAGACGTCCCGCAGCGTCCGCACCAGGAACTCCGCCAGCTCCCGGGCCGCACTCGATCTCAACGGCCACGCCCGGTCGGCCCACCAGTTGAACGCCGTAGCGGCACTCGGCGGCGACCAGCCCATCAGCGCCAACCGCTGCTCGTCGTCGTCACTCAGCCGACGATCCGCAGCGAGATACTCATTGGAGATCGCCTCGGCATGCACGACCGTCGGACGCTGCCGGAACTGCACGAAATGCGGTCCGGCCCGCAGTACGACATAGTCGCCGACAGCCATCCGCACCAGATGCCGAGCCAACTCCGCGGTCAACGCCTCCCACTCCTCATCCCCCACGGACAGCATCCCGCTCCTCGACCCGCGCCAGCCGGTCCGCAACGGCATTGCCCAGCCAGACGAGCACAGCGGTCTTCCGGTATCTCTCGATCCGGACTGTGCTCGACGGCCCACGCCAGACCACATGCGGAAGCTCGCCGGCCTCGCGCCCCGACGGCTCGCCCAGAACTTCGGTGGCCACGGCGACGGCGTCCACGAAGGCGTCCTGGACAGCGTTCTCGCCGGCGGGGTCCGCATCCGGAATCACATCGGTCAGACGCAGCATGATCTGCTTGACGGTCCCCGCGATGACCGGTATCTCGACCACACCTGTCGCGACACCGAAGTGCGGATCGAAAACCTGCACCACCTCAGGAACGGAGCCGGCAGCCGGCTCCCAGCCGAGCCGTTCCGCAACGACGGGAAGCCCGGCCGCCGACCAGTCCCACTCGACATCGCGAAACGAACGCAGGGTTTCCCGCAGAACACGGGCGTCGACCACGCGGGGCACCATGATTCTTGGACTCCTGACTAGTGGGAACCAGCGACTCTGATGCTGTGTCGCTGCAACTGCGCCTCGTCGACAACATAGTCGATCACCCGGACCTCACCGGTTTCCATCGTCTGCACCCGGAGGTACCGAATCACACCCGGATCAGGGCCGTTGACAGTGTTCTGCAAGGCGGCCCGCAGATCGTCGTCAGCGCCCAGCACATGCTCGAGTTTGTTGTCCTTCTCCAGCATGTGCCGCAGATACGGTGTCGACATCTGCTCCACCTGAATCCTCGTACCCGTGGGGTCGGTCGGGTC
The DNA here is from genome assembly GCF_000962825.1 of Actinoplanes rectilineatus. Classification (GTDB taxonomy): domain Bacteria; phylum Actinomycetota; class Actinomycetes; order Mycobacteriales; family Micromonosporaceae; genus Actinoplanes; species Actinoplanes rectilineatus. The sequence continues at coordinate 27,450 of NZ_JZKF01000097.1, forward strand.
GTCGACCTTCCTGCCGCCCAGCCCCGATCCGACACCCTTCTCCTCGATGGCGATGATCACGCCGTTCTGCTCGTCGAGGTACAGGACGCGATCCAGGTTGCCGCTGGTTCCCCGAACGCCGTCCCCGTCCGTCAGCGGCCGCGCGCCTGGGAATTCCCGCTCGGCGACCAGGGCACCTCCGGCCGTTCCCAGCCGCTCGCTGGCAGTGGACAGGTGGTCGGCCATCTCGGCGTACTCGATGCCGAAGTGTTCGAGCATCGCCCGCTCCACGGTGTCGAGCGGCAGGTCGGCCTCCGCCAGGAGCGACCGCACCCCCTTCGTCGTCAGCGTCCCGTCGAACTTCATCTCATCGGGCAGCTTGTCCAAGAGGGGCTGCAGGTGGGCGTCCCAGACGTTTCGCCGGGCGTCATAGACGGCCTGCCGCGCCTGCACGGCATCACGGACCTCGATGTCGACGGCAGCGTCACCGTCCGGCATGTGGGTGCGCTTGGACTCTGGTATCGGCGTCCCGCGGAACGCATACGTCGAGCTGTCCGGCCTGTTGACATCGTGGTAATAAGCGCCGTTCTTGTGCAGATCGCCGTTCGCGTCCCGGATGGTTCCCACCTCGTCGTCGACGAAGTGTTCCCGTCCATCCGGTCCGACGTGAACCTCGTTGCCGGAATTCGGATCCATTCGACCGGTGGGGGTGAGATCCTCCGGCCCGTACCGGGGCACCTCCGCAGCGCCCGAGGGCGTTGCCCCGCCGGAGCCCCACCCTGGGAACCCGCCGGTCACCGGACTACGGGCGTGGGACGCACTCTCCGCATTGTTGAAGACGAGGTAGTCCTCGAGACTGGTGATCTTGAATTCGAGGCGGCTCAGGCTGCTCAGCAGCGCCCGGACCTTGCTCTGGATCTCGTCGGCGTACGTCGTCACCAGCAGACCCACCTGCGTCGCCACCCACGGCGTCGCCAGACCGAGGGTCACGCCCTCCGCGCCGAGCCAGGTGGGCAGCCGCACCGCCAACGTCGCGACGAACTGGCCGATCAGGTCGCAGACCAGGCCACGGACCAGTCCGACCAGGAGGCCTGCGCCCTCCACCGCGAACGAGATGCCACCCGCCGCGATCGAGAAACCCTGCAGGGTACGCAGATGGACGCCGGCGTGTTCCCGGTACGCGTCCCCCGAGTCACCGAACCAGCCGGCCACCTCCGCCTGCAACCGGTTGGCGTAGTCCTCGCGGGCCGCCTCGGTGAAGGCCGCCACGTTGCGCCAGGTGGCGGCGTGCGCGGCGACCTCGTCGGCGTTGCCGGCCAGCCAGTCGAGCATCTGCTGCAGGGGTCCGACGTGTTCCATCAGCCAGGAGACGCCCCAACTGGCCAGAGTGCCCAGCGGGTCAACGGCCAGGGACAGGGTGTCCAGAGCACCGCCGACACCGCCGAGGGTGACGTCGACCCAGCTGCCGTCGCGGATGCCCTCGGCGATCGCGTGCACGTCCTCGACCAGCCCGGCCCCGGTGGACCAGGTGGTGGAGTCCTGCACGTCCGCAACGAGCGGACCGGTCACTGCGATCCCCACATCGGCGCCTTGTACGCCGCGGCGATGTCACCGGCCGATTCCTGATCGGCCGCCTGCACGGTGCGGACCGCGTCGCGCAGCCCGTACGCCGTCTCGTGCAGCGCGTCGACGTTGCCGTTCATCGCGGTGACGGCCGCACCGAAGAGGCCGGACAGCAGGCCGGGCAGGAACTGGCAGAGTTGCCCGTACGCCTGCGAGTCCATCGTGACCTGGTCCACGGCTGCCCGGGCCTGGGACACATCGGCGGCGACCTGGTCGACACCGGCGGCGTGCTGCTGGACGGCCAGGACGGGCAGGCTCAGCCGTTCAGCGGCCACGGTCGGCCTCCGTGTCCGACGCGGGGAACCGCCGGGCGTACGCGTCGAGCACCGTACGACCGGTCTCACTGTCCGCACCCACGGTGTCCCGGACCTGCCCGGCGATCTGTTCGGTCAGCGTGTGCTGGGCGGCCCGCATGACCGCCAGGATCTCCCGGCTGATCTCCCGGGCCGGCAGGTCGCGGACCCGTTCCTCGAGCCGCAGGTCCTCGACCTGTCCGGTGGCCGCGACGACCACCGTGATCGTGCCGTCCCGGCTGCTGGCCCGCCCGGTCAGCCCGGCGACCCGGCGGTTCAGTTCGGCGGCCCGCGCCGCGCGTTCGCTGACGCCGCCGGCCCACCGGTCGAGCCATTCCCCGGCCTCGTCGACGTTCCTCATCAGCACCCCCTGCCCATGATCCGAAGGGGCCCCACCTTACGAAGAAGATCCACAACCGGGCAACGGGGCGGAATGACCCGATCGGTATGACCGTCACGAGATCAACCACAGGTCATTCATAGGCTTCGATGTTTTGCTCCTGTCCTCCCCCAACGGCAGAAGGAGGAACCATGCAGGACCAGGACAACGAGGCGTTCGTACGCGAGGTGCACGACAAAGGCCTGACCTACGACCTGCCCGTCATGTCGCGGCGCCGGATGCTCGGCGTCGTCGGCGGCACCGGAGCGCTCGCCGTCGTCGGCGCCGGGCTGCTCACCGGGGCCGACGCGGACCCGGCCACCGCCGCGTGCGCCGCCGAGGTCGACTCCGAGACCGCCGGACCGTACCCCGCGGACGGCTCGAACGGCCCGGACGTGCGCGTACTGTCCGGCATCGTCCGCAGTGACATCCGGTCGTCGTTCGGCACGTCGACGACCACCGCCGGCGGCGTGCCGCTGCAGTTCTCGCTGACCGCGCTCAACCTGGCGTGCACGCCGGTCGCCGGTCTCGCGATCTACGCCTGGCACTGTGACCGGGAAGGCCGGTACTCGCTGTACTCGTCCGGGGTCACCAACCAGAACTACCTGCGCGGCATCCAGGTCACCAACTCGTCCGGAACGGTCACCTTCACCAGCATCTTCCCCGGGTGCTACTCCGGCCGGTGGCCGCACATCCACTTCGAGGTGTACTCGTCGCTGGCGCAGGCCACCAGCGGCTCCGGCCCGATCCGCAAGACCTCACAGATCGCGCTGCCCGAAGCCGTGTCCCGGACGGTGTACACCAGCGCCACCGGCTACTCGGCGAGCGTCACCAACCTGGGCCGCATCACGCTGGCCAGCGACATGGTGTTCGGTGACGACCTGGCCGCCACGCAGATGGCCACGGTGACCGGTTCGGTGTCCGCCGGCTACGTGGCGAACCTGACGATCACCGTCCCGGTGTAGCGAGGACCCCTGCCGCGCCGGGTCTCACGCCCCCGGCGCGGCAGGCCGGATCACCGCTTCAGATATCCGTGCGGGTCCAGGACGTACTTCCGGGCGGCACCCCGGTCGAAGTCCTGATAGCCCTGCGGGGCGTCGTCGAGCCCGATCGCCGTCGCGTTGACGTTCTTCGCGATCCGCACCCGGTCGTGCAGAATCGCCATCATCAGGTTCCGGTTGTACTTCATCACCGGGCACTGGCCGGTCACGAACGAATGCGACTTGGCCCAGCCCAGTCCGAGACGGATCGACAACGAACCGACCTTGGCCGCCTCGTCGACGCCGCCCGGGTCGCCGGTCACGTACAGGCCGGGGATGCCGATCGCCCCGCCCGCCCGGGTCAGGTCCATCAGCGAGTTCAGCACAGTCGCCGGCTGCTCGGTCCGCGCGTCCGCCCCGTGGCCGCGCGCCTCGAACCCGACCGCGTCGACCGCCGCGTCCACCAGCGGCTGGCCGATCGCCGGAGCCGACCGCCCCAGAATGTTCTGCACCTGTTCGGCCGGATCGCCGTCCGCCACGTTCACCGTCTCGCAGCCGAAACTGCGAGCCTGCGCCAGACGTTCCGCATTGAGGTCACCGACGATGACGACGGCCGCGCCGAGCAGGAACGCCGAGGTGGCCGCGGCCAGCCCGACCGGCCCCGCCCCGGCGATGTAGACGGTCGACCCGGTCGTCACGCCCGCACTGACACAACCGTGATACCCGGTCGGGAAGATGTCACTGAGCATCGCCAGGTCCAGCGCCTTCTCCAGCGCCTGGTCCCGGTCCGGGAACCGGAGCAGGTTCCAGTCGGCGTACGGCACCATCACGTACTCGGCCTGCCCGCCGACCCAGCCGCCCATGTCGACGTACCCGTAGGCTGATCCGGGCCGGTCCGGGTTGACCTGCAGACAGATCCCGGTCCTACCCTCCTTGCAGTTGCGGCACCGCCCACACGAGATGTTGAACGGCACCGACACGACATCGCCGACCCTCACGAACTCGACGTCCGACCCGACGTCGACCACCTCACCGGTGATCTCGTGCCCGAGCACCAGCCCTTCCGGCGCGGTGGTCCGCCCCCGCACCATGTGCTGATCGCTGCCGCAGATGTTGCTGGCCACCGTCTTGAGGATGGCCCCGTGCGGCGTACGCCGCCCGACGTTCTCCTTGTTGACTCCGGGACCGTCCTTGACCTCGTAGGACGGGTATTCGATGTCCTGAACCCCGACCCGGCCGGGACCCTGATAGACAACGGCTCTGTTGCCTGACATGTCACGCTCCCCTCGTCGTCGACAAGGCCATGCTTCCCCGAGAGCAACCACAACAGAACCGTCAGTAGTCACAGAACAAGCCGATTCCCCCACCAACCCACCTCCGCCAAGCACCCCCACGCCGTCCAGCCACGTCCAGCGCTCCCGCACCTTTTCGGGTACGCCACAAAGCACGCCCGCCGTCACCCGCCCCAGAGACTCCCGCCTCCGCCCCGCTCCCACTCCGCCCAACTCCCCACGCCAACTCCCCCCACGCCAGCTCTCCCCCACGCCAAGGAGTCCGAACAGCACCACAGCAAGACCGCGAGCCGACGGACCTCCGAGACCGCAAAACGGGCAAACAGCAGAACAGCGAGACGCGCAGTACCGCAGGAAAGCAAGACGGCAGGACGGCAGGACGGCAGGACGGCAGGACGGCGAGACGGCGAGACGGCGAGACGGCGAGACGGCGAGACGGCGAGACGGCCAACGCACCCAATCCTCCGAGGTAGACGCTCCCGATCACGTGATCGGGTGCCGCCACCCGCCGAACAAAGCATGCAAGCGCACCCGAAAGCATGATCGGGGGCACCCACGACTCGAACCCACACAACCAGACGGCGAGAGCACCCACCAGGCACAACGTCGGCAACAACAAGCCCGCGAGACAGCCGGCAGGACGGCCAG
>NZ_JZKF01000098.1 GCF_000962825.1 Actinoplanes rectilineatus
CTGGTGGTGGTTTTGTGGGCCGCGTAGAGCCACTGGCGACGGCTGGGTGGGCTCGGCCGTCGTCGACGGTGGTGTAGGTGGTTCGGGGCAGACCGTGGGTGACGGCTGGGTGGGCTCGGCCGTCGGTGGTGGTGGTTTCGGGGGCTCTGGTCGACCGTGGGCGACGGCTTGAACTGCTCAGCCGTCGCCCACGGTTCCCCCGCGTCGCTGGGCTGTCGCCTGTCGCCGGATCGGGGCTGCCGATCGTCGGCCAAGATCGTTGTCGGCGGCTGCCGCGCTCGTCTTCCTACGAGGCTGCTGGAGCGCCGTGCCAACGGGCGGGGCTGGGCCTACTCAGGTAACGGACAGGTTTTATACAGCGGGAGGCGTGCCCCCGCCTTCTACCCTGGGGGCAGGTCGGAAGCATGCGAGGAGAGGGCGCGGTGGGATTGATCAAGCGATTCGTGTTGTCCATGATCGCGTCGAAGCTGGAGCGGCGCCGAGGGCAGAGCGCGGCTGTCGACGGCTTGCTCAGGGAGGTCAACCACCGGCTGCACCGGGGCACCTACGGGCATCCTGGGGCCTACGGGCAGCACTACGGGCATCCGGGGGCGCCGCATTACGGGCATCACGGCCACTATCGCCACCATGGTCACTACCGGCATCACGGGCACTATCGGCGCCGCCGTTTCTGGTGAGCCTGCCCGGCCACGCACCAACACCGGCCACGCACCAACACCGGCCACGCACCAACACCGGCCACGCACCAACACCGGCCACGCACCAACAGCGGCCACCAGACAACAGCGGCCACCAGACAACAGTGGGCGGGGACCGGGCCGGCCGGAGGGATGACACCCGCCCGGGGGACGGTGTCCGGGGACCAGCGCCCAGGGGGACGGCGGTCCGGAGCAGGACGGTGGCGACCCGGGTGCGGGCCGGAGGTGGTACGGGTGAGGAACGGTTGCGATTCGGTGATAAGTGAGGCTGGGGAAGCTGGCGAATCCGGCCCGGCCGGAGCATGAGCCGACGATAGTGGGAGCGTGGATCTGGCCCAGCCGTGGCTGGAGGTGGAGCGTCTCCACGAGTATCGGCTCCTCGACAGTCCGGCCGAACAGGAGGTGCAGGCTGTCGTCCGGGTTGCGGCCAGTGTCGCCGATGTCCCCACCGCCAGCCTGAACCTTCTCTGCGACGACCGTCTGTACGAGTTCAGTACGGTCGGTTTCACCGGCTCCGTTCACGCCCGCGGTGACACCCTGTGCGGGCAGACGCTGGGGCCGGGTGAGTTCGTGCAGTTGACCGATGCGGCGGCTGATCCGCGGCATCGGGACGATCCGGCGGTGCGGGCCGGCCGGATCCGGTTCTTCGCCGCCGCCCCGCTGGTCATGGCGGACGGCACCGTGCTCGGCAGCCTGTGTGTGTTCGACCGGGTGCCGCACACTCTGGACGCCCGGCAGGTTGCCGCGCTGTCCGATCTGGCCGCCGTGGTGGTGGCGCTCTTCGAGCGGCGCAGTGAGGTGCGCCGTAACGCCGAGTTGGTGGCCGCCGCCGACGCCCGGCAGGAGTGGATCGAGCTGGTGCTGGATTCGATCGACGTGGCGGTGCTGGCGGTCGACGTGCAGGGGCGGTTCACCCGGTTCAACCGGGCGGCCCGCCAGTGGCACGGCCTCGATGTGGCCACGGGTCCGGAGGGTGTCGTCGCCGGTTTGTGTGCGGGGGCGGGGGACGGGATGCTCGTCCGCGCCCCGGACGGTGAGGCCATTCATGTGCGCGCGGACCGCCGGGAGTTGCGGGCCGCCGACGGGTCGCTGCTGGGTACCGTCGTCGCCCAGTCGCAGGACACCGCCGACCTGGCCCGGCGCCGGCTGATCGAGCAGGCCCGGGAGCGGTTCGCGCGGGCCAATGCGGAACTGTTGCGTTCCAACGCGGATCTGAGCAACTTCGCCGGGGCGGTCAGCCACGACCTGGCGGCGCCGCTGGCGGCGGTCGGCGGCTACCTGGAGTTGCTCGAGGACGAGATGCGGGGTGAGGCCCGGGAGTGGGTGGCCGCGGCCGTCGCCGCCGTCGGCCGGATGCGGGACCTGATTCATGCGCTGCTCGACCACGCGAGGGCCGGTAACGCGCCGGTGCAGCCGGTGTGCGTACCCCTGAACGATCTTCTGACCGAGGTTCTGGACGATCTGCGGGTGGAGATCACGGCGGCCGGTGCGCGGGTCACCGTGTCCGGGCCGTTGCCGATGGTCGACGGCGATCCGGTGCTGCTGCGGCAGTTGCTGCAGAACCTGATCACCAATGCGGTCCGGCACCGGCATCCGATCCGCCGGTGCGAGGTGTCGGTGGGGGCGGTCGGCGGCGCGTTCCGGGTGGTGGACAACGGTCTGGGCATCCCGGCGGATCAGCGGGAGGCGGTGTTCGGCATGTTCACCCGGGTGGACGGGCGGATCAGCGCCGGGCACGGGGTGGGCCTGGCGATCTGCCGGCGCATCGTGGACCGGCACGGCGGGGACATCCGGGTGGAGGACAGCCCGGGTGGTGGCGCGACGGTGGTTTTCACGTTGCCGGACGGTCAGGTTTCGGCGGCCGCTGCCGATACGCGTTAAGTGGACCTGGCGCAGCGGATGACGGAGCACGAACGCCGTCGGCTGGTGGCCCTGCACGAGTACCGGTTGCTGGACAATCCGGCCGACGACGAGTTGGAGGCCGTGGTCCGGGTCGCCGCTATCGTCGCCGGGGTGCCGACCGCGACCCTGAACCTGATCGACGAGAATCGACAGTGTCAGCTGACCACCGTCGGTTTCGAGGGCGGCGATTCGGCGCGCAGCGATTCGATGTGTGCGGTTCGGTTCGAGACCGGGGAGTTCGTCTACCGGCCGGATGCCCGTCTCGATCCGGTGTACGCGGTCAACCCGTGGGTCACCGGCGTCCTGGCCGACGTACGGTTCTACGCCTCGGCGCCGCTGGTCACCCCGGATGGGCACGCGCTCGGCAGTCTGTGCGTGTTCGACGGTGAGCGGCACGAGCTGACCGCCGAGCAGATCGAGCGCCTGCAGGACCTGGCGCAGATCATCCTGGCGTTGTTCGAGCGCCGCCGGCAGGCCCGGATCAACGCCGAGCTGGCGATCGCCGCGGAGGAGCGGCAGCGGTGGACCGACACGCTGCTGGAGACGATCGACGTGGCGGTGGTGGCGGCCGACCCGATGGGCCGGTTGACATTGTTCAACCGGGCCGCCCGGGAGTGGCACGGCCTGGACGCGGACCCGGACGTCGACCCGTGGGACTTCTCCGACAAGTACGACCTGTTCGAGACGGACGGCCGGACCCGGCTGGCGCACCACCGGATCCCGCTGTTGCGGGCCCTGCGCGAGGGCTGTGTCAGCGACGCCGAGATGATCATCCGGCCGAAGCACGGTCAGCCCGTGCACGTCAGTGTCAGCGGCCGGGCCCTGTGCGGGCCGGACGGGGCGCCGCAGGGCGCGGTGGTCGCGATGAACGACGTGACCACGGCCCGTGCCCAGCAGCGCGCGATCGAGGAGGCCCGCCGGGAGCTGGCGTCGGCCAACGCCGAACTGCGCCGGTCCAACGCGGACCTGACGAACTTCGCGGGCGCGGTCAGCCACGACCTGGTGTCGCCGCTCGCCGCGGTCGGCGGCTACCTGGAGCTGATCGGCGACGAGGCCCAGGGCCTGTCCCTGAAGTGGGTGGAGTCGGCGGGTAAGGCCGTCGAGCGGATGCGGGACCTGATCGGTTCGCTGCTCGACTACGCCCGGGCCGGCAGCGCCCCGGTCCGGCTCCAGGAGGTGGATCTCGCCGACATCGTCGAGCAGGTCCGTCTCGACCTGGGTTCCGACGCGGACGCGGCGAACGCCCGGATCAGCGCCGAGGGCGCGCTGCCCGCGGTGGCCGGCGACCCGGTGCTGGTCCGGCAGCTGCTGCAGAACCTGGTCGCCAACGCGATCAAGTACCGCCACCCGGACCGGTCGCCGGAGATCACGGTGAGCACCGGCGACACCGGCGACGGCTGGGTGATCCGGGTCGCCGACAACGGCCTGGGCATCCCGGCGGACCAGCGCGGCAGGGTCTTCGACATGTTCACCCGCCTGGACAACGCGCCGGCCGCGAAGGGGCACGGCATCGGGCTGTCCACCTGCGCGCGGATCGTCGAGCGGCACGGCGGGACGATCGAGGTGGGGGATTCGGCGAGCGGCGGGACGACCGTGTCGTTCACCCTGCCGAAGGCGGCGTCATCGTCGGGGGAACCGGAATGACACGGGCCACGTCCAGGTAATTGCTGTCGATGTTCAGCGTGACGCCGTTCCAGGTCTCGCGATGCGGGCCGCGATACTGTTTCATCCGCCGCTGCGGCGACCAGTGTCCGACCGGGATCACCTTGTCGTGCACCGTCGCGGCGCCGTCCCAGCGGGCGAAGTTCACGAAGTCCGGCCGGTCGTAACCGGACCGGTGATAGGCGGCGACCTGGTCGGTCACGCCGGAGGACGCGCTGCTGTAGAAACCGGAGAGATAACCGAGCAGGTGCAGCCGCCCGGTCCATCCGTGCACGAATGCCAGAACACCGTTGCGGCAGGCGGCATTGCCCGTCTGATAGGCCTCCATGTCGTAGAACAGCACGCTCTGCGGCGGCAGCCCCAACCGTCCGGCCTGCCATGCGGCGTCCTCGGCGGCGGCCCGTCCCATCGCGGCGGCCCGCCGGTTGTCGATCCGGTGTCTCTTGTTCACCTGGCTGCAGCTCGCCTGCGGTCCGACGTAGAGCGGGATCATCCGCCAGCCGCGTTCCACCTGTTCACGGACCCAGGACGGGGTCAGGTGCGGTTGCGCGCAGCCGCGGTTGTTGCCGCCGAAATAGATGCCGACCGCACGGTAGGAGGAGCGCAGCCACGCTTTCATCGCGGCGCCGGACGGCGCGGTGCAGGCGTCGAAACCGTACCCGCGGAAATCACCGGGCTGTGGCGGGACCGGTGCGGCGGCCCGCGCAGGCGCATTGGCGAATGTCATTGAGAGGAAGCAGCATGTCGCGGTGAGCGCGCCGAGGAGACCGCGGGGCGATGACAGCATTTCGGACCTTACGTCGGGGGCCGTTCGGGCTTGCAATCAGCCGTTCGGCCGGGCTTCGGTCCCGGTGAGCCTTTTGCCCTCTCTTTTTCTGGGGTACGCGTCAGAGCACGTCGACCGGCATCCGGCGGGTCGCGGCCCCGGCAGTCCGAACATGATCGTTGAAACGTGGTCCGGGGTGTGCGAGCATCAGCACACACTAATAGCCCGTGACCTCTCCCACTTGGGCTCGGGAGTAAATCCGCAGCTCAATTAGGGTGCGCGAGTGGAATCCCTGAACCTGTTGAACCGGCGGAAACGCTTGGTGGCCCTCCTGGCGCTCGCTCTCGGCGGCGTCGCGATCGGCCTCACCGAGTTCGTCGCCATGGGACTCCTCCCCGAGATGACCCGGGACCTCCTCCCGGACGTGTGGGCCCGGACACCCGAAACCGCCGTCGCGCAGACCGGCTGGGTCATCACCGCGTACGCGATGGGGGTGGTCGTCGGCGCGCCCCTGATCGCCGTGCTCGCCGTCCGGATGCCGCGCAAGCGGCTGGTCCTGTCCCTGCTCGTGCTCTTCACCGTGGCGACCGTGGCATCCGCGCTCGCCCCCACCTTCGAGACCGTGCTCGCCGCCCGGTTCGTCGCCGGGATCCCGCACGGCGCCTACTTCGGCGCGGCCGGGCTGCTCGCCGCGGCGCTGATGGGGCCGGGCAACGAGGCCCGCGGCTTCGCCATCGTGCTGGGCGGTCTCACCCTCGCCAACGTGGCCGGCGTCCCGGCCATCACGCACCTCGGCCAGACGTCCGGCTGGCGGATCGCCTACCTGGTGATCGCCGCGGTCTTCCTGCTCACCACGGTCGCCGTGCTCGCCCTCGTGCCGCCGGTGCCGACCGTCGTGCAGGGTTCACCCGCGGCCGAACTACGCGCCCTGGGGCGCCCCCAGGTGTGGCTGGTCGCGGCCACCGCGGCGGTCGGGTTCGCCGGGTTCTTCGCGGTGAACACCTACATCTCGCCGGTGACCACCGAGGTCGCCGGGCTCGGGACCGGTCAGGTGCCGTGGGTGCTGGTCTCCCTCGGGATCGGCATGACCGTCGGTAACGCGTACGGCGGCATGTTCGCCGACCGCAATCTGCGCGGCGTGATCATCGTCAGTTTCTGCGGCGCGATCTGCTCGATGGCCTTCTTCGCGGACACCGCGCAGACCGTCACCGGCGTCTACATCGGCGCGTTCCTGATCGGCGCGTTCTGCCTCTCCCTCGGGCCGTCCCTGCAGGCCCGCCTGATCCGGGTGGCACCGGAGGCGCAGCTGATGGGCGCGGCCGTCAACCAGTCCGCGATGAACATCGCCAACAGCATCGGCGCGGCGGTCGGCGGCCTGGTGATCGCCCGCGGGTACGGCTACCTCGCCCCGGCCTGGACCGGTGTGGCCCTCGGCATCGCGGGCCTGCTCCTGGCGATCGTCAGTTTCAGCCTGGACCGGGAGCAGCGGCCGCTCGCCCGGACCTGATCGACGACGGCCGTTCACCTGATGGCCACGCGATGTTGGGACGGTCGCGTTCGGACACCCGCATATGGTGGTCGAGCAGTTGAACGAGCGGTAACGAGAGGCGATCCGATGCGTAGCTCGATGCTCGACGTCCGGACCAGTCCCGACGGCAGTGTGGTCATCCACCCGCACGGATCCGTCGGGCCGGACGACGCGGTGGAACTACGGCAGGTGCTGGTGCACACGGTCCGCCGGGTCCGCCCTCTCCGCATGATCGTCGACCTGGCCGATGTGGCCGAACTCGATCCGATCAACCTGGGGTCGGTGGTGGCCGTCTGCGGTCTCGGCGACGACCATCGGGTGGCGGTCTTCGTCGACAACCCCAACAACCATCTCGCCGCGCAACTGCATGCCGCCGGGGTGCCGTCGCAGCGGCTGCGCGCCTGCGTCCCGGTGTCCTCCCACTGAGCCGTCCCGGTGTCCTCCCGATGAACCGGGGATGAGGTTTTTCAGGGAGCTGCCATCGGCTGTTTCCCTGGTGTTCACCGAGGTCGGCATAGCCTTCGGGGCATGAGTACCGCCACCGTCGCACGCCCCCGCGTTCTCGTCGGCCGCGCCGCCGACGCACGTGATCTCGCGGAATCCCTCATCGGGGACAGCGGGGACCGATGGCGGCACACGGCCGGGGTCGCCGCCCGCGCGGCCGAGCTCGCCGACCGTCTCGATCTCGACCCGGACGTCCTGGTGTCGGCCGCCTGGCTGCACGACATCGGGTACGCCGCAAGCATCGCGCTGACCGGATTTCATCCCCTCGACGGCGCCGTGCACGTGAGCGCCGAGGGCTGGACCGCCCGGATCGCCGGCCTGGTGGCGTACCACTCGGGCGCCCGGTTCGTCGGCGCGGCCCGTGGGTTCGGGGCCGGGCTGGCGGCGTTCCCGGACGAGCGGACCCTGATGTCCGACGCTCTCACCTACGCCGACCAGACCGTGGGGCCACGGGGGGACCGGGTCGACCAGGCGTCGCGCTACGCGGAGGTGCTGCTCCGGCACGGGCCCTGCTCCTGGAACGCGAAGGTCGACCCGGTGCGCGGTCCGCACCTGCGGTCGGTGGCGGCCCGCGTGGAGCACGCGCTCGTCGGCGGACCTGCCATGACTCCCCGCCGCTGAACACGTTTCGTGGTCAGGGCGCGAAACCCATCCGTGTGGTGATTACGGGCGCGCTGAGCGCCCCAAATCAACACACCCGTGGGCGTGTGGTGATTACGGGCGCGCTGCACGCCCGAAGTCAACACACCGTGCGGGGTGTGGTGATTACGGGCGCGCTGGGCGCCCGAAGTCAACACACCCGTGGGGGTGTGGTGAATACGGGCGGGATGGGCGGCTGAAGTCACCACGCGGACCCTGATGGCGAAACGTGTCTCGTTCGTGAGCGGCGTCTCGGTGCGGTGACACGCCGGACTTCTGCGGGAAACGCGCGAGTAGGGTTCGGCGGATGACGCGCGCCTCGTGGACCGTTTTTCTCGTGGCGTTGTGCCTGCGCCCGGCGATCACCGTCGTCGGGCCGATGCTGCCGCAGATCAGTGCCGCCGAAGGCCTGGCGGAGACCACCGCCGGCATCCTCGGCGCGGTGCCGCTGCTGGCCTTCGCCGCCGTGTCACCCCAGGTGCACCGGCTGTCGTCCCGCTACGGGATCGAACGGACCGTCCTGGTGTCGCTGCTGGTGCTGGCCGTCGGCGGGGTGGTCCGCTCCTACACCGGCGACGCCGGGCTCTGGCTCGGCACGGTGACCATCGGGTGCGCGATCGCGGTCGGGAACGTGCTGGTCCCGGCGATCGTGAAACGCGACTTCGCGGCGCAGGTGTCCCGGGCCACCGGGGTGTACACGGCGTTCCTCACCATCGCGGCCTCGCTGGCCTCCGCGGTGGCGGTGCCCCTCGCCGGGCTCGCGGACTGGCGACTCTCGCTCGCGGTGTGGTCGGGCCTGGCGCTGGTGGTGGCGGGCGTGTGGGCGTTGCGTACCCCCTCGGGATCCTCGGCGGCGCCTGCCGTGAGCGGCGCGGAGAGCGGGAGCGTCTGGCGACAGGGGCATGCCTGGTTGTTGACCGCGTTCATGGGGCTGCAGTCGACCACGTTCTACATCATGGTGACCTGGCTGCCGACGATCGAGGTGGCGGGCGGGGTGTCACAGCGGGCCGCCGGCGTGCACCTCTTCCTGTACCAGGGTATGGGCATCGTGGGCGGGCTGGTGATTCCGCTGCTGCTGCGCCGGGCCGGCACCCGCGTGGCCGGCGCGGTGCTGTCGAGTGTGCCGCTGGTGGTGGCGGTCGCCGGGCTGCTGACGGTGCCGTCGCTGGCGGTGCTCTGGGTGATCGTGGCCGGGTGGGGTCAGGGCGCGGCCCTGGTGGCGGCGCTGACCCTGATCAGCGTCGGCGGCCGCAGCGCGGGGGAGACGACCCGGCTGTCCGGGATGGCGCAGAGCCTGGGTTACCTGCTGGCGGCCGGTGGTCCGGTGCTGGCCGGGGTGCTCGCCGACCGCACCGGGTCATGGACGGCGAGCCTGGTCGCGCTGGCGGTGCTGGCGCTGTTCCAGGCCGGCGCGGCGCTGGCGGCGGCGGTGGGTGACCGGCGCCGGGAGCCGCTTCCCACACTGTCGTGATGTCGGTGCGTCAGCCGTCGTGGGTGTGTGCCGCGAGCACCGTCGGTCCGGGACGGGACGGCGCACCCGCGCTCCTGATCGGGGGTACCCGCCACCGGCCAGGTCGCCGCCGCTTCACGCGTACCCCCACGAGAGCAGGAACGTGCGCAGCGCGTCGTGGTAAGGGCGCAGCGACCGCAGGTCGACGTATTCGTGCGGGCCGTGCTGTCCGTCGCCGGCCGGACCGAAGATGCACGCGTCCACGCCGCGCGCCGAGTAGAACCGGCCGTCCGCCGCGCCGTGTTTGCGCAGCAGGGAGCCGTCGTAGCCGACGGACTGCGCGGCCTGCTGCAGGAGCCGGACGGGGGCGCTGTCCGGATTCGCATAGTGCGGCGCGCCCAGCCCCTCGATCGTGACGTCCACCGCCGGGCCGGTGATCGCGGCGAGGTGGGCGACGATCTCGGCGGGTTCACGGCCGGTGAAGTCGGTGTCGTGCGGCGGGAAGCGGACGTCGAGCCAGGCCTGTGCGTCGGCGGGCACGATGTTCGCGGCCGTGTTCGACGTCGTGATGGAAGCGACGTTGACCGTGGTGGTCCAGGCCTCGGCGTCCGGAACTGGATAGCGCGCGACCACCCGGCTGACCGCGTCCACCACGGTGAGCAGGGCGTTCTCGCCGAGCCACGGGTACGCGGCGTGGGCCGTGCGACCGGTCGCGGTCAGCCGGGCCCGCAGGATGCCCTTGGAGGCGGTTACCACCCGCAGCGCGCTCTGCTCGCCGATCACCACGAACCGGGCGGTGACACCCGCGGCGACCTGGTGGCCGGTGCCGTCGAAACCGCCCACCTCCTCGTCGGTGACCAGCTGCAACCCGACCGGGTAGGGCAGGGTGCGGGCCACGTCGCGGAACACCGTGGCCATCACCAGCGCGGCGACCTTCATGTCCTGGGCGCCGCGCCCGTAGAGGCGGTCGCCGTCGCGGCGGGCGGCGAACTGCGCCGGTTCGCCGGGCACCACGTCCAGGTGCGCGTTCAGGATGACCTGCGGCCGGTCGCCGGTGGTCAGCAGCGCGCTGGGTTTGCCGGCGGAGACGAAGTGCCGGGTGTCGAAGCCCGGCCCGACGAGGTCGAGCACCAGGTCGAGGGCGTGCCGCAGGTCGGCGGGACGGTCCGCGGTGGAGCGGATGCCGATCAGCTCCACCGCGGGCGCGACGAGTTCCTCCACCGGGGCAGGCTAACCCGGCTTCTTCTCGCCCGCCTCCACCGCGATCGGCAGCCGGTTGCCCTGCGGGGGCAGCGGGCAGGTCGCGAACTCGGTGTACGCGCACGGCAGGTTGGTGGCCCGGTTGAAGTCCACCGTCACGGTGCCGTCGGCGGCCGGGGCGGGCACCTGGACGCTGCGGTTCGCGGCGTAGGTGGTGACGCCCGAGGTCTCGTCGGTGAACAGCACCGAGAGGGAGCCGGGGGTGTTCCCGTTGAAGGCGATCAGCTCGTGGGTGACACCGTCGACGGCGAAGGAGATCACGCCGGGGGATTCGTAGACGTGTTCGATGCCTTCGGCCACGGAACCGACGGGGTAGGGGCGCGGTTCGTCAAACGCCCGGAAATCCCCGGAGATGACCCACTTCTCGTCTGCGGGATAGGCCGGGGTGCCGTCGTAGGCCTTCAGGACCGGGCCGGCGGGATCGCGGGGGCGAACCACGTCGAACCCACCACGACTTGCCACCTCAATCCGGATATTTCCGTATTCAACCGTGACGTCGCCTTTGTCGGGAATCTTGCCGAAGGCGAAGCTGCCCGACACCGGACTGCCGTCGACGATGATCTCCTCACCATCGTCCAGCGTCACCGCGGGCCCGGACGGCCCGGTGCTCCACGACCCCGGCACTCCGTCGAACCGCTGCGGGGTCTCCGTCAGCCAGTGCAGACCGGTGATGGCGAGAAAACCGTGCGGGGAGGCACGCCGCTGCTCGTGGGCGTCGTGCCACGTCTCCCACTCCTGCTGGAACGTGATCGTCATGCGTTGAGCCTAATCACTACTTGTTGAGGGGGTAATACACGTCTGCTACGGTCGTCGCCAGGTCATGAGTGCCAGCGGAAAGCCCCGGCTTGCTGGCCGGCAACCCTTGCAGTTCGCGATGGGGTGCCCCGGGTGAAGACCGGGCCGCGCATCGCCCGATGCCGGCAAGAGGCGAACCCGTGGAGGCGCGGTCATGCCATTGTTGGATGTCATCGGTGAAGATCTGAAGGTCGCTCTGCCGTCCGGCGAGCTCACGCGTTTCGTGCACCTCGACTACGCCGCGTCCGCCCCCTGTGTGCGGGCAGCCGCCGACGCGGTGCAGGACCTGCTGCCGCGCTACGGCAGCGTGCACCGGGGCACCGGGGTGCGGTCCCAGGCCTCCACCCTGGCGTACGAGCTGGCCCGCGACGTGGTCGCCGAGTTCGTCGGCGCCCGCCCCGGCGACACGGTGATCTTCACCCGGAACACCACGGACGCGCTCAACCTGCTGGCCCGGGCACTGCCGGCCGGGACCACGACACTCCAGTTCTCCGGCGAGCACCACGCGAACCTGCTGCCCTGGCCGAACCCGGTGCGGCTGCCCACCCCGTCGTCGCCCGCGGAGGCGGTCACGCTGCTCACCGCGGCGCTGGCCACCGTCACCGGTCCGGCCGTGCTCACCGTGACCGGTGCGAGCAACGTGACCGGGGAGGTCTGGCCGGTCCGTGAGCTGGCCGACGTCGCGCACGCCCACGGCGTCCGGGTGGTCGTCGACGCCGCCCAGCTGGCCCCGCACCGGGCCGTCGACCTGGACGAGTTGGGCGCCGACTACCTCGCGTTCTCCGGCCACAAGCTGTACGCCCCGTTCGGTGCCGGTGTGCTGGCCGGCCGCGCCGACTGGCTGGACGCCGCCGAGCCGTACCTCGCCGGTGGTGGCGCCAGCGCCGTCGTCGGTGACGTCCCCGGCGAGCTGACCTGGGCGACCGGCGCGGCCCGGCACGAGGGCGGCACCCCGAACCTGCTCGGCGCGGTGGCCATCGCGGCCGTCGCCGAGGCCCTGGCCGCCGCCGACCGGGACGCCCTGCACGCCCACGAGCAGGCCCTGCTGACCCGGCTGCGGGAGGGCCTGGCCGGGGTGCCCGGCGCGGTCGAGGTCAGCGTCTTCGGCCCGGACCAGCCCCGGGTCGGCATCGTCTCGCTGGCCCTGCCCGGCCACGACCCGGCCGACGTGGCACTGCGCCTGGGCCGGGATCACGGGATCGGGGTCCGCGCCGGTCAGTTCTGTGCCCACCCGCTGGTGCGGCGGCTGACCGGGAGTGCCACGACGGGCAGTTGTGGTGACGGCGCGACCGGGCTCCTGCGGGCCAGTTTCGGCATCGGCAGCGACGTCGAGGACGTGGACCGCTTCGTCGCAGGCCTCGCGGCGGTCCTTCGCACCTGATCCGCTACCCGTGTTGGCCTTCCCTGGCCGCCGAACCCGCCGAAGAGACAATCGTGGCGGGGTGGATGACGTGGCTGTGGGAGAGGCTCCCGGTCGGCGGCGGGCTTCGGGACGAGGACTGGGCACGCCGGCACCGGCTGCTGACGGTGCTGCTCGCCGTCATCATGGTGATCCTCACGGTGTTCGGCGCGTTCCGTCCCGACACCGGCCCCACCCTGCTGGTCACCGACGGCCTCATCCTCACGTCCGTGCTGGTGGGAACCCGGTCCTGGTCCCGCCGGTTACGGTCGGTCGCGGTCGCGCTGGGCTACGCGGTGGCGTGTGGCGGTTTCGTCTCGCTCAGCGGCGGTTTGACCGAATCGCACTTCTCGTTCTTCGTCGCGGTGGCGGCGCTCGCGCTGTACCGCGACTGGGCGCCGTTCGGCGTGTTCCTGATCGCCACCACCCTGCACCACTCGGTGTTCGGGGTTCTCGTCAGCGAGCACACGTACGACCACAGCAGTGCCCAGAACCACCCGTTCACCTGGGCCCTGCTGCACGGTGCCGCGGTGCTCTTCGCGGCCGGCTTCCAGGTCGTCCAGTGGAGCCTGACCGAGGCCGAGGAGGAACGCGCCCAGGAGAACCTGGACGAGAGCCAGGCCCAGCTGAGCGTGTCGTTCGACGAGACGCCCGTGCCGATGGTGATGATCGCCCCGGACGGCCGGCTGCTGCGGACCAACGGCGCCTACCGGGAGTGGCTGCGGCTGCCGGACGTGCTGCCGTCCGGGTTCACCGTCGCCGACCTGCCGATCAAGGCGGTCGAGGACGGCGTCCAGTCGATGTACGACACGATCCGCGAGTCCGAGGATCCGCTCACCCTGACCCGGCAGTACCGCCGCGACGACGACGGCTCCCTGATCTGGGTGCAGATCCACAGCACGAACCTGTACGACCGTGACGGCGAGCTCAAACTGACCTTCGTGCACCTGCTCGACGTCACGTCGGTCCGCAACCACGAGGCGGAGCTGCGCCATCAGGTCCGCCACGACTCGCTCACCGGGCTGCTCTCCCGCAAGGCCTTCGAACACGACCTGAGCCTGCTGCTCGCCGAGAGCGCCGAACCGGTCAGTGTGATCTACCTCGACGTCGACCGCTTCAAGTCGATCAACGACGCGACCGGGCACACCACCGGCGACGACGTGCTGCGGGCCCTGGCGCTGCGGCTCACCTCGGTCGTCCCGGTCGGCGCGCTGACCGCCCGGCTCGGCGGCGACGAGTTCATCGTGGCGGTGGCCGGGCCGGCCGGCATCGGCCTGCGCGTCGGCAACGGCATCCTCGCCTCGCTGGCCGAGCCGCTGCAGGTGCCCGGCGGCGAACAGCCGATCGCGCTCAGCGTCGGCGTCACGACCGCCTCCGGGCCGCTGCCCGCCGAGGAGGTGGTGCTGGCCGCCGACACCGCCATGTACGCGGCCAAACGCGCCGGCGGCAACCGGCTGCAGGTGTTCACCGACGAACTGCGGGTGCCCGTCCAGGAGCGGATCGCCGCCGAGGCCCGGCTGCGGACCGCCCTCGCCGACGACATGCGCGAATCGTTGCCGCTGTGGTTCCAGCCGGTCGTCTCCACGGTCACCGGCGAGATCATCGGCGCCGAGGCGCTGGTGCGGATGCGTACCCCGGACGGCAGGATCCTCAGCCCGTTCCACTTCATCGGCGCGGCCGAGGAGACCGGCCTGATCGTGCCGCTCGGCGAGCACGTGCTGCGGGAGGCCGTCGCGCACCTGCTGCGCTGGTCCGAGGACCTCGGGTACGTGTCGGTCAACGTCAGCCCCCGCCAGCTGGCCGAGCCGGACTTCGTGCCGGTGGTGGCGAACCTGCTCGCCGGGATCCCCGGGTTCGACCCGTCCCGGCTGGTCCTGGAGATCACCGAGACCGCGCTGCTGTCCTCGACGGTCGACGTCAGCGAACGCCTGGAAGCCCTCAAGAACCTCGGCGTCCGCATCGCCCTGGACGACTTCGGCACCGGTTACAGCTCGCTGACCTGGCTCAAGTCCCTGCCCGCGGACATCGTCAAGCTGGACCGCTCGTTCGTCGCCGGACTGGCCGAGGACAAGCGCAAAGCGTCGATCATCTCGGCGGTGCTGTGGCTGACCCGCTCGCTGAGCATGTCCACCATCGCCGAGGGCGTCGAGGAGGCCGCCGACTGGTACGCGCTGCAGGCGGCCGGCTGCCCGGCGGTCCAGGGCTACTTCTTCAGCAAGCCGCTGCCCGCGCCGGAGTTCAGCCAGATGCTCGCCGACGGAGTGACCGTCGAGAGCAAAGGGATCACCCCCTTCGGGGGAGTTCATCTGAACGAAACCACCGGGACCGCTGTGGCCGGTTAAAGTCCGGCCATCCTTGACAACGTAGATCCCTTCATCGGCACAGCGGCCACCGACCTGCCTCGGGCAAGCGGTCTCGCCGCTACCTGGTGGTGGCCGAAACCGCAGGTCGGCAACACCCACCCGGGGGCTTCGGCCCCACTGGGCATGGTGTCCGCGTGCGCCTACTCCGGCGCCTATCCGACCGGTTACGGCCGCTACGCGAAGAACACCGAGGGCGTGCCGGAGGAGATGTTCCCCCGGCTGCAGGCCTCCGGGTTCACGCATTTCCAGCAGTCCGGCACCGGCGCGATCCGCAAGTACTACAACTATGTGCGGGTCACGCCGATGGTCCAGCCGCTCGACGACCTCGGGCAGTCCTGGCCGCTCGAGGACGAGCAGGCCGAGGCCGGCTACTACGCGGCCAACCTCGACACCGGCGTGCGCTGCGAGATCACCGTCGGGGAGAAGGTGGCGGTGCACCGCTACACGTTCCCCGACCACGACAGCGCCCGCGTGGTGATCGACCTGTCCTGCGGCGGCCTCGCCATCGACCTGGGACGCACGGTGCCGCTGCGCGCCCAGGCCGAGAGCATGGGGTACGGCCGGGTCCAGGGCACCGTCGTCATGGAGGGTGTCCCGCTCTCCGTCTACGCCGAGGTGGACAGTCCCGGCTGGCGGCAGATGCTGTGGTACGACCGGCGGCTGATCCCCGGCGGCACCCGCCTCGACTTCGACAGCATCCGCAACACCACCCTGCGGCCGTTCGGCGCGATCTTCCTCGGCCCGGTCCGCGCCGGCCAGACGATCGAGGTCCGGCTGGGCTTCTCGCTGCGCGGCACCGACCAGGCCCGGGAGAACCTGGAACGCGAGTGCGGCCTGGGCCGGACCGCGTTCGAACCGGTCCGCGCCCGCACCCGGGACCGGTGGCGCGAACAGCTCGGCAAGGTGAAGGTCGAGGGCGGCACCCCGGCCCGGCGGACCGTGATGGCGACCGCGCTCTACCACTCCCTGGTCAAGCCGTGCTTCGCCGACGACGAGAGCCCGTTCTGGCCCAACTCCGGCCCGTACGCGTTCGACATCTGCACCATGTGGGACATCTACAAGACGCAGATCCCGCTGCTGTCCGCGATCGCGCCGCAGCGCTCCACCGATCTCCTGGAGTCGCTGATCCGGGTCTGCGAGGAGGAGGGCAACTTTCCGATCGGCTACCGGATGGCCCGCGGCGCCGACCGGTTCTTCCGGCAGGCCAGCGCCCTGGCACACACCGCCATCGCGGACGCGCACGCGCTGAAGCGCACCGGCATCGACTGGACGTGGGCGCTGGTGCACATGGTCGACGACCTGCGCCGGCTCTACGGCGAGGACTTCTGGGAGCACGGCCGGGTCCACCCGATCACCCACACCCTCGACCTGGCGTACGCCCACCACTGCACCGCCAAACTGGCCCGCGCGCTGAACGACCACCGCCTCGCCGACGACCTGGAGCGGCGCAGCCGCGGCTGGGTCAACGCGTTCGACCCGGCCACCGGCCTGCTGCGCGACTCGGAGTTCTACGAGGGCGGCAAGTGGAACTACTCGTTCCGGCTGCTGCACGACATGGCCGGGCGCATCGACCTGGCCGGCGGCGAACGGGCGTTCACCGTGATGCTCGACCGGTTCTTCGGCTACGGCGCCGAGCCGGTCAAACAGCCCGGCATCGGTCCCACACCCGCGGAGATGGCCGCCGGCTACGCCCTCAACCGGTTCGAGGGCCTGAACAACGAACCCGACATGGAGGTCCCCTGGGCATATCACTACGCGGGCCGCCCCGACCGGACGGCCGAAGTCGTCCACTCCGCGCTGACCTGGCAGTTCGGCACCGGACCCGGCGGCCTGCCGGGCAACGACGACTCGGGCGGCCTGAGCGCCTGGTACGTCTGGGCCTCCCTCGGCCTGTTCCCGGTCGCCGGACAGAACCTCTTCCTCGCCAACGCCCCCGCCTTCGCGTGGTCGTCGTTGCAGGTCGAAGGCGGCGAGTTCATCGTGGAGACGAGCGGTCACCACGAGACGCCGATCGGCGTCGACGGGATCGACCGCGAACCCCCCGTGCAGTACGTCCAGTCCGCCACCCTCAACGGCAAACCGCTGGACGTCACCCATCTCAGCGCGTCCGACATCCACAACGGCGGGCGGCTGCACCTGCGGCTCGGCCCCGAACCCTCCACCTGGGGTCACGGGTCCCGGCCGCCTTCCCTCTCACACCCCCACCCGAAGGAAACACCATGAGTCGACCGACCCGCCGCCTGGTGATCGCGGTCCGCGCCGACCCGGTCATCTGCGGACACTCGGGCGAGGCGCGCAACCTCGCCGAGGTGGCGCTCACCCGCGGATTCGACGACGTACGGTTGCTCACCTGGCCGATCCCCACCCTCCAGTCGGCCGGACTGCCCCTCAAACCGCTGGACCGGCTCCTGCCGTACAGCCCCGGCATCACCGTCGAACGCCCCGAGGCGGTCGGTGACTACCGCGTGCCGGACGGACGGCACCTGGCCGGCCTGACCGGTCGCCTGGTCGAGCTGCTCGCCGAGCCGGTGCCCACGGTCTGCCTCTCGATGTACCTGGTACCCCACACCCAGGTCATCAACGACGCGGTGACCGCGGCCCGGGCCGCCGGGTTCGCCCCGCAGGTGCACACCATCGCCAAGGCGGTCGGCTCGGACGTCACCAACGTGATCCGGTCCTGCCTGCGCGAGGGGCGTTTCGGCGCGGCGACCGTGCTGCTCACCACGTTCCTGGCCAGCGACGAGGTGGTCGCGGTCTCGGAGTACACCCGCGACGAGATCATCGCGGCGGCCGAGGAGGTCGACGCGCACGGCGGCACCACGTTCGCCGAACAGTGCCGCCGCCGGGTGACGGTGAGCTACCCGCCGATCGACGCGTCGGCGTTCCTCGACATCGAACCGGACGCCGTCGACGCCGCCCTCGCCGAACGGGGCCTGGAGCGGGGCAAGTACATCCTGTTCCTGTCCCGTGTCGCCCGCGCCAAGGGCATCTACGACCTCATCATCGCGTACGGGCAGATGCGGTGCCGCGACGACGTGAAGCTGGTGGTGGCCGGCACCGGGCCGGCGCTCGACCACGTGCGGGCGATGGCGAAGGAGGACGACCGGATCGTCTTCCTCACCGATGTGGACGACGACGAGAAGCCGCTGCTGATGAACGGCTGCGCGGCGTACGCCCTGCCGACCAAGCCGGAGCCGGACTTCGTCGAGACGTTCGGCATCGCGCTCGCCGAGAAGGCACTGGCCGGCGGCGGCCCGATCGTGACGACCCTGACCGGCGGCACCGGCGAGGCGGTCGGCGACACCGCGGTGATCGTGGAGGCGGGCGACATCAGCGGCCTCGCCGACGCGGTCGACCGGGTGGTGCTGGAGATGTCCGACGCGGACCGGGCGGACCTGGAGAAGCGTGCCCGGGCCTACGCCCTGCAGTTCGACCGGGGCGCGGTCTTCGACGACCTCTTCCGCTCCTGATCATTCATCGGTACGAGGGCCGGCCGTCGCCGGCCCTCGTACCGTCCGTCAGAGGCGCAGCAGCAGCCTGCGGGCCGGACCTTCGACGAAGCGGTGCAGCAGCCACGCCGAGGTCAGCGCCAGCGTGAAGGTGGCCGCGGTGAGAGCAGCACCCGGCCCGGTGCCGAGCTTCGGGTGGTACCCGACGACCGCCTCGAACACGCGGATCACCAGGATGTGGATCAGGTAGAACGCGAACGACAACTCACCCAGCTTGACGGCCAGCCGGTGCCGCCACGGCGTCCAGCTCCCGCGGCTGTCCGCGAGCGCGGCGGCGACCAGCACGAGTCCGAACCCGAGCATCGTGCAGGCGGCGTAGCCGTACACCTCGGGGACGTGCTTGACGGTCAGGTAACCGGCGATCGTGGTGACCCCGGCGGCGGTCCAGAGCAACGGTAGGCGTACCCCCGCAGGGTTTGATCTGACCAGGCAGGCGAGCGCGATGCCGAACACGAACTCGGGAAGCCGCGCCAGCGGATTCCAATGGAAGAAGAGCGTGACCGCCTCGGCGGAGGCGAACAGCCGCCCGGCCGCCGGCCCGAGGGTGGTGAGCGCCCAGGCCGCGCCGGCCACCGCGAGGAGCGCACCCGGCCCGCGGCGGCCGATCACGGCACCGAGCAGGGGGAACACGGCGTAGAAGAACGCCTCGCAGGAGAGCGTCCAGCTCACCGAGTTCAGGCCCTGGACGACGGTGAAGTCCGGGATCCAGGACTGGAGCAGGGTCAGGTTGGCCAGCACCACCAGCGGCTGCGGCAACTCGTTGCGGGCCGTCACGAACGCCAGCAGCAGGGCGAACACGGCGGTGACCGCGTGCAGCGGGTAGACCCGGGCGAACCGGCGGCGGCAGAACCGCAGCCAGCCGACCGGGTCGGGGCTGGCCCACATCAGCACGAAGCCGGAGAGGATGAAGAAGAACGACACCCCCACGGCACCGGGCGCGAACAGGAACCGGATCACACTCGCCGCCCAGCCGGGGGCGAAGTACTCGATCACGTGCAGGTGCACTCCGAAGACCAGGAACGCGGCGGTCCACCGCATCCCGGTCAGCGACGGGAGATCGACGATCCGCCGGGGGATGCCGACATCACGGTCGGCGACGGTCGATGACATCCGGGCAAGCTAGCAGCCCCGGTCTGATTCTTCAGAGGCGCAGGTCACTCTGGACGAGACGCTCCAGCTTCGTGTAGCCCTCGTTCACCCCGGTCTCCATCCCGCTCGCGAGGAACGCGTCGCGGCCCTCGAAGCTGTCGACCAGGGACTGTGCGTGCAGCCGGGTGCGGCCGTCGCCCAGGTCCTCGAAGGTCAGCGTCTCCAGCGCGACGCCGTCCGGGAATCCCTCGAAAGTGAACGTCTGCACGATCCGCTGCGGGCTCACCTCGTGGAAGCAGCCGCGGAACGCATATTCCTCGCCGTCGCGGTGCGCCACGTAGCGCCAGCTGCCGCCGTCCTTGGCGTCCCAGTAGTCGATCTTGTTGGTCATCGCCTCCGGGCCGGCCCAGCGGGCGAACAGCTCGGGGTCGGTGTGTGCCCGGAAGAGCTGCTCCGGGGTGGCGTCGAAGTCGCGGGTGATCCGGACCATCGGCACGGTCGGATCGGCGGTGATGGTGGCCTCAGTCACTGTCTCTCTCCTCGTCTGCCTGTATGTCTTTCAGAACGCTGTCCAGCTTTTGGTAGCGGCGCTCGGCGCGCTGCCGGTAGAACTCGAGCAGGGCGCTCATCTCGTCGAGGCACTCCGTCTCCAGGTGCACCGGCCGGGGCTGCGGACCCGGCGGCCGGGTGACCAGGCCGGCGTCCTCGAGCACCCGCAGATGCTTGTAGATCGCCTGCAGAGTCATCGGGTAGGACTCGGCCAGCTGACTCACCGTCGCGTCTCCCGCGCTGAGCCGGGCGACCATGTCACGCCGGGTCGGGTCGGACAGCGCGGAGAAGACGCGGGACAGGGTGTCGGCGGGCATCGGGACCTACTTTCAACTTACTGGTTGAAAGCAAAGCTAGAAGGTTGTTTCGCGACTGTCAACCAGGGTGTTCACACCTGTCTGTAGTGAAAAGTTCACGTGTAGTTACCGTGTCGCATAGCATCGGGAGCGATTCGACGCTGAGCCGGGGAAGGGGGAACCGTCATGGCCAAGAAGAAGAAGGACAAGAAGGACAAGAAGAAGAAGGACAAGAAGAAGTGACTTCGGTGGGCCGCCGCGCATCGCTGCGGCCCACTGCTTCCCCGTTCGGAGAAGACGTGCACGACGAGGTGATCGGTTCACTGGACGAGTGCATCGCCGCCCTCGCCCGGCTCCGCGCCGAACTGGCCGCCAGCCGCCCTGTCCACCCGGGCGAACGCCGCGCCACCGTGCTCGCCGCCATCGCCGTCGCCGAACGGTTCGCCGTGCACGCCGCCCACACCCTCGAGGGCCGTCGCCCGGTGGTCTTGGAAGCCCATCCATAGACTGGCGTCGTGATGTCGCCGCCGCCCGCCGCCGTGCCCGCCTTCGCCGGTCTGCTCGCGGACCTGGGCTGGGTGACCGACCTGATGGTCGCCGGATCACTGGCCACCGGCGACTGGATCCCCGGCGTCAGCGACCTCGACCTGGTGGCCCTCACCGACGGCCCGGCCGGGCCCGACCGCCAAGCGGTCCTTGCCGCCCTGCACCGCACCCTCGACGCGGGCATCGCCGACGGCCTCAACCTGGGCTGCGTGTACGTCGACGCCGCCCGGGCCGCCGAATCCGACCTGCGCCACCCCACCTGGACCCACGGGCGGATGGTGCAGCGCATCCTGTCCGGCGTCACCCGCGCCGAACTGGTCCGGCACGGCTACCCGGTCCTGGGGCGCCCGCCGGCGGCGGTGTTCGCCCCGATGACCGACGACGACGTCCGCGCCGCGGCCCGCGCCGAACTGACCGGCTACTGGGCGTGGGCGGCCCGCCGCCCGTGGCTCTGGCTCGACCCGGTGATCGCCGACCTGGGCCTGACGTCGATGGCCCGGGGCCGGCACACCCTGGCCACCGGCGAACTGCTGTCCAAATCGGTCGCGATCGAGCGCGCCCACGCTCCGCGCTGGCTGATCGACCAGTTGCGGGTGCGCCGCAACGGCGCTCCGATCCCGTCACCCCGCCTGCCCACGGCCCTGATCGCCTGGTGGGACGCCCGTCGCACCGTCGACCTCGCGAGGCGCGGCATAATTGCGTCATGACCATGGCGCTCCGGAGTTCGGAGTTCTGGCTCCCCTGGGCGGAGAAGGAACTGCGCGACGCGCTGGGCCGGTCGACACTGCTCGATACGCGGCGATATGAGATCTTCGTCCAGGGGTCGCGGGCCAATGGCACCGCTCTCGACGACACCAGCGACATCGACCTGGTGCTCATGCTCACCGGGCCGCACGATCCCGGCTACGGCTGGGAGGAGTTCCGCGACGACGTTCTCACCACCATGGGAAAGTCCTATCGGGTACGCATGGGGCGCCGCTGCCTGAACGTCGACGAACCCGATTCGCTGTTCGGGGAGATGGTCGACGTTCTCGTGGCGACCGAACACCGGGGTGGTGTGTTCTTCCGGGACGAGAACGGGTTGCCGATCGTCAACTTTCCGAAGCAGCACCGCCGCAACGGCGACGCGAAGGATCTGCGGACCGGCGGCCGGTTCAAGCAGGCCGTCCGGGCCGCGAAGAGGGCACGTGTGGAAAACGGCGTCCCCGCGCCCTCCTACCTGCTGGAATGCCTGCTTTACAACGTACCCGACAACGTTTTTAATCTTGTTTCCTATCGCAGTGCCCTCGGCTGGCTGCGCGAGCATCGGGACGAACTGGACGGGCTGTACTGCCAGAACGGCATCAACCGGCTGTTCGGGCCGGGGCCGGATCAATGGGACGCGGACCAGGTTGCGAGAATCATCGACGTCCTTCACCAGATCTGACGCCCCTGGACGGTGCACGCCGCATGACCTGGACGACCGCTCAGACCACGGCGGTGCTCGCGCCGGTCATCGCGATCTTCGGAGCCGCCCTCACCGCGCTGCTCACCTACGCCCTGAACCGGCAGGCCGCCCGCCGCGAACGCCGGGCGCAGGCCTTCGGCGAGGCGCTCAGCGTCGTCGAGGACTACGCCGAGATGCCCTACCGGATCCGGCGACGCTCGGGCACCCCGGAGGCGCGGCAGAAACTCACCGAGGAGGTCAGCCGGATCTACTCGCGGCTGGCCTACCACCAGGCGCTGCTCGACATCGAGGCACCGCGGGTCGCCGCCGCCTACCGGCTGCTCGCCAACGAGGCCAAGGCCGAGGTCGGCGAGCAGATGAAGAAAGCCTGGCAGAAGCCGGTGCGCACCACCGACGCCGAGATGAACCTCGAGGAACACTACGGCCGGGCCCGCGTCGACCTGGCCCGCGACCACTGTGTGGGAACCATGCGGGCCGCGCTCGGCCTGGGCCGCTACCCGATCTCGCCGAAGAAGCGCTCCGTGGCAGGGTGACCGTATGCGAATCTCGATCTGGCCCGGCGCGGCACAACCCTGGACCGACGTGCTCGAAGTGTCCCGGCACGCGGCCGACACCGGCTGGCACGGCGTCTGGATCGCCGACCACTTCATGCCCAACGCCGGTGCCGGTTTCGACCCGCACCACCCGGTCCTGGAAGCCGGTTCGCTGGTGGCGGCACTCGGGGCGGCCGTGCCGCGGGTGCGGATCGGGACGCTCGTCTACGGCAACACCTACCGGCACCCGGCCGTCCTCGCCAACATGGCGGCCACCGCCGACCAGATCTCCGGGGGCCGCTTCACCCTGGGCGTCGGCGCCGGCTGGCAGATCAACGAGCATGCGCAGTACGGCCTGGAGCTACCGCCCACGAAACAACTGATCGACCGTTTCGTGGAGGCCCTGCAGGTCCTGCGCGGCCTGCTGCGCGACCCGGAGACCACCTTCGACGGTACGCACTACCAGCTCACCGACGCCGTCTGCGAACCGAAGCCGGTGCAGGATCCGCTGCCGATCCTGATCGGCGCCAAGGGCGAGAAACGCATGCTGCGGGTCGTCGCCGAGCACGCCGACATGTGGAACGCCTGGGGCACCCCGGACCTGATCGCCCACAAGTCGGCCGTGCTGGACCGGCACTGCGCCGACGTCGGCCGCGACCCGGCGTCGATCCAGCGCACCGCACAGGCGACGACCGTGGTCGACGGTCCGCTCCCGGAGGGCCTGTCGACGCCGGTGATCGGCGGTTCCCCGGCGAAGCTGGCCGACACCATCGCCGAGTACCGGGCGATCGGCCTCGACGAGCTGATCATCCCGGACGGCCGCCTGGGCGCCACCGTCGCCGAGAAACGCAAGGCGATGGACGTCATCCTCGGCCTGGCCGGACAGTGACCGCGCTGTCGCGGCAGGCCCTGGGCACGGACGCGGTGCTGCGGATCCGGGTGAGCACGCTGCCGGACGTCTGCGCGGACTGATCGGCGACGGGTTCGCGGACGCACAGTTGGAGTGGAGCATCGGCGCTGAACGGGCCGCGGGACCAGCCGCCGAAACGTTCGACGAGCCGCGGGCCGGCGAGCGGGAGCAGCGGGCCGGCGAGCGCGAGCAGCGGCGGCAACTCCTGCGGGAGGATGCTGGCACAGACAAAGCCCTTGGCGGAATCATGATCAACTTGAGCTGAGTGGTACTGGGGTGGCTCAGCCGTCGCCCACGGCTGCACCCGCCTCGTGGAGGAACCATCACCGACGGCCGGCTCGCCTGAGCCGTCGGTTGCGGCTGCTTCGGTGCCGCGCGGGGGACCGTCGTCGACGGCTCGGGTCGGTGGGCCGTCGTGTGCGGCTGTTTTCGGCTCGCGAATGGACCGTCAATGACGGCCGGGTCGGCGGAGCCGTCCGTAGTGGCTGTTGCGACGCCACGAGGGGGGACGCCGGCGACGGTCCGGTCACGGATCGGGGAGGGGCAGGGGTGTCAGGAACGGGCGGCGGCGACGACCGCGGGGATGCGCCAGCCGGTGCCGGGCCGGCGGTCGGTGACGTCGATCTCGAGGTGGCCGCGGGGGCTTCTGCGCGGTCTTCTGCTCAGGGAGTCCGGTATTACGGTCGAAGTGCTGGCGGGAAGATTCTCGGCGAGCCGGGAATACCGGTTCTTTCTCGAGCAGGCGAAGATCCGGCAAAGCCGGATCTATCAGTAGCGGTCTCGCGCCGGTGGGTGAGGAGAACCACCCACCGGCGGTGACGGTCAGGCGCGCGGGGTGAGGCGACTGCCGGCCGGGACCGTGGACGGGAAGCCGAGGGTGGCGAGCCGGCCGTTGACGCCGTTCTCCGCCTGGCAGTCGGTGGTGCAGACGGTCGGCGGGTTGGCGACCTCGGTCGCGTCCTCGCCGGTGACCATGCCCATCCGGCCACCGCTCGCCACGTCCCAGATGCTCACGCCGCCGCAGTGGTCCTTCGTCTCGGACAGACCCAGCGTGTTGGTGAAGTCGGGTCCGCACTGCGGCTGGGCGACCCGGGTCGCCACCTGGGCACTGTCACGCAGCACCAGGGCCGGTGCGGTGTCGCTGGCGATGTTGACGCGCGGCGTCACGCGTACACAATAGGTCGCTGCCGGACCGGTAGCCGGGGAGACGCACGCCGAGCCCAGCCAGGCACCCAGCTCGGCGCGGAAGTTGGGGTTGTCGTAGTAGAAGGCGCTGTCGGCCAGGGTGTGCACGATCCGGGTCGCCGTGCCGTCGCCGCGGGCCGCCTCCATCTGGAAGATGCCGCCCTGTGCGCAGTCCTTGGCCTGGATCTTCATGGTCAGGCCGGACGGTCCGGTCCGGGAGACGGTCAGCCCCTCGTCGCGCAGTTCCAGGCTGATCGTGCTTGTCAGGGCCAGTCCGCGGTGGTCGGGCACCTTGCTCGCGTAGACCGGGGTGGCCTTCCCGCCGGTCATGTCGCCGACGTTGGCCTTGCCGGTGAACGCGTAGTCGTAGATCGCGAAGGTCGCCGGGTCGATGCTGAACTGGGTGTACTTACCTTGGACGGTGAAACGGCCTGCGGGGGCGGCGACCGTGCCGCGGAAGCGGTCCTTGGTGCCGGTCTTGCCGAGGACGGTGTAGCTGCCGCCCTCGCAGAACCTGGAGCCGGCCGCCTGGGCGGCCACCGGGGCGGTGACCGCGGCCAGGGGAACGGTGAGGGCGAGGGCCGCCAGGACGGAGATGCGCCGTGTTGACATGCCGCGAACTCTCGCGCCTCGATGGATAACGTCCCGCTAAGACGGCCCTAAGAGGTCGCCGCGGCCAGGGCCTCGGCGGCGTGCTGGTTCATGTCCAGCTCGCTGTGCACCACCTCGATGATCTTCTGGTCGGTGCCGATCACGAAGGTCATCCGCTTGGTGCTCAGCGGGCCGAGGGCCAGCTTGCGCTTGACGCCGTAGGCGGCGATCGTCGTCATCTCCGGGTCGGAGAGCAGCGGATAGTCGAAGGTGTTGGCGTCGGCGAACTCCTTCTGCTTCGCGACAGTGTCCTTGCTGATGCCGACCCGCTGCACGCCGGCCGCCTGGAACTCGGCGCCCAGGTCCCGGAAGTTGCACGCCTCGGCGGTGCAGCCCTTGGTCATCGCACCGGGGTAGAAGAAGAGGACGACCGGCCCGTCCTTGAGGAGATCGGTCAACCGCCGCGGGTTGCCGTCCTGGTCGGCCAGTTCGAAGTCGGGCGCGATGTCACCTTTGCCTATGCTCACCCGCAGCAGGATACGCCGCCAGCCAGCCGGCGATCTGGGTGCGGCGGCTCACCCCGAGCTTCGTACGGATGTGCTCCAGATGCGCCGACACGGTCCGCGGGGAGATCACCAGCGCGGCGGCGATCTCCCGGTCGGTGCGGCCCGCGGCCACCAGCCGGGCGACCTCCATCTCGCGGGCCGTCAACGGGACCGGGCGGGTCTGCTCACCGGCCGGGGTGCCGGCCAGCCAGAGGGCGGGTGGCGTGCGCGTACCCCACCGGGTCCGCACCTCGGCGACCAGCGCGGCGGCCTCGGCCGGGCGTCGCGAGCGGTGCGCGCAGCGGGCCCGGTCGAGCAGCGCCGCGCTGCCCTCCCAGAACCTGCGCCGCCGCGACCAGGCCTGCGACGCGCGTTCCAGCGCCACCCGGGCCTTGCCGGTCTGTCCCTCGGCCAGCAGGATCAGGCCCTGGGCGTGGTCGAGGGCGGCCAGCGTGCCGGGAATCCCGCGGCCGGTCAGCAGCCCGGAGACCCGCGCCAGCCAGTCCCTCGCGGCGGTCGGTCCGGTGGCGGCCAGGTGCGTCCGGACACCCGTCACCGTGTACGGGTAGAGGTAGGCCGCATCGCCGACTCCGGCGGACGCCGCGTGACCCCGTTCGCACCAGGCCAGCGCCGTCGCGTGGTCGCCGCCCAGCAGGGCCAGTTCGGCAAGCCCCCACCAGGCGGGCGAGACGCGCTGCAGTTCGTGCATGGCCTCGCCGAGCGCGGCGGCCTCGGTCAGTGCCGCGTGCGCCCCGGCCGGGTCGGTGACCAGCCCGCAGAACCCGAGCACGTGCAGCGCGGTGATCCGGGTGGTGATGCCGCCGCGGCCGTCGGCGAGGGCGGCCCGGGCCTGCGCCTCGGCACCGGTGAAGTCGCCGGTCGCCCAGCGGACGTGCGCCAGGTGGGCGGCCATGTAGTGGCGGTCGTTGAAACGTTCCGCGCGGTCGGCGTAGGCGATGCCGCGGGTCAGCCAGTGTTCCGCCCGTTCGTACTCGACCAGCACCGAGGCGGACGAGCCGAGCATCCGGTGGGCGCGGGCCGCCTGGCGTTCCCGGTGCGCCGCGGCGGCCCGGTCGATCACGGCTTCCAGCAGGGCGTACCCCTCGTCGAGACGCCCCAGGAAGAGCAGCACCGCGCCGATCGTGGTGTCCCGGTCGTCGTCCTCGGCCAGGTGCAGCGCCCGGGAACGCTCGCCGTCGGCGAGGGCTTCGGTCAACCGCCGATCCAGCATGTACGCCGCCGCGAGCGCCCCGTGCAGGCGGGCCCGGATGCCGTCGTCGCCCGCGGCCAGTGTCAGCCCGGCCCGCAGTTGTTCGACCCGCCGGTCCAGCCCGTCGCCGAGCAGGTGCCGGACGGCGACCCATTCGGGCAGCAGGGCGGCGGCCGCCAGTGGTTCGTCCCGGTCCAGCCGCAGCCGGTAGGCCTCCGCGTAGGCCCGGTCCGCGGCGTCGTTCTCGTCGATCGCGGCCAGCTCGGCGGCGAGCGCGGACAGCAGGGCGGCCCGGTCGGCGGCCGGGTCCGCGGTGCGCAGCGCCCGCCGGTAGAGCTCGGCCGCCTCCTGGTGGGCGGAGAGCTGGGCGGCTTCGGTGGCGCCTGTCATCGCGTACGGGAAAGCGTCCTTGGCTCGTTGGGCGCGCTCGTACTGGTCGCTGACGAATGCGGCGGCGAACCCGGCGTCGGCCGCCGCCGCGGCGGCCCGTCCGTGCAGCTCCCGGCGCCGCAGCGGGGTGAGGTCGGCGTAGAGGGCGTCCCGGATCAGCGCGTGCCGGAAGTCGAACCCGGTCCCGTCCGCCCGGGGCAGGACGAAGAAGTTCTCGCCCAGCTCGCGCAGCGCCGCGTCGATCGTCGCCGGGGCACCGCCGGTGATCGCGATCAGCAGGTCCAGGTCGAACGAGCGGCCCAGCACCGACGCCGCGCCGGCCAGCTCCCGGGCGGCGGGGCCGAGCCGCTCGGCGCGGAACAGCACCGCGTCGGCGAGGGTGTCCGGCACCCCGTCGGCGGCCGCTAGGAACTCCTCGACGTGCAGCGGAATGCCGTCGCTGCGGGCGAAGACGGCGGCGGTCTCGGCGGCCGGCAGGCGCGTGCCGGCGATGGCCGCGGCCAGCTCGGCGGTGTCGGTACGGCTCAGCCGGGTCAGCCGGACCTCCTCGGCGTGACGCTGGGTGAGCAGCCGGGCCCGCCACGCCCGCATCGGCACCCGCGGATACAGCTCGTCGCTGCGGTACGTTCCGACCAGCAGCAGCGGCAGCGCCCGGGCCCGCAGCGCCATCCGCGCGAGGACGTCCAGGGTCAGGTCGTCGGCCCAGTGCAGGTCCTCACACGTGATCAGCATCGGCCGGGTGCAGGTGGCCACCCGTTCGACCATCTCGGTGAGGTCGGTGACCAGCAGCCGCCGGTGCCGGTCCGGGTCGCCGCGCGCGCCGTCCCGCAGCCGCTGCATGATCCGGGTGCCGGTCGGCGCGGTCGCCGGGTCCCGCCGCAGACCGGCGCCGAGATCGCTGAGCAGCCCGGCCGCGATCTCCACGTCGCCGGGGGTGGCCGCGGTGCCGATCACCGCGAACCCGGCCGCCGCGGCGCGCACGCTGATCTCGCGCAGCAGGCGCGTCTTGCCGATGCCGGCCTCACCGGCCAGGAACAGCAGCTCGCCCGAGCCCGCGGCGGCCCCGGCGAGCCGACGGCCGGCTAGTTCGAGCAGGTCACGCCGTCCGATCAGGACGGGGCTACTCAGCGTCACCATCGCACTGTAAGAGTCGCGGTGCGGCTTCCTAGGTGTTGTGACCGATGTCCGACGGCTTCCGGGCGGGCACGCTGAGCTGGTCAGTCACCGGTACGACGGAGAGGGCCGGACGATGGCCAGGTTCATGGACGTGCACGACGGGTTCGTCGGCGTCACCGCGGAGCAGTTGAACGCCGCGCACGAGGCCGACCTGAAGATCGAGGGCGAGGAGGGGGTGCACTTCGAGCGGGCGTGGCTCGACCCGGAGGCCGGCAAGGTGTTCTGCCTGAGCACCGGGCCGAGCAAGGAGGCGGTGATGCGGGTGCACGAGAGGGCGGGTCACCCGACCACCGAGGTGTACGAGCTGACCACCGAGGTCTAGACAAGTTTCGTCAGGGTCCGCGTGGTGACTTCAGCCGCCCAACGCGCCCGGAATCACCACACCCCACGACGGGTGTGGTGATTTGGGGCGCCCAGTGCGCCCGGAATCACCACGCCACGGCGGGTGTGGTGATTTGGGGCGTCCATCGCGCCCGTAATCACCACGCCACGACGGGTGTGGTGACTTCGGGTGCCCAGCGCGGCTGAGGTCACCACGCGGACGGGATTCGCGCCCTGACCACGAAACGTGTCTAACGTTTGCGTCCCACGCCGCCGAACAGTGCCACCTGTGCGTCGGTGAAGGTGCTCACCTCGTCGGGGCGCCAGCGCAGGATCGGCGTCACGCCCGGCTCCAGCAGGTCGAGGCCGGTGAAGAAGCGGGCCACGTCGAGCCGGTCCCGCAGGCGGGTGGTGATGCCCTGCCCTCGCATGATCGCGGCGAACCTGGCCCACGACTGCGGGTCGTGCTCGTCGGTGATGTGCGAGATCACCAGGTGACTGCCGCGGGGCAGGGCGCCCATCAGGGCGGCGACCGTGGCATACGGGTCGTCGGCGTCGTCCACGAAGTGCAGGACGGCGTAGAGCAGCAGCGCCACCGGCCGGTCCAGGTCGAGGATCTCGCGGACCTCGGGCCGCTCCAGGATCGCGACGCCGTCCTGCAGGCGGGCCTCGGCGTAGCCGGTGCGGCCCTCGGGCGTGCTGGTCAGCAGTGCGCGGGCGTGCGCGAGGACGAGCGGGTCGTAGTCGACGTAGACCACCCGGGCGGCCGGGAGCACCTCCTGCGCCACCTCGTGCACGTTCGGCGAGGTGGGCAGACCGGTGCCGATGTCCAGGAACTGGTCGACGCCGGCCTCGGCGAGCATCCGCACCGTGCGGCGCAGGAACGCCCGGTTCTGCCGGGGCGCGGTCGCCGCGTTGGGGTTGGCCTGCAGGCCCTGCTCGGCGGCGGCCCGGTCGGCGGCGAAGTGGTCCTTGCCGCCGAGCAGGTAGTCGTAGACACGGGCCGGGTGCGGCCGCCCGGTGTCCAGTGGGTCGCTCATGCCTTCCCCCGCCTCTCGACACGCAGTCCACTGAGGATAGTGCCTATCGGGGCGAGCGCGGCGACCAGAAGCAACGCGGAGAACAGGAAGAATGCCGGTTTCACGACGATCAGCGCGACGCCGGCGCCGAACAGCAGCGGGCTGCGCACCGGAGCGCGGCCCTGAGCGACCAGAAGGCCGAGCAGGACGATCGCCGCGAGGGCGAGAATGAGCAGGGCCGCCTGGACAGATGACATGCAGTGACCGTACGGGTACGACCCCCGGCCCGGCTCCGGCGGTTCCCCTGATCCCGACCCCTAGGTTATTCCTACTGCGCAGATAGGAATGCTATGCTCGGCGGCGTGACACTCTCCGAGCAGGCCGCCGAAGACCTCATCGCCGCACGCGCCTTCAGCTCCGGCCTGCCCGGTTTCGTCGGCATCGCCGTCGACCTGCTCCTCGACCCGGCCTGCGCGCCCACCGGGCGGCGCCCCCTGCGCCACGGCTTCCTCGACACCCGGTCACCACGCCTGCTCGTGGTCAGCGGCCCGCCGTCGCCCGGCATCGAGGTCGCCCTCAAACGCATGACCGACGACCTGGCCGCGGCCGGCCGCGTCGTCGAGGGTCACGGCCTCACGGTGCTGGCCCAGGCCACCGACACCGCCCACCCGGAGGGCCCGGCCCACGCCCTCGGCACCGCCACCGCGGGCATCCGGGTCGGCCTGGAGGCGGGACTCGACGGCGGCGGGCCACTCGGGATCGACCATCGGTGGGCGCTGGCGCACACACTGGCTCCGGTGCTGGCGGCCTCGTTCGCGAACGCGCCGTTGCGTCACGGGCGGCCGACCGGATGGCGCAGCGTCCGGCAGTCCCTGCGCCGGGACACTCCCGTGCTGCCGCCGGTCGTCGGCTCACCCTTCAGCGATTCCCCTACCGTCGACGGCTTCTCGGCCGTCGACGGTGGCTCAGCCATCCTCGGCGGTTCGGCCGTCGACGGTGGCTCAGCCGTCGCTGGTGGCTCATTCTTCGGCGGCGGTTCGCTGCCCAGCGATCCGGCCCGCTCCTGGGCTGCCCATGCGATGAACGCCCCGACCGCGACCGGCCGCACCCTGCGCCAGGCGATCCGGGCCGGCGCCCGCCTCACCCCCGACGACGTCGACCGGCACCTCGCCGCCCTGCGCCCGCCGGTCGCCGCCCGCGGCCACCTCGAGATCGACGTCGCCGACCGCCAGCCCGGCACCGGCTGGCGCATCCCCGCGGTCGTCGCCGCCGCCCTGATCGACGACCCGCGTGCCGCCGACGAGGCCTGGCAGGCGACCGCCCACCTGGGCGCCGAACCCCGCCTCTGGGAGCGGGCGGCCCGCGACGCCCTCACCGACACGACCCTGGCCGCCGCGGCCCGCGACTGCTTCATGGCCGCCTACGGCGCGCTGGCCCGCCTGGGGGTCTCCCGCGAACTGCGCGACGACGTGGCCGAGTTCACCGAGCGCTACGTCTTCCGGGGCCGCTGCCCCGCCGACGACGTCCTGGACCGGGCCGCCGCACGCCCCTGACCGTCCTGGACCGGGCCGCCGCCCGCCCTCGACGCCCGGTGGCTCATGGGGTGGGTTCTCCGTTTCATGCGAAGAGGAATTCCGCATGAAATGATTATTAGTCGTCGCTCGAAATGCCCGGTGCGATTTGTTGCATCTAATGATGCAAATAAAATCTCTACTGTGGAGGTAGCTCGGGCCGTAGCCGTCAACGGCTGTCGTTCCTGAGGGGCCGGCGTTCGCGATCGACCGCCGCGTTTGCGTAGCTGTCGCTGGTGGTGGTTTTGCTCGTCTCTGCTTACTGACGCGAGTGGCTATCGAGGGTGTCGGCTGATCCGGTTGTAGGCGGTGTGGGCCGGGATTGTCGTGGGTGTCGGTTGGGGGGAGTCGGCCGTCGGTGGTGGTTGGTCGGGGTGCGGATGTCGACCGTGGGTGGCGGCTCGGGTCGTCCGGCCGTTGCTGGTGGTGGTTTTGTGGGCCGCGTAGAGCCACTGGCGACGGCTGGGTGGGCTCGGCCGTCGTCGACGGTGGTGTAGGTGGTTCGGGGCAGACCGTGG
>NZ_JZKF01000099.1 GCF_000962825.1 Actinoplanes rectilineatus
GTCCTGCGGCGGGCGGCCCTGACCGCCGGTGAAGTCGGTGGCCACCAGGCCGGGGCAGGCGGCGTTGATCAGGATGTTCGTGCCGGCGAGCTGCCGGGCGTAGTGCACCGTCACCGCGTTGAGGAAGGACTTCGTCGGGGAGTATGCCGCCATGATCGGGCCCACCTCGACGGCCGGGTCGGACTGCCAGGTCAGCGAGCCGACGCTGCTGGAGATGTTGACGATGCGCGGGGACGGGGAGCGGCGCAACAGCGGGAGTAGTGCGTTGGTCACCCGGATCACGCCGAGGACGTTGGTGTCGACGACCCGGCGTACCACGTCGAGATCGAGGGTGGTCGGGTCCTGTCCCCAGTCCGGGCCGGTCGGACCGGAGATGCCGGCGTTGTTGACCAGCACGTCCAGGCGGTTCGGGAGGAGCGCGACCGCGTCGGTGACGCTGCGGTCGTCGGTGACGTCGAGCGGGATCGCCACCGCGTCCACCCCGGCGGCGCGCAACTTCTCGGCGGCTGCCGTGCCGCGGCCGTGGTCGCGGGCTCCCACGATGATGCGGTGTCCGAGGGCGCCCAGCCCGGCTGCGATCTCGAAACCCAGTCCCTTGTTCGCGCCGGTGATCAGCGCGGTCTTCGTGTCGTTCATGACGCCGATGGTGGCTCGCGCCGGGGCACGGTTCTTACACCGATCCGGTTCGCTGTGATACCCGTGGAGTATCACGGGGGTATCGTCGGGCGATGGACACGCTGGAGACGCGCGAACTGCGGTACTTCGTCACCGTCGCGGAGGAACTGCACTTCAGTCGGGCCGCCGACCGTCTCGGCATCGCGCAGCCGCCCCTGTCCCGGGCCATCCAACAGCTGGAACGCCGCCTCGGCGTGACCCTGCTCGACCGGGACCGCCGCGGGGTGGCACTGACCGAAGCCGGTCAGGTGCTGCTCGACGAGGCCCGCACGCTGCTCGACGCGACGGCGGCCGCGGCCCGGCGCACCCAGCGGGCCGCGTCCGCGCCGAACCGGCTGACACTCGCCACCAAGGCGGGCGCCAACCACGAGCTGTTGCGGGAACTCCTGGACGCGCACCCCGCCGAGATCGACGTGGTGCTGTGCGGGATGGGGGATCAGGCGCGGATGCTGCGCGACGGCCGGGCCGACGTGGCGCTGATGCAGCGGCCCTTCGACGCCCTCACCGGGTTCGACAGCGAGGATCTGCGCACCGAGCAGCAGGTCGCGATCCTGCCGTCCGGTCACCCGCTTGCCGCGCGTCCCTCGCTGACGATGGCGGACATCCTGGGGGTACGCGACCTGCCGATCGCCCGCTGGCCGGAGCAGGACGGCACGTACCGTCCGGGACCCGGCCCCGAGATCCGTGACCTGTCCCAGCTGGCGCAGCTGATCGCACTCGGGCACACCGCGGCTGTCCTGTGTGCCTCGTCGCGGTCGTGGCTGTGGAGTGCGCACACGGCGGTACCCCTGACCGACGCACCACACGTGACGAGTGTGCTGGTGTGGCCGTCCGGCAGTCGTTCCCGGGCGGTGGCGGAGTTCGTGCGGACAGCCCTGGCAACGGTCCGTGAGGGTGACGCCGCATAGTCCGGCGGTGACGGCGGGATCCCGCTGGGGGCGAGGGCGCTGCTACGCCAGGCGTACACCAGAATCAGCGTGAGCGGAACGCCGGGCCCTCGGTCTCGCCCAGCGGCGAACGGGCGATGCAGTGCAACAGGGTGCCCGTGCTGTACGGAATCGGCCACGCGTCGCGCACCCACTTCGCGGTGACGGCGGAACCGGCGCGTGCGGTCATCGCTGCGGCGGAACAGGCGGCGGCGATGTCCGGCTTGTCGATCAGTGGGTGGTCGCTGCTGATGGTCACGCCGCCGGCCGGGAGCGGGACGGCGCGGAACGTCTCCCAGGCGTGCGCGTCGGCACAGTCGCGGCGGGACGGTGGCATGGCGGTGCCGCTGATCGCGGTGAGGCCGCCCCAGCACATCGGGGTGGACGGACAGTAGGCGTCGTCGCAGACGGCGAAACCGTCGGGGAGCGCGGCCGGTTCCACACCGCTCCCACGCTCGACGAAGGATTCATCACCGGTCCCGCGATCGGTGGTGGTGTCGCGGTCGACGAGGATCCAGGTGGTGACGCCGAGCATGCCGGTGACCAGGATCAGGAGCGTGACCAGGGAAGCGGCGACGAGACGTGACCTTCCCGCGGGCTTCGGCGACCCGGTCCGGTCGCCTGTCGGGCCCCGGAACCTCGCGGCTTCGGCGAACGATCGTGCTGATTGCCAGCGATCGGCGGGTTCGGTGGCGATGGCTTTCTGCACGAGCGTCCGGACGTGGTCCGGCAGGGTGATGCCGATCGTCTTCGGCGGCGACTGCAGGCGCTGAAGGGCCACCGCATAAGGGTTGTCACCGGCGAACGGGCGCTCCCCGGACAGGCACTCGTAGGCGACCAGACCCAGCGAATAGACGTCGCTGAGCGTACCGGCCGGTTCGCCCCTGACCTGTTCCGGTGACAGATACGTCGGCGTGCCCAGGATGGCGCCGGACACCGTCAGCCGGGCGGCGTCCGCGTGCCGGGCGATGCCGAAATCGGTGATCACCACGGTGCCGTCCGCGCGGACCAGCAGGTTCGCCGGTTTGATGTCACGGTGCACCAGGCCCTGATCGTGGATGGCCTGCAGACCGTCGGCGGCCTGCGCGACCAGGAGCATCGTGGCGTCCGGCGTCATCCGGCCGTCCCGGGCGAGCCGCTGCGACAGTGATTCGCCGTCGACGAACTCCATCACCAGGTACGCGACGCCGTCCGCCCGCCCGAAGTCGTGCACCGCCGCGACCGCCGGATGGTTGACCCGGGCCATCGCGGTCGCCTCCGCGGCGAACCGGGCGTCGTCCGTCACTCCGGGCAGCATGACCTTGACCGCGACGGTACGCCCGAGAACCCCGTCGACCGCCCGCCACACCTCGCCCATGCCCCCGGCGCCGATCCGGTCCCGCAGCAGGTACCGGTCGCCGAGTCGCACTCCAGCCTGTAGCCGCACGGCGCACAGCTTAGATCGTTATCGGTCTGTGGCCAGGGGAGGGTTAGCCGTGACCGGTTACCGGGAAGCCACTCCCGGCTGAAGATCCACCACGGGGGAGGGCCCATGAACGACGAACTCGCCGCACGGCGCGCCAAAGTCCGCGAACGACAGCTGGTGCTCGCGCTGGAACGCTGGGCATGCGGATACTCGCAGGTCGCGGGCGGTTGGCTGCCCTACCTGACCACGATCACCGCGGCCAGCGACGCCGAGAAGACCTGGCTCGAGGGGTACGTTGCGGAGCACGGCATTCCGGCCGGCCCCACCGGCATGGACGAGGTCTGGGCGCGCGGCCGCAAGGCGGAGCTCGCCGCGACGACGGCCTTCCTGGCCGGCGAGTGGGACCGGTCACGTGACCTGGTGGACGACGCGTGGGCCTACGACGCCGTGCTGGAGGGCGAGTGGCGCCGCCTGCACGACTTCATCACCGCCTCCCAGCCCGTGGAGGCCGCTCCGGCAGCTGCTCCGGTCTCGGCCGTCCCTGCCATCGTGCCGGTCTTCGTCCCGGCTGCTCCCGCCGTCGCTCCACCGGTTCCCGCTTCGGTCTCTGTTGCTCCGGTCTCGGCAGTTCCCGCTCCGGTCGCCGCCTCGGCCGCTGCCACCGCTGTCCTGATCATCGGACCGCTGCCCGCGCCCCTCGCCGCCGCGGCCTGACCGTCTCCGTCAGCCGACTTCCATGTCGCGTACGACGAGCAGCGACCACCGCTGTTCGCCGGATGGTGCGATGCTCACGGTGACCGGTCCGGTCTGCGTGTTCTCGCCGCGATTGTGCATGGTGATTCCCGCGCAGGGTGTCGTCGCCACCGTCTTTCCGGACGCGCCGACGGTGGTCGTGACCTCGAGTTCGCCGCCGCCGATGCAGGTGACCATCACGTCCAGTGAACCGCTGTCGCCCCGCGTTCCGGCAGTGCCCTGCCACGGCCCGGTCTGGCCTTCCCTGCGGAGGAGGACAGTCCCGGTGCCCGGCGACATGAGGGGCCGCAGGGAGACGACGGCGGACACTGCCGGGCTCGGCGCTGCCGCCGGTTCGGTGGTCCCACCGGTGCACGCCGCGAGCGGCATCACCACCAGGGGCGCCGCCACCAGGAATCGTCTCATCGCTGTCCTGTTCGGCCGTCAACCGGTGGCCCTGAGCTGCCGGCGCGCGGACGTCAGGCCGGGCGGGACAAGGCCGATAAATCCGACTTGAAGGCTGCTGTCCGGGTATGGCAGGCCGGCAGTTCCAGCAGGCGGTTGCTGGCCAGCACCATGTTGTACTGCTGGTCGTACTCGACGTCGCGGGCCAGCGGGACCAGGCCGTGCCGCTGCAGTTCGGTGACGACGTCCGCGACCAGCCACTGGTCACGCCAGAACGGCACGTCCTCCACCTCGATCAGGACCACGTCGCAGCGGGACAGGAACTCCGGGCCGCCGAGCAGGACCTGGCGGGCGGCACCCTCGACGTCGACCCACAGGGACGTGCGGCCGGGCACGGCGGCACCGACGTCGTCGAGGGTGGTGGCGGGGACGGTGCGGTTCGCGTACACCACGCCCTGCTCCTGATCGTGATGCCGGGAATTGAGGGAGCTGAAACCGTGGTAGCGGGGGTCGTCGAGGCCCTCCGCGTCGGTGACCACGCGGAACGTCACCTCCGGCGGGCCGTCGGCGAGGGCCTCGTGGCGGTACTCGACGCCGGCGCGGCGGAAGTCGTGCAGGCCGGACATGTACTGGTGGACGTAGGGGTTGGCCTCGAAGGCGATCACCCGGCACTCCGGGAGCCGCCGCTTGACCCGCGTCGACGCCGTCGCCTCGTGGGCGCCGGCCTCGACGAACAGTGCCGGGGCGGCCAGCTCGGTCAGGTCGAGGAACAGGTCCGTCAACAGGTCCGTGCAGCGCAGCCGGGCCGCCGGATCATCCATGATCGCG
The DNA here is from genome assembly GCF_000962825.1 of Actinoplanes rectilineatus. Taxonomy (GTDB): domain Bacteria; phylum Actinomycetota; class Actinomycetes; order Mycobacteriales; family Micromonosporaceae; genus Actinoplanes; species Actinoplanes rectilineatus. The sequence goes on from NZ_JZKF01000099.1 coordinate 4,972, forward strand.
GCGAGCCAGGTGGTCCATTCCTCGTGCACGCCGCCAATCTAGGTCCTGTGCCGTGGAGCACGCCGCGTGGGACTGGAGTACGCCGCGCAGAACCTGGACACGTTTCGTCATCAAGGTCCGTGTGGTGACGTCAGCCGCCCAGCGCGCCCGTAATCACCACACCCCACCGTGCGTGGTGAGTTCGGGCGTCCAGCGCGCCCGAAATCAACACGCCACCATTGGTGTGGTGAGTTCGGGCGTCCAGCGCGCCCGAAATCAACACGCCACCATTGGTGTGGTGAGTTCGGGCGTCCAGCGCGCCCGTAATCAACACGCCACCATTGGTGTGGTGACTTCAGGCGTCCAGCGCGCCCGTAATCAACACGCGGATGGGCTTCGTGCCCTGACCGCGAGACGTGTCTAGGCGACCAGGCGCAGACCGAACTCGTTGCCGTCGGGGTCGGCCATCTCGGCGTGACCGTCGGCGACCGTGGTGAGCTGCGCGCCGAGTGACACCAGGCGGTCGACCTCGACGGGCGAGCCGGCCAGGTCGAGGGCCAGCCGGTTGCGGCCGGGCTTGGGGCGGACCGGCGGGCCACCCCAAGTGATCTTCGAGCCGCCCTGCGGGGACTGGATCGCGGTCTCCTCGTCCTGGTCCCAGACCAGTGGCCAGCCGAGGGCCTCGCTCCAGAACCGGCCGACCCGCTGGGTGCCGTCGCTCGACAGCGCGCCGAGGAAACCGCAGCCGGCCAGGAAACGGTTGCCGGCGGCGATGACGCAGAACTCGTTGCCCTCCGGGTCGGCGAGCACGACGTGGCCCTCCTCCGGTTTCTGCCCGATGTCGATGTGCCGGCCGCCGTGTTCCAGGGCACGGGCGACCGTGCGGTCCTGCTCCTCGGGTGTCTGGCTGGTCAGATCGAAGTGCATCTGGTTGGGCTGGGTCTTGGGGTCGGCGAACGGCACGAACCGGATCGGGAACCCGGTGTCGTCGGTGGGCGGCAGCACCAGGCCGTCGATCTCGCGCTCCAGCACGGCACCCCAGAACCGGACGAGTCGTGCGGGATCACCGGCGCCGAACCGGAGGGCGGAGAGCTGAGCCGTCATGCGGGCAGCCTAGACCCCGCCCTGTCCCTCCACACCCGATTTGCCCGCCGTACGGGACCGGCGCGGCGGCCGTGTCGAGCGTCACCCAGCGTCAAGCCCGATGGGAGATGCGGTCTAAGCTCCTGCGGATGTGGATCATGCAGGTCGCCCGGAAACACCACGAGGCGGCCAAGTTCCTGGTCGTCGGCGGCGTGTGTTTCGTGGCGACGACGGTGGTTAACTACGCGCTGAAGCTGACCGTGCTGCACGACAAGCCGGTCACCGCGCTGGCCGTGGCCACCATCATCAGCACGATCCTGTCCTACGTGCTCAACCGGGAGTGGTCGTTCCGGGCCCGCGGCGGCCGGGAACGCCACCACGAGGCGCTGCTGTTCTTCGCGGTCAGCGCGGTCGGCATCGTGCTGAACTCGCTGCCGCTGGCTATCTCCCGGTACGTGTTCCTGCTGCGGGTGCCCGAGGTGAGCCGCCCGGTCCAGGAGGTCGCCGACTTCACCTCCGGCATCATCATCGGCACGCTCGTCGCGATGGTGTTCCGGCTGTGGGCGTTCCGGCGGTTCGTGTTCCCGCAGGAGCAGGGCCGGGTGCCGCGCCAGCGCCGGGCGTCGCGCTCGTCCGGCCCGCGCAGCACGGTGGTCCAGCACACCGACGAGGCGAACACGCTGCGCTGACCTGCTCTCACCTGTGGTGGCTGCTACGCCGCGCGGACCAGCCGGACCGCCTCGGCGATGCCGCCGGACCAGGGGGCGCCGTGGCCGGGGAGCAGCCATGTCGCGGGCGTCTGTTCGAGGCGGGCGAGCGACGTCAGCGCCGCCGCCGGGTCGTCGGTGAACGGGGCCGGCTGGGGGCCGTGCGCGCCGGTCAGGACGTGCCGGGTGGTCAGTGCGTCGCCGGCGAAGATCGCGTCGGCGACTGGGACGTGCACGGCCACACTGCCCGGGGAGTGGCCGGGCATGCCGATGATCCGGGGCGATCCGGGCAGGTCGAGGACGTCACCGTCGCGGACCGTCTCCACCTCGGTCAGATAGGTGGTGCGCAGGCCGCCTCTGCTCATCGCGTACCCCAGAAAACGCAGCACCGGACCCACCTTGACGGTGCCCCACGTGGCCTTGGGCCGCTCCTCGCCGCGGGCGCGGGCGGCGTCGGCCTCGTGGACGAAGACGGGTACGCCGTGATCGCGGCGCAGACGTTCGGCGAACCCGAGGTGATCGGTGTCACCGTGGGTGAGGACGACGCCCCTGATGTCGGCGAGGGTGCGGCCCATCGCCGCCAGTTCGGTGGTGAGTTCACGCCACTGGCCGGCCAGTCCGGCGTCGATGACGGTGACGCCGTCGACGGTCTCGACCAGGTAGGCGGCGACGATGTCGTTCCCGATGCGGTGCAGATGCGGTCCGAGCTTCATGATGGCTAATGTACGTAGCTATGATGGCTACGGTCAATAGCCATCGTTGCCGGGAGGTTCCATGCCGACGCCTGATCGCACCTCACTCGCCGAGATCGTCGAGGCGGGCCGGGACATCCTGGAGAGCGCCGGGGCGGCCGGGCTCACCATGCAGGCGGTCGCGGTACGGGTCGGGGTGCGGGCGCCGTCGCTCTACAAACGGGTCCGCAGCCGCGACGACCTGCTCGCCCTGATCACCGCGGCGACGGTCCGCGACCTGGGCACCCGGCTGGCGGCGGCCGGGAGCACCGGCGATCCGCGGCAGGATGTGGCGCTGCTGATCCGGGCGTTCCGCGCCTACGCGCACGAACGGCCGATCGGCTACGGACTGATCTTCGGGCCGGTGCAGCCGGGAACCGACTACCTGGGCCCGGCGGTCGAGCCGGTGCTGCGGGTGGCTGCGGCGCTGGCCGGCCCGGAGCATGCGCTGGAGGCGGCCCGCACCCTCACCGCCTGGGCGCACGGGTTCGTCACGATGGAACTGGCCGGCGCCTTCAACCTGGGCGGCGACGTGGAGGCCGCGTTCACGTTCGGGGCCGACCGTCTGATCGACGCGCTTGCCGTCCGCTGAGGGACCATGGGATGGTGCGCGGGAGCCGGGGGACGCCGAGCGGCTGGCGCACGCGGGCACCCCGGTGGAGGTTCTGCATCTGGCAGGCCAGTACGTCTCTCGGCCGGGGAAGATCCTGGACGCCTCAGATCTCGTAGTAGTCGCGAATCAGATGGTCCGGCCCGCGGAACCGGCGTGCCAGGCTGCTGATCTCGGCCGGGGCGGTCGGCTGCTGACCGCGACCGTGTTCCACGGGATGCCGAACAGCTCCTGGACGAGTGCCGCCCGTGCCAGGCTCCGCTGGATCCAGACGGTGAAGCCGAGACCCTGCAGGAGGGCCCAGCCCGCCCCCGCCGCCGCGACCGGTGCCGTCAGCGAGTGGACGGCGGTGGCGGCGATCGAGGACACCGGCACCCTGCCACGCTCTCACGGAACGGTGATCGGTAGCTATACGGGACTTCGTGCCCGGTGTGGGGCGGGACCAAGGTCCCGAGTCGGCCGCCGGCGGGCCTGACATCGGTGCCGGCGGCCGAAAACGGGTCGGATGTGGACCACCCTGTCTTCGGACCGGGAGGACGCGGATGAGTAAGAAGGCCAAGAACCGCCGTGAAGCGGCGCAGAAGGCGGTCACCAGGGCGCGCGGCGGGCAGCGCGGCAATCGGGTGGTCATGGGCATCGGTGGGGTGGTGATCGTGGCGCTGGTCGCGGCGATCGCCGTCTCGGTGACCAGCGCGATGCGGGGGAGTTCCGGTGGCGGGGGCGGGGCGCTCGTGACGCCGGCCGCGGCCACCGGCGACGGGGGGATCCGGGTCGGGCCGGAGGGGGCGGCGACCACCGTGGCCGTCTATCTGGACTACATGTGCCCGTACTGCGGGAAGTTCGAGCGGGCCAACAGCGGTGACCTGACCGCGCTGGTGGAGGATGGCACGACGGCCCTGGAACTGCATCCGCTGTCGTTCCTGGACGCGCAGTCCCAGGGCAACCGGTACTCGACGCGGGCCGCCAACGCGGTGGTCACCGTCGCGGACAAGGACTCCGAGCGGGTGCTGGCGTTCAACGCGGCGCTGTTCGCGAACCAGCCCGATGAGGGCAGCGCCGGGCTCGACGACGCCGCGATCGCCGAACTGGCCGCCGGGGCGGGAGTGTCGCAGGCGGTGATCGACACGTTCGGCGACCGGATCTACGTGCCGTGGATCGAGAAGACCACCGAGGCCGCTTTCGACGGCGGCATCACGGGTACGCCCACCGTGCTGATCAACGGGGTGAAGACCGGGGTCGACCTGTACACGGCCGGGCCGCTGCGGGAGGCGGTCATCGCGGCCGCGGGCGCCGCGCGGTGAGCACCGTCCTCGAGCGGGTCCGCGGGGTCCGGCACGCGGACGGCTGGATTTTCGGGACGATGCTGGTGTCGGCGCTGATCAGCCTCACCGCGTCGTTCGTGCTCTCGGTCGACGCCGTCGAGCTGGCCCGCAACCCGTCGGCGGACCTCTCCTGCAACATCAACACGGTGGTCAGCTGCGGGACGGTCGGGTTGTCCTGGCAGGCGCAGCTGTTCGGGTTCCCGAACGCGTTCCTCGGCCTGATCGCGGAACCCGTGGTGATCACGCTGGCGGTGGCGGCGCTCGGCGGGGTCCGGTTTCCGCGCTGGTTCATGATCGCGGCGCAGACCGTGTACACGCTCGGGCTGGTCTTCGCGTACTGGCTGTTCCAGCAGGCGCTGACGGAGATCGGAGCGCTGTGCCCGTGGTGCCTGCTGGTCACGGTCTCCACCACGCTGGTGTGGGTGTCACTGACGCACGTGAACATCCGGGACGGGCATCTGCCGCTGCCGGCGCGCTGGCGGGGATGGGCTCGGGACGCGATCGCCAACGACCTGGACGCCCTCGCCGTCACGGTGTGGCTGCTGGTGCTCGTCCTGATCATCGTGAGCCGTTACGGGGCCGCGCTCTTCGGGTGACGCCGCTCCCGGCGTACCCCACATGATCTTCAAGAGAGTGACCGGCGCGCTCGGCGTGGTGCGGCGGAGCTCCCGGTTCGGCGTGTGGTGGTGGATCGCTGCGGCACGGGTCCTCAAGTGTGCGCCGAGCGTGCGGAACGCCAGGCCGTTCTCGCCGAATTCGTCGAGCGGGGCTGCCGCTGCCTCGATGATCCGGGGATGGGAGATCCCATCTTGACACTTCTGGAATGTCGTTCCACACTTCTGGAACGACATTCCAACGGCGGCGGGAGTCATCATGAAGACCACGGTCACGATCATCGGCGCGGGGCTCGGCGGCCTCACCCTCGCCCGGGTGCTGCATCTGCACGGCATTCCAGCCCGCATCTACGAGGCAGAGGCGTCACCACAGGCCCGGACCCAGGGCGGACAACTCGACATCCATCAACACAACGGGCAGGTCGCGCTGGCCACGGCCGGACTGACCGACCAGTGGCGGGCGATCATCCACGAGGGCGCGGAGACCGCCCGGATCCTCGACCGCGACGGCAAGGTGCTCTTCGAGGAACCCGGCGACGGCGAGGGCGGGCGCCCCGAGGTGCTCCGCGGCGAGCTGCGCCAGGTGCTGATCGACTCGCTGCCCGAGGGCGCCATCGTCTGGGGGCGCAGACTCGCCGCGGCCGACGGGCGGGAGCTGCGGTTCGCCGACGGGAGCACGGTCACCGCCGACGTGCTGGTCGGCGCGGACGGCGCCTGGTCCAAGGTGCGGCCGGTGCTCTCCGCCGCCGTTCCGGAATACGTCGGGACCACGTTCGTGGAGACCTACCTGCACGACGTCGACGTGCGGCATCCGGCCACGGCCGCCGCGGTCGGCAGAGGCGCGATGTATGCGCTGACCCCGGGACAGGGCATCACCGCGCATCGCGAGGCAGGGGACGTCATCCACACGTACGTTCAGGTCAACCGCCCCGCCTCCTGGTCGCAGGGGATCACCGCGGACCGGGTGGCAGCCGAGTTCGCCGGATGGGCGCCGGAACTCACCGCGCTGATCCGCGACAGCGACACGCCACTGGTCACCCGGCTGATCCACACCCTGCCGAACGGGCACCGCTGGGACCGGGTGCCGGGCGTGACCCTGATCGGCGACGCCGCCCACCTGATGCCGCCGGCGGGCGAGGGCGCGAACCTGGCGATGCTCGACGGGGCGGAACTCGGCTCGGCGCTGGCCGCGCACCCCGGCGACGTGGAGGCGGCACTGGGCGTCTACGAGGCGGCGATGTTCCGGCGCACCGAGGCGGAGTATGCCGACGCCGCCCGGATCCTGGACCTGTGCCTCGGCGAGCGGGCGCCCTACGGGCTGATCGAATTCTTCGCCGGGGCGTTCGCCGCGCAGGCGTGACATTCCTTTTCGCGTACGCCGAAAGCACCCGCCCCTGGCGCTCCGGAAGGGAACGTCCCGCACGGGCGGCAGGTCCCGCCGTCTCCTGGGATCGGGCGATGACGCGGTGACGCACCCCAGCGGAACCCGGTCGGCGCGATGACCGGGGCCTCCACCGGAACGCGGTCCCGCGAACCCGCGGTTCCTACGGCGCCCCGACCGGCTGCCGGAGAATGGTGCGCAGCCGCTCCGGTGCCACCCGGCGGGCGTCGCTGAGATAGATCTCGTGGTGCCGTCCGGTCATCGACAGCCCATGACCCGGGATGACCTCCCGGTGCATCCGCTGCAGGGTCGCCGCCTCGTCGTCGTAGGACCCGACATGAAGCGTCTGCACCACCCGGCCCTCCACGAGGGTCTCCAGCCGCACCTCGTCGAGCCGCCGCGGACCGCCCTTGGCCGCGACCTCACCCCGCGCCACGTCGACCATCCCCTGATCCACCCAGTCCGGCACCATGATCAGAAGAGTCCAGTTCCAGCGCGACTTGTCCCGAGCCGCGGTGAACGACTCCATGTCGTCAGCCCACCACAACCCCTCCAGGGGCATCACCACGTAGTCGCGGCCCAGCTGCCGCCTGCTGGCGAACTTGAGCCGGTAGGCGAGCGGGTAGAGCGCGGCGGTCGCCTCCGCGAACTCGGGACCGGCATTCGGATCCCCATGCCCGTCGATCATCAGGTACCGCAGCGGAGGCACGTCCACCAGCGCGAACTCGCCCCGGCGCGCTCGGTAGGCCGCGATGCTCCTCTTGAAGTCGACCTTCTGGCCCTGCCGGCCCTCTCGGCCTTCTTCGCTCCTCCGGCCCCGCGCCTGATCCGCTGCCATGCGAGCTCCCCGTCGCCGTCGCTCTCTCCTCAGCGAGGGTACGACCCGAGTCCACTCCCGCCCTGCCCCGCAACCGGATCCCGCCCGCCCTGCCCCGGTACGCGCATCGGCGGGACCGGTAGCCCGCACGGGTCGGCGTGCGCCGGCGGTAGCACTGCGGGGCCGGAAACTCCAGGCGTGATCTCGGGGTGTGCGGGCCCTAGGTTCGGAAGGTGACTATTCCCAGTGACCTGATGCAGCACGGGTGGACCGCCGACCGGCTGGAGCACGGCACCGCCAACGAGGTCACCGGCGGGGTCTGGCGGGTTCTCCGGGACGGCTCCCCGGCCGTCGTGAAGGTGGCGACGCCGCACCGGTCCGGTGCCGTGCCGCACCTCGCCGCGAGTGACGACCCCGGGCACTTCAACTACTGGCGGCGCGAGCCGTGCGCGTACACATCGGATGTTCCTGGTTCGGTCTTCGCCGAAGGCGGCCTTTCCGCGCCGGAGTGTCACGAGGTGCGGGAACGCGCCGACGGTTCGGTGGCGATCTGGCTGGAGGACGTCGCGGCGACGCCCGGCGCGTCGTGGGGCCCGGCCGAGCTGGGCGACGTCGCGGAACGGCTCGGCGCCGCCCAGGCCCGGTGGCTCACCGAGAAGCCCGTCGCGGCGGCCTGGTGGCCCCGGGACTTCCTCGCCGACGCGACCCTGGCCCAGCCGGTGCCGGAGGATCTCGACTGGGATCATCCGGTGGTGGCGTCCGCCTGGTCGCCGGCGTTGCGGGGCGGACTGCGGCGGCTGTGGGAGCGGCGGTTCGCGGTGCTCGCGGCGTCGCGGGCCCTGCCGCAGACCATCTGTCACCACGACGTGTGGGCGATGAACCTGATCGCCGCGCCGCGCGGGCCGGTGCTGCTCGACTGGGCGTTCGTCGGCCCCGGCGCCGTCGGCGGTGATCCGGCGTTCCTCGCGCTCGACGGCTTCCTCGACGGGCTGATCGACGTGGCGCTGCTCGGCGAGGTGCTGGAGACCGTGACCGGCTCCTACGCGCGGGGGCTCGGCGGTGCCGTGCCCGTGGACGAGGTGCGCCGGGCGATCCGGGTGACGGCGATGGCCCGGTATTTCTGGCTCGCGCCGCGGATGGTCGCGTCGGCCGGGGCGCAGGCGTCCACGGCCGGTTACACCTACGACACCCGGGACGCGGCGCAACGTCTCACCGACCGCGCGCCGGTCCTGCAGCTGCTCGCCGACTGGTCCGCCGACCTGTGAGGCCGGTGTCTCACAGCGCGGCCGGGTACCGCCCCGGCCGGTGGTTGACGACCAGCACCAGGTTGAGCACCGCCACCCCGGCCGCGGACAGCAGGACCGTCGACGGCGGCGCGGTGAACGCCGACAGAACGATCACCGTCGCGTCCAGGGCCAGCAGCACGTATCCGGCCCGCCAGCCGAACCGGTCCTGGCAGACGATGGCGATCACGTTGAAGCCGCCGAGGCTGCTGTGGTGACGCAGAATGATCAGCAGTCCGATTCCGGCGGCCAGGTTGCCGAGCAGGGCCGCGTACACCGGATTGACCTGATCCAGGGTCATCAGCCGTGGTTGGAGCAGCGAGAACCCGGAGAGCATCAGCACGGAGAACACCGAACTCGCCACGAACCGCGGACCGCGGCGTCTCCATCCGAGGACGGCGAACGGCAGATTCACCGCGGTGAAGAGCAGCCCGAACGGCCACGAGGTGAGCTGGCTGATCAGCAGCACCAGCCCGGCCGTCCCGCCGGTCACCGCGCCCGAGCTCTTGATCAGGTAGAGCCCGAAGGCGGTGATCAGGGTTCCGCTGACCAGGGCGACGACGTCCTCGGCGAAGCTGTGCCGGGCGATCGTCGGGGTCGCGTCGGGGACGACGTGCTGGTCGGCTTGCATGCCGCCACCCTGCAAGATCATGATTGGGCGCGCAATGTGACGTTTCCCGGCTGCGCACCATGTCATCAGATCGTCGATCATGGTGCCAGAATGCTCAGATGGACCAGCTCGACGCCCGAATCCTGCTCGCCCTGGACGAGGATCCCGACGCCACCACCCTGGCCCTCGCCCAGCGCCTCGGCATCGCCCGCAACACCCTGAGCTCCCGCCTGCACCGGATGCGCCAGTCCGGGGCGCTCCGCGAGTTCACCCGCCGCGTCGACCCCGCCCACCTGGGCCGCGGCATGGTCGCCTTCGTCTCGATCGCACTGGCCCAGACCAGCGCGGCCGGGGTCACCGCCGCCCTGAGCGCCATCCCCGAAGTGATCGAGATGCACCGCACCACCGGCGAGGCCGACCTGCTGGTCAAGGTGGTCGCCCGGGACACCGCCGACCTGCACCGCCTGACCGACCTCATCGTCGCCGCGCCCGGCGTGGTCCGCACCAGCACCGCCATCTCCCTGCACGAGGAGATGCCGCTGCGGATCCGCGCCCTGATCGAAGAGGCGGGACAGCCGTGAACGGCACCGGTGCGATAGCCTCTGGCACCGACTGGGATCGATGACCGGAGGGGTGGTCCCCATCGAGCAGCCTCCGTCGCGGTGGATCATGAACTCCGCCGCACCGGCGATCGGGCTCTACCTCACGCTGCGGCTGCTCAGCCTCGAGGTGATGTATGTGCTTGCCTCGCACGCATACGCGCGAAGCCCCGGCAAGGAGGTCTATCCGGACGGGACGATCGGCAACCAGTGGCGCAGCTTCACGTCGTTCATGGACGCGCTGCTCTCCTGGGACGCCCGGTGGTATCTGAAGATCACCGAGCAGGGGCTGGGCGGCCCGATCGGTGCGGTCGACGCCGACGGTGTGCCGTACGCGTTCCGCCTGATGTTCTTCCCGCTCTACCCGATGCTGGCCCGGCCACTCGCCGACCTGCCGTTCGTCGACCCGGTCGCCGCCTGCCTGACCGTCTCGTTCGTCGCGGCCGTCGCCGCAGCCTGGGGCCTGTACGCGATCGGCCGCCAGGTCCACAGCCACCGCGCCGGGATCATGCTCGCCGCGGTCTGGGCGCTCGCCCCGGCCGCCATGACGCAGAACGGCGCGTTCACCGAGTCACTGTTCACCGCACTGGCGGCCTGGACGTTGTACGCGCTGCTCCGCGAGAACTGGCTGGCCGCCGGACTGCTCGCCGGCCTGAGCGGGCTGAGCCGTCCCACCGCCGCGGCGCTGATCGGGACGGTCGGACTGGCCGCGCTGATCGCCGCCGCCCGTCGCCGGGACGGCTGGCGCCCGTACGCCGCGATGCTCCTCGCCCCGTCCGGCCTGCTCGCCTACCTGGCGTTCGCCGCGCACCGCCTCGGCGGCGTCGACGAGTACTTCACCATCCACAACAACACCTTCGGCGCCTGGTGGGACTACGGCGAGTCCACCTGGAAGACCGTCACCGACATCATGATCGGCGTCGACGACGACCACGCCGGCAAGCCGATCCGGATCCTCTCCGTGCTGATCCTGGCCGGTTTCGTGGTGCTGCTCGCCCTGCTGGTCCGCCGGGCGCCCTGGCCGCTGACCGTGTTCGCCGCCGCGACCCTGGTGCTGGCGGCCGGCTCCCACGCGCACATCTCGATGATGGGCCGGCATCTGCTGCCCGCCTTCCCGGTGCTGCTCATCCCGGCGATCGCCCTGGCCCGCGCCCGCAACCGCGATCTGATCCTGCTGCTCGGCCCGATGGCTCTATCGTCCGGTTGGTACGCCGGCTGGTTGCCCTTCATCTCGGGTCAGGCCATTTAGGGGTACGCGGTGAGCATGTCCAGGAACGCGTCGAAGGCCTCGTCGGCGCGGGTGGTGTCGCCGGTCGCCTCGAGGTCCAGGATCAGGCCACGGATCACCGCCAGCACCAGGGTGCCCCGCCCGGGCAGGCCCTCGTCGAGCGGGTGTAGCCAGTCGGTGGTGGCCTCCCGCCGGAACCCGGGCCACAGTTGCTGCTCGGCGCTCTCCCGCAGTTTGCCGAACATGCTGAGGTAGGGCCGCCCCGCGGGCCCGGTCATCGCCCGCCATGCCCGGCGCAACGTCTCCGGGTACGGCTCGCCCGGCCGCGGCCGCAGCAGATCGCCGTAGAAGTCCCGTTGCCGCTGCCGGGCCCGCCCGAGGATCTCGCGCAGCAGCGTGTCCCGCGTCCCGAAGTGGTAGATCAACATCCGGGTGGACGCCCCGGACGCCGTCGACAACGGCTCGAGTCGCTCCGGCAGCCCGTGCGCGAGCGCATGATCGACGCAGGCGTCCAGGATCCGGTCGCGGATCGCGGGCTGCTTGTGCCGTCCCATCGCCGCACTTTTTCACGTAACAGACGCTACGTCTACCGTTGATCCCGAAGCTCGGGTTCTCTTTTTCGGTCGTTTTGGGGGAATAATGCGTGTTGTCTTCGTGCATGGGGCGTGCGTCCGTGACGGATCCTGGTGGTGGCACCCGACCGCCGCCATCCTGCAGTCCCGGGGTGTCACCAGCGTCGCGCCGGGCCTGCCGAGCTGCGGCGAAGGCGGCGCCCCCGTCCCCATCGACAGTCTCCACGCCGACGTGGCTGCCGTCCGCGCCGTACTGACCGCCTCCACCGAACCAGTCGTGCTGGTCGGCCACAGTTACGGCGGCATCGTCGCCTCCGAAGCGGCGGTCGGCGTCGACACGGTCCGGCACATGGTGTTCATCTCCAGCTACCTGCCCGAGCCGGGCGAGTCCCTGTCCACGTTCGGAGCGAGCACCCCGCCGCCGTTCCTGGACTTCGACCCGGTCGGCGGAACGTTCGGCGGACGCCCGGAACTGTTCGCCGAAACCTTCGTCCAGGACTGCCCGCCGGACATCGTCAGCGAATCCCTGACCCGCCTGGTCCGGCAGACACTGGCCGTGACCCAGCAGCCGGTCCGGGAAGTGGCCTGGCCCGGCCTGCCCACCACGTACGTGGTCTGCACCGACGACCGTGGCACGCCGGCGGCCGCGCAGCGCGACTTCGCCCGCCGAGCCGACACAGTGATCGAACTTCCCACCGGCCACCACCCGTTCCTGTCCCAGCCCCAGGCCGTCGCCGACATCATCACCGCCCTGCCCTGATCAGCTCTGCGCCGCCCCGCCTGTTCGCCTCGCCGGACCGGTCCGGCTCTGACCTGGGTGATCAGGGCTCCTCTGCTCAGCCACGTCGCACCATGGTCCAGTTCCCGAGGCCGGATACACGCAGTGGCAGCTACACGCAGTGGCAGCTACACGCAACGGCGGGACACACAGCGGCGGGACACACAGCGGCGGTGACACGCAGCGATGACCACACGCCCCGGCGGCCACACCAGTCCGGCCGTCGTTGGTGGCTGGGTGTCAGCTCCTCAAGAACCGTGGAGGACGGCTCACCCGACCCCAGCCGTCACCTGAGGTCGGTCCGCGAGCCGAATACGACCGTGGATGACGGCCGGTGGGTCCGAGCCGTTGCTGGTGGTGGATTTTCGTCTCGCGGGGAACCGTGGCGGACGGCTCGGTCTGTCCAGCCGTCGGTCGTGGTCGGTTCGTGAGCGGGATACGACCGTGGTTGACGGCTGACGGGCCCGAGCCGTCGCCCGCGGCTGAGTTTCGCCTCTCGGGCAGCTGTGCACGACGGCTCAGCCGCTCCAGCCGTCGATCACGGTTCCGCGGTTACCTTCAGGCGTGCTGGGCGCCTGAAGTCGTCACGGTCGTGGTGGGGCGTGGTGATTGCGGTCGTGCTGGGCGCCTGAAGTCGTCACGGTCGTGGTGGGGCGTGGTGATTGCGGTCGTGCTGGGCGCCTGAAGTCGTCACGCTCGTGGTGGGGCGTGGTGATTGCGGACGTGCTGAGAGCCCCAAGTCACCACACCCGTTGGGCGTGGTGATTTCAGGCGCGGCGGGCGCCCCAAGTCACCACGCGGACGCTGACACGACACCTGTCCAGCGGCTCGGATCCGCCAGCCGTCGTCCGGGGCGGACGACCTCGGCGAGGGCGAGGGCGGGCCCGGGACATGGATGGGGCGGGACCGGACGGCATGAGACGGGACCGGACGGGATGAGACGGGACCGGACGGGATGAGACGGGACCGGACGGGATGAGACGGGACCGGGACGGGATGAGACGGGACCGGGACGGGTAGCGGCTCGTTGCGTGGAGGCGTCTGTGTGGTCATCAGGGTGAACGGATGGCCTGGGTGGGTCAGAGCTGGCCGTGGTTCTCGGTCAAGGTTCGTTGCAGGCGGGCGGCCTCCGTGCCCAACCGGGTGCGCCTGCCGCGGGCGGCGACGCTCGCCACCTCGGGCAGCTCGTCGTCGGCCAGGCAGGCGGCGGCCGCCGACTCGGCGAGTTTGAGCAGGTCGGGCGCTCCCGGGCCGGGCGCGGTCAGGACTGCGGGGAGCAGGTCGCGGGTGATCGACCAGACGTGGTCGGTGGCGCCCGCCCGGTGGGCCTGGTCCAGGCCGTCGATGACGCGTTTCAGGACCAGCGCGCCGGAACTGTACAGCTCGGCCAACTCCCGGGCGACCAGGGTGCTGTCCAGGATGCCGCGGGCGGCCAGCATCAGGAACGCGTCGACGGTGGCGGTGCGGCCGGCGGAGCGGGCGGCGCCCAGCCCGTACGCCAGGCACTGGGCCATGGCCGGGCCGAACGGGCCGTCGCAGCGGGCCAGGGCGGGCAGGTGGGCGAGTTCGCCGGCCATCGTCCCGTCGCCGGCCTGGGCGAGGACCAGTTGCAGGTGGGCGGCGACGACTTCGCGGTGGCTGGGGAGCACAGCCGGCCAGGCCGCGGTGCCGTAGGCGTACCCGAGATGGTCGACGGCGTCGGCCTCGGTGAGTGCCAGCAGGCCGGGTGGGACGGTCAGGGCCGGGTGGCCGACCGGGGTGAACGTCACCGTGCGGCAGGGCAGCCGGCGGTTGTTCAGGCAGCGGCAGTGCGGCTGGCGGCCGCTGTCGCAGTCGTGGACGTGCCGGCAGGCTTGGCGGGTCGCCATGACGGCGTCGACGTCCGGGTCGGCGAGGCCGCCGTCGCGTAGCCAGCCGGCGAAGGCGTGCCCGGCGGGGGAGGACAGTTCGGTGGCGGCGGCCCGGATGCCCGGGTCGACGTCGCGGGGCAGCCGCAGCAGGGCTTGTGACAGGTCGTACGGGCCGGGCTGCCAGCCGTCGCTGTCGGCGGTGGTGAGCAGGGCGAACACCCGGGCCGGGTCGACGTGCCCGACGGTGGTCGACGGGGTGGCGAGCAGGCCGGGCGGTGGTGTGCCGCACAGCTGGCGGCCGAGTTCGCGGATGCGTTCGGCGTACATGGCCGACGCCGGGCGGGCCTGCAACTCGTCCCAGCCCTGATCGGATTCGGTCCAGCGGCGTTCGGCGACGGCGCGCAGCAGGTCCGCCCACGGTCCCGGGTGCGGGGGCTGCAGCGGGCCGAGGGCGTCGGTCAGGGCGGGCCGGTCGGCGTGGGCGAACACGGCCAGCGCGTCGAGGACCCGCTCCTCGAGCATGGGGGTGCCGGTGCCGCGGAACAGCACGCTGAGTGCGTCGGCGAGCTGGGCGGGGGAGGCGATCGGGGCCGGCATCGGCGCCGGCGGGGAGACGCTGAGCGGGACCTGGACCGGTTCCTCCTCGGCGTCGGTGCCGAGAGCGGCGAGGGCCTGCCGGCGCAGGTCGCCGTCGAGCGGGGTGGCGGCCCCGGCCAGGGCTTCCCGGCCGGCGTCACCGTAGGCGGGCAGGTGCCGGATGGCGATCTTCAGGGTCCGTTCCTGAAGGTCCGCCGCCTCACTGGCGAGTCCGGCGAGCAGGGCGTCGAAGAGAGCCGGTTCATTGGTACGGGTGAGCGTGTCCCCGATCCAGTCGAGGTGCTCACGGACCAGTTTCTTGTCCTTACGGGGCAGCACCGCGTACGACGCCTCGACGATGGCGTCCATCTCCAGCCGGCCGGCCGCGTCCAGGCTCTGCAGGGCGTGCAGGGCCTGGTCGGCGATGGCCAGGTGCGGGCTGGACAGCAGGTCGAGGTATTCGTCGCGGTGTGCCGCGTACTCGTCGAGGGTGGGGTCGAGGTGGCGCAGCAGTTCGACGAAGGGCCGCATGGCGCCGGGCCGGTCGTCCGAGCGCAGCCGCAGCAGGCAGCCGTCGAGCATGGCCTGCCGGTCGTAGAGACCGTCGGCGCTGAGCTGGGCCAGTGCGGGCGGCCAGTCGTCGCCGAGGTCGGTGCCGATCCGCGGGATGGTGAAGACGTGCTGCAGGAACAGCGGGGTACGCGGTGTCCGCAGCGCCTCCGCGAGGGGACGCCCGGATTCGCGGATGTTCTGGATCCAGCCGCGGACCACCGCCTCGCTCGACGGCGGCGGCAGTTCGGCGGCTTCCAGCAGCAGGTTGACGACCGGCCAGAGCCGGACGTTCTGCGGCGGGCGCAACCGGTCGGCCAGGGCGGTGGCGACCGCGGGCAGCTCCGCGCGGCCGGGCGAGCGCAGCAGGCGCACGATCGCGTCGACCGCCTCGGCGGGCAGCCGCCGGCGGAACCGGTCGGCTTTCAGCCAGGAGACGATCTCCGGGGCGCGGGGCAGGCAGGCGACCCCGGCGACGCAGAGCGCGGCCTCGCGTCGAGCTTCGGAGAGCTCGAACGCGTGGGCCTCGGCCTGCTGCCGGGTCTGGGCGTCGTGTGGCGTCTCGCCGGGGCGGGCGTCGAGGCTGGGGCGGGGTAGCCAGGTCAGTGTGAAGTCGGTCAGCGGGCCGGTGAACGCGCGCCGCTCCTCATCGCCGGCGGCCAGCAGCGCGCCGGTGACCCGCTCGATGTCGCCGGCCTCGATCCAGGCGGTCAGCTCGTCGAAACTGGTCAGGGCTGAACTTCCGTTTCTGAGTTCAATGATTTTTCTGACTGTATCGTCCGGTGCTCGCCGAATTCCGGGGTTTCCGGTTTCCGGTCCGGCGGCTTTCCCCAGGACCCGTCCTGAAGATATAGGAATCGTCCAGGTCCTGGTCAGGGTCTTGCCGGGAAGGAATCCGGGGGCCTTGTCCGTACGTCCACCAGAGCGTGACAGCGAACGCGGAGGTAGGCATGCGTGAGGCGGCGACGGCGGCACGGGAGATCTATCCGGCGGTCGACCGGGTCCTGCGGGAGGCCGGCGGCGGGCGGATGGCCGGGGTGCGTCTCGCGTACGAGTTCGGCCGGCGGGTGCTGCTCGTCCAGTTCGTCCGGGGCAGCTGGTTGTGCACGGCGACCGTGGATGCGGCGACCGGTGAGGTGACCGGCATCCTCGACGACGGTCTGCGGGTTCCGGACGGCGGCACGGCCGCGATGGACCGGGCGGCGACGGCGGTGACGCTGCCGTACGGCCCGGTCGGCGACGTACGGGCCGCGGTCGACGACGTCGGTGTGGCGTACGTGGCGACCGGTTCCGGGGTGGGTGTGGTGCGCCTGCGTCAGGGCCGGCGGTGGGTGCTGACGGTGGAGGAGCACCACGTCACCGGGCTGGGATCGACCCGGCAGGTGGCGCCGGTCCCGGGCGGGGTGGTCGGCACCACCCGGGACGGGCGGGCGTTCCGCCTGGACACCGGCGGGCGGCTGTGCTGGGAGACGCGGCTGCCGGCGACGGCCGCGACGGTCGGCGCCGACACCCGGGGACTGCGGGTGCTGCTGGCCACGACCGCCGGGGCGATGGAGCTGGACGCCCGGGACGGGACGATTCTCGGGCTGGCCGGCGGTCCGGTCCGCGCGGCCGCGTACCTGCCGGGTGGTGACCGGATCCTGGCCGGGCACGGCGGTGACCTGACCGTGCTCGACGACGGCGGGGAGGTCCGCTGGCGGTGGGTGCAGGGCGAGGTGCCCGCGCGGGTGTGGGCGCAGACCGGCCGGGTGTACCTGGCCGGCGAGGGCGGGCTCAAGGAGATCGTCGTGGGCGAGGGGGTGGTGGCCCGCTGGTCGGCCCCGGGCACCGGCGGCGTGGACGACGCGGTGGTGGCGGCCGGGCGGGTGCTCACCTGTTCCGGCGGGGACCGGATGGACCTGCACGACTACGGGACCGGCAGCTATCACGGGACCGTCGGTGCGGCCGGCGCTGGGCCGTCGGCGCTGACCGTGGTGACCGCGGACCGCAAGCCGTGGCTGCTCACCGGTCACCGGGACGGGACGGTGTCGGCCCGGCCGGTCCGCTGAGGTCTCCCCGCGCCGGGGAGCCGGTGTCGCGCCGCGGCCGGGAGCGGGCGGGTGATCGCGTTTCTGGGGGCCACGGGACTCCCGTCGTCGCGTACCCCTAGAGGTGTCGGGGAACGCAGAGCCGGAAGCCGATTCCGCGCCTGTTCTCGATCCAGGCGGGGTCACCCAGCTTGCGGCGCAGGGTGGCGATGTGGAAGTCGAGGGTCTTGCCGCGGCCGAAGAAGTTGGGTTCCCAGACGGTCTCCAGGATGCGGCGGCGGTCGACGACCGCGCCCGGATCGGCCGCCAGCAGGGCCAGGAGCTGGTACTCCTTGGGCGTCAGTGGCAGTGGGCTGCCGTGCAGGCTTGCCTGACGGGTACGTTCGTCGATGCTCAGCGGGCCGAGGCGGTTCTCGGTGGGCGGCTCGGCGGGCCGGGTGCGCCGGCCGATCGCCCGCATCCGGGCCACCAGTTCCCGGGTGCTGAACGGCTTGGCCATGTAGTCGTCGGCGCCGATCTCCAGGCCCAGCACCCGGTCGGTCTCGTCGCTGCGGGCCGTCAACATGATGATCGGGACGTCGCTGACCTGCCGCAACCTGCGGCAGACGTCGATGCCGTCGATGTCCGGCAGGCCCAGGTCGAGAAGGACGAAGTCACCGGTCGGCGCCTGCAGCGCGGCGGCGCCGGTGGCCACCCGGTGCGCGGTGATGCCGTAGCGGCTGAGTCCGTCGGCGAGCGGCTCGGCGATCGACTCGTCGTCCTCGACCAGTAGTACCCGCATCTGTTCCCTCTCGTCGTCCCGGTGGTGATACGTGTTCGAAGGTTCAACGGTTGAATCGGATCGGCCGTACCCATGTCCGTGATCCGTCGTCTGCTGCTCTCCTACCTGTCGCTGACCCTGGTGGTGCTGGTCGCGCTCGCTCTGCCGCTGGGCTACATGTACCAGCGCGGCGAGCAGCAGCACGCCCTGTCGCAGCTGGAACACGACGCGGAGACCCTCGCCGCGTTCATCGACACCCCGGAGTGGCTGCGCGACGAGCAGCAGATCCAGACGATGATCGCCGACGCCGAGCGGCGCTGGAACGCGCGGGTCGAACGGCTGAGCCCGCCGGGGGAGCCGGACCCGGACGGGGAGACGCCGGTGTACAGCCACATCGGCGACGACTGGCTGACCGTGATGGTGCCGATCCATCCGGGCAAACCGTCGCAGGGCTCGCTGCGGGTCCGGGTGTCCGGCGAGCCGCTGCGGGCGCGCATCCACCAGTTCCGGGCGGCGCTGGTGGCGGTGGCGGTGGCGGTGCTCGGGTGTGGCGCGCTGATCGCCACCGCGCTGGCCCGCTGGATCGGCCGCCCGGTCCGGGAACTGGAACGCGCGACCCGCAGCCTGGCCGACGGCGGTACGCCGGTGACCGCGTCGACGACGACCGGCCCGCCGGAGCTGCGCAGGCTGGCGGCGACGTTCAACACGACGGCGGCCCGGCTGCAGGAACTGATCGCGGCGCAGCGATCGTTCGTCGGGCACGCCTCGCACCAGCTGAAGACGCCGCTGACCGCGCTGGTGCTGCGCCTGGAGAACCTCGAGGACGACGTGGCCGCGCCGGGGCGGCCGAACCTGCGGGCGGCGTTGCACGAGACCGGCCGGCTGTCGGCGATGGTGGACAACCTGCTGGCGATGACCCGTGGTGAGCTGCCGTTGCCGCCGGAGCCGGTGGCGCTCGGGCCGGTGGTCGCCGAGCGGATCGCGGTGTGGCGGCCGGTCGCCGGTCAGCGGTCGGTGACCCTGGTGGTGGACGGCCCGTTCGACGTGGCGGCGCGGGCGGTGCCGGGGGCGGTGGAGCAGATCCTGGACAACCTGCTGTCGAACGCGCTGAACGTGGCGCCGGCCGGCAGCACGGTGGTGGTGCGGTGGTTGGTCACGGCATCGACGGTGGAGATCCATGTGGTGGACGCCGGGCCGGGGCTGACCGAGGAGGAGCGCGGGCTGGCGGTGCAGGCGTTCTGGAGGGCGCCCGGTGCGCCGAAGGGCGGGACCGGGCTGGGGCTGGCGCTGGTCGGCAAGCTGGCGGCGTCGAGCGGCGGGGAGGTCCGGTTGGAGGCGGCGCGGGACGGGGGACTGGACGCGGTTGTGACCTTGCCGACCGACGGTGCCCTTTTCTTGAATGATTCCAGAAAAGAGCTAGTGTTCGGGACATGACCATCACGACCGCGGCCACCCACGCCGCCACCGCGACCCCCGCCCAGGCCGACCGTCTGCAGCGCGTGCTCGTCGACCTCGTCGCCCTGCACCTGCACGGCAAGCAGGCACACTGGAACATCGTCGGACCCGGGTTCCGCGACCTGCACCTGCAGCTCGACGAACTGGTCGACATCGCCCGGGAGGCCGGCGACACCATCGCCGAACGGATGCGCGCCCTCGACGTGGTCCCGGACGGCCGGCCGCAGACGGTGGCGGCGCAGACCGTGCTGACCCCGCTCGACCCCGGCACCATCGCCACCGGCGACGCGATCGTCGCGGTCACCGGCCTGGTCCGGCAGGCCGTCGGTACGATCCGCGAGGTCCACGACGACGTCGACGCCGAGGACCCCACCACCGCCGACATCCTGCACACCGTCATCCACGACCTGGAGAAGCAGGCGTGGATGCTCTCCGCGCACCTCGGCTGACGCGAGGGACCCTCGGCAGTGGGTGACAGGAAGTGGCACCTTCGTCGGGGAGGATCGGGGCATGCCGAAGACCTCCGCACGCCTGCTGGCCCTGCTGTCGCTGCTGCAGACGCGGCGGGACTGGCCCGGCGGGCTGCTCGCCGAACGGCTCGACATCAGCCTGCGGACCGTCCGGCGTGACGTCGACCGGCTGAGGGAGCTCGGCTATCCGATCTCCGCGGTCAAGGGTCCGGACGGCGGCTACCGGCTGCGGCCCGGCACCGAACTGCCGCCGCTGCTCTTCGACGACGAGCAGGCCGTCGCGGTGACCGTGGCACTGCAGATCGCCGCCACCACCGTCGGCAGCGGGCTGGCCGAACCGGCGCAGCGGGCGCTCGGCACCATCCGGCAGGTGATGCCGGCCCGGCTGCGGCACCGGGTCAACGCGGTGAGCGTCACCGCCGTCGACCGCCCGGCGACCCGGCCGGCCCCGCCGGTCGACGGTGACGTGCTGCTGGCGCTCAGCACGGCGGTGCAGGCCCGGGAGGTGCTGCGGTTCGACTACGGCACGGAGGACCTGAGCCGCCCGCCGCGCCGGGTCGAACCGCACCACGTCGTCACCTGGTCCGGCCGCTGGTACCTGATCGCCTTCGACCTGGACCGGCGGGAGTGGCGGACGTACCGGGTGGACCGGATCGTCCTGCGCACCCCGAACGGCCCCCGGTTCACCCCGCGGGAGCTGCCCGGCGGGGACGTCGCGACGTACGTGACCAGCGTGTTCCGCGGCTCCACGGACGGCTCCGGGAACTGGCCCTGCCAGGGCACCGTCATCCTCGGCGCCCCGGCCGCCACCATCGCCCGGTACACCCGGGAGGGCCTGGTCGAGGAGCACGGCGACGGCCGCTGCCGGCTGACCGTCGGCTCCTGGTCGTGGCCGAGTCTCGCCGCGGCGATCGCCCGGTACGACGCCGACATCGAGGTGGTCGGGCCACCCGAGCTGACGGCCGCGTTCGCCCACCTGGCCCGGCGGTTCGCCAGGATCAGCGACTAGGGTCGACCATGGTCATCCCGGCGACGGTGGCCCGGTCGAAGCCGGGGAGCAGCGCCGCCGCCTCGGCCAGGCCGACGGTCCGTTCGATCAGCCCGCTGCGGCTCGAGCCGCCCCTGCCCGATCAGCGCCAGCATCTCCGGGTAGTCGGCGGCGGCCATGCCGTGGCTGCCCAGCACGTCGAGCTCCCAGCCGATCACCCGGTCCATCGGCACCCGCGGGTGGCCGCCGACCGGGGGCAGCAGCCCGACCTGGACGTGCCGTCCCCGGCGTCGCAGGCTGTGGATCGCGGCGGCGCAGGTCTGCTCGCTGCCGACCGCGTCGACCGACACGTGACCGCCGCCGCCGGTGAGTTCGGGGATCGCGGCGACGTCACCGGCGAGCAGGGTGTGTTCGGCGCCGACCGCGGACGCCGCGGCCAGCGCCTCCGGGTGCCGGTCCACCGCGATCACCCGGGCGCCCAGCGCGTACCCGATCATGACCGCGCTGAGACCCACCCCGCCCGCGCCGATGACCGTGACCCACTCGCCGGGCCGGACGCGGGCACGTCCGGCCAGCGCCCGGTACGCCGTGGCGAACCGGCAGCCCAGCGCGGCGGCGGTGGCGAAGTCGACGCTCTGCGGCAGGGCCACCAGGTTGGTGTCCGCCGCGTGCAGGGCCACCCGTTCGGCGAACGAACCCCAGTGCGTGAACCCCGGCTGCTGCTGGTCCGGGCACACCTGCGCCTGGCCGCCGCGGCACCACTCGCACCGCCCGCACGCGCAGACGAACGGGACCGTCACCCGGTCGCCGACCGACCAGCGGCGGACCTGCGGGCCGACCGCGGCCACCACCCCGGCCAGCTCGTGCCCCGGCACGTGCGGGAGGACGACCTCCTCGTGCCCGGCCCAGGCGTGCCAGTCGCTGCGGCAGAGCCCGGAGGCCATCACCCGGAGAACCACCCCACCGGGCGGGGCGACCGGATCGGCGACCTCACGGACCTCGGGCTGGGAACGGACGGCATCGAACACCACGGCGCGCATCCGCCCATCCTGGCAGTGGTCACCGCCAGGGCTGGACCGGGGAGGACCCGTACAGTTGCCGGCTCTGCGGCGGGATCGGCACGGCCCGGCGCCGGGGTTGCCGGCGGTACATCCGGTTGCGTTCCAGGGCGATCCAGTCGCGGCCCTCGACCGCGATGGCCTCCAGTACGCGGACCGCGCTGGAGATGCCGGAACTGTCCTTCGCGAGCCGTACCAGGTCGTCCGGGTCCTCCCGGAGCAGGTCCACGGTGCCGGTGTCGAAGTGGTCCACCAGCACCGGGATCTTCTGCCGGTCGACCAGGTTCAGCATCAGGGCCTCCCGGCGGACCACCTTGTCGGTGCGGGTCGCCGCGTACGCCTCGTCGTCACTGAGCACCCGGGGCCGCCCGTCGTCGAACCGGACACCGACCTCCTTCACGTCCGCGGACACGATGGCCTCGTACCGGAAATTGTTGCGCCGTTCGCCGACGAACTTGCCGGAGGCGAACTCGAGACGCGCCTCCACCTTGCGGACGCCGCCCTCGGTGAGCAGGAACAGCAGCACCGTGTACGCCGAATGCCGGAACGGCCCGCCGACGAACCGGGCCCGGGCGCTTCCCGGCGCGGCCTCCGTCAGGGCCACGTTGGTGACGACGTCGTGGCTGGTCAGGCGGCAGTCCGACATCACGGATCGCTTGAAGTAGGCGAGGTCCAGGGCCAGCCAGCGGCCCATCTCGACGTCGGTCGGACGGTCGGCGAGGTGCGCCACGCGACGCTGGTGCGCGACCTTCTCGGCCGCCCAGCGCACCTGGTATTCGGCGGTGTCCAGCTCGATCCGGCGGCGCTCGCCGTACAGCACCATGACACCGGTGCGGCCGACCCGGACCGCGGCGTACAGCAGGCCGACGGTCAGCAGCAGCGCGAAGAACCGGAAGTTCAGCAGCGTGACGGTGGCGATCACCGCGGCGCAGGCCAGGGCGGCCAGGCCACCGAGGTAGCGCGGCGAGGTGAGCGGCGCGGGCCGGTGATCACGCCGGAACCCGGCGAGGCCGTGCGCCCGCCAGCGCCGGACGATGTCGTCGGCGTGGTGGTCGACCAGCCAGGCGATGGCGGTGGCCGGGGTCCCGGAGCGCGCGTACAGGTCGACGAGATCCCCGTGCAGGCAGGCCCGCAGTCCCCAGGTCTCCTGCCAGTACGCGTCCCGGGTCTGGTCGGCGGGCTGCCGGGACGAGAACGCGGCCTGGATCATGGCGGTGACCGCGTCGGAGAACCCGTCCTGAGGTGCCATGGTGCCCGGCTGTGCGATCGCGGCCCGTTCACCGCGGATCAGTTCGGCCTCCTTGGCGGACTGGCGGCTCTTGCGGTACGCGTACTCGACCAGCTGCCGCCCCGAATACCAGCCACCCGCGCCGAGCAGGGCCAGGACCAGCAGTGTCACCGGGACACTCGCCGTGCTCAGCGCGCCGAGCAGCGTCCACAGGGCGAGGAGCACGATCGCGGCGGCCCCGGCGACCGGACGCCAGGCGGTGCCCGGCGGGGTGGCCAGTGGCACCTTGCGGACCGGGGGAGCCGGGTCGGGTTCGAAGAACTTGGGCACCCGGGTACGCCGCTCGCCCGTCATCCGTTCGACCCGGACGTGCTCGTCGCCGCGCTGCTCGACACCGTCGCGCAGCAGGTGCGCGAGGAACTGGTCGAGGTGGTTCTCGATCTCCAGCCGGTCGTCGGCGGGCAGCTGGGCGTGGGCGTGCAGGGCCTGCGCGTACGCGTCGGGGCTGCCCCGCCCGTCCGGGCCGACGTCGAGCACCGCGTCGACGAAACACTGGATCACCCCGACCGACCGCCACCACCGTCCGCTGGGATGGTCACCGGCCATCGACAGCGCGTGCTCCAGCGCGGCGAAGTCCTCGTCGTCGAGGTCGCTGGGCCGGCGTCCGCTGAGCACGGCCAGCGCCCAGTGGTAGGCGACCTCGGCCGAGCTCAGCCCACCTTCCAGGACGGCCGCCCGGATCCGTTGCCGGGCCAGGCCGGGCAGCCCGCCGTGCAGGTAGTTGACCGCCACCCGGAACTGCTCCTGCGGCTCCGGCCCGGCCTGGTAGATGTGCGCGTCGCCGTGCAGCACCCCGATCTGCGTGTCGACGTACGCGTTCCCGTCGTTGACGAACACCTGCTCGCTCACGCGGCACCGCCGCCCGCCGCCGCCAGGATCGCCGCGACCGCCGTGCCGATCCCGGCCACGTCCCCGACCAGGCCGTTCAGCCGGCGTAACGCGGTGCGGACCTGCCCGTCGGCGGTCGCCGTCCGGGCCGTCTCCAGGTCCTGTTCGGCGGCGGTCAGCGTCTCCGTGTCGATGTCGCCGCGCCGGTGCGCGGCGGTGAGCAGGGCGGGCAGGTCACCGAGTGCGGGGGCGGCGCCCTGGTGCAGGCCGCCGCTGAGGTGGCCGATCTGGGTGCCGACCCGGGCGTTGCCGGAGTTGGTGAAGACGCTCTGGTGATATGTGGACATCGTCATTCCCGTCGTGGTCACGGCATGGTCGGAACAGACCACGGAACAGGCTTACGGCCGTACCCCGTTCAGGGAAGCCGACGAGAACACGAAAGACTCGTGTGAGGGCCGCTGATCTGTGCCGATGCGGACTGGCCGGAATGCGACAGCACCCGTCCGGCGTCAGCCGCAAGGACACCCGCCGGGCGCCGATCGGCCACACCCGGCGACCGGCGTCGATGCCGTACCGTGCCGGACGTGGCGCGGAACCCGCACCTGGTCGGCGGGCTGCAGGGCCTCGCCCTTCGCGCCGGCCCGGTCAGCACCACGACGGACCGGGCCGACGCGACGTTCCGCCGCGCTTCCTGACGGCTTTCTCCGGGGTACGGGGAAAGCCCGGTCCCGTCGTCAGCCGGGCAACGCCAGCGCGCCGGACCGGACGGCGGCCACCACGCCACCGTCGACGAGCAGGTCGGTGCCGGTCACGAAGGTGGACTCCGGGCCGAGGAGGAAGGCGGCCGCGGCCGCGATGTCGCCGGCGGTGCCCAGCCGGCCGGTGCCCGAGGCGTCGATCATGGCGCGCATCGAGGCGCCGCTCGCCCCGGCGAGTTCCTCCTGGCCCATCGGGGTGGCGATGACGCCGGGGCTGATGCTGTTGACGCGGGCACCCCGGGCACCCCAGGTCAGGCTCGCCGCGTGGACCCGGACCTGGTTGGCGCGTTTGGCCACGCCGTACGCGGTGGCCGCGTCCGGGATGGCGTCCGCCTGGAGGTGGGGGAGGGCCAGCAGTTCGGCGGCGGGGGTGGTGGCCAGGACGGACTCCATCTCGGCGGGCAGCCGCCCGGCCGTCAGGGCGCCGGCCATGCTGGCGATCACCACACCGGCGCCACCCGGCGCCACCACCCGGCCGAACTCCTCCAGCACCAGGGCCACGCCGAGCAGGTCGACCCGCAGGACCGCGTCGGCCGGCGCCTGCACCGGGGACAGGCCGGCGGTGTGCGCGACCTGGGTGACCGGTCCCAGCCCGGCGGCGGTCCCGGCCAGCGCGGACACCGACGCGTGGTCGGCGACGTCGACCCGGGCGGTCGTCACCGTGTAGCCCTCGCCGCGCAGCGTGCCGGCGACCCGTTCCAGGGTGCCGGTGTCGAAGTCGGCGAGCAGCAGGTGATGCCCGGTTCCCTGCCGTCGGGCGATCGCCTCGCCCATGCCACCCACCCCGATGACCACCACGACTGACATGTGTTCCCACTTTCGTTCGGTTGTCCGGGCAATGTACGAGACTTTTTGTCTCGATAAAAGGCCGGGCGGGGTTGATAGCGTTTCGGCATGGTGGAGGTTCGGCGTGGACGCGCCCGCAGCGAGGCCACCCGCCGGGCGATCCTGGACGCCACCCGGGACGAGCTGACCCTCCACGGGTACGACAAGTTGTCCATCGACCGGATCGCCGCCGCGGCCGGAGCCGGCAAACAGACCGTGTACCGGTGGTACCCGTCGAAGGTCGCCCTGGTCGCCGACTGCCTCCTCGCCGACCGGGTGTTCGACGGCGTCGCGCCGATCGCCGACACCGGCGACCTGGACCACGACCTGCGGGTGTGGCTGGGCGCCTTCGCGGCCCAGTTCGACCGCCCGGACACCGCCGCGTTCATCCGCGCCGCCACGGCCGCGGCGGCGGAGAGCGACGAGGTGGCGGTCCGCTTCTACGAACAGAGCACCGCGGCCGCGGAGGCAGCCCTCGCCGACCGGCTGCGCGCGGGCGAACAAGCCGGCCAGTTGAGGCCCGGGGCGGCGGCGGCTACCGCGCAGTCCCTGATCGGCGCCATGCTCTACCGACTGCTGACCCGCCAGCCGGTCACCGCGGCCTTCGCCGGGCGGCTCGTCGACGCACTGCCGGTCCTCGGTCGCTGAGGACGGCACTGCCCGGTGGTTGCGGCCAGTGCCATCCGGTGGTTGTGGCTAGATATGTTTCGTGGTCAGGGTGCGAAGCCCATCCGCGTGGTGATTTCGGGCGCGCTGGACGCCCCAATTCACCACACCCGTGGTGGTGTGGTGATTACGGGCGCGCTGGACGCCCCAATTCACCACACCCGTGGTGGTGTGGTGATTACGGGCGCGCTGGACGCCCGAAGTCACCACGCTGTTGTGGGTGTGGTGAATTCGGGCGTGCTGAGCGCCCGAAATCACCACAGAGGCAGACCCTGACTGCGAGGTGTCTAGTGCCATCCGGTGGTTGAGGACGGCACGCCCGCCACGTCCGACAGCCACCTGCGACGGCTCGGGGTCGTCAGCCGTCGTTCACGGTCGCTTTCGGTTGGTGGGTGGACCGTGGGTGGCGGCTGGGTTGGTCGAGCCGTTGTTCGTGGTTGTTCAGGGGGCGAAGTCCAGCCCTCGGCGACGGCTCGGGGTCGTCAGCCGTCCCTGAGGGTTGTTCTCGATCGGCGAACGGACCGTAGGTGACGGCTGGCGATCCTGAGCCGTAGGAGAGGGCTGTTCGGCGGGCGAGGGACAGCCCTGGGCGACGGCTCAGGGGTGTCGGCCGTCGGTCAGGGTTGCTTCTGACCTTCGGATGAGCCGTGGATGACGGCTCGAGAATGTTCGGCCGTCGTCTACGGTTCGGTCGCCGTTCGTCGTCTGGCCGTCTTCTGGTGGAAGCGGACGCGAGCCGGTGGGGAGCGGGCGCGGGGCGGGCCGGGCGCGCCGCCGGTGGGCGGC